>NZ_LZJI01000203.1 GCF_001667775.1 Mycobacterium sp. E1747
GATACGAGGTGGACGAGCCCAACGCCGTCCGCGTTCACTCGAGCAATGTCCGCGGATTCGCTTGAACAACTCGGCGAGCGCAACCCGGGCTTCCATCCGGGCCAGATGCGCGCCGAGGCAGAAGTGTGCGCCACTGCCGAAACTCAGTAGCTTGGGCCCGATTTCGCGTCCGATCAGGAAGTTGTCGGGGGCCTCGAAGACCCGCTCGTCGCGATGGCCCGAACCGGGCAACAGCAGCAGGACGTCGCCCTCAGGGAGGGTGGTGTCGTAGAGGGTGAGCTCCCCGGACACGGTACGGGCCAGGATCTGGCTGGACGTGTCGTAGCGCAGGGTCTCCTCGACCCACTGCGGGACCAGCGAAAGGTCGGCATAGACGGGGGTCAGTTGATCCGGATTCTTGTGTCCCCAAAAGGCCGCATTGGCAAGGAGTTTGGTGGTGGTCTCGTTTCCGGCGATCACCATCAGGAACATGAAGCCGAGTACCTCGTCGTCGGTGAGGCGGTCGCCGTCGATCTCGGCCTCCAGCAGCGCCGAGGTCAGGTCGTCTGTCAGCTTCTTGCGCCGCTCAGCCACCATGCCCTGGTAGTAGACGATCAGGTTGATGGAAGCCTCGACCGCCTCCGGCGGTACGTCGGTGACGCCCTCGTCGCGGTGCATCACGCCGTCGGCCCAGGCTCGGACCTGAACTCGATCCGGCTCGGGAACGCCCATCAACTCGGAGATGACGTCCATCGGAAGCTTCCCGGCGAACTCGTCGACGTAATCGACCACGCCGTCTTTCGCCCTTTCCAGCATGGCGTCGAGGTGCCGTGTGGCGATCTCGGTGACGCGCGGCTCGAGTTCTCGAATCCTCCTGGGTGTGAACCCTTTTGACACCAGTGTCCGCAGCCGCAGATGTGCGGGGTCGTCCATCGCCAGGAACGACATCGTCTTGGACGCGTGTGGACCGCGGGATGCCGGATCCAACGAGACGCCGTATTTGTTGGACAGCGTCGTGCTGTTGCGGAATCCCTGCAGCACGTCTTGGTGCCGCGACAGCGCCCAAAACTTCAGGTCCTCATTGCGATACAGCGGGGCCTCATCGCGCAGCCGCTTGTAGTACGGATACGGATTCTCGTGGAAGTCGTAGTCGTAGGGATCGAGGACCAGGTCGTGGTCGCCAACTTTAACGGTCATTCGTTGCTCGTCTCCTGGCTTGTCTCTGCAGCGCCGGTGAGGATCAGCCGCACCACGTAGGCCAGCCGGTCGGCGATCTCTCGGTAGGTGAATTCGCCGCTGCCGGCCTGCACCAGCGCCCCGAAGAAGGACATCTCCAACGCGGAAACGGCGGTGGGATCGGCGTCGGGCCCCATGGCGGACGTGATCCTGCGGTGTATCTCGGCGCCAATCCGGTCGCGCGCGGCGGCCACGGCGGGCTCGGCGCCGCCGCTGAGCAACGCCGTCGTGCACGCGGCGCTGACCTCGGGTTCGTCGGCGACCACCAGGGCCAGGTGGCGCAACACCTGCTCGACCCGGTCGGGCATCGGGTCGTTGACGTCGGTGAAATAAGGGACTTGCCGCACCAGGTCGAGGTAGACCTCGGCGATCAGGTGGTTCTTCGACGAGAAGTACGTGTACGCGGTGGCGGGGGCGACTTTGGCGCGAGCTGCGACCGCGCGCACCGTGAGGTCGGCGTAGGACTTCTCCCGCAGCGTCTCGATGCCGGCCGCGAGCACCTTGCGGAACGTCTCCTCCTGGCGGCGGTTGCGCACCGGCTCTCCGGTCTGGTGGCCTACCTGGGATGAGACAGTAACCAGGGCATCGCTGGACACGTGTCCACGCTATCGGATAGCTGCGACGGGAAGCAAGCACGATCGGCAAACTTGCAGGGCAACGCGCCAACCGGCGGCCAGCTGCCCCCGCCTGCGCGATCGGCTCTTGCACCGTAGATGGCGCGGCGGCTATGGTTCGGTCGGAGATTATCGGACAACTGTCCACTCGATTTGCGTGCGCGATTGGCCGCACAGACGGGAGCGGGAGATGACCTTGCTGGCCGACGGCGTGAGTGCACTCTTCATCGACGGCAAGATGTCGCCCGGCAGTGCCGGCACCTTCCCGACGATCAATCCGGCGACCGAGGAAGTCCTGGGGGCGGCGGCCGACGCCGACGCGCAGGACATGGATACCGCCATCGATGCCGCCCGGCGCGCCTTCGACGAAACGGACTGGTCGCGCGACACCGAACTACGTGTGCGGTGCGTGCGGCAACTGCGGAAGGCGATGCAGCAGCACCTCGAAGAGCTACGCGACCTGACCATCGCCGAAGTCGGCGCGCCCCGGATGCTCACCTCGATCGCTCAACTCGAAGTTCCCGTCAACGACCTCGCCTTCGCGGCCGACACCGCCGAATCCTACGAATACAACACCGATCTCGGCGAGGCGTCACCGATGGGCATCCCCACCCGCCGCACTATCGCCCGAGAGGCCGTCGGCGTCGTCGGCGCCATCACTCCGTGGAACTTTCCCCACCAGATCAACCTCGCCAAGATCGGACCCGCGCTGGCCGCCGGTAATACCGTCGTCCTGAAGCCGGCACCCGACACGCCCTGGTGTGCCGCCGTGCTCGGGGAACTGATCGCCGAACACACCGATTTTCCACCCGGTGTGATCAACATCGTGACATCCAGCGACCACGGTGTCGGTGCGCTGCTAGCCAAAGACCCTCGGGTGGACATGATTTCGTTCACCGGGTCGACGGCCACGGGCCGCGCCGTGATGGCCGACGGCGCCGCGACCATCAAGAAAGTCTTCCTCGAGCTGGGCGGCAAATCGGCGTTCATCGTGCTCGACGATGCCGACCTGGGCGGTGCGGTGGGGATGGCAGGGTTCTCGGTGTGCATGCACGCCGGGCAGGGATGTGCCATCACCACCCGGCTGGTGGTGCCGCGCGCGAAGTATGACGAGGCCGTCGCCATCGCTGCCGCAACGATGGGTGGCATCAAGGCGGGTGACCCCACCGACCCCGGAACCATCTGTGGACCGGTGATTTCGGCGCGTCAGCGGGACCGGATACAGGGCTACCTCGACTCGGCCATCGCCGAAGGCGGGACGTTCGCCTGCGGTGGCGGCCGCCCGGCCGACCGCGAGGTCGGTTTCTTCATCGAGCCGACGGTGATCGCGGGGCT
Source organism: Mycobacterium sp. E1747 (assembly GCF_001667775.1). Classification (GTDB taxonomy): domain Bacteria; phylum Actinomycetota; class Actinomycetes; order Mycobacteriales; family Mycobacteriaceae; genus Mycobacterium. Next base: position 3,165 of record NZ_LZJI01000203.1, read on the forward strand.
GGGCAACGACGCGCGCTGCGCGCGCGAGGAGATCTTCGGCCCCGTCCTGACGGTCATTGCGCATGACGGGGACGACGACGCGATCCGCATTGCCAACGACTCGCCATACGGGTTGTCGGGCACGGTGTTCGGCGTCGATCCCGATAGGGCAGCGAGGGTCGCCGCGCGGGTCCGCGCGGGAACGATCAATGTCAATGGCGGCGTGTGGTACTCGGCCGATGCACCCTTCGGCGGTTACAAGCAGTCCGGAAACGGTCGCGAGATGGGTCTGGCCGGCTTCGAGGAATACCTGGAAATCAAGACCATCGCGACGGCGATCTAAGTAGAGGAGTTCGAGAGCATGCGGTTTGAGAACAAGGTCGGCATCGTCACCGGCTCCGGCGGCGGCATCGGCCAGGCCTATGCCGAGGCGCTCGCCCGGGAGGGCGCGGCGGTGGTAGTCGCCGACATCAACGCGGAGGCGGCCGAAGCGGTGGCCAAGCAGATCTCCGCCGACGGCGGAACGGCGATCAGCATCCCGGTCGACGTGTCCGACCCGGCGTCGGCCAAGGCGATGGCGGATCGCACGCTGGCGGAGTTCGGCGGCATCGACTACCTCGTCAACAACGCGGCGATCTTCGGGGGCATGAAGCTGGACTTCCTGCTCACCATCGACCCCGAGTACTACAAGAAGTTCATGAGCGTCAACCTCGATGGCGCGTTGTGGTGCACCCGCGCCGTCTACAAGAAGATGGCCAAGCGCGGCGGTGGGGCGATCGTGAACCAGTCGTCCACGGCGGCCTGGTTGTACTCGAACTATTACGGCCTGGCCAAGGTGGGGGTCAACGGTCTGACGCAACAGCTCTCGCGTGAGCTTGGCGGCCAGAACATCCGGATCAACGCGATCGCGCCCGGCCCCATCGACACCGAGGCGAACCGGACGACCACCCCGCAGGAGATGGTCGCCGACATCGTCAAGGGTCTGCCCTTGTCGCGGATGGGGACTCCCGAGGATCTGGTCGGGATGTGCCTGTTCCTGCTTTCCGATGAGGCATCGTGGATCACCGGGCAAATCTTCAACGTCGACGGCGGACAGATCATTCGGTCATAGCCGCCGGCGACGACGCGGAGCGAAGTGATGAGGAGGCGGCGCGTGTGGGAGATCAGGTGAAGCTGGGCTACGTCGGTCTAGGCAACATGGGCGCCCCGATGGCCACGAAGATGACCGAGTGGCCCGGCGGGGTAACGGTTTACGACATCCGCACGGAGGCGATGACGCCGCTGGCCGAGAAGGGCGCCGGCCTGGCCGACAGCGTCGCGGACGTCGCCGCCGCCGACATCATCCACGTCACCGTGCTCAACGACGCCCAGGTGCGCGAGGTGGTTGGCGAGCTGGCCGCCCACGCCAAGCCCGGCACCGTCATCGCGATTCATTCGACCATCAGCGACACCACCGCCGTCGAGCTGGCGGCCGAACACAAACCCCAAGGTATTCACGTCGTCGACGCACCCGTCAGCGGCGGTGCGGCCGCCGCTGCGAAAGGTGAGCTGGCCACGATGGTGGGCGCCGAGCGCGAGGTGTACGAGCGGATCAAGCCGGCGTTCAAGCACTGGGCGGCGGTGGTCATCCACGCCGGCGAGCCAGGGGCGGGGACGCGAATGAAGCTGGCCCGCAACATGTTGACCTTCACGTCGTACGCCGCGGCGTGTGAGGCCATGAAGCTGGCCGAGGCGGCGGGCCTGGATCTGCAGGCGCTGGGCCGGGTGGTTCGGCACACCGATGCCCTCACTGGCGGGCCGGGGGCGATCATGGTCCGCGATGACATGAATGACCTTCAGCCAGAACACTTTCTCTATCAGCCGTTCATGCACACCCGTGGTCTGGGCGAGAAGGACCTGAGTCTGGCGCTGGCGTTGGGCGAGGCGGTGTCGGTCGACCTGCCGCTGGCCCGGTTGGCGTATGAGGGGCTGGCGGCCGGCCTTGGGGTACCACACACAGAGAAAGAAGCGTGATGGAAGAACGGCGCCGCAAGGGCCTCGAGAAGATGAACGAGGTCTACGGCTGGGAGATGCCCAATGTCGAGGGTGATGCGTATTTCGACCTCACCGTCGACCATCTGTTCGGCAGCATCTGGACGCGACCTGGATTGTCGATGCGCGACAAGCGCATCATGACGTTGACCGCGGTGACCGCGATCGGAAACCGCGATCTGGCCGAGATCCAGATCAATGCCGCGTTGCTCAACGGGGAGCTCACCGAGACCGAGTTGAAGGAGATGGCGGTCTTCGTCACCCACTATCTCGGTTTCCCCCTGGGTTCCGCGCTCAACGGCGCCGTCGATGCCGTGATCGCCAAGCGCAAGAAGGCCGAGGCCAAAAACGCGGCAGAGGACAAAAAGGCCAACGTGGACGCCGCGTTGAAGATGCACTCCGGCGACAAGGATTGATCAGGCGTGGCGTGAAGCCTCCTGCGCGAGCTGAACTCTCGAGCTAATGCCCAGTTTGGAGTAGACGTGGCTGAGGTGGGCTTGCACGGTGCGCGCCGAGACGAAGAGGCGCGCGGCGACGTCTTTGTTCGGTAGTCCTTCGCTGACGAGCCTTACCACGTTGACCTCGGCGGGTGTTAGTGACTCCCAGCCCGTAGCGGGTCGTTTGCGTGCGCCGCGGCCGCGTCGGGCATATGCGATAGCCTCCTCGATGGATAGGGTCTCTCCTTCGGCCCATGCTCCTTCGAAGTCGTTATCGCCCAGAGATTCTCGCAGGCGGGCCACGGAAGCCTTGTGGGCCTCGTCGTAGATCTTGAAGCGCACATAGCCGGTTCGGTCGCGTAGCGCGTTCGCCATTCCCAGGAGACGTGCAGCCTCCCGGTTCGCACCAAAGCCAATGGCAAGTGTCGCCAGGCAATCGAAGACCTCGGGAATGACGAAGAGCGCTTTGAGGTCCACCGCTGCGCTCAGCGCATCGTGCGCATCGCGTTGCGCCTGCCCGCAATCGCCTTGCGCGATCGCGACCCGGGCACGCTTGGTCAGTGCGAATGCCCGATGCGCGCCGGCGGCTACAGCTATGGCATCGTCGGCCCATCGGCGCGCCTCCGTCAGGTCCCCCAATGCCAGCGCGATCTCCGCCAGCGGAATGACGTTGACGACAGCCAGCTCGGGTTGAACCTTTAAGCGCTGCCACGCCGCGTCGGCGGCCTTCGTCGAGGCGGCGATATCACCTGCCGCCAGCATCGCATCGGCCAACGCAGCGTAGGCGTAACCCTGGTTGAACGAACCGAGGTCGCAGGCGGCTTCCACGGCCGCATCCGCGGCGGCCCGGGCCGCACCGGTGTGGCCGGTGTAGGCGAGCATGTGGCCGAGGCTGACCAGACTGGCCATCCTCCACGTTTCGTCGTGGGCGGCATCCGACTCGGCCACCAGCTCCCGGAATTGTGCTATGGCCCCGCCCAGATCGCCTTCCCACCACTGCGCCAATCCGATACACCACCGGCACCCGCGAGAGGCGTAGCCGTCGCCGATCACATCAGCGATGTCGCGGCCTTCTTCGCCTGCGGCGCGCGCCTCCACCGGGTCGCCTTTGCCGGTAACCGCCGCGAAGGCTTGAAACGCGAGAATCTGGCTCAAACTCCGGTCATCTCCCACCATGCGGGCAAGTCCGAGTGCTTCCGTGAAATAGGTGTCGGCAGCAACCGCGTTGTAAGCGAAGATGATCCCGCAACCGGCGAGCGCGCGAACCAGCAACGCCGGTTCCCCGATCTCGCGGGCGAGTGCGAGCGCCTCCAGCGCCTCGTCCATGTTTTCGTGGATGGTTTGCGCGCCCTCGAGTGTGGCTTTGTCCGCGAGCGCTCGGGCCCGAACGGCGAGCGGCACCTCTACGTCGTGCGCGGCGGCGTCAGCGAGCGCCGCGTCGAACCAGGCAGTTCCCTCCCGCACGCGGCCGCGAGTGGTCCACAGCGTTTGCAACGCGGATGCGAGCTGCAAAGCCCGCGGGATCTCGTTGTTTTCACGGCACCACGCGAATGCCGCACGCAGGTTGTCCATCTCGACCGTGGCCTGCTCGATTCGGTCCTGATGATCGATGCGCCCGGGCACATCGAGCTCCGCCGCGAGCGCCGCATAGTGGTCGCGGTGGCGGGCGCGCACCGCGTCGGCCTCGCCGGCCTCCCCAAGCTTCTCCAGCGCATACTGGCGGACCGTCTCCAGCATCCGGTATCGCGACCCTAGGTCACCGTCTTCGATAGTGATGAGTGACTTGTCGATGAGTAGCGTGAGCTGATCGAGGGTTTGGTAGCGCTCGATCTCGCTGTCGGTGCAAACCGCTTGCGCCGCATTCAGGTCAAATCCGCCAAGGAACACCGCGGCGCGACGGAAGAGGACCCGTTCGGGCTCTGTCAGCAGCGCATGCGACCAGTCGACTGACGCGCGCAGGGTCTGCTGGCGGCGCACCGCGGTTCGCTCACCGCCAGTCAGCAGCCGGAACCGATCATGCAGGCTGTCGAGGATCTGCGTCAGCGAAAGCGCGCGGACGCGTGCGGCCGCGAGCTCGATCGCCAAGGGTATGCCGTCCAGGCGCCGGCAGATTTCCGTCACGGTGGCCGAATGGCACTCGGTCACAGTGAAATCCGGACGAACGTGGCGGGCACGGTCGATGAACAATGCCACCGCCTCGTCGGCGAGAGACAAAGAGGGCACGCCCCAGGCGATCTCCCCGGCCACCCGGATCGGTTCTCGGCTGGTGGCGAGGATCCGGACTGCCGGGGAGGCGCCCAGCAGCGCGATGACCAGCGCGGCGGACGCGTCGATCAGGTGTTCGCAGTTGTCCAACACCACGAGGATGTGCCGACCCGATATGGCACGAATGAGGGTGTCCATCGTCGAACGCCCGGCCTGGTCGGGCAGCCCCAACGCCCGGGTCACCGCGACCGGCACAACCTCGGGGTCGGTGATGGGGGCCAGGTCGGCGTACCAAACCCCGTCGGCGAAATTGCCGTCGGCGTTGCCGGCGACCTGAAGCGCCAGCCGCGTCTTCCCCACGCCACCGGCGCCGGTGAGCGTCACCAACCGGTTGTCGGCGACGAGCTGACGAACGGTCTCGATCTCGGCGTTGCGTCCGACGAAACTGGTCAGCTGCTGCGGGAGATGCTGCGATCCGGTACTTTTCGGCGTCCGAAGCGGGGGAAAGTCGTTGCGGAGATCGGCGTGACACAGCTGCGTGATTCGTTCGGGCCGAGGGAGGTCGCGCAGCGGGTGGGTGCCGAGGTCAAGAAGCCACGCTTCGGCGGGCGGTCCGTCGGCCAGCAGATCGCTCGTCGTAGCGGACAGGACCGTCTGGCCCCCGTGAGCCAGGTCCCGCAGCCGTGCGGCGCGGTTGATGGTCGGCCCGACGTAGTTTGCCTCGTCGCGCAGTTGGACCTCGCCGGTATGCAGTCCGATTCGTAGATGGATCGGCGCAAGCGCGGTGAGCTGTAGCCCGAGCGCAAACGCGGCGGCATCGCTGGCACGCGCGAAGGCGACGACGAAGCTGTCGCCCTCGCCTTGTTCAACCGGACGGACCCCGTTGTGCCCGGGCACCAGGTCTGACAGTGCCTGGTCGAGTCGCGCAACGGCGGCCCGCATTTCGTCGGGCTGGGTCTGCCAAGCCCGCGTCGAACCCTCGACGTCGGCCAGCAGCAACGTCACCGTTCCCGTCGGGAGCTCGCTCAACTCCAAATCGCTCCAGTTCAAACCCAGTGTGTCGACGCACTGCTCGGTCTCAGTCATGTTAGCCAGCATGCGTCGATCAGGTGCGGCAAACATCAGCAGAAAGGCCTATACGTCCCCTCGGAAGCTTCGGCAGTGGATCTACGCACTTTGGCCAATGTTCTTCGCTGGCCGGCGTCCCACACTGGGTTTCTCGGATTGAAGGAGGTACCCATGAATGGTCAGACCAGTCTTGCCGGCGACGCGATCGATGCACACTTCACAACGGGCGTGCTGCACGGTCACTACGACAGCCGTTTCGAGGATCTCGTCGCCGCGCTGGCCGACGAAGTCGGCACCGGCGGTGAACTCGGTGCCGCGATCACCATCGATCTCGGCGGCGAGCTCGTCGTGGACGTCTGGGGCGGGCACGCCGACAGGGCGAGAACCCGCGAATGGTCGGAAGACACTATCGTCAACGTCTTTTCCAGCACCAAGAACGTGACCGCGCTGGCCGCGCTGATGCTGGTCGACCGCGGCCTGCTCGATCCGTTCGCTCCGGTCTCCAAGTATTGGCCCGAGTTCGCCGCCAATGGCAAGCAGGACATCGAGGTGCGCCACATCCTCAGCCACACCTCTGGGGTGTCCGGCTGGGAGCCGCCCTTCGCTCTGGAGGACGTGTACGACTGGGAGAAATCCACTTCTCAGCTCGCCGGGCAGGCGCCGTGGTGGCCACCGGGCACCGCGTCGGGATATCACGCGGTGACCATTGGCCACCTCGTCGGCGAGCTGGTCCGCAGAGTCACCGGCATGACTCTGAAACAGTTTGTGCGACAAGAGATCGCCGAGCCGCTCGGCGCTGACCTGCAGATCGGTGCGCGGCCCGAAGACGACCACAGAATCGCCGAGCTGGTCCCGCCGCCTCCGCTGGACGTGCCGTTCGAAGCGCTTCCCCATGACCATCCGATGTACAAGACGTTCGTTGCGATCCCGCCCGCCTCGGAGACGGCCTTGGCTGCCGAGACTTCCGCGTGGCGCCGGGCGGAGATCGGGTCGGCCAACGGACACGCCAACGCGCGTTCGCTGGTCCGGGCCCTCTCGCCGATCTCGTTGGGCGGCACAGTCAATGGCGTCCGGCTCCTAGGGCCTGACACCATCGACTTGATCTTCGAGGAGCAGGCCAATGGCACCGATCTGGTGCTTGCAATGCCGGCACGGTGGGGCATCGGGTTTGCCTTGCCCCACCCGGAGGCGGTGCCTGACATCCCCGACGAGAGGACCTGCTATTGGGGTGGTTGGGGCGGGTCAATGGTGGTCATGAGCCCCGACCGCCGCACTACGTTCGCTTATGTGATGAACAAGATGGGACAAGTGACGTCGGCTGGAACCGATCGGACGCGGAAATACACGCGGCTGATCTACGAGTCACTGGGTGATCAGTAAGGCCGCACGCCCTTAGGCATCGCGTACTCGGAGATCGGCCCCGAGACGCCGTTGACCGACGTCCCACCGTTGAGAATGCCCGGCGCCATCTCCAGCATATTGTTCGGAAACCCGAACGTCGGCTTGGTCAGCCCATCGAGCCGATCCAGTTCGTCGGCGCTGAGGCCGACATCGACGGCGCGGACGTTGTCGTCGAGCTGCGAGAGCCTGCGTGCCCCGATGATGACGGACGAGACGCCGGGCTGCGCCCGCACCCAGGCCAGCGCCACGCTGGCGACGGTCGTGTCGTGGGCCTTGGCGAGGGTCTCGAGTTCGTCGATCAGCGCGTAGGTCTTTTCGTTGAGGAAGGCGTTGACCATCGCGCCGCGACCGGGGTCCTGCCTGCCGGCGTTGGCCCTGGTGTATTTGCCGCTGAGCGCACCGCCCTTGAGGGGTGACCACGGCGTGATGCCGAGGCCGAATTCCGACGCCATCGGAACCAGTTCCTGTTCGATGGAGCGTTCCAGCAGCGAGTACTCGACCTGCAAGCCGACGAAACTCGACCAGCCGCGGAACCGGGCGATGAGATTGGCCTGGGCGATCTTCCACGCCGGGGTGTCCGAAACGCCGATGTAGCGCACCTTGCCTGCGCGGACGAGATCATCGAGCGCCGCCATCGTCTCGTCGATGGGTGTGTTCGCGTCCCAGATGTGCAGCCAGTACAGGTCGATGTACTCAGTCTGCAGACGCCGCAGCGAGTTTTCGCACGCGTTGATCACCGACTTGCGGCCCGAGCCACCGCCGTTCGGATCGCCCGGATACAAGTTGCCGCTGAACTTGGTGGCGATCACCAGGCGATCCCGGCGGCCTGGATCGCGTCCGACGTGGTCGCCGATGATCTTCTCGGAGTGGCTTCGGGTGTAGAAGTTGGCGGTGTCGATGAAGTTGCCGCCGAGGTCGGTGTATCGATCGATGATCTGTTGGGACTCGTTCACACTGGTGCCCCAGCCAAGGTCTTCGCCGAACGTCATGGCCCCCAGGCACAACGGGCTGACGCGCAGGCCGGAGCGTCCGAGTGTCACGTACTGATCCAGAGGCATGGTGGCCGCTTTCTGGTAGGTTGTTCGATTATGGGGTTATTCATTTTTAAACTAGTTCATGTCTGAACGATCTGGCAAGTCGGCGCCGGCGGTCGATACAGCCAAGATCTGGTCGCTGAACTACCGGATGCTGCTGTCGGTCATCTCGTGCGCCGAGACTGACATCTGCGCGCTAGGGCTCGAATCCAAGGAACTGTTCCTGCTCGCGGAGATAGACGAGCACCCCTACCCTGCCGAACTCGCGACCACGCTGAGCATGCCGAAGGCGACGGTCACGGTTTATCTCAAACGGCTTGAGGCCGCCGGCTTCGTGCGCCGCGAGATCGACACCACCGATCTGCGGCGCCATCGACTCCTGCTGACCCCGGCCGGACGCAAAGCCGCCAGCGACGGCATGGCGCTGCTGTCCGCCGAGTTCGACAAGCGTCTCGAAAGGCTCACCGTCGCGCAGCGAAACGACCTCAAGAATCTGCTTGAAAAGGTTCTGTGAACGCGGGTGCCGTAGGCGTATGGCGTTCGCCCCGGCTAGTCTGACGTGTCGTGCGAGTCCTGGTAATCGGTTCGGGTGCGCGAGAACATGCGCTGCTGCTGGCACTTCGGAAAGACCCGCAGGTCACGGACCTATTTGTCGCTCCGGGCAACGCCGGCACCGCTCGGGTCGCCGAGCAGCACGACGTGGACATCACCTCGGGTCCCGACGTTGTGGCTCTGGCGCGCGAGGTCCGGGCCGACCTGGTGGTCATCGGTCCCGAGGTCCCGCTGGTGTTGGGCGTGGCAGACGCCCTGCGAACCGCCGGCATCGTCTGCTTCGGGCCCAGTAAGGACGCCGCTCGCATCGAAGGGTCCAAGGCGTTCGCCAAGGAGGTCATGACCGCGGCGGGCGTGCGCACCGCGGCCAGCGAAACCGTTGACAGCCCCGCCCATTTGGATGCCGCCCTGGACCGGTTCGGGCCTCCGGCGGGTGACCCGGCCTGGGTGGTGAAGGACGACCGGCTGGCCGCCGGCAAGGGCGTGGTGGTGACCGCGGATCGCGGTATCGCGCGCGCGCACGCCGCCGGGCTGCTCGAGGCGGGCCACCCCGTGCTGCTCGAGTCGTTCCTGGACGGACCCGAGGTGTCGCTGTTCTGCGTCGTCGACGGTGAAACCGTCGTCCCGCTGCTGCCCGCGCAGGACTTCAAGCGCGTCGGCGACGGCGATACCGGCCCGAACACCGGCGGGATGGGCGCCTACGCACCGGTTCCCTGGCTTCCCGACGAGGTGTACCGCGACATCGTCGTCAACATCGTCGAACCTGTTGCGGCTGAGATGGTTCAGCGCGGCAGCCCGTTCTGCGGTTTGCTGTACGTCGGGCTGGCGATAACCGGCAAGGGGCCGGCGGTGGTCGAATTCAACTGCCGTTTCGGCGATCCCGAGACCCAGGCCGTGCTGGCGTTGTTGGATTCACCGCTCGGCCAGCTGCTCTACGCCGCGGGCACCGGCAAGCTCGCCGACTTCGGCAAGTTGCGCTGGCACCACGGTGCGGCCGTCACGGTGGTGCTGGCGGCGGAGAACTATCCCGGCCGTCCCCGTGTCGGGGACGTGGTTGCCGGCGCCGAGGCCGAGGGCGTGTTGCACGCGGGCACGGCGCGGCGCGACGACGGGGAGGTCGTCTCTTCGGGAGGTCGGGTGCTGTCGGTGGTCGGTACCGGCGCCGACCTCGCCGCCGCGCGGGAGCAGGCTTACCACTTGATGGGCTCGATTCGGCTGCCCGGCAGCCACTTTCGAGGTGACATCGCGCAGCTGGCCGCCGAAGGCAAGGTCAGCATTCAGTAACCCGCGGCTTGGCCGTCGCGGCGGGGATCGCTGACCGCGAAATATCCGCCGTCGAGCCGCCAGATCGCCTGGCAGCTGCCGAACTGGTTGTAGTCGTCCACCGCGAGCAGGTCGTGCCCGCGGCGACGCAATTCGTCGAGGGTCGACGTGGGAAACCCCGGCTCACAGCTGACCTGCATGCCCTGCACCCAGCGAAACCGGGGACCGTCACAAGCCGCTTGCGGGTTTTGGCCGTAGTCGGCGATGCGGACCAGGACCTGCACGTGCCCCTGGGGTTGCATCGGGCCGCCCATCACCCCGAAGCTCATCACCGGCGCGCCGTCCTTGGTGACGAAGCCCGGGATGATCGTCTGGAAGGGCCGCTTGTTCGGCCCGACCCGATTCGGATGATCTTGATCCGCAACGAAACCCGCTCCGCGGTTTTGTAGCGAGATGCCAGTTCCCGGCACCACCACGCCAGACCCGAATCCCATGTAGTTCGACTGGATCATCGACACCATCATCCCCGAAGCGTCGGCAGCGGTGAGGTATACGGTGCCGCCACCGGGAGTGCCGGCCGACGCCGGCTTGGCCTGATTGCGGTCGATCAGGCCGGCCCGCTGCCTCAGATACTCCGCGTCCAACAGGTCCTCCGGACGGACCCGCATGTGGTCGATGTCGCAGACGTAGGCCTGCGCGTCGGCAAAGGCCAGCTTGAGCGCCTCGATCTGCAGGTGCAAACTGTCGGCCGAATCGACTGGCAGCGAAGACATGTCGAAATGCTGAAGTATCCCGAGCGCGATCAACGCCACGATGCCCTGGCCGTTGGGCGGGATCTCGTGAACGGTGTACCCACGGTAGGTTCCGCTGATGGTGCCCACCCAGTCGGCGCGGTGGGCCGCGAGGTCGCTGGCCCGTATCACGCCGTCATTGGCTAGCGCGTGTGCCTCGAGCCGCTCTGCCAGCTCCCCGCGGTAGAACGCTTCGCCGTCGGTCGCGGCGATTGTCTCCAGCGTGGCCGCCTGCTCGGCAAACCTGAACACTTCACCGGGTTTCGGTGCCCGCCCGCCAGGCATGAACGCCGCCGCGAAGCCCGGCTGCTTCGCAAAGAGCGGCAGCTGAGCCGCCCACTGATCGGCGACCGTGGGCGAGACCAGAAAACCCTTGTGGGCGTAGTCGATTGCGGGCCCAAAGAGCTTTTCGAACGCAAGCCTGCCGAACTTGGCATGCAGTTGCGTCCACGCCGACACCGCGCCGGGCACGGTCACCGCGTTCCAGCCGAGCGCGGGAACGGCCTTGTCGCCGAAGTATTCCGGGGTCCAGGCCGCGGGCGAGCGGCCCGACGCGTTCAGTCCGTGCAACTGGCGGCCGTCCCACACGATCGCGAAGGCGTCCGAGCCGATGCCGTTGGATACCGGCTCCACCACCGTCAGGGCGATGGCGGTGGCGACGGCCGCGTCCACCGCGCTTCCACCCTCGGCGAGCATCCGAAGACCCGCTTGGGCGGCCAGCGGTTGTGACGTGCACACAACGTTTCCCGCCAGGATGGGCTTTCGCGGCCACGCGTACGGGAATTCCCAATCGAAGGGTGCGGTCACCCTCGCGAGGGTAACGCTGGCGTGACGCTCGGTGCCCAGCGCCGCGCTGGCGTGACGCTCGGTGGCCACGCGCAATCACGCCGTCAACAGCGGCGCCATCCAGGTCAGCTCGGCCGGCAGTTGCGAACTCCAGAACTCCGCGTTGTGCCCGCCAGGTGAGAACCCGCCCGCCGGTGGATGGGGCAGTTGGGCGATGAATTGCTTGGTGGCGCCGTAGAACGGATCGCTGTCACCACAATCGATCCGGATCGGAATTGACGCCAGCGCCGGCGTGTCGAACACCGAGTTCGCCGCGAAGTCGTCGGGCCCGTCGAACGCGCCGGGTGCAGCCGCGCCGGAGGACAGCCATAGTGCGGGACTGACCGCGCAGATGGCCGCGGTGCGCGCCGGACCCAGCCGACCACCGAGCAGCAACGCGCCATAACCTCCCATCGACCACCCCAGGAATGCCACCCGTGAGGTGTCCAGGCCCTGGTTGCCCAGCAGGGGGATGAGCTCGTCGAGCACCATGGCTCCGCTGTCCTCGCCGGAGGTCCTCTTGTGCCAATAGCTGCCCCCGCCGTCCACGGCGACCACCGCGAAGGGTGGCAGCCCGGCGTTGACGGCTTGCGCCAAACCCTGTTCGACGCCGCCGGCCATCACCGTCGACGCGTCACTGCCTTTACCGTGCAGCGCGATCACCGGTCGCAGCGTCTTGGTCTGCCCGGGCGGGCGCGCGATCGCCCAGTTGGTGTTGATGCCGCCGCGCGCCGCCGAGACGAAGGAACCGGTCACCATGGTGGGCGCCGGCTGAGCCGGCTCGAGGGGAGCGGACGGGGGCGGCGCCAGCGGCGCGCGGGTGCCGACCGGCGACACCGGCATGGCCTGGGACGGTCGGGGCTTGAACAGAATGTCGAGGGCATAAGTGCCGACCGCGCCCGCGGCCGCGCTGGCTCCGAGGCCCAGCAAGGCACGGCGGCTCAGGTCGGGCATGCGGGCCATCATGCCATGTTCGTTTGGCGGGCCGTTTGGCGGAAATGGCAATGCAGTACCACTTTGGCTGGCACGATGGCTACTCGTGACGGCAGCGGTTACTCCCAAGGGAGAACGTCGACGGTATGCGCTTGTCAGCGCGGCCGCCGAGCTGCTCGCCGAGGGCGGCTTCGAGGCGGTGCGGCACCGCGCCGTCGCTCGGCGTGCCGGACTCCCCTTGGCGTCGACGACGTATTACTTCTCGTCCCTTGACGATTTGATCGCGCGCGCCGTCGAACACATCGCGATGATCGAGGTGGCGCAGCTGCGGTCACGAGTTACCGCGCTTTCCCGCCGGCGTCGCGGTCCGGAAACCATCGCCGAGGTGTTGGTGGACCTGCTTGTCGGCGACGTGTCCAGCCCGGGACTCAGCGACCAATTGATTTCGCGCTACGAGCGGCACATCGCGTGCACCCGCCTGCCGGCACTGCGCGAGACCATGCGGCGCAGCCTGCGGCAGCGCGCCGAGGCCGTGGCCGAGGCCATCGAGCGATCGGGCCGCACGGTGCACATCGAGTTGGTATGCACGCTGATCTGCGCGGTGGACGGTTCCGTGGTGTCCGCTTTGGTCGAGGGTCGTGATCCTCGCGCGGCGGCGCTGGGGACGGTCGTCGACCTCATCGACGTGCTCGCGCCGATCGATCAACGGCCCGCGCGGTCGGCGGGCAGCGATGGCGTCACGATGTACCCGGTGGCGAAGTCGCCGTAGATCGTCACGTCGGCCGGGCAGCGTTGTGCGTACAGCGCCACGTAGGCGCAGACGACGGCGTCGATCGGATCCTCGCCTGCGGCGCCGATGTGCACGAGGTGGCCCCCGCTGTCGACGACCGCCACTCCCGTGGGGTTTGCGCCCTGCCCAGGCCAGATTCGAGGCCGGCGAAATACATCCTGCCCAGGGTATGGGGCCGGTGGCCGTCACATGGGCCGCACGGTCCCCGCCCCGGGAGGGTTGGTGGGTGTGCCCGCCTCGCAGCGATATCCGGCGGCGGTGAGCGCTCGGAGGCGGGCACTTGAGACCAGCGGCGCAGAGGCAGATGTGGCCAATGTGACCGCAAGCCGGTCGGCGGGGCGGGCCGATCGTAAGCTCTATGTCTGTGAGCATTCCGAACGTCCTGGCCACCCGGTACGCCAGCGCGGAGATGGTCGCGATCTGGTCGCCGGAGGCCAAGGTCGTCGCGGAACGCCGGCTGTGGCTGGCGGTGCTGCGGGCGCAGGCGGAGCTGGGTGTGGACGTCCCGCAGGACGCGATCGCCGATTACGAGCGGGTGCTCGAGGACGTCGATCTGGCCTCGATCGCGGACCGCGAGCGAGTGCTGCGCCACGACGTCAAGGCTCGCATCGAAGAATTCAACGCGCTGGCCGGCCACGAACACGTGCACAAGGGCATGACCAGCCGCGACCTCACCGAGAATGTGGAGCAGCTACAGATCCGGCGGTCGCTGGAACTGGTGTTCTCCCACGGCGTGGCCGTCGCGGCGCGGCTCGCGGAGCGGGGGGTGGCCTACCGCGATCTGGTGATGGCCGGACGCAGTCACAACGTCGCCGCGCAGGCAACCACGTTGGGCAAGCGGTTCGCCTCTGCCGCGCAAGAGACGCTCATCGCGCTGACTCGACTGCGCGAGTTGATCGACCGCTACCCGCTGCGCGGCATCAAAGGTCCGATGGGCACCGCCCAGGACATGCTGGACCTGCTGGGCGGCGACGCGGACAAGTTGGCCGAACTGGAGCGGCGAGTAGCCGAATTCCTGGGCTTCGCAAGCGTTTTGACCAGCGTTGGGCAGGTATACCCGCGTTCGCTGGACCACGACGTGCTCTCGGCTCTGGTCCAGCTGGGCGCCGGGCCCTCGTCGATGGCCCACACCATCCGGCTGATGGCCGGGCACGAGCTCGTCACCGAGGGGTTCGCGCCGGGCCAGGTCGGGTCCTCGGCGATGCCGCACAAGATGAACACCCGAAGTTGTGAGCGGGTCAATGGGCTGCAGGTGGTGCTGCGCGGCTACGCCTCGATGGCCGCCGAGCTGGCGGGCGCCCAGTGGAACGAGGGCGACGTGTTCTGCTCGGTGGTGCGCCGAGTTGCCTTGCCGGACAGCTTCTTTGCGATTGACGGACAGATCGAGACGTTCCTGACGGTGCTCGACGAGTTCGGCGCCTACCCGGCGGTGATCGCCCGCGAGCTGGACCGCTACCTGCCGTTCCTGGCCACCACCAAGGTGCTCATCGCCGCCGTCCGCGCGGGCATGGGACGCGAGGCCGCGCATCACGTCATCCGCGAGCATGCGGTCGCGACGGCCCTGGCGATGCGGGAACGCGGCGCGGAGCCTGACCTGCTGGACCGGTTGGCCGCCGACGAGCGGCTGCCGCTGGACCGGGCGGCGCTGGACGCCGCGCTGGCCGACAAGAAGGCGTTCATCGGCGCCGCCGGTGACCAGGTGGACGAGGTCGCCGCGTTGGTGGAGGCGTTGGTGAGCCGGTACCCGGACGCCGCCAAGTACGCTCCGGGCGCGATCCTGTGACCCTCGCCGGCGCGCTCGCGGGGATCGACTTCACCGATTTGGACAACTTCGCCAACGGATTTCCGCACGACCTGTTTGCCATCCACCGCCGCGAGGCGCCGGTGTACTGGCATGAGCCGACCGACAACACGCCCGACGGCGAGGGCTTCTGGTCCGTCGCGACGTATCCGGAAACCCTTGAGGTGCTCAAGGACCCGACGACATATTCCTCGGTCACCGGCGGCGGGCGTCCCTATGGCGGCACGTTGCTGCAGGACCTGGCGATCGCCGGGCAGGTGCTCAACATGATGGACGATCCGCGCCATTCCCTGATCCGGCGACTCGTGAGCTCCGGGCTGACGCCGCGAATGATCCGGCTGGTCGAGGATGATCTGCGGGCGCGGGCGCGCCGGCTGCTCGATGCGGTGGTGCCAGGCGAACCGTTCGACTTTCTGGTCGACATCGCCGCCGAACTGCCGATGCAGATGATCTGCATTCTGCTGGGAGTGCCCGAGTCCGAACGACATTGGCTGTTCGAGGCCATCGAGCCGCAGTTCGATTTCGGCGGTTCACGCAAGGCCAAATTATCGCAGCTGTCGGTGGAGGAGGCCGGGTCGCGGATGTACGACTACGGCCAGCGGTTGATCGCCTCGAAGCGAGCGGAGCCGACCGACGACATGCTGTCGGTCGTCGCGAACGCGACGGTCGACGACTTGGACGCGCCGTCGCTGTCGGATCTCGAGCTCTATCTGTTCTTCAGCCTGCTGTTCAGCGCCGGCGCGGAGACGACGCGCAATGCGGTCGCCGGCGGCCTACTGGCGCTGGCCGACCACCCGGAGCAGTTGCGGGTCCTGCGTGCGGATCTCGACGCGCTGCCGACCGCCGTGGAGGAGATCGTGCGGTGGACCTCGCCGTCGCCGTCCAAACGGCGCACCGCCACGCGCGACGTCACGTTGGGCGGGCAGTCGATCCTGGCGGGGCAAAAGGTCCAGGTCTGGGAGGGCTCGGCGAACCGGGACCCCGGTGCATTTCAGCGCGCCGACGAATTCGACATCACCCGAAAGCCCAATCCGCACTTGGGCTTCGGTCAGGGCGTGCACTACTGCCTGGGCGCCAATCTGGCCCGGTTGGAACTGCGCGTGCTCTACGAGGAGCTGTTCTCCCGGTTTGGCGCGGTGCGGGTGGTCCGGCCGGTCGAATGGGCTCGCAGTAATCGGCACACCGGCATCCGTCACCTGGTCGTGGAACTCCGCGAGGAGCGGTGACGATCCGTTCGAGGCAGATAGCTGGACCCTGACGGTCCGCGTGACAATTGCCAGCCTGGCGATCCGATCGCTGGCCAGGGCTGCCCGGTGGACCCCGTGCGGGCGGCCAGCCTGTGACTAGTGTCGCTCGATGCACAACCCGGTTAACTGCCGCGTGGTGGTGCACCCGAATCTCCGCAGTCGTAAGCCTTCCCGAACGGGGCCAAAGGTCCCTATGTCGGTTCAGCTGGATTTCAGTATCGTGAGCTCACGCGCTTGCTGAATCACTGGTGGCGCGACGATTGTATTGTTGGTGACGAGGATGAAGAGTGCGGACGGAGTAGCTGCGCCGCGGCTTTCGGCGCCGGCGCTGCACGAGTTGCACGAGCTCTTCGTCGGGGGTCAAGTCGGTTCGACCTATCTCGATTCCACTCCGGTGCGACGTCTCGTCGCGGACAGCTGGAGGCGCAGTCTGGCGACGGGTGTCGACCCGGACCGCGGTGGTGGACAGACCTCTTCGGCGCCGGTCACGGTAGAGCGGTTGCGCAGTGCCCACCCGCTCGCACCGGCCCTGCCCGTCATCCGTCGCCTGCTGATCGACGATGCCGCCGCGTCGGGTGTCGTCGTCGCGGTGACCGCAGCCGACGGGACGCTGTTATGGGTGGACGGCGACCGCGAGGCATGCCGGAAAGCCGAGTTGATGGATTTCGTGCCCGGTGCCGATTGGAGTGAGCGTGGTGCGGGGACCAACGCGCCCGGTACCGCGCTGGCGCTGGATCGTGAACTCCAGATCCGAGGTTCGGAACACTTTTGTCGCCTTGTGCAGCCATGGAACTGCACCGCGGTGCCCCTGCATGATCCGACGACCGGTGCTCTGATCGGCGCCATCGACATCACCGGCGGCGAGAGTGTCGCCTCGCCGCAGACGCTGGGGCTGATGCGTGCGACGGGCGTCGCGGTGGAGAACCACCTGGCGCTGTTGTGCGCGAGCGCCCGCGGGCCGGTGGTTTCCGGCGAGGCGCGGCTGACGGTGCTTGGCGCGGCACGCCCCACCTGCCGCCTGGCGGGGGGCCCGCCCGCGGTCTTGACCGGCCGCCACGCCGATATCTTGGTCCTCCTCGACCGGCACCCCGAGGGGCTCAGCGCGGACCACCTCGCAGTGCTGCTCGACGACAGGGATCTCGATGTGGTGACCATCCGCGCCGAGATGTCGCGGCTGCGACGCGTGGTGGGGGAGCGCCTGATCAGCTCGCGCCCTTACCGGCTCACCGAACCCATCGCCAGCGATATCGGTGATGTTTTCGACGCGGTGCGCCGCGGCGACGTCGCGGAAGCGCTCCGCTGCTACGCCGGCGCGCTGTTGCCGCAATCGGCGTCGCCGGGTGTGGCGAGGTTGCGCGCCGAACTCGCCAGTACCCTCCGCGCAGCTGTCATCGCGTCGAACAATATTGTCCTCCTCGCGGATTGGCTGAAATTGCCCGAGGCGCGCGACGACCGGCACGGGTGGCAGATGCTGCATGACCGCTCACCGATCGGCTCGCCGGAACGGGCGCAAGCGCAGGGCCATCTGGCCGGTCTCGACTTCGACCTCACCTAAGCCGCCTCGGCATCGCAACGTGTGCAACCGTGCTGCAACCCCCCCTTACCTACCTTGTGTGACAGCCGACACAACTAGTCGATAAGGCAGGTGGCCGCATGACCGTATTCGCACGTCCGAGCGAACCCGGTTCACTGATGACGTTCGAGTCCCGCTACGGCAACTTCGTCGGCGGCGAATGGGTGCCGCCGGCGGGTGGCCGGTATTTCGAGAATCCGACGCCGGTGACCGGTGCCGCATTTTGTGAGGTGCCGCGATCGACCGACGCCGACGTCGACGCGGCGCTCGACGCCGCCCATGCGGCGGCTCCCGCCTGGGGCAAGACGACCGCGGCCGAACGGGCGGCGATCCTGAACACCATCGCCGACCGGATGGAAGCGAATGTCGAATCGCTTGCGTTGGCCGAATCCTGGGACAACGGTAAGCCGATCCGCGAGACGCTGGCCGCCGACATCCCGCTGGCAATCGACCACTTCCGGTATTTCGCCGGGGCCATCCGCGCCCAGGAGGGCTCGCTGAGCCAGGTCGACCACGACACCGTGGCTTATCACTTCCACGAACCGCTGGGTGTCGTCGCCCAGATCATCCCTTGGAACTTCCCGATCCTGATGGCGACGTGGAAGCTGGCCCCGGCGCTGGCCGCCGGCAACGCCGTCGTGCTCAAGCCCGCCGAGCAGACGCCCGCGTCGATCCTGTACCTGATGAGTCTGATCGGTGATCTGCTGCCGCCCGGTGTGGTCAACGTGGTCAACGGATTCGGCGTCGAGGCCGGCAAGCCGCTGGCGTCGAGCGACCGGATCGCCAAGGTCGCCTTCACCGGCGAGACCACGACCGGGCGGCTGATCATGCAATACGCCAGCCAGAACCTGATCCCGGTGACGCTGGAGTTGGGCGGCAAGAGCCCGAACATCTTCTTCTCCGACGTGCTGGCCGCCCACGACGATTACCAGGACAAGGCGTTGGAGGGCTTCACGATGTTCGCCCTCAACCAGGGCGAGGTGTGCACGTGCCCGTCGCGCGGCTTGATTCAGGCCGACATATATGGCGAGTTCCTCGAGCTGGCGGCGATCCGCACCAAGGCGGTGCGTCAGGGCGATCCACTGAACACCGAAACGATGATCGGAGCGCAGGCCTCCAACGACCAGCTCCAGAAGATCCTGTCCTACATCGAGATCGGTAGGGACGAAGGCGCCCGGGTCGTCACTGGTGGTGAGCGCGCCGAACTGGGCGGCGACCTCAACGGCGGTTACTATGTGCAGCCCACCATCTTCGAGGGCACGAACACCATGCGGATCTTCCAGGAAGAGATCTTCGGCCCGGTCGTCGCGGTCACCTCCTTCACCGACTACGACGACGCCATCCGGATCGCCAACGACACCCTGTACGGACTGGGTGCCGGTGTGTGGTCCCGCAACGGCAACACCGCTTACCGCGCTGGCCGCGACATCAAGGCTGGCCGCGTGTGGACGAATTGCTACCACGTCTACCCGGCCCATGCGGCGTTCGGCGGCTACAAGCAGTCGGGCATCGGCCGCGAGAACCACAAGATGATGCTCGACCACTACCAGCAGACGAAGAACCTCTTGGTGTCTTACAGCACCAAGGCCCAGGGCTTCTTCTGACCGAGATCCCTCCAACGATTGGAACCGTCATGACCCAAACCCTTGCTGCCTCAAGCACATCCCAAGCGACCGGAACCATGCGCGCGGCGGTCGTCACCGAATTCCGCCAGCCGTTGCGCATCGAGGAACTCGCCCTGCCGACCCCCGGCTACGGGGAGGTGCTGGTCAAACTTGAGACCTCCGGCGTGTGCCACACGGATCTTCATGCCGCACATGGCGATTGGCCGGTCAAGCCAAAGCCACCGTTCGTCCCCGGCCACGAGGGTTGCGGGATCGTGGTCGCGCTCGGCGACGGCGTCGCCGATCTTGAGGTCGGCGACAAAGTCGGCAACGCCTGGCTGTGGTCGGCGTGCGGCAGCTGCGAACACTGCCGCACCGGCTGGGAGACTTTGTGCGAAAACCAACGCAACGGGGGCTACACCGTCAACGGGAGTTTCGGCACCTACATGCTCGTCAATGCCGCCTACGCCGCCCGCATCCCCGAGGGAGCCGATCCGCTGGAGGTTGCCCCCATCCTGTGCGCCGGCGTAACGGTCTACAAGGGCCTGAAGGTGACCGACACCCGGCCCGGCCAGTGGGTCGCCATCTCCGGAATAGGCGGCCTCGGTCACGTGGCCGTCCAGTACGCCCGCGCCATGGGCTTGCGCGTGGTGGCCATCGATATCGACGATGACAAGCTGGCCCTGGCCACCCGACTCGGCGCCGAAATCGCCGTCAACGCCCGCAACCACGATGTGGTCGAGGAGGTACAGAAGGCCACCGGCGGCGCGCACGGCGTGCTGGTCACCGCCGTGCATCCGCAGGCATTCGGCCAGGCCATCGGGCTGGCGCGCCGCGGCGGCACAATCGTTTTCAACGGGCTGCCACCGGGCGACTTCCCCGCGCCGATCTTCGACATCGTGTTGAAAGGCCTGACGATCCGCGGTTCGATCGTCGGTACCCGCCAGGACATGATCGAAGCACTGGACTTCTACGCCCGCGGACTGATCCATCCCACGGTGGAAAGCGCCACGCTCGAGGACATCAATGGCGTCTTCGAGCGTATGGAGCGCGGCCAGATCGACGGTCGTATCGTGATCGACTACCGGTAATCACCGCAAACGATAGACAATTGGACGCTATCGCCGAATAGATTCTCCACGAATGCCGCGGGATGTGGTCGAGGGCCGCGAGCTTGGCGACACGTCGGCGTTGGTCGATCCTGTTGTGTCCGAGGCGATTCGGGTCAGTAGGTCCGAGCAGTAAGCGCCGTCAGCGCGCGCGCAGCGCGATGCCGGCCGACCGTAATTCGAGCGCGGCCAGGGCCCGGATGGTGAGCGGATCCTCCCGGCGCCATCCACCGACCGGATCCGCGCTGACAGCGGCGAGCTTCCCCGGCGGCCGGTTTGTCAATGCCCGCAGGGCAAGGAGTTGCTCCCCGGCCGGCGTTGCGGCCAGGGCGGTCACCGTCAATTTCCGTCGAAAGAACCGCAGCCGCAGCAGAAGCCACGGCAGATCCGCGACGAGGATCGGGACGGCCGCGATGGCCATCGCCAGCAAGACCGCCAGCCAGCTGGCCGTCGCGTCCAAGTCGTGGCCCGCGCCGGCAAGATCGAGCGCGGCCTGGCTGGCGGAATTCAGCGGATGGCTGACTGCGTCGCCCACCAAGGGAATGTGCTGGGCACCGTGGCCGGCCGACGCCAGGTTGCCGGCGATGCCGTGCGCGCCGCTCTCGACCTGCCGGCCGGCCTCGGCGATGGTGGACACGGCGTCGTAAACCGCCAAGCCGACGAGCAGCCAGATAGCGGTCCAGACAACTACGGCGAAGTCGCTGAGCAGTTGGGCCATCAGCCGGCCCGGTCGGGTGGAGTAGGGCAGGAACCGCGGGGTCATACTCTCGATCCCAGCACAGCTCCCGACACGCGACCCCTATTCGGGTGCCCGTTAGGCTGGCCCGATGCGCCCCGCACTGTCCGAATACCAGCATCTGGCCAGCGGAAAGGTCCGCGAGATCTTTTCCGTCGACGACGAACACCTGCTGCTGGTCGCGACCGACCGGATCTCGGCGTACGACTACGTCCTCGACAGCACGATCCCGGACAAAGGCCGCATCCTGACCGCGATGAGCGTCTTCTTCTTCGGTCTGGTAGACGCGCCCAACCACCTGGCCGGTCCACCGGATGACCCGCGCATCCCCGCGGAGGTCCTGGGCCGTGGGCTGGTGGTGCGGCGGCTGGACATGCTGCCGGTGGAGTGTGTGGCGCGTGGTTACCTCACCGGGTCCGGCCTGTTGGACTATCAGGCGACCGGTACGGTCTGCGGCATCACGCTGCCGCCCGGCCTGGTCGAGGCCAGCAAATTCTCCGAGCCGCTCTTCACCCCCGCCACCAAAGCCGCGCTGGGGGACCACGACGAAAACATCTCGTTCGACGAGGTGATCGAGTTGGTGGGCGGGGTCCGCGCCAACCAGCTGCGCGACCGCACGCTGCAGACCTATGTTCAGGCTGCCGATCACGCCCTGACGAAGGGAATCATCATCGCCGACACCAAGTTTGAGTTCGGCACCGACCGCGACGGCAACCTGCTGCTGGCCGACGAGATCTTCACGCCGGACTCCTCGCGATACTGGCCGGCCGATGAGTATCGGGTTGGTGTGGTGCAGACGAGCTTCGACAAGCAGTTCGTTCGCAATTGGCTCACCAGCCCCCAGTCTGGCTGGGACCGCAACGGCTCGCAGCCGCCACCACCGCTGCCCGACGACATTATCGACGCCACCCGCGATCGCTATATCGATGCTTACGAACGCATTTCCGGCTTGAGTTTCGGCGACTGGATCGGCGCGTGACTTCGGCCGCAGCCCCGGTACCGCCCGTCGCGAAGCGGCAGGAGAAACGGCGTGAGCATCACGGAGACGTCTTTATCGATCCCTATGAATGGCTGCGTGAAAAGTCCGATCCCGAGGTCATCGCTTACCTCGAGGCGGAAAACGACTACGTCGACAAGATGACGGCTGACCTCGAACCGTTGCGGCAGAAAATCTTTGACGAGATCAAGGCACGTACCAAAGAGACCGATCTGTCGGTTCCGACGCGCCAGGGCGACTGGTGGTATTACGCCCGTACTTTCGAGGGCAAGCAGTACCGGGTTCAATGCCGTTGCCCAGTAAGCAATCCCGATGACTGGGATCCGCCGATCCTGGAGGAGGACACCGAAGTGCCCGGCGAGCAGATCCTGCTCGACTCGAACGCCGAGGCGCAGGGCCACGAATTTTTCGCGCTCGGTGCCGCCACCGTAACCCTGGACGGGAATCTGCTGGCGTACTCCGTCGACACCGTCGGCGACGAACGCTATACGTTGCGTTTCAAGGACTTGCGCACCGGCGAGCTCTATCAAGACGAGATCGCCGACATCGGGGCGGGCGCGACCTGGGCGGCCGACAACCACACGGTGTACTACCTGACTCTGGATGCGGCCCACCGCCCCGACAAGGTCTGGCGCTATCGCGTGGGCTCCGGCGAGCCCTCCGAGCTGGTATATCACGAAGCCGACGAACGATTTTGGCTTGGCGTCGGGCTGACTCGCAGCGAGGCCTACGTATTCATCGCATCGGGTTCCTCGATCACCTCCGAGTATCGGTACGCGGACGCCGCGGACCCGCGGGCAGCGTTCACCGTGGTGCTGCCACGGCGCGAAGGCATCGAGTACGCGGTCGAACACGCGGTCGTCGGCGGGCAGGACCGGTTCCTGATCCTGCACAACGAGGACGCGGTCAACTTCACCCTGACCGAAGCTCCGGTGAGCGACCCTACGCAACAGCGCACGCTCATTCCGCACCGCGACGACGTGCGGCTCGACGGCGTGGACGCCTTCGCGGGCCATTTGGTGGTGAGCTACCGGCGAGAGGCGCTGCCCCGCCTGCAGGTGTGGGATGTCGCCACCGACGGGGAATACGGCGAGCCCGAGGAGATTTCCTTCGACTCCGAGCTGATGTCGGCCGGTCTTGCCGGCAACCCGAACTGGCATGCGCCCAAGCTGCGGATCAGAGCGGGGTCGCTGGTCGTCCCGGCGCGGGTATACGACATCGACTTCGTCACCGGTGAACGCACGTTGCTGCGCGAACAACCCGTGCTCGGCGGTTACCGTACGACCGACTACGTGGAGCGGCGTGACTGGGCGATCGCCGACGACGGCGCCCGCATTCCGGTGTCCATCGTGCACCGCGTCGGGGTCGAGTTTCCCGCACCGACGCTGCTGTACGGCTACGGTGCCTACGAGATATGCACCGATCCCAGCTTTTCCATCGCGCGGCTGTCGCTGCTGGACCGGGGCATGGTGTTTGCGATCGCCCATGTCCGCGGCGGCGGTGAGATGGGCCGGCCGTGGTACGAGCATGGCAAGCTGCTGGAGAAGAAGAACACCTTCACCGATTTCGTCGCGGTGGCAAAGCATTTGGTAGAGACGGGCGTCACCCGGCCGCGCCGACTAGTGGCCCTTGGCGGGAGCGCGGGCGGCCTACTGATGGGGGCGGTGGCCAACCTGGCGCCGGAACTGTTCGCCGGAATCCTCGCGCAGGTGCCGTTCGTCGACCCGCTCACCACCATCCTCGATCCGTCCTTGCCGCTGACCGTCACCGAATGGGATGAATGGGGAAACCCCTTGCAGGACAAGGACGTCTACTCGTACATGAAGTCATATTCGCCGTATGAAAACGTCGAAGCCAAGCGGTATCCGGCCATCCTGGCGATGACTTCGCTCAACGACACCAGGGTCTACTACGTCGAGCCCGCCAAGTGGGTGGCAGCGTTGCGGCATGCCAACGGCAACGGCAGCCCGATCCTGCTGAAGACGCAGATGAACGCCGGTCACGGCGGAGTCAGCGGTCGCTACAAAGCGTGGCAGGAGACCGCTTTCCAATACGCCTGGCTGTTGGCCGCCGCCAATTCCGACGACACCGGCGGCCAGAACGACGGTCCCAGGGGTAGCTGAGCCGCACCGATCTCGCCGGGGTCGCGCCGCGGCGAGATACCAGCCGACGGCGGCCTAGTCGTCGGTCGGTCGGACCGGCGCACTCTTCGGTAGGAAAGCCGCCGGGATGATGGTGAACGCCACCAGAGCGACCGCCAGTACGAAGACCGTCGTGTACGCGTGGGAAAGATTGTTCAACAGGGCGCTCGCGACATCGGGCGGCAGCGCGTGCCGCGCTGCTCCCGAGGCCTCAGCCCCCGGCCCGTGCCCGCCGACGTTGGACGGCGCGGACGCGGCCTTGCCCGCGATGATGTCGTTGCGGTTGATCTGAGTCGTCACGATGACAGCCATCAGGGAGGCTCCGATGGAGCTACTCACCTCGAGGTTGACACTCACCAAGGTCGTGCCGCGTGCGATCTGGGCTGGGGAAAGTGCCTGAACGACCGCCGCGCCGAGCGGCGCGGTGGTGCAGCCGATACCCAGTCCCATGATCGCCAACCCGATCAGCAGCGTAGGTAGATAGTCGGCATGCCTGGCCACGCCGAAGGCGAAGATGCCCAGACCTCCCGCGATCAGGGGGAGGCCGAGCAACACGACCTTGCCCGGGCCGCGCTTGTCCGCGTACACCCCGGCAAGTGGCATGGTCAACGCGGCTCCCAGGGCCTGGGGGATCAGGCTCATCGCCGACTGCATCGGGGTTTCGTTCATTACCAGCTGGAAGTAGCTCGGCAACGTGAGCCCGGCTCCTACGTAGCCGACGGTGAAGACCAGCAGCGTCAGGTTGGCCTGCGTGACCACCCGGTTCTTCAGCAACCTCAAGTCGATAAGCGGATGATCAGTGCGACGCCAGGCGTGCAAGACGAACGCGGTAATCAGGATGAGGCCGATGATCACCGGTATCAGGACGTATCGGTCGGCTACCGTATGGCGTCCGGGAATGGACGATACCCCACACAGGAAGATCGCCACGCCCGGCGATAACAGCAGCGCACCGGTGAAGTCGAGCGCCTCGCTCGGCTCGGGACGGTCTTTCGGGAACAGGATCGCGGCAAGCAGGATGGTGGTGACTCCGATCGGCAGGTTGATCAGGAAGATCCACTCCCAGCCGTAGGTGTCGATCACCCAGCCGCCCAGAATGGGCGCACCGATTGGCGCAAGTATCAGCGGAATGCCGCCTATCGCTATCAAGCGACCAAGTCGTTGGGGGCCGGCCTCGCGTGTCAGGATCATCGAACTCAGCGGCATGAGCATACCGCCGCCGAGACCCTGTACTACGCGGAACATGATGAGCGCCAGGATGTTTGGCGCCAAGGCGCAGAGCAGCGAGCCTAGGGTGAAAACAAAAACCGCGCCCATGAACAGTCGTTTGGTGCCGAATCGATCGACTGCCCAACCGGTGACCGGGATCACGGTTGCCAACGCCAGCATGTAGCCCGCCATGGTCCACGACACAACGGCCAGGGTGGATCCGAACTGTGCGGCGAAGGTGCGTTGCGCCACGCTGACCACCGTGGTGTCCAGCAGCGCCATGATCGTGGCCATCCCACACACGGCCGCGACCCGGAACAGTGCGGCGTCCAGCTTGTCGGGATACTGCCGCTCGTCCGCGTTTGATTGTCCGGTGGCAGCACTCGGCACTGGGGGGTCGGAAGTCACGGAATCGGCCTTCTGCATGGCGTTGCCGAGCATATCTGTACCCGTACCCTCACGCGGACCCTTTCAGACGTTTGCTCCGGCCCCCGTCTTAATCTGCCGTTTGGGCTTGGTTCGATATCAGCTCACCACCATACCCAGGACCGTGAACTGGATCGGCACGGCGTCGCACCGCGCCCTGCTGCCTGCAGCTTCACCCACTTGCACGGCGCTCGTGCGTGCTAATGGCCCACCGTTTGGCTCGCCGGCTTTTTCGGCAGAAAAGACGCCGGAATGATCGTGAACACCACTAACACCACGGCTATCACAAATACCGACGTATAGGCGCGGGAAAGGTCATGCACGACGTTGTCCCAAAAGCCGGCGCTCAGCGTCTGGCGCGGTATCGCGGCCTGGTCGACGGGAACCCCGCTGACCGCGGCCTGCTGCTGTAGCGCCGCGAGTTTGTTGGCGGCGACGATGTTGTCGCTGCGATTGAACTGATTGGTCAGGATCATCGACATCAAGGCCGTGCCGACCGACCCGCCTACCTGATGGCTGACACTCATCAGCGTCGTGCCGCTGGCGATCTGGTGGGGGGCCAGCGCCTGCACCGCGGCGACGGACAACGGCATCATGGTGCAGCCCATCCCGAGGCCCATGATTGCCAGCCCAATCAGCAGCGTGGGCGAGTAGTCCGCCTGCCTGGCCACGCCGATGGCGAACGTGCCGAGGCCGGCGGTGATCAGCGCGATACCGACCAGCACGACCTTGCCGGGCCCCTGTCGGTCCACCAAGGGCCCGGTCAGACGCATGGTCAGCATCGCGCCGAGTCCCTGGGGGATCATGAGCAGGCCCGCCTGCATCGGCGTCTGGTGCAGCACCTCTTGGAAGTAACTCGGCAGGAGTAGGCCGGCGCCGAAGAAGGCGCCGGCGAAGACCACCATCGTCACATTGGCGTGGGTGAGCACCGGGTTGCGGAACAACCGCAGATCAATGAGTGGATGATCGGTGCGGTGCCACGCGTGCGCGACGAACCCGGCGATCAGGGCGAGGCCGATGGTGGCCGGTATGAGCACGTGGCGGTCGGCGATGGTGCCGCATCGCGGGATCGATGACACCGCGAACAAGAACATGGCCAGCCCGGGTGACAGCAGCAGCACGCCGACGAGGTCGAAGGTTTCCGACCGCGACGGGTGGTCCCGGGGAAAGACGATCGCCCCGAGTGCGATGGTCACGAGTCCGATCGGCAGGTTGATCAGGAATATCCACCGCCAGCTCGACGTGTCGATGAGCCAGCCGCCCAGGATCGGGCCACCGATCGGGGCGAGCAGCATCGGGATGCTCAGAATCGACATCAGGCGACCGAGTCGCCGCGGGCCCGCTTCACGCGTCAAGATCACGAAACTCAGGGGCAGCAGCATGCCGCCACCGATCCCTTGGGCTACCCGAAAGGCAATGAGCTGCAGGATATTTGCGGCCAGCGCGCACAGAAGGGAGCCCAGTGTGAAGGCGAGCACGGAGCCCAGGAAAAGCCGTTTGGTGCCGAACCGGTCGGCCGCCCACCCGGTGATCGGTATGACCGTCGCCAACGCCAGCGTGTAGCCCGTCATCGTCCATGCGACGACCGCCTGTGAAGACCCGAATTGGTCGATGAAGGTGCGCTGGGCCACGCTGACGACGGTGACGTCCACGATCGCCATGACCGTGGCCAGGATGCACACTCCGGAAATCCGCAGCAGGCCGGCGTCCAGCTTATCCGGATAGTCCCGCTCGCCCGCGCCCGGCTGCGGGGCGGGGTCGAAAGGCGGCGGCGTGTCGGCCGCCACGTACGGGGCCTGATCCATGGCGTTGCTTAGCATATCGAACTGATTCCTTCACCGTGTGGGCGCGGGGCCCGTTCCGGGTGGCGCGCAGGTCGCCCGACCTGCGGCCCAGCGGTATCGATATACGCCTGCCGTCTGCGTGTCCTTCACCGTTCCGAAACCTGAGGTCGTCAAACTGCGGGTGTGGCTGGAAAATTGATCGTCTCGGTCTCGGGGATCGGCGAACGCACCCTGAACGACGTCGAGGCGTTCTGCGCTCAAATGGATGCTCGTAACGTGCCGGTGTCGCTCTTGGTTGCTCCCCGGCTCAGCGGCGACTATCGGCTCGACCGCGACCCGCACACGGTCGAATGGCTGACCGAGCGCAGGTCCGGTGGCGACGCGATCGTGCTGCACGGCTATGACGATGCGGCCACCAAGAAGCGTCGCGGTGAGTTCGCCATCCTGCGCGCCCACGAGGCCAACCTGCGGCTAATGGCCGCCGACCGGGTGCTCGAGCACCTCGGCCTGCGCACCCGGCTGTTCGCTGCGCCCGGCTGGGTGGTGTCCCCGGGCGTGGTCAAAGCCTTGCCCGACAACGGTTTTCGGCTACTCGCGGATCTGCACGGAATCACCGACCTGGCCCAGCACGCCACCGTGCGCTCGCGCGTATTGGGCATCGGGGAAGGCTTTCTCACCGAGCCGTGGTGGTGCCGGATGGTGGTGCTGTCCGCCGAGCGGATCGCCCGCCGGGGCGGCGTCGTGCGGGTCGCCGTGGCCGCCCGCCACTTGCGCAAGCCCGGGCCCCTGCAGGCCATGGTCGACGCCGTGGACCTGTCGCTGATGCATGGCTGCGCACCGACGGTGTACCGCTGGCGGCGCGACAAGGCCATTCTCGACGCGGCCTGACGAAGCGCCCCCGCTCGGCGCGGGCACTACCCTGGTCGGACATGAGCGATTCTTCGGCCGCGGGGCTCGGCGCCGACGCCGTCATCGTCGGCGCGGGACTCGCGGGCTTGGTGGCCGCCTGCGAATTGGTGGACCGGGGGCTGCGGGTGTTGATCCTCGACCAGGAGAGCAGCGCCAACCTGGGTGGGCAAGCCTTCTGGTCGTTCGGTGGCCTGTTCTTCGTCGACAGCCCCGAGCAGCGCCGGCTGGGGATTCGCGACAGCCACGAACTCGCCCTACAAGACTGGCTCGGTACCGCGGCATTCGATCGGCCCGAGGACTACTGGCCACGCCAATGGGCGCACGCCTATGTCGATTTCGCCGCGGGAGAGAAGCGCCGTTGGCTGCGTGACCGGGGGCTGAAGATCTTCCCGCTGGTGGGCTGGGCCGAACGCGGCGGCTATGACGCACAGGGACACGGCAATTCGGTCCCCCGCTTCCATATCACCTGGGGTACCGGGCCGGCCCTGGTTGAAATCTTCGCCCGTCAGCTGCGGGACCGCTCTACCGTGCGCTTCGCACACCGCCACCGGGTCGACGAGTTGATCGTCGAGGGTGGCGCGGTGACCGGTGTCCGGGGCACGGTGCTCGAGCCTTCGGCCGTACCCAGGGGTGTGGCGTCGTCACGAACACCCGTGGGGCAGTTCGAGTTCCGCGTGCCCGCGGTGATCGTCACGAGCGGCGGGATCGGCGGCAACCATGAGCTGGTGCGTAAGAATTGGCCCGAGCGCATGGGCCGCATACCCGAGCAGCTACTTAGCGGGGTGCCCGCCCACGTCGACGGCAGGATGATCGGCATTTCCCAGCGGGCCGGCGCACGGGTGATCAACCCGGACCGGATGTGGCACTACACGGAGGGAATCACCAACTACGATCCCATCTGGCCGCTGCACGGCATCCGCATCATCCCCGGACCGTCGTCGTTGTGGCTCGACGCGACGGGCAAGCGGCTACCGGTACCGCTGTACCCCGGCTTCGACACCCTGGGCACGTTGGAATACATCACCAGATCCGAGTATGACTACACATGGTTCGTTTTGAACGCCAAGATCATTGAGAAAGAATTCGCACTCTCCGGGCAGGAACAGAATCCCGATCTGACCGGGCAGAGCCTGCGCGAGCTGCTGCGTAACCGGGCGCGCCCCGGGCCGCCCGGCCCGGTGCAGGCGTTCGTCGACCGGGGAGTGGACTTCGTCAGCGCGAACACGTTGCGCGAGTTGGTAACCGCGATGAACAAGCTGTCCGACGTGGCGCCGCTGGACTACGCCACCGTGGAGGCCGAGGTGACCGCCCGCGACCGCGAGGTGGCCAACAAGTTCAGCAAGGACGGACAGATCACCGCCATCCGCGCCGCCCGCGGCTATCTGGGCGATCGGCTGGGACGGGTGGTGGCACCCCACCGGCTGACCGACCCCAAGGCGGGGCCGATGATCGCGGTCAAGTTGCACATCCTGACCCGAAAGACGTTGGGCGGCATAGAGACCGACCTGGCCGGCCGTGTGCTGAAGGCCGACGGGACGCCGCTGACCGGGTTGTACGCCGCGGGCGAGGTGGCCGGGTTCGGCGGGGGCGGCGTGCACGGCTACCGCGCCCTGGAGGGCACATTCTTGGGCGGGTGCATCTTCTCCGGGCGCGCCGCCGGCCGCGGTGTCGGCGACGATATCGCCTAGCGGCTTCGGGCGAGCAGACGCAAAATCGCAGTGCGGGGGCACCGATTGTGCGATTTTGCGTCTATTCGCCCTAGAAGGTGACTGCGTCCTCTTCGGGGAGCACTTGGAAGTCGGTGGTGGTCATCTCGGTGAGCCGGCCGTAATAGATGCCGCGCGCGTCGGGGGCGATGATCCCTTGGTGGATGGGCACGGCGCGCGCGGGCGCGACCGCTCGCAGATAGTCGACGGCCTCGGAGATCTTCATCCACGGCGCGGCCGCCGGCGTAGCCAACACGTCGACCGGCTCGTCGGGCACGAACAGCGCATCACCGGGATGCATCAGTCTGGCCCGATGATCGCCGTCGCCCACCAGAAACGAAATGTTCTCTATCACAGGGATTTCCGGGTGGATGACGGCGTGTTTGCCGCCCACGGCGCGCACTGTCAGTTCACCGATCCGCAGTTGGTCACCGACGTGCACCGCCTGGCACGGCGCCCCGAGCTGGGCGGCGGTTTGCGGGTCGGCGTACAGGGCCGCGCCCGGGTTGCCTTCGAGCAGCGCCGGCAGGCGGGCGCCGTCCACGTGGTCGGGGTGCTGATGGGTGATCAGGATGGCCGACAGCCCGGTTATGCCCTCGAAACCGTGCGCGAAGGTTCCGGGATCGAAGAGCACGCGGGCCTGGTCGAATTCTGCAAGTAGACAGGAGTGGCCGAAATGCGTCAGTTGCATGTCTACGATTGTGCCCTGACGGAAGGGTGATGCCGATGCGGGTGATCCTGGCGACCATCGTGGTGGTCGGCGGCCTCGCGGTGGCGTTGGTCGTCGCGGTGCCCGCACATACCGACCCGCAGGCTTGCCCGCCCGTATGCGACCAGATCCCGGATTCCGCCTGGATCCAGCGACGGGCCGTGCCACTGGACCCCGTTTACGGTTGGCCCGCGCTGGCGGGGCTGGCGGCGCAGGTGACCGGGGCGGCGCCCGCGCCCCGATTCCGGTTCGAGGAGCTCTGCGCCACGGCTCCGGTGGTGCGGGACCCCCGCGGCGCGGCGGTCGTGGCGCGCGCCACCGTCGCCCATCCCGAGGGGCAGTGGCAGTTGCAGGCGCAGATCCTGCACTGGCGCGGCGATACGGCCAGCGGCGGCGCCATCGCTTCTTCGGCGTTCAGTGCTGCCGTGGGCGCGCTGCGCTCCTGTCAGCAGCGGGCGCCGCTGCAATCCCCATCGATCACTACCGACGAAACCACCCGGATGGCCGCGGTGATCAGCGGTCCCATCGTCATGCACACCTATCTGGTCGCCCACCCGTCGAGCAGCACGATCAGCGAACTCACGCTCTGGTCGTCGGCACCGCCGCAGGTTGCTTGGCCTGCCATGGCCGACGATCCGGTGCTGAACGCGATGACCGCGCCCCTGTGCGAGGCCTACATTGCGTCGTGCCCGTAGCGGCCGAGCTGCGCTTTCGCCGGTAGAGTTGGCGCGGACACAAATCTGAGGAGGAGCGCCGGTGGGCCGGGTAGTCGTTCATGTGATGCCCAAAGCGGAGATTCTCGACCCGCAGGGTCAGGCGATCGTCGGCGCGTTAGGCCGGCTCGGTCATCCGGGGATCTCAGAAGTCAGACAAGGCAAAAGGTTCGAACTCGAAGTGGACGAAACCGTCGACGACTCGGTGCTCGCCGACATAGCGGAGACGCTTTTGGCGAACACCGTGATCGAGGACTGGACGATCAGCCGGGAGCCCCGGTGACCGCGCGGATCGGCATCATCACGTTCCCCGGGACGCTGGACGACGTCGACGCCGCCCGGGCGGCGCGGCGTGTCGGTGCCGAGGCCGTCAGCCTGTGGCACGCCGATGCCGACCTCAAGGGCGTCGACGCGGTGGTGGTGCCCGGCGGTTTCTCCTACGGTGACTACCTGCGGGCGGGTGCAATCGCCAGGTTCGCCCCGGTGATGGGTGAAGTGGTGGCCGCCGCGAACCGCGGCATGCCAGTTTTGGGCATCTGCAACGGGTTTCAGGTGCTCTGCGAGGCGGGGCTGCTGCCGGGGGCCCTGACCCGCAACGTCGGTTTGCACTTCGTCTGCCGCGATGTGTGGTTGCGCGTGGCGTCGACGTCGACGGCCTGGACGTCGCGCTTCGAGCCCGATGCGGACCTGCTGGTACCGCTGAAGTCCGGCGAGGGTCGCTACGTGGCGCCGGCCGACGTCGTCGAAGAGCTCGAGGGCGAAGGCCGGGTGGTATTCCGCTACCACGACAATCCCAACGGCTCGCTGCACGACATCGCCGGCGTCAGCTCCGCCAACGGCCGGGTGGTCGGACTGATGCCGCATCCCGAGCACGCCATCGAAGCGTTGACGGGCCCGTCCGACGACGGCTTGGGCCTGTTTTATTCGGTGTTGGACGCGGCACTTTCGGTCTAGGCGGAAACCCGCCGGGCGCCTCCACACGGCGGGGGCGCGCGCCAAGCGGTGGTGCCACTCGGGATTTCGGGGCTCGCGGTTCAGCGGCGCGGAACACGCACGTCGCTCCCGCCCGTTGGGGTGAGGACTTAACCGGCAGGATCAGCCGGCGTCGCGCAACAACGGATGCGCCGTCGGCAGTTCGACGGCCGGGTTGAGGTCGTCGAACAACTCGGTCGCGTCCGCGATGGTGCGGTCGACGAAGGCAGCGAAATCGTCGAACGAGACGTTCCGTCGGATCCAGTGCGACCTGCGCGCGACCACGCCGATCCGGTGCGGATCGGATGACCCGTGCACGATCGCCGTCACCTCGCGGTCCTGGCGGTTCCACGTGTCCGAGAAGTGCACCAGCCAGGGTCGCTCGGAGGCGGGGAAGAAGTAGCCGGGAGTGACGCGAATGATCAGCACATCGCCGTGCGCGGGCGAGATCTCGAGATGGACGTGCAAGCGCCGCGGGTTGGCGCTGGTGACGAAGAAGTATTCGCCATCGTGGTGGCCGCGGAAATAGCGCCGCCCTCGGACGCGCAGGTACCGTTCGACCAGGTTCGCGCACGTGGGCTCGTTCGTCATGAAAACATGTTGCGGCCGGTGGCTTTGCGGATGCTGGGAGACGAACCATGAGTCACCGAAGAATGTGTTGAGAATTGGCTGAGCGAATGGGGGCGGGTTCCGTCGGCCGCCGAGGTCAGTCGGTCACACGCCGCTCGACGATCCCGGCGCCGGGGCCCGGCACGGTTCCTTGGCAGCGTCAGGGAAAACCGGTATCGCTCGGGGCGGTTATAAAACTCCGCGACCTCAAGGGCCTTGTCGTCTTTGCCGTGACTTATGCGTTCGAGCACAAGCACCGGAGAACCCAATGGCCGATGCAACGCGCCGGCTACCTCGAGGGAGGCGCCGGCCGCGTGAATCTCGTAGGTGGCGCGGGCGACGGGGACCTCGAGGCGGCGCGCCCACATCGTGTAGGTGCTTTCCATCGGGTGCTCGCGGGGACGCAGCCCCGCCTAACCCGAAAGGTCGGCAGTCTCGAGGTCCGGCGACCCAGTGGTCATAAGGCGTACTCAAACGTCTGGTGAGCGGGGCGTAAAGGTGGCCGCCGTTCTGTCGTCGACGAAGCGTTGGGCTGAGTCGGATTAGTCTGGTGCCGAATGATTTTCCTCAGCCGTAGGGAGGGCCGGACGTGGGGCTCGTCGTGGAACGGATCGACCATGTGGTGCTGAACTGCCGAGACGTCGAGGCCACCGCCGCATGGTACGAGCGCGTTCTTGGGATGCGGCGGGAAACGTTCGGGTCGTCCAACCGAATCGCTTTGCGGTTCGGGGAGCAAAAACTGAACCTGCGGCCCGTCGGGGCGCTGGGCGATGACCCCGAGTGGGTCACCGGTTCGGTCGAAGCGGCGGGGTCCGAGGACCTGTGTTTCATCACTCGTTGCGGGCCGGACGAGGTGCGCTCCCACCTCGTGCGTTGTGGAGCGGAGATCGTCGCGGGGCCCGTCACCAGGACGGGGGCCTTGGGTCCGATGACCTCGCACTACTGCCGGGACGTCGATGGGAATCTTGTCGAAATCGCCGTTTACTGAAGGGGATACAACGCCGGCAGGTTCACCACGACGGCCTCCTGGGTGCTGCGCGCGATGACCACCTCCGCCGGTGTGTCGGGGTCGGGGTTTTCCTCTCGGTGCGGCAGATACGGGGGGATGAACACATAGTCGCCGGGTGAAGTCGAGATACGTACCTCTTGCGCTCCGTCGTGGAAGACGAATTCCGGGTGGCCGCTGCGCACGTAGATGGCGGTTTCCGAGTCGCCGTGATGGTGGTCGGACGAGACGGTCGAGGGCGACGCGTGCGTCTCGCCCATCCAGAGTTTTTCGGCACCGACCGACGTCCGGCTGAGCGCGGCGAAGCGGCGCAGTCCCTCCGACTGCGCGGTGTCGGAGCTGATATCGGCTGCCTTGACGTGGTGCACCCGGTTGTGGGTTGCCTGCGGTGTTGTCTCCTCGAAGTCCGGGTGGAATCCGTCTGCGGTGGCCATGTGTCAATTATGGTCCGACGCATCCCGATACGCCTCGAGGAGCCGCAGCCAAAGCTCGCTGATCGTGGGGAAGCAGGGCACGGCGTGCCACAACCGGT
Source organism: Mycobacterium sp. E1747 (assembly GCF_001667775.1). Taxonomy (GTDB): domain Bacteria; phylum Actinomycetota; class Actinomycetes; order Mycobacteriales; family Mycobacteriaceae; genus Mycobacterium. The sequence continues at coordinate 38,257 of NZ_LZJI01000203.1, forward strand.
CGACGGGCACCTCGCCCGCGACGGCGATGGTGGCGGAATGGAGAATTTCGGTGACCCCCGGCCCGACCAGCGTGACCCCAAGCAAGCAACCGCGATCGAGGTCCACCACCATCCGCGCCCGCCCGGCGTACCCGTCCGCATAAAGCTTCGCCCCCGTCACGAGGTCACCGATCTGCACATCGACGGTCCGCACCCGATGGCCGGCCTGTTCGGCCTGCCGGGCCGTCAGGCCGACCGCGGCGGCTTCGGGAACGGTGAAGAAGGCCTGCGGCACGGCGTAATGGTCGGCGGTGGTTGCGTGCCGGCCCCACGGCGCGGTGTCCACCGCGTCACCCGCGGCCCGGGCTCCGATGGCCGCTCCGGCGATGCGGCCCTGGTACTTCCCCTGATGAGTCAGCAGGGCGCGGTGATTGACGTCGCCCGCCGCGTAGAGCCAACCGTCTTCGACGGCCCGCACTTGGCAGGTGTCGTCGACGTCGAGCCAGTCGCCGGGTGTTAGCCCGACGGTGCGCAGGCCGATGTCGTCGGTGAGCGGTGCGCGGCCCGTCGCGAAAAGCACTTCGTCGACCACCAATTCGGAGCCATCGTCCAGTACCAGGGTCACCTCTGCGCCGCCGGGCCGGCGCAGCGCGCGCACCGATACACCGACGCGCACGTCGACGCCCGCATCGGCGAGGCCACGTCCCATGAGCTCACCGACGAAGGGCTCCATCCGCGGCAGTAGGCCCGAACCCCGTGCGAGGAGCGTCACCTGAGAGCCCAATCCTCGCCATGCGGTTGCCATTTCGACGCCCACACCGCCGGCGCCCACCACCGCGAGCCGCTCGGGGACCGAACTACTGTCGGTGGCCTGACGGTTGGTCCACGGCCGCGCTTCGTCGATGCCGGGCAAGTCGGGCAGCAGGGGCCGGCTGCCGGTGCAGACCACGACGGCGTGCCGCGCGGTCACGACGGACGTGGCTCCGTCGGACGCGGTGACCGCGACTCGCCGGGCGCCGTCCAATCGGCCATGGCCGCGTACCAGGGTGGCGCCGATGCCAGCCACCCAGTCGGCCTGGCCGGTGTCGTCCCAGTCGGTGACGTAGCGGTTGCGGCGGCCGAAGACCCCCGCAACGCTGATGGGCCCGCTGACCGCCTCACGCGCGCCGTCGACTTGGCGGACCTCCGCGACGGCGATCACCGGACGCAGCAGGGCTTTACTGGGCACGCAGGCCCAGTAGGAACACTCGCCGCCGACGAGTTCGCGCTCGACCAGCGCGACGCTCAGGCCCGCGGCCCGGGCACGCTCTGCGGCGTTCTGCCCGATCGGCCCGGCGCCGAGCACAACGACGTCATAGCCGGTCTCTTCATGTGTCATCTTTGGTGTCCTCCCCGGTTGTATTCAGTTGTCGATCAGCTGTGCGGCGAGCTGGGGCAGGTCACGCGCCACCAAGTTCGGTGGGGGCAGCCCCTCGACGGCCAGATTGCCGGGCCGGGCGATGAGCGCCCCGCTGAAGCCGACATTCTGGGCACCTAGGATGTCCCACGCGTGGGCGGCCACCATCATGCAGTCGGCCGGGGCCACTTCGAGCGTCTCGCACGCGTATCGGTACACGGCGGGCGACGGCTTGAAGGCGTGGCATGCGTCGACGCTCAATTGGTGTTCGAAGAATTCGGCCAGACCGGAACTCTGCAGTGCCGTGGGCCCATCCGGGTTGGGTGGTGAGTTGGTCAGCGTGATCAGGCGAAAACCGTTGTCTTTCAACCTGGCGAGTCCCTCCGCCGCGTCCGGGTGGGCGGGCATGGTGAGCAAGCCGGTCTTCAGGCGGTGCGCGTCAGCGTCGGAGACGGCCACCCCGTGGATATCGCCAACCATGCGAAACACGCCTTGAGCCAGTGTGGAGAAGTCCACATAACAGTCCGCCAATGTCGCCGACATCGAGTACATGACCAACTGGGCGAACCACTCGCGAAGCACTCGCCGGTCGCCGAACCGTTCAGCGAAAAGCGGTGACAGCGACTCGATGTCGACCAACGTCTCGTTAACGTCGAACACCAGGACGGACGGCACGGGCATGATCAGGCTTCGACCTTCCTCAGATTGGGAACGTCCGGTCGTAGATACCCGATCAAACAAAGGCAAATCAATGTCATTCCCAGCAACGGCCACCAGAGGGCGGTCAACCCGGCCGTTGTGAAAACGCCGACCGTGATGAAGGATCTCATCCGCATGAGCCTGCGCATCCGATCGGTGAGGTCTTCGTGGGCCGGCCGATCGATCACTTCGCGGCATAACGCCAGATAGGTGACGTTGACGAGGACGAAGACGAACGCGTACAAGGCCACGGGCGCCGCGGCGAGCCTGCTGTCGGCGATCCACTCGGTGGTGATCGGAATGAGCGAGACCGAAAACAAGTGTGCGAAATTCGACCACACCAACCGCGGCGTCGCCAGCTCCGCGTAGCTGAGCAAGTGATGATGGTTGACCCACACGATCGCGATGAACAGGTAGCTCACCACATAACTCAGGCCGGTCGGCCACAGGGGTAGCAACGCGCTGAAGCTGTGGGCGGCCGGCGGCCTGAGCTCGAGCACCAGGATCGTGATCAGCACCGCGAAAACCCCGTCGGAGAATGCTCCTACCCTGTCCGGGTTGGTTTTCCGCCCGACCACTACGCCTCCTCAGGCCGAAGTCCTTATTTGATCCCCGCGGTTGGTGTCTTCCCTAAGACCTCATCTGTGTCGAGCCCCCGGTCGACCCCGTGGGGAATGACGGTCTGGCCGGGCTCGAGCCGCAGCTGCTTGCCGTCGAGGTAGACGTCGATCTTGTCCGGTTCGAAGGACACCAAGTCACTGACTCGCATCACCTCGCGCCAGGCGTTCCGATAAGACCACGCCGCGCGCTTGCGGTCGCCGATATCGTAGTAGGAGCAGATCCCCTTGTATGGGCAAAAGGTCTGCGTGTCAACCAGTTCGAGGGCAGATTCGTCAATGTCCTCGCGTGTCACGTACCAGCGCGGCGCGAACCCGGATTCGTACAGGGCGAGCGGACGCCTGGTGTCGGCAATCACCCGGTCGCCGTTGCGTACGGTCAGATGCCTTGCAGTGGAACGGATATCGATCCGATGATAGGCATCGGCAGCATGTCCGACGATGCGTTCGTCCTCTTCGTAGAAGGCGTCCATAGCGCGCCACGCGAATGCCAGGTGCCCGTCGAGGATCGATGCATACGGTGGCAGGGCCGTGTGCTGCCAGGCGGCGTGGCTGGTCGCCCGCTCCGCGACTTTGATAGTGAACCACTTTGTGTCGCGCAAGTCCTCATGCTGCGTGAGCCTGTCTTCGGCCGCCAGGACCCCGGCCTCGATATCGCCGAGTGGGAAGTAGGCGACCGGATAGCGGCCAGGCTCATGCAACAGAACTACGTTCTCGCTGTCGGCGATCCATCTGTCCGCGAAAAGCACTCGCATCCGCCGCCGCAGCGGCTCCACGTACAGCAACCGTCGTGGTAGCGGCCCCTCGGTCAGGAACCGTCCCACCGATCCGGTTGCAAGCGGACCTTGCTGCCATGCCAGCCCCATTGTTGAGTCCCTCCTCCGCGAAATCGTTGCCGGACAGGCTTCTCACCGCATCACGACGACCATCTTGCCGCCGGCTTCTCCCGATTCCATCACGCGGTGCGCCTCGTGAATCTCGTCGAAAGCGAAGACGCGGGACGGCTTGGCCTCCAGCCTGCCCTGTGCGACCTGCCGCGCGATGTCTTGCAGGGGGACATCAGATAGCGGAAAGCCAGGTTCCCCAAACACGAAGCTGCCAAAGAAGTTCCAGTTGACCCCGCTCGCCATGCGCAACAGCGGGTTGAAATTTCCGATCGGTTCGAGCCCGCCCAGCCATCCCGCCAGGCAGGCCGTTCCGCCACGGCGCAACATGTCGAGGGAGTCCAGGATGGTGCTGTTGCCGACCAAGTCCAGGACGGCATCGACCTGCTTGGCCTCGGAGAGATGGTCGGCCAAATCGTGCCTTTCCACTTCGACGCGGGATGCGCCCAGCCCCTCAAGGATCGGAAACCGGACGTGGCTTCGCGCGGTGGCAATGACGCGTGCGCCGGCGGCGACGGCCATCTTGAGCGCGGCCTGCCCGAGCGACGAGGTCGCGCCGCGCAGGACCAACGTCTGTCCGGACTTCAGGTCGAGGTTGCGGAAGAGGCAGGTCCAAGCGACCGCGTAGGTTTCGGGCAGCGCGGCCAACTGCGGCCAGGGCAGATCGGATTCGATGAGGGCGACGTTCGCCGCGCGCACGCGGGTGTACTGCGCGTAGCTGCCATTGATGGTTCGGCCCAGGCCGCCCATCAATGCCGCGACCTTGGCGCCAACGGGGAACTCGCCGCCCGGGCAGGAATCGACGACGCCGACGCATTCAATGCCGCTGACCTCCGCGGCTTCGGCCCATTCGCCCCGGCGCATGTGCAGCTCGGCGTGATTGATACCGAAGGCCTTGACCTCGATCACCACTTCGCCGTCCCTGGGCAGCGGCTTCGGAATGTCTTCGTAGGCCAAGCTGTCCAGGCCGCCGAACCCTTTCAGGACGATCGCGCGCATGGTCTCGCCGCCGGGCTGCTCGCGCACCATCGCGGGGGCGGTGGGTAGCTCAGGCGCATCGGTGGTGGACACGCGCCGCTCCTCCCAAGTATTCAGCGGACGCTGGGACATCAACGGTTGTGTCGGAACTGGTGAGCTGCCGCCAGACGTTACTGGGCCAATCAACCCAATTATTATGGGCTAGCCATCCCAGTATGTCCAGCGGGCGGTAACGTCACCCGGATCGGGAAGTGCCGCGGCGCCGGGTCGAAGTGGATCGGCCCTTGCGCGTTCGCGGCGCGAACGAGCGAACGTAGTAGACGGCGGCGTTGACGGCGGCGCGCAGCGGTTCCGCGTCCCCGGTCGAGTACGTCAGCATGGCCCCGCCTTGGTGGGCGACGACCAACGACACCGCCAGGTGCCGCGGATCGGCGTCAGGGCGCAGGTCGCCGCGCCGGCGCATCGCCGTAAGACCGGTCTCGAACAAACCGATCCACGCGTCATAACCGGCGGAGAGATCGTCGTGAATTTCGTCGTCGGCATCGATCAGCTCGCCCGCCAAGGAGCCGTAGACGCAACCGCCGACCCGGTACACGGTGTCGACGTCGGCGATGCAGGCGTCGGCCCAGGCCTGCAGCGCGGCGAAGCTGTCGAGGGCGCCCAACGGTGGCTGAGTGTGGAAAGCTCGCACGTCGTCGCGGCGGGTGGAAATCACCTGACGGGTCAGATCGCGTTTGTCCCGGAAGTAGTGCGCGACCTGTGAGCCGCCCACTCGCGCTGCACGCCGCACCTGCTCGATGCTGGTGTTGGCGACGCCACGCTCGAACATGAGCCGCGCGGCGGCGTCGATGATGCGCGCGCGAGTCGCCAGGCCCTTGCGGGTGAATTGTGCTGGGCTGTCGTCGCTCACGTGGCGGTCCTCGCGCGTCGTCGCGGACGCCGCGCAGGTCTTGGCACCCGCTCGTCGGGGTCGGCGGCGAAGGTGCGCAGGTAGTTGATCGCGAAGCGAACTGCGTCGGCATGCGGCCATTCCGCCCGGTAGGTGAAGGCCAAGGTGCCACCGCCCTGATGGGCGGCGACAATGACCATCGCCAAGCGTCGAGGGTCGGCGTCCGCGACCAAGACGCCGTCATCTTTCATCCGCTGGATCGCGGCCTCGAGCAGGTCGACCCACTGCCAATAGCCGGTCGCCAGCGTTTCACGCGTCGGGTCGTCGGACTTCGCCAGCTGGGCGGCAAGTGCGTGGTAGGTGGGCGTGCCGAAAAATCCGATGCGCCTGAGGTACCGCATGTTGAGATCACCCCAACGCTCGAAGTCGTCGAACGACGCCAGGCCTCCTAGCTTGGGCTGCCGGTGAAAGTCGAGGACCACCCCAATCTGGCGCCGGAGAACCGCGCGGATCAGCGCGCCCTTGTCGGCGAAGTAATGGGCAAGCTGGGAACCGCTGACCGACGCGGCCCTGCGAACGTTCTCCATGTTCGCCGCGGACAGGCCCTCGGTGACGATCAGTTGGGCGGCCGCTTCCACGACGCGATCCCGGGTGGCGCGCCCCTTGGCGGTCAACCGTTGTTCATCGTGAACACCGGGATGGGCCATGGCGTCAGGCTAACCCGCGAGCGCTCCAAACTATGGGATATCCAACCCATTCATTTCAGCGGGCCGGTCAGGCGGCCATGTCTACCTTGTCGAGGAAGCCGCGGATCAGCCCGGCGACCTCGTCCAGTGCGGACTCCAGCAGGAAGTGCCCGCCGTCGAGCAAGCGGATCTCGGCATTGGGCAGGTCATCGGCGAACGCCGTGGCGCCGGCTGGGCCGAAGATCTCGTCGCCGCGGCCCCACACCGCCAGCAGCGGTACCTGGCTGGCGCGGAAGTATTCGTGCAAACGCGGGTAGAGCGGCGCGTTGGTTGCGTAGTCCCGCAACAGTTTCAGCTGCACCAAGTCGTTGCCCGGTCGCGATATGAGCGCGTAATCGTGATGCCACGATTCGGGGTCGACGAGGGTCTCGTCGGGGACGCCGGTGACATATTGCCAGCGGGTGGCGTCCAGCGTGAGGAACTGCCGGACCGCCGCCTCGTTGCCGGGTGTTTGTTCACTTTGGTAAGCCCGCACGATCTTCCAGAAGCTGTCGACGAATCCCGCGTCGTAGCCATTGCCGTTCTGGGTGATGATCGCGGTGATCGACGACGGGTCGCGCAGCGCCAGCCGCCAGCCGATCGGCGCACCGTAGTCCTGGACGTACATCGCATACCGGCCGACGTGGACCGCGCGCAGCAACGCGGCAGTGATGTCGGTCAGCGCGTCGAAGGTGTAGTCGAACTTCTGGACGGACGGTGCGTCGGAGAGCCCGAAGCCCAGGTGATCCGGCGCGATGACGTGATAGCGGTCGGCAAGAACGGGGATCAGATGGCGGAACATGTAGGAGCTGGTGGGAAACCCGTGCAACAGCACCAGCGCGGGAGCGTTCGGGTCACCCGCTTCGCGGAAGAAGAGCCGCTGACCGTCGACGTTGGCATAGCGATGATGAACAGCCGCCATGGCTTTCCTCCTTATTTCGCCCTCGAATGCCGAGCGGCTTGCAACGAAGTTGCCGCCACCGGGATATTCTGGGTTATACATCCCATTATGCACCAGAACTTGTTCCGCGCAACAATCGCGCTACCGCTCACGGCTGTGTTCCGTGACGTGTTGCCGTTGCCTTCGGGCTGACATAGTGTGAGCCAGCCCTGGAATTCGGGGCCTGCGGAGGTGGCGCTGTGGCCAAGCTGGTCTCGGTAAACGTGGGGCTGCCCCAGAACGTGCACTGGCGGGACAAGACCGTCTACACGGGGATCTGGAAAATCCCGGTCGAAGGGCCGGTCATGGTGCGCCGCCTGAACATCGACGGCGACGGCCAGGGTGATCTCGGCGGCCACGGCGGCGAGCAGCGCGCCGTCATGGTGTATCAGACCGAGTCATACGATTTCTGGAAAAAATACTTGGGTCGCGACGACCTCGTGCCGGGCCACTTCGGGGAGAACTTCACCATCAGCGGGCTGCCCGATGCCGACGTGTGCATCGGTGACCGCTACCGAATCGGTGAAGCCGAGTTTGAGGTCACCCAGCCCCGCGTCACCTGCTTCCGGGTCGGAATGCGCATGAACGAACCCAGGATGCCGAACCTGCTTGTCTCCCAACGCCGGCCGGGTTTCTACTTCCGAGTGCTCTCCGAGGGACGGGTTTGCGCCGGCGATGACATCACGCGTATCCGCCGTGGTCGCCATGAGCTCAGCGTCGCCGACGTCGATGCGCTGTTGTACCTGCCGAACCGTGATCTCGAGCTGCTCCACAAGATCGTCGATGTCCCCGCGCTCAGTCCGGGGTGGCAGCAGTCATTCCGGGACATGCTCGCAACACCGCAGGGATCGGCGTCCGAGCCGCCAAGCGCGACACCGGCGTGGGATGGTTTTCGGCCCTTGCGGGTCAGGGGAATACACCGGGAAAGCCCGCAGGTGATGTCCATCGAGCTGGAAGCCGAGGATCGTTCCGCCCTGCCGGCGCCGCTTCCCGGGCAATATCTGACGGTGCGAATCCCCGGCGCGGGCGCGCCGGCGCCGCTGCGCAGTTACTCCCTCTCCGGCGACCCCGCCGCGGGGCGTTATCGCATCAGCGTCAAGCGCGAAGAGCACGGATTGGTGAGCTCGTGGCTGCACGAGCACGTCGAGCCGGGCTCGGTCATCGAGGCCGCCGCACCGCGCGGCGAGTTCTACCTCACCGATGGCGATGGTCCGGTGTTGCTGATGTCGGCGGGAATTGGCATCACACCCGTCCTGGCCATGCTGCACGCGCTCGCGGCGGCTGGCAATGGACGTGACATCTGGTGGTTGCACATTGCCCGAAACCGCGAAACACAAGCGTTCGCAACGGAAGTCGCTAGCCTGATCGAATCTCTGCCGAGCGCGCGGCAGTCGGTGTTCTACACCCAGACACAAGGCCGATTGGACCGCCCGGCCATCGCGGCGCTAGGTATACCGGCCGATGCCACGGCATACCTGTGCGGCCCAACCCAGTTCATGAGCGACATGCGCGACGCACTCGCCGCTGGCGGTCTAGATCCCCAGCGGATTCATAGCGAACTATTCGGAGCCCTGCCGCCGATCAACCCGGGGATCATCGACGACACCCCGCGCAAGCCGCCGCATCTTCCGGCGGGGCTTGCGGGGACGGGGCCGCCAATCACCTTCGCGCGCAGCGGCCTGACGGCCGCCTGGTCGTCCGCATACGGGAGCATCCTCGAGCTGGCGGAGGCCTGCGACGTGCCCACCCGGTTCTCTTGCCGAAGCGGCGTCTGTCACCTGTGCGTCACCGGCGTCGTCGCCGGCAGAGCCACCTACGTCCAGCAGCCTCTGGAGCCGCCCGAGCCAGGGACGGTGCTCATCTGCTCGGCGGCTCCGGAAACCGACCTCGTGCTGGATCTGTAACGAGAATCGTTGTGTCAGGCTGCGATTGCGCGCAGGCCGCCGGTTGCGGGCAGGACGGCGCCGTCCACATAGCCGACAGTGCTCACGCTGACCACCGATCCGCCGCCGCGGTCGGCGCTGCGGCCGTGCACCACGACCTCCACCCCGCGCCCGGCGAGCTGTAGCGCGATCTCGCGGCCGATACCGGACACGGCTCTTTCCCGACAGCAGCCGTCCGCCGCCGTTATTCCTAGGAGCTCAGCGGGACCGACGCCTCCGCGGTGTAGCACAGGAACGTCAGCGTCTCCTGCAGATACAGCTGCACGCTCTCCGCGTCATGGCTGCTGTAGCCGATCGACACGTCGGTTCCGAGCTGCAGATCGAAGTCGCCGCCGCGGGTGGTGAGCACGAAAGCACCGTCGATGGCCGGCGCCCAGATGATGTCCCCGGGGACCAGGCGGTCGATGTGCTCGAGGATCGGGTAACCGTGTTCGGTGGTCTCGCTGACCTTCGTATAGACGTCGGCGGACAACAGCACCGAATATGGACCGTCGACACCGGCCAGCCGCAGTTCGGAGATCGCCTGCGTGATGACGTCCGGAATCTCGCGGGGATCCGCCGGCAAGGTCAGCGGCTTGTTCGAGCTGCAGGTGCGAATGCCGTCGATCGACGCGGCGGGGTAGCCCTCGAAGATCGCGCGGTCCTCGACGAACGCCAGCTTCTTGGCAGCGTCCTTGACCGGGTCCCAGTCCGAATCCTGCGCTCCGCGCTCCACGTTGTCAATTTCGTAACGGGACAGCGTGAACGGAACACGCAGCCGGACAAGGGGTTTGCTTGCCCGCAGGTGAGCCTCGACGCCGTCGGAAGGTGACGCCACGTCGACCAGGCGACCGGTGCTGACCGCTGCGGTGACCGGACCTCCCGGCTCGCTGACGTCGACCACCCGGCGTCCGGCGATATGGCGCTTGAACGTCCGAGACGCCTCAGTTTCAATTTCTTTCCAGGCCGCGTCGGTGACCGGGGCCAATTCGCGGTAGAGGTTGTTCATCAAGTGGTTCCTTTCAAGCTGCCGATCGAAAGTGAGCCGTCTTGCACGGCAGGCATTTTCGCCACGGGCGCTGCGGGCAGTGGCGGTGGATCGTCGAGGAAGTCGACGGTGGGGGAGAAGAACAGGCCACCGGTGACCGCGGTGGAGAACTCGAGGATGCGGTCGGTGTTGCCGGGTGGATCGCCGAGAAACATGTTGCGCAGCATCTGTTCGGTCACTTCGGGCGTACGGGAATACCCGATGAAGTACGTGCCGTACTCGCCCTTTCCGAGCCGACCGAACGGCATGTTGTGTCGCACGATCTTCAGTTCGGTGCCGTCCGCGTCGGTGATGACGTTGAGGGCGATGTGGGAGTTGGCCGGCTTTTCCTCGTCATCCAGCTCGAGGTTCTCCAGCTTCGTACGTCCGATCACCAGCTCCTGCTCGGTGACCGAGAGCGCGTTCCACGAGGACATTTCGTGCAGGTACTTCTGCACATGCACGTAGCACGAGCCTTCGAAATCGGGATCCTCGGCGCCGATGGTGGTGGCGCTGACGGCGAGCGGGCCGTCCGGGTTTTCGGTGCCGTCCACGAAGCCCAGCAGGTCGCGATTGTCGAAATAGCGGAATCCGTGTACCTCGTCCACGACGGTGACCGCACCGGCCATCGACCGCAGGATGCGGTCAGCCAACTCGAAACAGACGTCCAGGCTCTCCGCCCGGAGGTGGAACAGCAGGTCGCCGGGGGTGGCCGGGGCGCTGTGCCGCGGGCCGTTCAGTTCGACGAAGGGGTGCAACTCTGCGGGACGGGGCCCAGAGAACAAGCGATCCCAGGCCTGCGAGCCGATAGAGGCGATGGCCGACAACCGTTTCGGCGGCTCGCGAAATCCGATTGCGCGTACCAGTCCGGAAATTTCGGGCAGCGTGTCGTGCACCGTCGCTTCGCCGCCATCGTCGATGGTCACGACCAGGAAGACCGCCGCAGGCGTCAACGGCTCGAGGATGGGCTGTGGCTGGACGGGAGGCACCCTGCTGACCCTAGCGTGGTGACGCTGAGCGCATGAAGTGCGCGAAGAAGGAGCCGCGCAATTGGGCCTAGCGTGGTGACGCTGAGCGCATGAAGTGCGCGAAGAAGGAGCCGCGCAATTGGGCCCAGCGTGGCGACCATCGTCGTCGACAGCCATGATGATCAACATGTCGGCCAGCGCCGCAGGCCTCTGCGATTTCATCGACGCTTCTCCGTCGCCATTTCATGTCTGCGCCACAGTGGCCGCGCGGCTGATCGCCGCCGGATTCACCCAATTGAGCGAGGCCGACAGGTGGCCGGCGGAACCGGGCCGCTACTTCACTGTGCGGGCCGCCGGTTCGCTGGTGGCCTGGAATTCCGACGGCGCGGGCGGCCCATTCCGGATCGTCGGCGCGCATACCGACAGCCCGAATCTGCGGGTCAAGCAACATCCCGATCGGGTGGTCGCCGGCTGGCGCGTGGTCGCGCTGGAGCCGTACGGCGGGGCGTGGCTCAACTCCTGGTTGGATCGCGACCTGGGCATCAGTGGACGGTTGTCGGTGCATGACGGCGCCGCGGTCGAACATCGGCTCGTGCGGATCGACGACCCGATCCTGCGGGTGCCCCAGCTGGCCATCCACCTCGCCGAGGACCGCAAGTCGCTGACCCTCGACCCGCAACGCCACGTCAACGCGGTTTGGGGAGCCGGTGCGGACATGAAGCCGTTCATCGACTTCGTCGCCGACCGCGCCGGGGTGACGCCGGCCAGCGTGCTGTCCGCCGACCTGATGACCCACGACCTGACCCCGTCGACGGTGATCGGTGTCGACGGCGACCTGCTCAGCGCGCCGCGCCTGGACAACCAAGCCAGCTGCTACGCGGGTACGGAGGCTCTCGTGGCCGCTGAACCGCGGGCATTCCTGCCCGTGCTGGTGGTCTTCGACCACGAGGAGGTGGGGTCGTCCTCCGACCACGGCGCCCAGTCCGACCTGCTCGGCACCGTCCTGGAACGGATCGTGCTGGCGGCCGGGGGCACCCGCGAAGACTTCCTGCGTCGGCTGCCCGAGTCGCTGCTGGCGTCGGCGGACATGGCCCATGCCACCCATCCCAACTATCCGGAGCGCCACGAGCCCAGCCACTTGATCGAGGTGAACGGCGGACCGGTGCTCAAGGTGCACCCCAACCTGCGTTATGCCACCGACGGACGTACGGCCGCTGCCTTCGAGCTCGCCTGCCGGCAGGCCGGGGTCGGTCTGCAGCGCTACGAGCACCGGGCCGACCTGCCGTGCGGGTCGACGATCGGGCCGTTGGCCTCGGCTCGGACCGGCATCCCGACCGTCGACGTCGGCGCCGCGCAGTTGGCCATGCACTCCGCGCGCGAGTTGATGGGCGCGCACGACGTGGCCGCCTACTCGGCGGCGATGGAGGCGTTCCTTTCGCCGAAGCCCTAGCGGGGCCGAATGATGGGGCTCGTCCTAGAGGACGAGCGGGTGCGCGATTACGGTGAGCGTGCAGGTCGCGACGTTGAAGGCAAGCAGGAACCCGGCCAGTGCGAACTGCCCGGAGATGTCGTGGGCCAGGACGTGCGTGTACATCGCGCAGATAAAGAAGATGCTCAGTCCCGCTGACGCGGCGACGCCGATTCCCGGGACCCACAGGCCGGCGATCAGCCCAAGGGCGCCCAGGGTTTTCAGGGTGCCGATCGGAAAGGTCAACCAGGACACCGGGACGCCGGCCCGTTGCATGGGCGCAATGATGGGTGCGAAGTGCACCAGTGCGCTCACGCCGGAAAAGCCGTTGAGAACGATGGCAGGTATCGTCACGACGAGGTATGCGGTGTGCATATTGCGGCTTCCATAGCTGGTCGGTCAGTGGGAAATCGTTCGGTATCAGTTCGCCGGGATCGGATCTAGTCGGAACACGGCGATCCGGCCGGCCAGCGCCTCGACTTCTTCGGGATTGCCCTGGCGCACCAGGTCGGAGCGTTTCAGAAACCCCACACCGACCGGCACTTCCGCCGGATATTGGCGCAACACTGGGCGAGCTTCGTCGGCCGTCAACTCGGTTATCCTGACGCGTCCTATCTTTCGGCCCTTGCCAAGCGTTCGGGTCGCCCCGTTTTACGGCCCGGCACCGTCAAAACCATGGGCGGTCCAGTCGGTGTGCCAAGTCTTTGCAGGGCGATCATGAACTTGTTCATTGGCTTCAGCCAACGAGGGGGCCGCGGGCGGGACATTTCTTCTCCTGTCACGTATTTCGCTGTTGAGGGCGGGCCCGCCGGCGTGGCCGGCCGAACGGCAACCCGTATCCAAGGACGGATAGGTGGCGCGAAAAGTTACACACGGGTGCGCCACTTTTCGACGCGTCGTCTCGTCGTCCTCTCAGCGCGCAATCTCGGCGAGGAGGATTGATGACGGCGGATGACTGGCACCGCCTCGCGTTGGCCCCGGGTGATTCGCCCGCGCCACCAGCGCAAGGTTGGCATCGCTGGCGCTGGCTCAAGCCGCGTTCTGGCGGCTGCCGGTGCCACCGAGGTCAGCCGGCACAAGTTCGGCGACAATTTCCGCTGGGTGGTGCTGGCCGGCCCCGAGGGCAACGTCTTCTGCGTGGTCGGCCAATCGCCTCCACGTCGACCCGACGGTGGCGGGAGCACCGCCCTAGACTGTCTGGCGTGACAGTCCCCGGGACGAGCGCCCGCGCCCAGGCGATCGACACCGTCGAGCACGCCGCTGCCAGCCCCGACCAGCCGCAGCCCTTCGCCGAGCTGGGCCTTAAAGACGACGAGTACCAGCGAATCCGCGAGATCCTGGGCCGCCGGCCCACCGACGCCGAGCTGGCGATGTACTCGGTGATGTGGAGTGAGCACTGCTCGTACAAGTCGTCCAAGGTGCACCTGCGCTACTTCGGCGAGACCACCACCGACGAGATGCGCGCGGGCATGCTCGCCGGCATCGGCGAGAACGCCGGCGTGGTCGACATCGGCGACGGCTGGGCCGTCACTTTCAAGGTGGAATCGCACAACCATCCCTCGTACGTCGAGCCCTACCAGGGAGCGGCGACCGGCGTCGGCGGCATCGTCCGCGACATCATGGCGATGGGCGCGCGACCCGTCGCGGTGATGGATCAGCTTCGGTTCGGCGCTGCCGACGCACCAGACACACGCCGGGTGGTCGACGGGGTGGTCCGCGGCATCGGCGGCTACGGCAACTCGCTGGGGCTGCCCAACATCGGCGGCGAGACCGTCTTCGACGCGTGCTACGCCGGCAATCCGTTGGTAAACGCGTTGTGCGTGGGCGTATTACGTCAGGAAGACCTGCACCTGGCGTTCGCCTCGGGTGCCGGCAACAAGATCATCCTGTTCGGTGCGCGCACCGGTCTGGACGGCATCGGCGGGGTGTCGGTGCTGGCGTCGGACACGTTCGACAGCGAGGGATCCCGCAAGAAGCTGCCTTCGGTGCAAGTGGGCGACCCGTTCATGGAGAAGGTGCTCATCGAGTGCTGCCTCGAGCTCTATGCGGGCGGCCTGGTGATCGGCATCCAGGACCTCGGCGGCGCCGGATTATCATGTGCCACTTCAGAACTCGCGTCGGCTGGCGACGGCGGGATGGCCATCGAGCTCGACACCGTTCCGCTGCGAGCCAAAGATATGACTCCCGCCGAAGTGCTCTGCAGCGAGTCGCAGGAGCGGATGTGCGCGGTCGTCGCCCCGGAGAACGTAGACGCGTTCCTGGCGGTGTGCCGCAAGTGGGAAGTTCTGGCCACCGTGATCGGCGAGGTCACCGATGGCGACCGGTTGCGCATCACCTGGCACGGCGAGACTGTCGTGGACGTGCCGCCGCGCACGGTGGCGCACGAGGGGCCGGTGTATCAGCGGCCGGTCGCGCGCCCAGACTCGCAGGACGCGCTGAACGCCAACCGGTCGACGGGTCTGTCGCGGCCGAAAACGGGGAAGGAGCTGCGCGCCACTTTGCTTGCACTGCTGGGCAGCCCGCACCTCTGCAGCCGCGCATTCATCACCGAACAATACGACCGCTACGTCCGCGGCAACACCGTCCTGGCCGAGCATGCCGACGGCGGCGTGCTTCGCGTCGACGAGGCCACGGGCCGGGGCATCGCGCTGTCGACCGACGCGTCGGGTCGTTACACACTGCTGGATCCCTATGTCGGAGCCCAACTCGCCCTGGCGGAGGCCTACCGCAACGTCGCCGTCACGGGCGCGACCCCCGTAGCGGTGACCAACTGCCTCAACTTCGGTTCGCCGGAAGATCCCGGGGTGATGTGGCAGTTCTCGCAGGCGGTGCGGGGGCTGGCCGATGGTTGTGCCGCCCTTGGCATTCCGGTGACCGGCGGTAACGTCAGCTTCTACAACCAGACCGGGTCGGCGGCGATCCTGCCCACGCCGGTGGTCGGTGTGCTCGGCGTCCTCGACGATGTGGGCCGGCGCATTCCGACGGGCCTGGGTGACGAGCCCGGCGAGACCCTGATGCTGCTGGGCGATACGCGCGACGAATTCGACGGTTCCGTCTGGGCGCAGGTGAGCGCCGACCACCTGGGCGGGCTGCCGCCCGCGGTCGACCTTGCGCGCGAAAAGCTGCTGGCCGAAGTGCTGAGCGCGGCCTCACGCGACGGGCTGGTGTCGGCCGCGCATGACCTGTCCGAAGGTGGGCTCGCGCAGGCCATCGTCGAGGCGGCACTCGCCGGTGAAACGGGTTGCCGCATAGTGCTTCCCGAGGGTGTCGATCCCTTCGTGACGTTGTTCTCCGAGTCGGCGGGCAGGGTCTTGGTGGCGGTGCCGCGCACCGAGGAAAGCCGGTTCCGGGCGATGTGTGAGGCGCGCGGGCTGCCGGCGGTGCGCATCGGCGTCGTCGATCAAGCCTCGGACGCGGTGGAGGTGCAGGGCCTGTTCACCGTGTCGCTGGCCGAACTGCGCGAGACGTCCGAGGCGGTGCTGCCCCGCCTCTTCGGATGAGCGGTAGCGGCGACTCCTGATGGGCAAGCACGATTCCCGTCGGGTCCGTGCGCTGTCCTTGGCCGCCGCCCTGGTGGGCTGGAGTTTCGTCGCCCCCCGCCTGCCCACGGCATGGCGGGTGACGATGCAGGCGGCCGCGGCCGGGGTGCTGGTGGTTGTGACGCGTGCACCGCTGGGGCTTTCTCCGCCGCGGCTGTGTGCCGGGCTGCGGGTAGGGTCCGCGGCCGGCGCGGCCGTGGCGAGTTCGATCGCCGCTACGACGGCGGTTCCGCGGGTGCGGTCGTCCATGGCCGGCCGGCAGCTCACCGGGTCGGCGGCCGGCTGGCTGCTGGTGCGCATCCCCGTCGGCACCGTATGGGCGGAGGAGGCCGCGTTCCGCGCGGCGCTGGCCACCGCCGCTTCAGGTGCCTACGGCAGGTCCGGCGCGAGGTTGTTGCAAGCGGCGAGCTTCGGGCTCTCCCATGTTGCGGACGCGCGGGCGGCAGGCGATCCGGTGCTGGGTACCGTCTTGGTGACGGGCGTCGCGGGCTGGCTATTCGGTTGGCTCGCAGACTGTTCCGGCAGTGTGGCCGCACCCATGCTGGTGCACTTCGCCATCAACGAGGCCGGCGCTATCGCCGCACTGGTCGTGCGGCGTCACGGGTTGATGGTGTAGTCACCTAGCTGCCGGCCCCACACGTGCTCGGTGAAAAGTGGGGAGCCAAGCTCGAAGTGGTTGTAGGGGGCCATGCTCGCGCCGGTGTCCATCACCAGCAGCGGGGCCGGCCACAGTTCTCGGGTGATCGTCTGCCAACAGCCCGGCCGGCCACCGGGTCCGCCCCGAGCGTTGGTGCGGGGCAGGTTCTCCGGCCAGATGTACGGGCTTGGCGCACCGGTGATGCCGCCGGCCGCATGGGCGCCGAGCGAGTAGCCGTTGTCGCCGAGCGCGTTGTGGATCCTTGGCCCAACTTCACCGAAATTCCTTATGGTGCAAAAGATTTCCGGGCTGTACTCGTCGAGAAGCTGGCTGGAGGTGACCAGATCGATGGCACCGCGCGCCAGATAAGGGCCGCCGCGCCCGAAAACGTCGGCGCCCGCACCGCCCAGCCCCGCCGCCGCGAGCAGCGCCGCGTCCAGATCGGCCTGTTGCCGGTTCAGCGTGCGTGCCGCGGTCACCGCGTGGTCGAGGGCGTCCCATAGGTCCGGCGAGGCGTTGGCGTAGGTCTCACCGAGGGCGGCCAACCGCGCGACGTCGGTGCGGATGGCCGGCATCCTGGGGTTTACGTCGTCCAGTATCGCGTTGCCGTCGACCAAAGCGGCGCCGAACTTCCCACCCGATCCGGCCAGCGCTTGCGCCGCCGCGCTGAGGGTCAGGCTCACCTTGACCGGATCCACCTTCTCCGCGATCGAGGTGAGCGTCTCGAACACGGTGTTGAACTCGGTGGTGACCGCAGTCGCGTCGACCACGATCGACGATGTGATCGATTGGGCCGCGGGCTTAAGCGGCGAACTCAAGGCGACGTACTTGTTGCCGAATGCCGTGGTCGCCTTGACGGTGGCCGCCACGTTGGCGGGGATCAGCTTCAGATACCTGGGGGTGATATCCAGCGTCACCTTGGCGGCCGGCCTGCCGTCGCGGGTGATCTCGGAAATGCCCGCCACGCGGCCGATCTGGACGCCGTTGTAGGTGACCTTGGAACCGGGATCCAACACCAGGCCGGCCCGGGGAGCCACCATCGTCAGCTTCGTTGTCGGCGTGAGCTCCCCGCGAAACTGCAGATACAGCAGCGACCCGACCAACCCCGCGACGACGAGCGTCACGAGGCCGACGGACTTGTACGGTGGCTCGCGCCGCAAGCGACGACGCTTCATGAGTTTGAGACCCTAGGGTATGGCCGCCCGTCAAAAGGCCGATCCGGCAAAGACCCGCCAGGCCGTGTTGGCCGTTGCGGATTGGTTGCGGGACGCGTCCCGGCCCGCTCCCGACCGCGAGAGCCTCGGCGCCGCCGTGCGGCTCACGGCCCGTACCCTGGCCGCAGTGGCGCCGGGGGCCAGCGTGGAGGTGCGGATCTCGCCGTTCGTCGCGGTGCAATGCATCGCCGGGCCCAGGCACACCCGCGGCACGCCGCCCAACGTGGTGGAGACCGATCCGCGAACGTGGCTGCAGTTGGCGACCGGGACGCTGTCGTTCCAAGCGGCGAAGGGCGCCGGTGTGCTGAGCCTTTCCGGGTCGCGCGCGGGTGAGATCGAACACTGGCTGCCCCTGTTCGATGTCAGCTGAATATAACCCTGAACTGCAGGTTTAGGGACGGAAAAGGGAATTTTCGGCGCGCAACACGCGCTGCCAATTCGCAGTCGGCGGCGTCGGACCCGTAGACTCCGTTACGTCACCAATCGTTCCCCAGGGAGCCGCCCAATCGTGACCGTGCAGGAACCCGAGCAGGACCTGAACTCGCCTCGTGAAGAGTGTGGTGTATTCGGGGTCTGGGCCCCCGGCGAGGATGTCGCAAAACTCACCTACTACGGCTTGTACGCCCTGCAGCACCGCGGGCAGGAAGCCGCCGGTATCGCCGTCGCCGACGGCTCGCAGGTTCTCGTCTTCAAAGACCTGGGTCTGGTCAGTCAGGTGTTCGACGAGCAGACCCTCGCGGCGATGCCGGGCCACGTCGCCATCGGGCATTGCCGCTACTCCACCACGGGCGACACCACTTGGGAGAACGCACAGCCGGTGTTCCGCAACACCGCCGCCGGCACGGGTGTTGCGCTGGGACACAACGGCAATCTGGTCAACACCGCCGAACTTGCCGCCCGCGCCCGCGACGCGGGGCTGATCGCGCGGCGTTGCCCCGCCCCTGCGACGACGGACTCCGACATCCTGGGCGCCCTGCTCGCCCACGGCGCCGCGGATTCCACCCTCGAACAGTCCGCGCTGGACCTGCTGCCGACCGTGCGCGGCGCGTTCTGCCTGACGTTCATGGACGAGAACACCCTGTATGCCGCACGCGATCCCCATGGGGTGCGGCCACTTTCGCTCGGCCGCCTCGACCGCGGCTGGGTGGTGGCCTCCGAAACGGCCGCGCTCGACATCGTCGGCGCGTCGTTTGTGCGCGATATCGAGCCGGGTGAGTTGCTCGCGATCGACGCCGACGGCGTGCGCTCCACCCGATTCGCCAACCCCACCCCGAAGGGCTGCGTCTTCGAGTACGTCTACCTGGCGCGCCCGGACAGCACGATCGCCGGCCGGTCCGTGCACGCCACCCGGGTGGAGATCGGTCGCCGGCTGGCCCGTGAATGCCGCGTCGATGCCGACCTGGTGATCGGGGTCCCGGAGTCGGGCACCCCCGCCGCGGTCGGATACGCGCAGGAGTCCGGCATTCCCTATGGCCAGGGTCTGATGAAGAACGCCTACGTCGGACGGACCTTCATCCAGCCGTCCCAAACCATCCGCCAGCTCGGTATCCGGCTGAAACTCAACCCACTTCGCGAGGTGATTCGCGGCAAGCGGCTCATCGTCGTCGACGACTCGATCGTGCGCGGCAACACCCAGCGCGCGCTGTTGCGCATGCTGCGCGAGGCCGGTGCCGTCGAAGTGCACGTGCGGATCGCGTCCCCGCCGGTGAAATGGCCCTGCTTCTATGGCATCGACTTCCCCTCCCCGGCGGAGTTGATCGCCAACGCCGTGCAAGACAAAGAGGAAATGCTCGAAGCGGTCCGGCACGCCATCGGCGCCGACAGCCTCGGCTACATCTCGCTGCGCGGCCTGGTCGCGGCATCCGAACAACCCGCGTCGCGGCTCTGCACCGCCTGCTTCGACGGCAGGTACCCGATCGAACTGCCCGAGGAGACGGCCCTGGGCAAGAACGTCATCGAGCACATGCTCGCCAACGCCGCGCGCGGGGCCGGGCTCGACGAGCTCGCACCCGACGAAGTGCCGATCGTCCACTGACGGCCTTGCGATCCGGCCCTTCCGAGACGTTTGATAACGGCGGTCGGCAGCGCCCGGTAGCCTTTATCGCGATGACGGATCCCGGAAAAAGCCCCGGACGAGACCCGGGCAGCCACGGCATTACCTACGCGTCAGCCGGGGTGGACATTGAAGCCGGTGACCGCGCCGTTGAGATGTTCAAGCCGCTGGCGACGCGGGCCACCAGACCCGAGGTCCGGGGCGGACTCGGCGGGTTCGCGGGGTTGTTCGCTTTGCGCAACGACTACCGCGAACCGCTGCTCGCGGCCTCCACCGACGGCGTGGGCACCAAGCTGGCGGTGGCCCAGGCGATGGACAAGCACGACACCGTCGGCCTGGACCTGGTCGCGATGGTCGTGGACGACCTCGTCGTCTGCGGCGCCGAGCCGCTGTTCCTGCAGGACTACATAGCCGTCGGCCGGACCGTGCCGGAACGCCTGAGCGCGATCGTCGCGGGGATCGCCGAGGGGTGCGTGCGCGCCGGCTGCGCGTTACTCGGCGGCGAAACCGCCGAACACCCCGGCCTGATGGAACCGGACCACTACGACATCTCGGCGACCGGCGTGGGCGTCGTCGAGGCCGACGACGTGTTGGGGCCCGATCGCGTCAAACCCGGCGACACCATCATCGCGATGGGCTCTTCGGGCCTGCATTCGAACGGGTACTCGTTGGCCCGCACCGTGCTACTCGAGATCGACCGGATGAACTTGGCCGGGTATGTCGAGGAGTTCGGCCGCACCCTGGGTGAGGAGCTGTTGGAACCCACCCGGATCTACGCCAAAGACTGCCTGGCGCTGACCGCCGAAACACATGTCCGCACGTTCTGCCACGTCACTGGTGGCGGGCTGGCCGGCAACCTGCAACGCGTCATCCCGCATGGCCTGGTCGCCGAGATCGACCGCGGAACCTGGACGCCCGCACCGGTGTTCGCCATGATCGCCCAGCGCGGCCGGGTCACGCGCGAAGAGATGGAGAAGACGTTCAACATGGGCGTGGGAATGGTCGCCGTCGTCGCGGCCGAGGACACCGATCGGGCCTTGGCGATCCTGACGGCCCGCCACTTGGACTGCTGGGTCCTGGGCACCGTTTGCAAAGGCGGTAAAGAGGGTCCGCGGGCAAAGCTCGTCGGGCAGCACCCGCGGTTTTAGGGGTTCGAGCTGGCGCCATGCCGAAGTGGATTACACCAGCACAGCGACGTCAGTTTTCAGCGGCGCCAGTCGTCGCCGTCTTCCCAGGAGTCGCCGACGCCGTCTTCCTCCAGCTCCGTGGAATCGTCGGCACCCGTTCCTGACAACTCGCGCTGAAGCCGCGTGAAGTCGGTTTGCGGGGAACTGTATTTGAGTTCTCGAGCAACCTTGGTCTGCTTTGCCTTAGCCCGGCCGCGGCCCATGGGGGAACCCCCTCGCGCAATAACGGAGCGGCCCGAATCAGGCGGCTCCGATCTCCTGGTGTCGTTATTGTCCTGCCGACAGTTTACCGTGCCTTACGGTCGGGCGTCGGTGCCCCCTGCCGCTGTGGCGGACTTCATCGAGGATTATCGCGTACCGCCTCGCAACCGTTCAACGGCCAGCCGTCCCGCACCGATGTGTTCGGTCGCCGGCAGCGAATCGGCGTCGATCACCGCAGCGACCGAGGCCTGCGGGCCGGTCGCCAGTTCGGTCTCGGCCGGCACCCCCCGCTTGAGCAACGCGAGGGCTATGGGACCGAGGTCGACGTGATCCACCACGGTGCCCAGGCGTCCGACGGTGCGGCCGCCGGCAAGCACCGGGTCTCCCGTCGAAGGCCGCTCCACCGACCCGTCGAGGTGCAACAGCACCAGCATCCGGGGCGGTTTCCCGAGGTTGTGCACCCGCGCGACGGTTTCTTGCCCCCGGTAGCAGCCCTTGTCCAAGTGGACCGCAGGACCGATCCAGTCCACCTCGTGCGGAATCGTGCGCTCATCGGTGTCGACGCCCAGTCGCGCGCGCAACGCCGCCACCCGGTGGGCCTCGTAGGCCCAAACCCCCGCCGGTCGGAGCCCGGCCTGCACCAGACGCCGCTGCCAGTCCGCGGACTCGTCGCGCGGGACCAGCAGGTCCAGTTCGATCTGGTCGGCTGGCGTGCCACGCATCCGGCGCACAAAACCACCACCGGCGACCGGGACCGCCGTCAGCTCGGCGGGCAGGGCGTCCAGGCCGAGCACGCCCAGCACCGCCCGGTCACCCAGCCGCGGTCCGAGCAGCGAGAGCACCGCCATGTCGGCGGCGGCCGGGCTCACATCGGACCAGAAGACCATCTTGCGCAGATAGCTCAGTAGCGGCTCGCCCCGCCACGGCTCGGTGTCCAGGTAGGTGATGTCGGCGAGTTCGGTTTGGATCCAGTGGTCTTCGACGCGGCCCTGCCCGTCGAGGCTGAGGTTTTCCGTGCTCGCGCCCTCGGGCAGCTCGCTGACGTGCTGGGTCGAGATGCTGTGGAGCCACTTCTGGCGATCACCGCCGGTCAGCGTCAGCACCGCGCGGTGCGAGCGGTCCACCACCACAGCGCCGGTCTCGGCTGCGCGTTGTTCGCCCAAGGGATCGCCGTAATGCCAGATGGCCCCCGCGTCGGGGCCGGCGTCGGGTGCGGGTACTGCAGACACACGTCAACTCTACGGATTAGTCGCGATCGCGTCGGCGGGTGTGCGGCTGGCCGCACACCCGCCGAGCGTGCGGCCAGTCGCACACACCCGCGGCTAGGCTTTACCTCCATGGCAGGCCAGACGGGTGTGATCGTCACGCTGGACGGAGCGATGCATCCGCCGGATTCCCCGCTGCTGCACGCCGACGACCTGGCAGCGGTTCGCGGCGACGGAATCTTCGAGACGCTGTTGGTCCGCGACGGCAGGCCCTGTCTGGTCGAGTCGCATCTGCAGCGGTTCACCCACTCGGCGAGGCTGATGGACCTGCCCGCACCGGACCTGCCCAGCTGGCGCGCCGCGATCGACGCGGCCACCCGGCAGTGGGTGGCGGAGACCGCCGACGAAGGGGCGATGCGCCTGATCTACAGCCGTGGCCGGGAGGGCGGAGCGGCGCCGACCACCTACGTGATGGTCAACGCCGTTCCCGAACGGGTGACCGCAGTGCGGCGCGAGGGGTTGGCCGCCGTGACGCTGGACCGCGGCCTGCCCGCGGCCGGTGCGGACGCGATGCCCTGGCTGCTCGCCGGCGCCAAGACGCTGTCGTATGCGGTCAACATGGCCGCCCTGCGTCACGCTGCCCGGCAAGGCGCCGGCGACGTGATCTTCGTCAGCTCGGACGGCTACATCCTGGAAGGCCCGCGCTCGACCGTGGTGATCGCGTCCGGGGTCGGCGGCGACTTGTGCCTGCTGACGCCGCCGCCGTGGTACCCAATTTTGCGCGGCACCACGCAGCAGGCCCTTTTCGAGGTGGCCAGGGCCAAGGGGTACGACTGCGACTATCGCGCGCTGCGACCCGCCGATCTCCATGCCGCGCAAGGGATCTGGTTGGTGTCGAGTATGACGTTGGCCGCCCGCGTGCACACGCTCGACGGTAAGCCACTGCCTCGGTCTTCGTTGGCCGCCGAATTCGCCACGTTGGTCGACTCGGCGATCGTCAGCGATCGCTAAGCGCTGAATTGTGTTGTCGGCTTGCGGAATCGCGGGTACGGTCGGCCGTACACAAGAAGGGAGGTGGTCCGCGAAATTGATAGCTTCATGGACATGTGAGGTGGCTGCGCGCTAGCAGCAGTGGCTTGCGAAGAGCTGGCGATTACGCGCGCTGGCGAATTCCCCGCAGTCACCCGGCCCCCGAGCTTCCGGTCTGTCCAACCAGGAGCCATGCTCGGGGGCCGCTCCATGTCTGGAGCGGTTACTGGCTCACCTTCGCGGCTATCTGCCCGGCGAGCTTGCCGGCCTGACCGGTCTCGGCGTCGGGGCCGCACAGCAGCAGGTCAACGACCACACTGGACTCCGCGTGCAGGGCGTGGTGGCAGATCCGGGCGCCGTCCGCCTGCGTCCGCTCCTGGAAGATCTTCGGCACGGCCCCGGTGACCTCACCGAACTTCCATTCGCTGGTCTTGCCGTTATAGGTCAGCGTGATCGATTGCCCGGCGCACGTCTTCCATCTGTCCGCCGATGCCTGCACGAACGCGGTGGCCTTGTCGGGCGAGGAAAACTGCACGACCGCTTCGTAGATGCGGTGCGCCTGGTTCTCACCGGGGGTGTGTACGGCTTGGCCGCTTACGCCGGTGTAGCCGTCCGCCCCCGTGTAGGCCGATTCTTCGATGGGTTCGAATTCGCCCTTGCAATCCGGATTGGACAGCGTCGGCTTGAAGTTGCGTAGCTGCGCGGCCTTATCGGAGACCACCAAATTCGGGTCGCCCACGACGGCACCGACCTCGGCGGCGCCGAGGAGATAGGCGTCCAGCTTCGAGGCGTTCCCGGAATTGGGCTCGTTCGGCGCCGGGTTGACGGCGGTCTGAGCCGACGTCGCACCGCTGCCGGCCTTCGGAGTGGGCTTGGTCTTGCCGCCCTGCGTGGTGAATACGACGACGATTGCGATCACCGCGATCACCGCGGCGGCGGCGCCGCCGATGATGAGCAGCCGCTTGTTGGATCCACCTGCCGGCTCGGGCGCCGCGGCCCTGGCGGATATGCCGGCGGCCGGCTGTGCCGCGGGCGGCGCCGGTGCCTGCGCCTCGCCGGCGTTCGCCGCCGCCGGCGAACCGCCCTTGGACTCGATCTCAGCCAGCACGTTGTCGATTTCGGTGCGGGTCCGGTAGGTGACATCGTGGCGCAGGCGCAGCATGCGCAGCAGCTGGGCGATGTCGCCGCGGGCGCTGGGGTCATCCCCGTCCTCGTCGAATCCCTGCCTTAGCTCGATCAGCAGCTGGGTCTGCTGCTGCGGGCTGAGCTCTTTTTCGGCCAGGGTGTTGCCCAACCGGGTGATGTACCCGAACGGCACCGGCGGCTCTTCGGGCAGCGGATCGGGCAACGGCACCGGCTTGCTTTGCAGCGCGTGTACCGCGGTGACCAGTTGAATCCCGGCATCGACGGTCGGTTCGCGGTAGTCGATGATCTGCAACGCGGCAAGGGGATTCACCCGCATGCTGTCGATGTCGCCGATCCGAACCGGAAGGATCGGCCGGTTGAGCGCCCTCGCGTACCGCAACTCGGCCTGACTGGGCTTGGACTGAAGCCAATTGTTGGACAGCGCCACGATGAACACGTCACACGAGCGGATCTGCTCGAGGATCTTGTTCCACCAGGAGTCACCGCCGCCGAGCTCTTGATCGAACCAAACCTGTTGTTGCGCGCGGCGAAGCGCGGTCGTCAGGGCGTCGACCGTCGCCCTGTCCTGGCTCGAGTAGCTGATGAACAGCGGCATTGCGGGTCTCCTACGGGGAGGCGTAGCAAACGAAGGGGCGGTATCGGTGCGTGCGGCTATTACGCATGCGCCGATACCGTATCAGTGTCCGGGCGGGTCGGACTGCGCAAATTTCCACTCAGCCGCGCTCGCCGTCCAACGCGGAAGCCTCCTCGGGCGGGTGGAATTCGGCATAGCGGCGGGCGAATTCGACTCCGGGAACCGGCCATTGTTCGCCGGTGGATCCGCGGACCACCCAGTCGCCCTCCGCCGCGATCGTGGGCCCTTCCAAAGTGTTTATGGTCTCGCCCGGGTAGGCGGGGCGAGCCTGGACGCACCCCTTTCGTCGCCAACGCCCGTCGCCGGCGGGCTCATACGTGTCCCGGAAGATGTCGTCGCGCACCGACCACACCTTGCCGTCCTCCTGCACGGCCCAGTCACCGGCGTCAGCCCGCATCGTGTGCCCCGAATCCGACGCCCATGTCCACGGGGCGCTTCGTTGTTCGGCGGCCACCGTCCCCACCCGGGTGAAGGATCGCCACAGCGGCCGCGACCGGAAGCCCAACTGGCGCAGGCTCCACAACGTCCCCGCCAGGCTGCGCACGGCGGCGTTGAGTAAGGTGGGATCGTTCTCGACCGCCGGCCAGTCGACCAGCTTGTCGTGGATCTTGCGCGAATCGTCGCGCGCAGAACCGTATCTCCAGCCGTTGCGGCGGTAGTAGCGGCACCAATCCTCATGCTCGGCCCGGGCCATGCTCATTGCCGAATCGCGGTCGAAGCCCATCAAGGCAAGCTGTTCCAGGGGCGGGAGATCCGCCATCTCGTGGCCCGACAGCTGTGCCGGGGGACTGCCCCAGGTGTTCCAGGTGTGCCCCGCGATCTGCTCGACCATCCACAGCGCGTTGCGCACCTGCCGCCGGTTGGATCCGCGGTAGAACTCGTTGAGCTCGGCCCAGGGCATCGCGGCCGCCGACCGCGGCGCGTCCGGGTCGATCGTCGAGACATACCGCTCGTGGATCAACCTCGCCGCGCGCTCCCAGGCGTCCTGCACCTGGCCCTCCTGGCTGTCCAGCACCAACGAGTAGGACTGCAGCCGCCCGACCACCTGGATCGAGTCGTCGCTGATGCTGGTGTTCAGGTCGGAGGCGTAGATGGGCATGTCGGGAAAGCGGGCCGCCAGCCGGGCGGCGGTCGTTGCGGCGTGGGAGTCCACAAAGATCACGGCGCTGGTGGCGTGGTCGGCGTCGCCGATCAGCTTCAGCATGGTGGGAACGGTCGGTGCCTCCGCGGTCGCATCGATCGCGGGGCCCTCCGAGGCGAATCCGGCCTGCTGCCGGTAGAACTCGTGATCCGCCAAGTACTCCGCGGCGTCCTTTTCGACCAACGTCAGCGCGGGTAACGGCACCGCGCCGGGCGGGGTGTAGAAGTCGCGCTCCAGCGCCCGCTGCGTCAGGTCCGCGCACAGCGCTAACGTCAATTGTGATGTGCCGCATACGAATACGCGCTTCGTTCGCCCGCTCGCAATGATGCCGTCGAGCAATCTGCCGGCGGTCACCTCGTACTTGCCGACCACGTCCGCCGCCCAACGGGTGTCCGAGCCGCCGAATTGTTGGGCCCGCCAGGCCTGGGCCAGCCACGGGTCGTCCATCCGCACGATCAGCGGCAACCGCCGTTTGCGGGCGACCTCGTCGAGTCGACGGCTGATCAGGTCCAGCCACAGCAGGTTGATCGCCGGGTCGGGCGCCATCAGATAAAGCCGGGATAGGTTGCGCCACAGCCGCAACGACACCAGCGTGGACGGGTTGTTGAAGTCCACCAGGACCACCCGCGCGCCCTGCCTGCGAGCCCGCTGCACCCGGTCGTCGCTGGCGCCGGTGATGACGACGAGCGTGCCGCGCCGGTCCAGTGTCCGCGCGACCGCGCTGACGATCGACTGCGTGTCCGCGTCGACGCCGACGATGGCCGTGACGGAATCGGCCAGGTTGGCGCGCACCCGATCCACCTGAGATCGGAAGACTCCGACGACGACGCCGCCCAGTCCGGTGAAGATCGCCGAGAGCGCCGCGATGCGGGCCAGCTCCAGGCCGACCGGCGTGGGGTTGGGACAGGTTCGGCCGCCCACCGAAAAATCGCCGGTGCCGCCCTTGACCAGGCTGGCCGTCGCCATCAGCGGGGTGAACAAGGCGGGATGGTTGGCGTCGTGGCAACCCCAGTAGGAGGTCAGGCCAAGGACCGCCGTCATCGGGACCAGGCTTGCGATCAGGGTGAAGGAAACCCCCACCATCCGATGGCTTCCGCCGGAGCGGAAGGTCAGCACCGACGCGGCGATCAACACGGTCACCACGATCGCCAGCGTCGGCATCGATCCCGGCCGGCCGAACCATGCGAGGGCCGGCGGCAGCGCGTCGATGATGCCGGGCTGCAGGTCCAAAACGGCCAGATAGACGATGAGGAGCAGGCCGACGGCGGTTACGCCCCAGCGCAAGATGGGCGAGGGTGTCCTGGTGGAGGGCATCCGCCGATCTCCCTTCGCGCGGTATCGGCTGTTCGGACGTCGAACAGTACACGCAAAAGATGGGCCGAAGGCAATGATTCCGGGGCCGCGCGCATAGCCGAGTTGGCCACGCGGGCAACGGGTCGGAGGTTATCCGGCGTAACGGGAGAGCCGGGCGGAGAGGTGCGGCACCAGGCCGCCGTCGGCGTCCACCCGTTCCTCGACATAGGCTAGGTCGCCGCCCTCGACGATGCCGTAAAGCCGTTTGGCGCCGCCGACCAGGACACCCGATCGGCTGCGGGCCAGTGCGTCGGTCACCAACTCCCACGACGACTGAGTGCGCGGCCGTCCGTAGAACAGCTCCACGTAGCCGGCCGAATGGGCCAGCAGCAATTCGATCGCCTGCGACTCGCTGGGGTCGTCGGGATCGCTGACGAAACGCCAGAACCCGGTCTCGCGCAAACCGCGCTCCTGGTAGTCGCCCGCCTCGCTGAGCCGCCACGAGCGGGATTCCCAATTCAGGTAGTCACCGCCGTCGTGCGATACCACGATCTGCTGGCCGAAGCGGTAATCCCCGTCATGCCCGCGGCCCTCGCCGTGCCCGCGCCACACACCCACCAGCGGCAGCAGCGCCAGCAAGGCGTCGTTCAGGTTGGCGCCTTCACGCAGGTTGGCGGTGTCGGCGGGAAGCGGCAGATCGTCGAAGGCGGGGATGTTGCGGCCGGCGGTCAGCTTGGCGCGCTCAGCGGCGGCGGCCACCGCGCGGTCGCCAGAGCTCGCAGAACCCAGTGGTTCGTCGGAAGCCGTGCGCCACTCCTCACCATCGCTGGCGGGAGGTACCCCCGCTGGATCGTCGCCGGCGCGGGTCACGATTCATCGGTGATAAGCCGGTACAGCGTGTACAGCGCGAACCATGAGATCACCACGACCGCCACGACCAGCATGATCTCGAAGAAGAGCACCACGGGGACAAGTCTATTCGTCTCTGTTCGCCCCGGGCGATCCCGGTCAGGGCAGCCGGGGCCTCAGGCGATTTTGACGTCCACCTCGTGGATGCCGGCGCCCGACGGGCTCACCACGGCGTTCCCGTTGCCGGAGGCCGACAGCGCCCGCAGCGTCCAGGACCCCGGCGCCGCGAAGAACCGGAAGTCGCCCGTGGCTGACGCGACGACCTCGGCGGTGAACTCGTCCGACGAGTCGAGCAGGCGGACAAACGCGCCGCCCACCGCCTGGCCATCGCTGTCGACGACGCGGCCTGTGATCACCGTTTCCTTCTCCAAGTCGACGCTGGCGGGCAACGTCACTCCTTGTTTCGGGGCAGAGCACATATCAGCTTCCCAACTCGATCGGGGCACCCACCAGGGAGCCGTATTCCGTCCAACTTCCGTCGTAGTTCTTGACGTTCTCGTGGCCGAGTAATTCCCGGAGCACGAACCAGGTATGCGAAGACCGCTCACCGATCCGGCAATACGCGATCGTTTCCTTGGAGCCGTCCAACCCGGCGTCGGCGTACAGCTTGGCCAGATCCTCGTCGGACTTGAACGTGCCGTCCTCGTTGGCCGCCTTGCTCCACGGCACGTTGATCGCCCCGGGAATGTGGCCGGGCCGCTGGCTCTGCTCCTGCGGGAGGTGCGCCGGCGCCAAGATCTTGCCCGAGAACTCGTCGGGCGAACGCACGTCGACGAGATTCTTGGTGTTGATGGCCGCGATGACCTCGTCGCGGAACGCGCGGATGGTGTTGTCCGGCGCGGCCGCGGTGTACGAGGTGGCCGGCCTGCTGACGGTGTCGCTGGACAGTTCGCGCCCGTCGAGTTCCCACTTTTTGCGGCCGCCGTCGAGCAGCTTGACCTTGTCGTGCCCGTACAGCTTGAAGTACCAGTAGGCGTAGGCGGCGAACCAGTTGTTGTTGCCGCCGTAGAGGATCACCGTGTCGTCATTGGCGACGCCTCGCTCGCTGAGCAGTTTCGAGAATTGCTGCGCGTCGACGAAGTCCCGCTTGACCGGGTCCTGCAGGTCGGAGCGCCAGTCCAGCCTGATCGCGCCGGGGATGTGGCCGGTGTCGTATGCGCTGGTGTCCTCGTCGACTTCCACGAAGACGACACCGGCGGCGTCGAGATTGCTCTCGGCCCAGTCCGCGGAGACCAGGACGTCGGAGCGTGCCATGCGGTGATCCTTTCGATCGCTTTCTAAAAACGGGTCATGCGTTGCGCGCGGCGCTTCGGAAGCGCGCGACCAGCGGGTAGAGCTGGCAGCCCAGGCAGATGCCGAAGGCCGCATTCAGGAAGGCGGCGGTGAGTGCCGCGGCGGTGGCGACGACGCCGACCAAAAAGGCACCCGCGGCGAACGCGACGACGCCGACGACCGCGAAGATCAGGCCGACGAGTTGGGCGAACTTCAGCGGTGCGACCGGTTCGCGTTCCTCGACAGGGCCGAGGCGGGGCGCCACGAAGCGGGCGAATATGCGCCCGTACGGGTGCCTGCGCGGGCCGCCGGCGGCGCCGATCGCGAAGATGATGGCCTGCACGCCGAGAACGACGGCCGCCGCCAGCGGGCTGACGGCGGACACGGCGAGGGTGATGACCAGGACCGCGGTCGTCACCCAGGCGGCGAACCTGGGACCACGCACGTCGACGATGTCCGGCTGGGTTGTGGTGTTGCTGCTCGGCACGGTACTACTCCTGGATACGCCTGTTGCTTATGGGAACGAACGACGGGAGACGGGCCTCGGTAACGTCCCGGGGTTGCTCCGAGTGCTTACGCGAAAGCGCGCGGCGACTCAGCAGCTACAGCGACAGCAACAGCCCGCGGTGCGGCACAGGTCGACTGCGCGGCGTTGGGTGAGCAGAGGCTCAAGGCGGGCTAGCACGTCGGCAAGCTTACCGAATGAGAGACGGCGATCAAATTTACGGCAATCGCCGCGCATACCGCGGGCCGCGGCGCCGGCCGGCTCACGACTGCCTGAAGCCGTCCAGGTTGACGGTGACCCCGTAGCTGATGCCTTCGATGATGATGTCGGAGCCGCGCGCCCCCTCGGTCTTGGGTGCCACCCCGAATGGAAGCCGCTGGTTGGCCAGCCGGGCCGTGAATGCCCGCAGCACCGCGTCCCGCTTGTCATCCGGAACCGTTTGGTCCGCGGTGTCCGCCCCGGTCAGGACGCCGGTCGGGGTGATCACCAGCGTCGCCGGGTCGTCCGGGGCGATGGAGAGGTCCACGGAGACGCTGACCCGGTGTTCGAAGTTGGCCGAGTGTGGGGTGCCGCTGAACACCACACCGTGGCTGTCGGAGATGCCCGACGCGGTGACGCCACCGGTGGCGGTGTTGGTTTCCTTGGGCGGCGCCTCGACCATCAGATCGCTGATGCCCATGTACCGGCCCAGGTGCGTCGAGTCGATGATGACGCGGCTTTCCAGCTTGCCCACCGACAGCTTGGCTTCCGGCCCGATCAGCCACGACGCGTGGCTCAGGTCGACCGAGTACATCGTGGCTTCGAGGGTGGCCTTGCCGACCGTCGCGTGGTCGACGGCGTTGGCCTTGATCTCCAGCTGGTTGTAGTGGTCGCGCATCGCCTGGGGGATGAAGGGGAACGCCACGATCGCCACGAACGGGTCGGACCGCAAATTGGCCGCTTTACGCACGCTGCACGACAGCCGGTATTCGGCGTAGATGCTGCTCCCGTAGTCGATGGCGACCGCGCCGGCCACCACCACGGCCACGGCGATCCCCGCCGCCGCCACCGCCACCGCCACCTTGCGCACCCGCATATTGTCGCGTAATCCTGCGCCCGAACTGTCGGCGACCGCCCCGGTGTTGGCGCTCACACTGCGCCGTCGCCGCACCAGAGTGGCAGGTGGCAAGTTATCGTTAGATGACCTGGCAACTAACGCGTTGTTGCGTTGCGAGTTGTGAAGGTGCCGTTCCCCGAGCTGGAGGGGCTAGTTGGAGCTATTACTGCTGACCTCGGAGCTGCATCCCGACCCGGTCCTGCCATCGTTGTCGCTGCTTCCCCACGCCGTCCGGACGGCGCCGGCGGAACCATCCTCGTTGCTCGAGGCCGGGACAGCGGACGCGGTACTGGTGGATGCGCGCACCGACTTGTCGTCGGCGCGCGGCCTTTGCCGCCTGCTGAGCACCGCCGGCCGTTCCGTCCCGGTCCTGGCCATTGTGAGCGAAGGCGGGTTGGTGGCGGTCAGCGCGGACTGGGGGCTGGACGAGATCCTGTTGCCGAGCACCGGGCCCGCCGAGATCGACGCCCGGCTGCGACTGGTTGTGGGCCGCCGTGGCGGGCTGGCCGATCAGGAAAGTGCCGGCAAGGTGAGCCTGGGCGAGCTGGTGATCGACGAGGGCACCTACACCGCGAGATTGCGGGGCCGCCCGCTCGACCTGACCTACAAAGAGTTCGAGCTGCTCAAATATCTGGCCCAGCACGCCGGTCGCGTCTTCACCCGTGCGCAGCTGTTGCACGAGGTGTGGGGATACGACTTCTTCGGCGGCACCCGCACCGTCGACGTGCACGTGCGTCGCCTGCGCGCCAAACTCGGCCCCGAATACGAGGCCTTGATCGGCACCGTCCGCAACGTCGGCTACAAGGCGGTCCGGCCGGCACGCGGACGCGCGCCGATCGCGGACTCGGCTGAGGACGAGCCCGCCGACGACATCGAGTCCGACTCCGAGGATTTGCAACAGCCGCTGGGCGACCCGTTGCGCAGTCAGTGACCGCGCCCGTCTGGCGCTCGACGCTGACCGCAGACGAGCAACGGCAGGTGCGCGAACTCATCACGGCCGCAACCGAATTCGATGGCGTCGCGCCTGTCGGTGAACAAGTGCTGCGCGAGCTGCCGCACGACCGCACCGGGCACCTGCTCAGCCCCGGGACCGACGGAGTCGTCGTCGGCTACCTGAATCTGTCGCGCGACCCCGGCGCGGCGATGGCGGAACTGGTGGTGCATCCCCGCGCCCGGCGGCGTGGTTTCGGGACGGCGCTGGCGCGCGCGGCGTTGGCCGAGACCGCCGGGCGCAACCGGTTCTGGGCGCACGGCACGCTCGAACCGGCCCGGGCCACCGCCGCCGCGCTCGGTCTGGTTCCCGTCCGCGAGCTGCTGCAGATGCGACGCACGCTGCGCGACACCCATGACCTGGTGCGCCCCGTGCCCGGGGTGCGGGTCCGCACCTACGCGGGCACCTCGGACGACGCCGAGCTGCTGCGCGTCAACAACGCCGCCTTCGCCGGGCACCCCGAACAGGGCGGCTGGACCGAAGTCCAGCTGGCCGAGCGGCGGGACGAATCCTGGTTCGACCCCGCCGGTCTGTTCCTGGCGTTCGACGACTCCGACACCGGTCAGGCGGGCAAGCTGCTGGGCTTCCACTGGACCAAGGTGCATCCCGATCAGCCCGGCCTGGGGGAGGTCTACGTCGTGGGGGTCGACCCCGCCGCGCAGGGCCGGGGCATGGGGCAGATGCTGACGGCCATCGGCATCGAGTCGCTGGCGGATCGGTTGGCCGGCTCGGCGGAACCGACCGTGCTGCTCTACGTGGAGTCCGACAACCGCGCAGCGGTGCGCACCTACCAGCGCCTGGGCTTCACCACCCACAGCGTGGACACCGCCTACGCGGTCGCTTCGGCCGGCTGACAATGCGCGGGCAGGGGCGCGTACCCCGGCCGTTCACCTGCGCTTGCTAGGGAGAGGGTGCCGTGGGCTGCGCCGGAGCATATTTTCGCGACGACCTGGCAACCTCTTGGGAGACGGCCGGCGGCACGCGGGCAGGACAACGCGTCAGGAAGCGAGATCGGTGAGGCTCGACAGGGGAGGTAGAGCGCTGGCCGCGCTGGTCGTGGCTGTGGCGCTCGGCAGCGGCACAATCACCGGCTGCGGCAGCGACCAGAACCGCCGCGGGGCGTCGCCGGCGGCCCTCTCGGGGCCGACGGGCACGGCGGGATGCGGCGGTAAGAACAAGCTGACGGCGGAGGGCTCTACGGCTCAACAGAACGCGATGGCATTGTTCAACCAGGTCTGGGGCCAGTACTGCCCGGGCAAGAGCGTGTCGTACAACCCGACCGGTTCCGGCGCCGGGCGCGAGCAGTTCATCGCCGGCCATGTCGACTTCGCGGGTGCCGATTCCCCGCTGGCCGCGGACCAGATCGGTCCGGCCTCCGCACGCTGTGACGGAAACCCGGCGTGGGACCTGCCGCTGGTGTTCGGGCCGATCGCCCTGGTCTACAACCTCGCAGGGGTGCCTGCGCTGGTGGTCAGCAGTGACGCGCTGGCCAAGATCTTCAGCGGGCGGATCACGGTCTGGAATGACCCGATCCTGGCGGCGCTCAATCCCGCCGTCGTGCTGCCCGACACCAAGATCACGCCGATCTACCGGACGGACTCGTCGGGGACCACCGACAACGTGCAGAAATTCCTGACGGCCGCCGCGCCGCAGAGCTGGACCAAGGGCGTGGGTACCGAATTCCAGGGCGGGGTCGGCGAAGGGGCCACCAAGTCGGCCGGTGTCGTGCAGGCCGTGCGGACCACCCCGGGCGCCGTCGGCTACGTCGAGAAGGGCTTCGCGGACCAGGCCGGCCTGCCCTACGCCCAGATCGGCACCAACAAGGGTGGCGTCATCCCGCTCACCAACGAGACCGCCGGAAACGCCGTGCGGGCGGCGAATTTCGTCGGCGATGGCAACGACATGGTGCTCGACCTGAATTCGATGTACAGCTCCCAGGACCCGCGGTCCTACCCGTTGGTCCTGGCGACCTACGAGATCGTGTGCTCGAAGAGCTCCGACGCGGACACCGCCGGTGCGATCAAATCGTTTCTCACGGTGGCCGCCGGCAGCGGGCAGGCCGACCTTCCGACGGCCGGCTACGTTCCCCTGCCCGATAAGGTCAAAGAGCGGCTGGTCGCCGCGATAAACGCCCTGCAGTGACCAAGTGGCCCCGGCCTTAAGGAGCGACAGAACTGTGCCGGGATCACAGTGACCACGCCAAACCCCGCCGACGCCGGTTCGGGCGCCACCGTGGCCGCGCCCTTCCCCGAGGCCCCGCTGGTACCGATCAGCCCGTGGGGACAGGCCCGGCCGCACGTCGGGGATCGGGCTTTCCGTTGGCTCGCCAACGGTTCGGGCTTGCTGATCGTGGCCGTGATCGGCGCAATCGGCGGATTCCTGCTGTTGCGTGCGATACCGGCGTTGCAGCGCAATCGAGAGAATTTCTTCAGCTACGGCGGCAACTGGGTCACCACCGATACCGCGGCGATGCACTTCGGCATCTCTGATCTGCTGAAGGTCACCGTATTCGTGTCGGCGTTCGCGTTACTGCTGGCGATGCCGGTCGCGCTGGGCGTCGCCATCTTCATCACGCAATACTCGTCGCGGCGCGCGGCCGGCCCGCTGGCCTACGCCGTTGATCTGCTGGCCGGGGTTCCGTCCATCATCTACGGTGCGTGGGGCCTTTATGTGCTGGAGCCGCAGCTGCGCCCGGTGGCCACCTGGCTGAACCGATCGCTGGGCTGGTGTTTCCTGTTCGCCCACGGCAACACCTCGGTGGCCGGCGGCGGCACCATCTTCACCGGCGGCATCGTCCTGGCGGTGATGATCCTGCCGATCATCACCGCCGTGACCCGCGAAGTGTTCATCCAGACACCGCGGGAGCAGATCGAGGGCGTGCTGGCGCTCGGCGCCACCCGTTGGGAAGTGGTGAAGACGATCGTGCTGCCGTTCGGGCGGTCGGGCTATATCAGCGCGGCGGTGCTGGGGCTGGGCCGCGCCCTGGGGGAGGCCGTCGCGCTGCTGATCATCCTGCGCGGCACCCAGGCAATGTTTGGCTGGTCGCTGTTCGATGGAGGCTCGACCGTCGCGACCAAGATCGCGGGGACCGCCGCCCAATTCGATGACCGATACAAGGCCGGCGCGTACATCGCCGCGGGGCTGGCGCTCTTCGTGCTCACCTTCCTGGTCGACGCTCTGGCGCGGGGCGCCGCCGCCGGTACCCGATGGGGCGGCCGATGACCTCGATGCTGGACCGCCCGCTGAAGCCGCGCACGTTCTCGCGGCCCAGCCGGCGCCGGCGGGCCGCGGATCACGTTGCGCTGGCGCTGGTTTCGCTGTCGATGGTGATCGCGGTGACGCCCCTGCTGTTGGTGCTGTACTCGGTGGTCGCCAAGGGGGCCAAGGCGGTCGCATCGACCGTGTGGTGGACGCACTCGCAAGCGGGCATGACGGCCTTCGTGGCCGGCGGGGGCGCCTATCACGCGATCGTGGGCACGGTGTTGCAGGGAGTGGTGTGCGCGCTCATCTCGATCCCGGTCGGCGTCATGCTCGCCATCTATCTGGCCGAATACGGCGGTGGCACGGCACTGGGCAGGCTGGCCTCGTTCATGGTCGACATCCTGAGCGGGGTGCCGTCGATCGTGGCGGCGTTGTTCATCTACGCCCTGTTCGTGGCGACGCTGGGCCTTCCCCGATCCGAGTTTGCGGTATCGCTGGCATTGGTCCTGTTGATGCTCCCGGTAATCGTGCGAGCGACCGAGGAGATGCTTCGAATCGTCCCGGTTGATCTGCGCGAAGCCAGCTACGCGCTGGGCGTACCGAAGTGGAAGACGATCCTGCGGGTGGTGATCCCCACCGGGCTGTCGGGCATCATCACCGGCATCCTGCTGGCGACGGCCCGGGTGATGGGCGAGACGGCCCCGTTGCTGATCCTGGTCGGCTACGCGCAGTCTATGAACTTCGACATCTTCAGTGGCTTCATGGGGACGCTTCCCGGCATGATGTACAACCAGACCAGCGCCGGCGCGGGCGTGAGCCCGGTCCCGACGGATCGGTTGTGGGGTGCCGCCCTGACCCTCATCCTGGTGATCGCCACAATCAATGTCGGGGCCCGAGTGATAACCAGATCCCTTGGCGCCAAAAAGTCATAGGCAGGAGCAGTAAGTGGCCAAACGGTTGGACCTCAAAGCCGTCAACATCTACTACGGTGCGTTTCACGCGGTCGCGGATGTGACGTTGTCGATCCTGCCGCGCAGCGTCACGGCATTCATCGGCCCGTCAGGTTGTGGCAAGACGACGGTGCTGCGCACGCTCAACCGGATGCATGAGGTGGTCCCCGGCGGACGGGTTGAGGGCAGCGTGCTGCTCGACGACGAGGACATCTACGGCGCCGGAGTTGACCCGGTCGGTGTGCGCCGTGCGATCGGGATGGTGTTCCAGCGGCCGAACCCGTTCCCCGCCATGTCGATTCGCGACAACGTGGTGGCCGGTTTGAAGCTGCAGGGGGTGCGCAATCGCAAGGTGCTCGACGAGACGGCCGAGTACTCGCTGCGCGGGGCGAACCTGTGGGATGAGGTCAAGGACCGGTTGGACAGGCCGGGCGGTGGGTTGTCCGGCGGTCAGCAACAGCGCTTGTGTATCGCGCGCGCGATCGCCGTGCAGCCCGATGTGCTGCTCATGGACGAGCCGTGTTCCGCGCTGGACCCGATCTCGACGATGGCCATCGAGGAACTGATCAGCGAGCTCAAGCAGGACTACACCATCGTCATCGTCACCCACAACATGCAGCAGGCGGCCCGGGTCAGCGACTACACCGCGTTCTTCAACCTGGAGGCCGTCGGCAAGCCGGGGCGGTTGATCGAGGTCGACGACACCGAAAAGATATTTTCCAACCCCAGCCAGAAGGCGACGGAGGATTACATCTCTGGCCGCTTCGGCTGACCCGGTCGCCTACTGGGGTGCCGGTTTCGATTCCTCTTCGGGGAGCTTTCCGGTCGCCTGGAAGATGACGCGCCTGGCCACTTCGACGGCATGGTCGGCGAAGCGCTCGTAGAACCGGCCGAGCAGGGTGACGTCGACCGCGGCCGCCACCCCATACTTCCATTCGCGGTCCATCAACACCGAGAACAGGTGGCGGTGCAGATCGTCCATCGCGTCGTCCTCTTCGCGAATCCGGGCGGCCTTCTCCGGATCGCGGGACATCACCACCTCTTGCGCACTGTTACCCAATTCGACTGCGACACGGCCCATTTCGGCGAAATAGCCATTGACCTCTTCGGGGAGCGCGTGCTGGGGATGCCTGCGGCGCGCGATCTTCGCGACGTGCAGGGCCAGCGCGCCCATCCGGTCGATATCGGCCACCATCTGGATCGCGCTCACTATGGACCGCAGATCACCGGCGACCGGTGCCTGCAAAGCGAGCAGCACGAAGGCGCTCTCCTCGGCGCGGGCGCTGAGCGTGGCGATCTTTTCGTGGTCGGAAATCACTTGCTCGGCCAGCACGAGATCGGCCTGCAACAGGGCTTGGGTGGCCCGCTCCATGGCGATACCCGCCAGCCCGCACATCTCGCCGAGCTGCGCGGATAACTCCGAGAGCTGCTCATGGTAGGCGGTCCGCATATCGCCAAGCCTACGTTCTCGGCGCCGAAAACGGGTGGCGGAGCGCCCAAAAGCGCCTACTCGCAGGTGGTATCGGCAGCGTTGGTGACGGTCAGGTCCTCGGGGAGCTTGGCCGGCGCGCTGCCCGACCCGCGTTCGATCTGCAGGCTGATCGACGAACCGCTCGGCTGTGGGGTGGCGACGGATTTGAAGTCGGGTCCGAGCACCACCTGAACCACCTGTCCGTAGCCGGAAATCCGCTGAACCTTCGCATTAACGAAAGAGGACGCGACGGTCGCCGCGGCCTGCTCGTTGCCCGCCGAGAACAACACCGTCGTCGTGTTGACCGGGCTCGGATAGTCGTCCGGCGTCATCACGTTGAAGCCGTTGCGCTTGAGCTGGCTGGTCGCCGTGGTGGCCAGGCCGCTCTGCGTCGTCGCGTTGGACACCCGCACCGTGACATCGCCCGGCGTGGTGGTGGTCACCTGCTCGTGTCGGGCCTCCGGGGCCGCGGTGGGGGCCGGCGATGGCTTGGTGGCGGGCGCCTTCGTCTGACCCGATTTGTCGGACGCCCCCAAATTCTTTGCGTTCTGGTCGTTTTCCTCGGGCAGCGGATCGTCGTTGATGATGGCGTCGAACAGTGCCCGCATGTCGGCCATGCGCGGCGGTTCGTCGCCGTTCTGGTCGGTCACGCCGGTCGGCACCGTGACGAAGGTGACGTGCCCGGCCGCCATCCCCTGCAACGACTGGCCGAGCTGGATCAGGTCCTTCGACTGCACGTTGTCGACGACGGTGTCGCTGATGAACATGTTGACGACGTTGTTGAGCTTGTTCAGGTCGAGCAACGTGTCCTCGGAGATCAGCGAGCGCAGCAGCGACGACAGGAACAGCTGCTGGCGTTTGATCCGGCCGTAGTCCCCGTTGGTTTCGGTGGTGACCTGGCGGGCCCGGACGTAATTAAGGGCGGTCGGGCCGTCGAGCACTTGGCGGCCGCCGTGCTCGAGCACTGTGCCCAGCTCATAGTCGTGCAGCGCGGATTTCGAGCACACCTCGACGCCGCCCAGAGCGTCGACCATCTTGGCGAACCCGGCGAAGTCGACGGCGATGAAGCGGTTGATGCTCAACCCGGACAGTTTCTGGATCTCCTTGACCAGACACTTCGGGCCGCCGAAGGCGAACGCCGAGTTCAGTTTGGTCTCCGTATAGACCATCTTGGAGCCCCATGTCTTGGTCTTCGCGTCGTAGAGGGGCCCGTACTTACCGGTGTCCGGGTTCCATGCCTCGCACTGTATCGGGGTGATCGCCAGGTCGCGGGGGAACGAGACCGCCACCACCCGCTTGCGGTTGGCCGGGATGTTGACCAGCATCACCGTGTCCGATCGCGCGCCGCCCGCGTCTTCGGTATCACCGGCGCCCATGTTGGCGTTGTCGCCCGCGCGCGAGTCCATGCCGACGATCAAGAAGTCTTCGTCACCGTATTGCCCGCTGCGGTCGCGAATGTCATCCGATCCCTGGTCGAGGGCGCTGATGGTGTTGAGCCGGGCGTTCTTGGACGTGCTCCACTGCCACGCCCCGCCGGTCAACGCCACGGCCAGCACGGCGAACAGTGCCGCCACTGAGCGGGCGGCCAGCAGCATCGGGCGGTAGCGGCGGCGCGGTCTACGCGCGTGCGCGTCGGGAGTCTCCTCGGCTGCCGGCCCGTCGCCGTTTCGGCGGTCGCCGGCCTCAAGGTCCGGAAGTTCCGAGACCGCGCCGAGCGAGTAGGCCAGGTCCTCGATCACCTGGGTCTGCTGCAACTCGACCGGCAGGTCCGATTCAGCCTCGGCTGCATCGGGCTCCGGTTCGGCGCGGCGGTGCGTGGACCGACCGGTCGATGGGGCGCCGAGCTTGGCGATCAGGTCGGCGACGCTGACCCCGCCGCCGGTGTGGGACCCGGATCCCTCGTCGTCGGCTGCTGAGGGCTGGAGGGTCTCGACGGCGGAATCGGTCTGCCATAGGTGCACGCTGTAGTCGGACGGGGGCTCCGAGAACCGCTCCCACGGGGCGGCGCCCAGCGCGGCGCGCTGAGCGCCGCGAGTGGCGTCGTCCTCGGCGTCACTCATGTCCTACCGGCCTCCGAAGCTCTGATGCGGATCTCAGCGTGGCCGTGCGCAATGCCGTCCCAGCGCTCGGGCGTTGGCGGCGCTGCGGCTCGTACCACCCTGGGGTCGCACTCCTTTGTCGCGCTCGCGCGGCGGCGCGTTACCGGCCGCCGCAGAACGCGCAATGCAGCAAGGCCCACATCGTACTGAGTTATCGCTCCGGACGCGATTTCGAGCGGTCGTTCAGCCGCCGGAGTGCATCACGTCGGCGCCGGCCGGCACGGCGCAGTCGTCGGGGTCCGTCAGCCAGCCTTCGGGCAGCGCAACCCGGGCAGCTGACCCCTGCCGGCCCCGGGGGCCGCCGGCCGCGTCGGGGAAGGGCACCGCGCCGTCCAATTGGCTTAGCAGAGCATCGAGTTCGTCCAGCGTCTTGACCATCGCCAGCGCGCGGCGCAGTTCCGAACCGGCCGGAAAACCGTGCAGGTACCAGCCAATGTGCTTGCGGATGTCGCGCATGCCCTTGTCCTCACCGAAATGCGCGGCCAGCAACCGCCCGTGCCGGCGGACGATGTCGGCGACTTCGCCCAGCGTGGGCGGGGTGGGGGCCGGACTGCCGGTGAACGCGGCTGAGAGTTCGGCGAAAAGCCAGGGCCGGCCCAGGCACCCGCGGCCGATGACGACGCCGTCGCAGCCGGTCTTGGCCATCATCGCCAGCGCGTCACTGGCGTCGTAGATGTCGCCGTTACCCAGCACCGGAATCGTCGTCACGTGTTGCTTGAGCAGCGCGATTTGTTCCCAGTCGGCGGTACCGGAGTAACGCTGCGCCGCGGTGCGGGCATGCAGCGCGACCGCGGCGGCTCCCTCGGTTTCAGCAATGCGACCGGCGTCGAGGTGCGTGTGGTGCTCATCGTCGATGCCGACGCGGAACTTGACGGTCACCGGCACTGCGGAGCCCTCGGTGGCGCGGACGGCCGCCGCGACGATCTGGCCGAAAAGGCGCCGCTTGTAGGGCAGCGCGGCGCCGCCGCCGCGCTTGGTGACCTTGGGCACCGGGCAGCCGAAATTCATGTCGATGTGGTCGGCCAGGCCCTCGTCGACGATCATTTTGGCGGCGTCGTACGTCGTCGCCGGATCGACCGTGTAGAGCTGCAGCGAGCGCGGCGACTCGTCGGGGGCGAACGTGGTCATGTGCATGGTGACCGGGTGGCGCTCGACGAGAGCGCGCGCCGTCACCATTTCGCAGACGTAGAGCCCGCTGACGGTGCCGACCTTCGACCGTTCCAGCTCACGACACAGCGTCCGGAATGCGACGTTGGTCACGCCCGCCATCGGGGCCAGCACCACCGGGCTGGCAAGCGTGATGGGACCGATGCGCAACGTTGGGTTACCGGCGGCTCATAGCCAGCTTGCCGGCGGTTTGGTGCAACTCGAATGCGGTGGTCTTCTTGCCGGTGCGGGCCTCACGCTCGAGCTGGCGCTGCTTCGAGATCTCGAACTTGTCGCAGGCCTGCTCGAGTTCCTTGATCAGCAGGGCGAGGTCGTCGCGCATCGCCGCCGCCTCACCGGTGAAGTCCTCGCGCTCGAAGATGCGCCATTTCTTCAGGACCGGCATGACGACGTCGTCGAGGTGAATGCGGGGGTCGTACACCCCGCCGACGGCGATGAAGACGGCCTTGCGCCGGAACTCGGGCACCTGGTAACCGGGCATCTGGAAATTCCGCAGCACCTTATGCAACGACTTCATCGCCTGGTTGGGGGAGGCGGAGAACCCGGCGTCGCTGACGTCGCGGTAGAAGATCATGTGCAGGTTCTCGTCGGCGGAGATCTTCGCCAGCAACTGGTCGGCGATGGTCTCGTTGCAGGCCTTGCCGGTATTGCGGTGCGAAATGCGGGTCGCCAGCTCCTGGAAGGTCACGTAGATGACGGAGTCGAACAGGCTCTCGGCGAACAGGTCGGCGCGGACCTGCTGGTTCTGGCCGGGGCTGAAACCGCGGTTCACCACCTCGATGCGCAGTTTCTCCAGCTCGACGGGATCCACCGCACGGGTCACTACTAGATAGTCGCGCAGCGCGATCCCGTGTCGGTTTTCCTCGGCGGTCCAACGGTTGACCCACTGGCCCCAGGCGCCGTCGAGGCCGAAGTTCATCGCGATCTCGCGGTGGTATGACGGCAGGTTGTCTTCCGTCATCAGGTTCTGCACCATCGCCACCTGGGCGAGGTCAGAGAGCTGGCTTTCCTCGGGGTGCCAGTCCCGCCCGCCCAGCGCGTAGAAGTTCTTTCCGTCCGACCACGGGATGTAGTCGTGCGGGTTCCAGTTCTTGTGCATGCTCTCGTGCCGGTTGAGGCACTTCTCGACCACCGGTTCGAGCTCGTGCAGCAGCTGTAGGTTTGTCAGCTCGGCTGACATGAAGGCCCTCCAGTTATCTGTGTCGACGGGTAGCAGTCAATATATCTGTGTATCCCAGTAGCATCAAGGCGCCTTGCCGCGCGCCGCGTAACGGTTAGATGCCACATTTGGGGCGGTGGGCTCCGGTCGTAAGGGTTGCCGCAGGGGCGCAGTCGATAAACGGGCGATCGCGCTAGCCCAGGTCGGGGGCGGGCACGTACGGCGCGGCCGTGATGTACAGCATGTTGACGCAGTAGTCGATGAATTGGTTGCGTGTCGCGCCGAGCTGCCCGTTGAGGTACGCGGTGAATAGGCTCGACAGGCCGCCGATCAGGCTGGTGGCGATCATCTTCTCCAGCACCGGGTCGCCGATCCGCGACAGCTTGCGCTGCAGCAGTTCGATGAAGTTGGGCATCCACTCCGCGCCCGACCGGGTCAGGATCGGTTCGACCGCAGGCGCCAGCAACAGCACGCGCCCCCGGACCGGATCGTCGACCATCAGCTCGACAAACTTTTCGACTGCGTCCCGCGGGGTATTCGCCGAAGTGAGCGTGTTCATCGCCCGCGTACACACGTCGTCGTAGACCGCGCGCACGAACTCGTCGCGGTCCGAGAAGCTTTCGTAGAAGTACCGCTCGGTCAGGGCGGCCTTGCGGCATACCGCGCGCACGGTCAGCGCGGGCCGGCTGCCGCTGCCGAGCAATTGCACGCCGGCGGCGATGAGGTTGTCGCGACGGAGGGTCAGGCGATCCCCCAGGGGGACGCCGGTCCACCGGCCCCGTCGTTGACCGGACTGCACATCGCTCCTAAGCTAGAACTGACAACGCGTGTAGTCAGTTTTGCAGATACCTACAGGAATCCAATAGTGACCCAACATACGTCCGGACCCCGGCCGCTGACCAGCGACGAATCGGGTCCGTCCACGGTGGCCACCGGCTGCCCGGTATCGCCCCCGGGTTACGAGGCGCCACCGCTCCCGCTCGGGCCCGACTCGCTGACGTGGCGGTACTTCGGTGATTGGCGCGGCATGCTGCAGGGCCCGTTCGCGGGATCGATGCAGAACATGCACCCGCAGTTGGGCGCCGCGGTGGAGCAACACTCGACGTTCTTCACCGAACCCTTGCCGCGGGTGATGCGGTCGCTGTACCCGATCGGCGGGGTGGTCTTCGACGGAGACCGCGCTCCGACGACGGGTGCCGAGGTCCGCGACTACCACACCGACATCAAGGGCGTGGATGACCAGGGACGTCGGTACCACGCACTGAATCCCGACGTCTTTTATTGGGCACACTCCACGTTCTTCATGGGCACAATCCTGGTGGCCGAACGGTTCGGCGGCGGTCTAACGGAGGCGGACAAGCGCCAACTCTTCGACGAACACATTCAGTGGTACCGGATGTACGGCATGAGCATGCGCCCGGTGCCCAAGACCTGGGAAGAGTTCCAGGCCTACTGGGATCACATGTGCCGCAACGTATTAGAGGACAATTACGCGACTCGGGCGGTGCTCGATCTGACCATCTATGACAAGCTGCCGATCGCTCCCTGGCTCCCGGATTGGCTGTGGGGCGGCCTGACGAGGCTCTCGCGGCCGTTCTTCGTCTGGCTCACGGTCGGCTTCTATCACCCGGCCGTTCGCGAACGGTTGGGCTTCCAGTGGTCCGGCCGCGACGAGTGGCTGCACCGTCGCTTCGGCAATCTCGTGCGGCTGGTCTTCGCGTTTGTGCCGCCTCGGTATCGCAAGCACCCGCGGGCCCGGGCCGGCCTCGACCGCGCATCCGGGCGCATCCCTGCCGACGCGCCGCTGCCCCAGACGCCGGCACGCAACCTCCCGCCCGTGGATGAGCGCGGCGACCCGAAGCATTACTGCCCAGTGATCTCCTGAACGAGCCGCCCGCGTTATGCGTG
The DNA here is from genome assembly GCF_001667775.1 of Mycobacterium sp. E1747. Classification (GTDB taxonomy): domain Bacteria; phylum Actinomycetota; class Actinomycetes; order Mycobacteriales; family Mycobacteriaceae; genus Mycobacterium. Next base: position 82,756 of record NZ_LZJI01000203.1, read on the forward strand.
GGTGTGGCCGTGAACGTCCTCAACGCCGGCTTGGTGCACGTGCTGATGGCTGTGCTCGGTGCCGTCGGCGTGGCTGTGGTGGTGCTCGTGCTGGACGTGGTCATGCTCGTGCGCGGTGTGCGCATGCGCGTGGGTCACGCCGCCATGGTCATGTTCGTGCGCGTGAGGCTGGTCGTGGGTGTGCTGCTCGGCCATCGGTAATTCTCCTTATTTGATTGGTTGCGTAATCACTTTTTGGTGCCGCTAGGCCGCCGAGTCGGCGGTTGCACTGCTGCGCCGACTGCCTTCAGGCCGCCGTCCCCGCGGTGATGACCGGGCACGCCGGGCCCGGCGTGCTCGGCGTTGAAGACGGCGTCCATGACGAGCTGCCGGACGTGGTCGTTCTCGAGGCTGTAGAAGATCGTCGTTCCCTCGCGGCGGGTGCGGACCAGCCGCGCCATCCGCAGCTTCGCCAGGTGCTGGGAGACCGACGGCGCCGGCTTGCCCACGTGTTCTGCGAGCTCGTTGACCGACATCTCGCGCTCGGTCAGTGCCCACAGCACCTGCACGCGGGTGGCGTCGGCCAGCATCCGGAAGATCTCGACCACCAGACTGGTCTGATCGTCGGGCAAGCGGCCTGCACTACTATCTGCATGCATACGCAAATATTAATCAACATAGGCCCCGCTGCCAACCTCGACGGGTCAGGGCGAGGGAACCACCGTGGACCTGCGCTGACCGCCGTTGCGCTGGTTCCAGAACCGGTAGACGTCCACCGCCGCCGCGTGGGGCTGGTAGCGCATGGGCAGGCGTCGCTGATCCCAGCTCTTGGCGAATTCGTCGTAGAAGGTGGACACCTCGAAGTACTTGCGGTCGTCGAGGTAGTACTCCTCGTACGCCTCGCGGGTGATCAGAAAGACCACTTCCTTGGGTGAGCAGTAGTACAGAGACCCCAGGCACATCGGGCACGGATGCGCCATGACGTAGATCGTGCTGTCGACCAAGTGCTCGGTGCCCAACTTTATGCACGCCTCGCGGATGGCCAGGATCTCGGCGTGGGCGGTCGGGTCGTTCGTCTGCGCGACTTTGTTGGCGCTCTCGGCGAGCACCTCGCCGTCCTGGACGATCACGGTGGCGAACGGACGGCCGCCCTCCACGACGTTTCGGCGGGCCAGATCGATCGTCCGTCGGGCGAAGTCGGTCACAGGTCGCAGGGTAGTGCAGCGGGTGGAATCGGCCTTGCCATGCTGACTAGATTGTCTATCTAATTCGGTTGGACGAGGGAGCACCATGGCGCGCACCGATCGTGATCGTTGGGATTTGGCGACCAGCGTGGGCGCGACGGCGACGATGGTCGCGGCGCAGCGGGCCCTGTCGTCTGACGCGAGGCTGATCGATGACCCGTACGCGGCGCCGCTGGTGCGCGCCGTCGGTATCGACGTGTACGTCCGCCTGGTGAACGGCGACATCCCGACCGGCGGGGCTTCCGAATTCGACCCCCAGCGAATGGCGCGGGGGATGGCCTATCGCACAAGGGTTTACGACGACTTCTTCCTGGAAACGACGCGGACTGGCATCGGTCAAGTCGTGATTCTGGCGTCGGGCCTGGACACGCGCGCCTACCGGCTGCCCTGGCCGGCGGGCACCGTCGTCTACGAGGTCGACATGCCGGAGGTGATCGAGTTCAAGACGCTGACCCTCGAAGACTTGGGCGCCGAGCCGACCGCCGAGCGGCGGGCGGTGGCCGTCGACCTGCGCGACGACTGGGAGGCAGCGCTGCTCGGCGCCGGCTTCGATCCGCAGGCGCCGTCGGTGTGGAGTGCCGAGGGCCTCTTGGTGTATCTGCCCGAGGCCGCCCAGGGCGCGCTGTTCGACAACATCACCGCCTTGAGTGCTCCGGGCAGCCGCCTGGCCTTCGACTTCGTCCCCGACACCGCGATTTTCGCCCACCCGCGGTGGCGGGCGCACCACGACCGGATGAGCGAGCTCGGGTTGGAGGTCGACTTCAACGACCTGGTCTATCACGGCGAGCGCAGCCACATCATCGATCACCTGAGCCAGCGCGGCTGGCGGGCATCGTCGCGGACGGCCGCCGAATTGCACGTGGCCAACGGCTTCGCCTATGCCGACGACGAGGTCGCCCAGGCCTTCGCGGATGTGACCTACAGCAGCGCGGTGCTCGGATGATGAGCGCCGCGCCACTGACGCCTTGGTGCCCCCACTAGGACTCGAACCTAGGACCTGCGGATTAAAAGTCCGTAGCTCTACCAACTGAGCTATAGGGGCCGCGGAGATTCAGGATACTTGGGCCCCAAACGGGGCTCGTTTGAGGATTGGGCCCGCGGTGACCTAAGCTGACGTGGCTCCTAACGAAACCTCGTTGCGAGTACCCCGGAGTGATTCGGTTCTGGCCCCCATCGTCTAGTGGCCTAGGACGCCGCCCTTTCACGGCGGTAGCACGGGTTCGAATCCCGTTGGGGGTACGCGACGCGGTGACGCGGAGCAGCAGCAAGGCCCTGTGGCGCAGTTGGTTAGCGCGCCGCCCTGTCACGGCGGAGGTCGCGGGTTCGAGTCCCGTCAGGGTCGCCAACTCGGCGAGGCACTTCATGCCTTCCGGCCAGGTAGCTCAGTCGGTACGAGCGTCCGCCTGAAAAGCGGAAGGTCGGCGGTTCGATCCCGCCCCTGGCCACCAAGTATCTGTGCAGTTCGGCGTCCCTATTCGCGCTGTCTACGCACTCGTCGTTCCGATTCGGACTTGGCGATGGGGCCAAAAATGAGGTGCCGTCGCTGCCAACTCTGCGTCAGATGCGGGCGGTGATTGACCGCTTCTCCCGAGCGATCGTGGGCTGGCAGGTCGCCAGAACCAAGGACCCCGCGATAGCCACCACCACGTTGAAGATGGCGTTGTGGCGCCGTGACCACCATCGCCGAACGGTCGAGGCTGGGTTGATTCACCACCACTAGGATGCAGGCTCGCGATAAACGTCCATCACATTCGGAGAAACCCTTGTCCTGGAAGGGATTGCGGAATCGATCGGCACCGTCGTCTATGCCTACGACAACGCGCTCGCGGAGAACGGTCGGGCTGTTCAAGACCGAAGCGATCAGATCGGACAGCCCGATCCGATTCGGGCCACCAGTGACCCTCGATGACGTCGACTACGCGACGATGGAATGGGTCGACTGATACAAAACCGCCGCCTGCGCGGCGTGCTCGACTCCGTCCCGCCCGCCGAATACGAGGCTGCCGAATACGCTCACGCCCACATCGCAGTCTGGTAGATCTCGCCTTGATCGCGGTGTTGTGTGCGGAAGTTCAATGGGCACCCCGTGCGAACCTTGGTAGCCGCCTAATCGAGTAGTCGAACACTCGCGCCGCTGACCTGACGAGGTGGGATAGTCGAGCGCGACGCGAGAGGTGGGTCTCATGAGGATCATCGTGACCGGCGGCAACAGCGGCGTCGGTAAAGCGACCGCCGCCGCGCTGGCCACCGCCGGTCACTGCGTGGTGATTGCCTGTAGAACCATCGCAAAGGGCGAACGCGCCGCCGCCGAGATGTCAGGTGACATTGAGGTGCGCCATCTCGATTTGGCCGACCTGAGAAGTGTGCGTGCTTTCGCCGACTCGGTGGAAAGCGTTGATGTTTTGGTGAACAACGCGGGCGTGCTGGGTCTGCCGCTCGCCCGCACCGCCGATGGCTTCGAGGCGCACATGGGAACTAATCACCTTGGCCACTTCGCATTGACCTGCCATCTCGGCGACAAGATCACCGACCGGGTGGTCTCAGTGAGCAGCGCCCTCTATGTCTTGGGCCACATCCATCTCGAGGACCTGAACTGGCGCACCCGCAAGTACTCGATGTGGGCTGCCTATGCGCAATCCAAGCTGGCCAACATGCTCTTCATCAACGAGTTGGCCCGGCGCGGCGTCCGCGCCTACGCGTCCGATCCGGGAATGGCGGCAAGCGACATCACCCGAGACAGCACCGGCGGCTTGCACTGGCTGGGTGAGCACCTGCTCGGGCATCTCGGACAGAGCCCGGCCAACGCCGCGCGCGCCACTATCCAGGCGGTCACGACGGCCTTACCCAGCGGAACCTACCTCGCGCCCCGCTTCAACCAGTGGGGCGAACCTAAGCTGATCCAGCCCCGCAAGAACGCTCGGGACCCGGCGATGGCCGGCCGGCTGTGGGAACTTTCCGCCAAACTGACCGGCTGCGACTGGCACAAACATCCGAGCAGCCAAGCCGACGCACCAGACATCTAATGGCGAAACAACCCACGGCGTCGCGCACCCCTGCGGTTTGCGAGGCGCGTGGGCAGCCCCGCGTTCTTCAGGGTCGCTGGAGAACAAAGGCCTCGATGTGGCGGTCGCCGGCCCACGTCTGCTCCTTGGTGAGGCCGGGGAAGATTTCGATGCCTTTCGCCCAGATCTCTTCGCGCTCACGGGGTGTGGCGAGGCGGGCGGTAGCGTCCCAGGTATCCCCGTCGATCGTCACCTTGGCCGCCGGGTCGGCCTTGAGGTTGTGATACCAGCTCGGGTGTTTAGCAGCGCCATAGTTGCTCGCGACGACCGCTACGCCCTCAGGATGCGGAATGCCTAAAAGCGCTACGGTGCGGGGCTTGCCGGACTTCGCGCCAGTGGTGGTCAGGATGACCGTCGGCAGACCGGCCGCGATACCGGCGAAGCTGCGCTTGCCGCCGGTGAGCTTGCTGACGATCTGATCCAGGTGGTGTGCCGTCGGCCGGAAGACCACGCGGCCCGCCTTGGTGACGGCCACGGCGCGCATCGCGCGATAAAACACGTTGGCGTCGTCGAAAGAACCTGCTGGCATAGCGGTATTCAACCCGAGGTCGGGGTCTGTACACAGTGGTATAGCGCTTTCCGGACGCAAAGCGCCTCGGTCCGGCGCGGGTCAGCTGGCGGGCTCCGACGACGCCGCGTGAAGGAGCGCCCCGGCCCTCTGGGCTACCGGATGGTCCACGAAGACTCCATCATCGGCCGGATCGACGAAATGCCCGATGTCTCGGCCGCTTGAAAAGCGCCGACTACGTTGCGTGCCCATGCGATATCCATCGGTGGGTGGCAGCCCGGCGGCCACCGCCGCCAGTTGGCTGGGTGGATGACCTGCATTCCACCGGAGCCGAAACGTCGAGCCTGGCGTGCCGTCAGTCGCAGTCCGGTGTGGTCCTCGAGGTCGACGTAGGGGCCATCCAAGGTGCGGGTGAGGCCCGCGTCCGCGGATACGATCCGACGAACCCGCGATCTCCTCGTGCCGGGCGATACCCTGTGCCGATTCGATAAGCGGTAAGAGAGCCAACCCGTCTGATTCGGCCGCCGCGAAGGACACGATGGCCGAGCATCTCGTCCACTGTGCGCACCAACGCGGCCCCGTCGCTCATTGGAAGGATGAGGGCGTCGATTCGCCGCAACACCGGTGCCAACGCAGCAATGTTGTCAGCGCCGAATTCGCTCTCGCCGGCGTTGACGCGAATGCAAGAGCGCACCAGACCGCTATTAGACTGTATTCAGGAATACTAACTAGCACGACCGACGGTCGATGTGCGGCGCGGGGCGCCGCAGTTACCGGCCGCGCACCGGTCCCCTGCGACCCATGGTCGCTTCAAGGGTTGCGTTCGTCGTTGGGAACGAGACCGATGCGCGCAACGCCGCGCATCTGACGCGGTTGCTGCGACCCGGGTGAAATCACCGCGGTCACTTTCCCTGCGCGCCCCGAGCGCGAGTTGGGGGCAGCCCGGATTTCCTACGGGGTCGTGAGGACTCCTGGCGGATCTGACGCGCATCGACTGTTCAAACTGCTGCTGCGCCAAGGCCGAGTGTATTCGGGTGGGCAAGCATCGAATAGGCCGTCTTGACTGCCATTGCGGCCAGGGGATCGTCTCGGCGAGCAGATCGTTGCGGTCGCGGCCTCACCGCGGTGGGCTGACCCGGTCGACCGCTGGGCTGCCTGCGGTCGATGTTCGCGCTGACCGGATCGGTGCTGCCGATGGAGGTCGGGGACTGAACATATCAGCTACCCGGTCATCAGCTTGGTCGCAGCCGGGGAGGTGGCGCGCTCACGGCGAGCGCAGACGTCACGGTTCCTGTTCGACCGGCGCGTAGGCGGGACCACACAGTGTTGCCTGCGCGGCCTGAACGAACCCGGAGATTTGTTCCGGAGTGGCATTCGGGAACCTGAACCGAAGATTCATGGCTGCGTCTTCGGGCGAGTAGTCATAGTGGAGAAAGTGGCAAACCCGTTCTCCAGCGCTCAGCGTGAGTTCCGTATCGGAGCCCGACGTACCAATGTCAAAACCTTGCTTAGCCAACATGGCGAGGAACTCGGTGCTGGGGTCGGTGCTGGGTTCTGCATGCGACTGCGGCGCCGTCATCAGCAACCCGGCCGAGACGAGCACAACGGCGGCAGCGGCATTTCGGGACGGTATGGCAGCCACCGCAGCACCGTAGCACCCTCGACGTGTTCTCACACGTAGCAATCCTCCTGAATAACCACAAATTACGGGAGCAGTGCTGTCCGGGGGTTCTAGATGTTCTTAGGCATCTAGCGACATCATCAGGAAGAACCATCTTTTTGGCCGGGACAGAGGGGGTTGACCCACCCGGTTGGCGATCCGTGCCAGCAATGATTGCCCCGACAGCTGCGGCGGGCGCCTCCACCCGGCAGCGCCCCGTTGTGGTGCGTGCCCAAAACGCCCCGCGGGCAAGAACAATTCGGATTGTGCGGCGTCAACTCGCTCACGCGTTGGGGCCAGCCCGCCACAGCGTCACTCCGACAGTCCACATTCCGACTTAGCCAGGGGTGAGCGAGGTCGGTCTTGCGAGCTCCTTTGCGCCGTGGCGTGTAGGTGACCTTCCGGTGACCGCCGTCGAGGACGATCGATTCTTCGGAGCAGCGAGCGGGCGACGGCGGCGACCACGCCAGCCAAGCCGCCTCACCCCGTGAGCTGTATCGCGACAGCCAAAACACTCACAATCAACGCGCGGGTTGGTTAACCTCTCACAGCGGGCGCGGAGCTGGCTAGAACTCGGTAGTGCTTGGTTGAGCAACGTTTCAAAGGCTCAACTAAGCCGCGAAGCGATCCCAGGTCTAAGCCCCTTGCAATCGCAAATATTGTATGCTTCCATACTGTGACGTACATGACAGAAGGCCCTTGGAAGTGACACACTCTACACTCAGCCCGACAGGGGATCAACTGCCGGTCGGCATCGGATTTGTTCGCCTGCCAGCGATGCACGCTTGCAGGACACAGCCGCAAGCTCAATCAACAGTTGGTAGATCCTCGCAAATGAGTGGCGCTCGGGGACCTGTGATGTGGTCTGGACATCGGCACCGGGTGCCGTAGCGAAGCTGCGCAGCCGTTGGGTGGTTGCGCGACACGATGTGGACGTGAGGTTGCAGGGGAGGGGACATGTCGCCAGGTGGAACGCCCGGTGAGTAGCCAGTGCTCAATTTATCTAAAAGGATTCGATTTTCACGCTGACCTCAAAGTGGCCGACCTGGGACGAGACGTCGCAGGCGTTTCTGCGATAACCACCTTTTTGCTGTTCGACCAGCAACTACGACCATCCGACATCGGGTACCAACGGAGGGCACCTCATGGCCATAACCGGCACCGCAAAGTTTGCCCCATGCGTGCCGACCGGTTCTATCGCGGCACGAGGGAGGGCGGCATAGTGGCCCCCACACATGCAGAACTCGACTACCCGCCGACGTCAGAGGATCCCGCAAACGGTGGCCAGGCTGTCATCCTGCCGAAACCGCTTAGTTCCAAGGGGAATAGGGTCGTCAGACTTCCCGAACCGCTCGCCGGGCTCGCCAGGAGACCCCTGAAAGCCATCGGCAGTGTTGGACGTGCCGCCCAACTGAGCCTCGAGGTCGCCCGCTACTCGGTAACGGATACCTTGACCGGGAAGCTGCCCGGTGGGGAGCTGATCACGCAAGCATGGATGCTCTATAAGGTGACGGCCATTCCGGCTATTTTGATGGCCGTTCCGTTCGGGGCGATGGTGGCCGTCCAGATCTCCGGACTCATCAACCAGGTGGGAGCCAACTCACTTGTCGGCGCGGCCGCCGGCGTGGGAATCGTCCGGCAAGGGGCACCCATCACCGCCGGGCTGCTGATGGGCGGCGCCGCCGCATCGGCTATCGCGTCCGACTTGGGCGCGCGAGCGATTCGCGAAGAACTTGACGCGATGCGCGTATTGGGGATATCTCCCGTTCGCCGTCTCGTCGTCCCGCGGGTCCTTGCACTCGTCATCCTGGCGCCGGTGCTGTGCGCGATCATCATCGCCTCGGCGGTTGTCGCGTCATTCTTCTTGTCTCTCTATGTGAGTGACGTCGCGCCAGGAACGTATTGGCTTTCGTTCGGTGCCTTCGCCAAGATGCCGGATGTCTGGTTTGCGTTCATCAAAGCGGTCGTGTTTGCGGCGATCGTCGGCATCGTCTCCTCGCTCAGAGGAATCGAAGCGAAGGGTGGCCCACGAGGAGTCGCCGACGCCGTCAATGCAGCCGTGGTGGTCAACGTCGTCGGCATCTTCTTCGCCAACTTGGCGATCACCCAGATTCAGACCATGTTCTTCCCGATGCGAGTCGCGTGACCGAGGAAGTGCAAGGGTGACTCAATCAGTGGCAGCGCCTTCCGCCTATCACGCGGTGTGGCGGCGAGCTTCGAATTTGTATGTCCGCCAGGCGAAGTCCGTTGGCCAATGGGTGCTGTTCATCGCTCAGGTCATATGGCTCCTGCCGGTGACCGTGCGCAAGCACCGCCGAGAGGTGATGGCGCGGATGGTCGACTTGGCTTGGGGCCGAGGATCGTTGCTGGTTGACGGTGGTGTGATCAGCGTATTGCTGGTCTTGGGTATCGCCATCGGGACGATGGTCGCGATCGAGGCCTGGGCAACGCTCAACATCATGGGCTTCGGTGCGCTCTCTGGAATCATTGGCGGTTTAGTGAACGTCCGAGAGATGGTCCCTTTGGTTGCCGGCGTGGCGTTCGCTGCACAGTGCGGTTGCAGAATCACCGCCGAAATCGGGTCGATGCGGATCGCCGAAGAGATCGACGCGATACAGGTCATGGGACTTCGCCCAGTCCCCTTCGTCGTCGGCACGCGTGTTATTGGTGGCCTGCTGTGCATCGTGCCCGGTTATGTCATCACCCTGCTCCTAAGCTTCTATATCTCCACACTGATGATCAGCGGCGCCTATGACTCCCCGGAGGGGACCTACAACCACTACTTCATTCAATTCCTGTCGGTTGGCGACCTCGTTTACTCGACTGCGAAAGCCACGATTTTCGCCGCCGCGGTGATCGTCATCCATTGCTACTACGGATATTTCGCCTCAGGCGGCCCGGTTGGCGTCGGACAGGCTTCGGGGAGAGCTGTCCGAGCCAGTCTGGTCGCAGTCATGACTCTGGACCTGGCCCTAACCGTCGTCATGTGGGGCCTCAAGCCCACCTTCTTGTTCAAAGGCTGAACGATGACCCTGCTGGAAAGATCGGAAGAATCCGAGGCGACGCTCCTTACCAGGCTCGGCACGATCTTGCTTCTGTCGCTTGTGGTGATCCTCGTCATCTACCTCGCGGTCAAGCAGTTCGCACCGCCCGCAACGAATGTGGTGTCGGTGCGCTTGCGTGTTCCGTACTCGGGTCAGGGTGTCGAACCGGAGACGCCGGTGATCATGCACGGCGTGAAGATCGGTGAGGTCTCGTCCGTGTCGAGCCTCGCGGGCGGAGGCGTTCAGTTCGACCTGAAGTTGCAGGCGAACTCGGTCCGGGACCTCACCGACTCCCTACAGATTGACTACCGGCCGTCGAACTACTTCGGCGTCACTGGAATCAATGTCCAGCCGGGGCAGGGGGGTCAACGCCTCCGTAACGGCATGCAATTAACGATTGCGCCGCAGGGGAATTACAGTCTGCAGGCACTGCTGTACCGGCTGGGGGAAATCACTCACGGCGTGCTCGATGACCGGCTGATTAGTGTGATGAATCGGGGAACTCAGTACGTCGACGCCTTCCGGCCACTGATCGAGACGGCGCTGATCGTGTCGACCACGGTTACGGACGTCCAAACGGTGAGCACCGAGCGGCTGCTGAGAAACGCGACGGGCATCAGCGTCGCGTTCCCCGGCACGGCCGACGCACTCATTGGGGTCGGAAATGACTTCATCCACAACTACTTCGGCGATAAGAGCAAGCCGGAGAACGCCGAACTGCTGCGAAGCAAGATGAAATTCTGGCCGGCAATGGATGAAGCGCACCGCAAGCAGTACGAGACGAACCAGCAAAAATGGTTCGCCAACATGGACAACGACAACTACAACGTCAGAGTCTGGGACGTCATAATGGACAAGGCAAAGAGCGATCTGTTCGCCAAGGTCGGCGCGCTTGAGTACTCGCATGTCAATGATCTCTTTCCGCTCATCGAGAGCCTCAGAGGTCTTACCGACACAGCACCTAAGATCTTTGATCCCGATGTGTTCGGTGCAACGATCACAGAGCTGAGGACTCGGTTCGAGCGTATGTACGCCAGTTCGGGCGATTTGCATGCGCTGCCGGTACGGATAGTCCTCGACAGGGTCCCGGGTGTGGAAAGCGCGCTCGGGTACGGGGTTGGGGCACCATGATCAAGCCGCGCGCAGCCCTGTGGCGCTTCCTTATCGCCGCTACCTTCAGCACTGTCCTGGTGGTCGTGATCACGAACGCGGTCAGACAGCCCGTCGACACAGCTGCAGGCACATCAAAATTCACCGCCGAGTTCACCGACGTGTCGGGTCTGAGCGACGGCGCGGACGTGCGGGTGCGCGGCGTGCGCGTCGGCAAGGTCAATTCGATCGACCTGAAGCACACCGAGGACGGCAGCAGTGTCGCTCAAGTCGCCTTCACCATGGACAACCGCTACACCCTCGTTCCCGAGAGCCGACTCGCAGTGAAATTTCAGGCGCTCACGGGCCTGCGCTACGTTGACGTGGAGCACCCAGGCGAGACGCGAAACGTTGCGGGCAGCATGAAGAACGTGTCGACGTCGATGACGCATCCATCGTTTGACATCACGGTCTTGTTCAACGGGCTCCAGCCGGTTCTCGCAACGCTGAGCCCAGACGAGATCAATACCTTCACCGAGAACGCCAACCTATTCCTGCAAGGCGATGAACGCGGGCTGGGTCCGATGCTGGACAGCATCCGCACCCTCACTGGATACGTGGCGAATCGCCAGCAGGTTGTCCAGACCCTGGTTCAAAATTTGGCGACCCTGTCAGATGGGGTCCATGCCCGGTCGGACTACTTGTTCAAGATCTTCGATGAGATCCAGCTGCCCCTCGACCAAGCTGTGTCGATGACTGACGAGTTCCGAAAGGCCCAGGTCGCCGGCACCGACTTCACCCACACTGTGCTGCGTCTGCTTGCGGCCGCAGGTATCCGGCCGGGCATCAATATCAACCGTGCGTTCGACACCGCCATTACCAACTCGTACGACTTCCTCGACATCTTCAAGAAAACCCCGGTGTTCTGGGAGAACATTCCTGAGCCGCCGGATGAGGGCACCCCGGTGCCGTGCTCAAAGGGACGGGCTCAACTGCCCGAAACCGTGGATGTCCTTCTCAACGGTCAGCGAGTGGTGTTATGCAAAAAGTGAAAATTTTCGGAAACCAATGGTTCTGGGGAATCTCGACGCTGGTTGCGGCGCTGGTCATCGCTCTGGTGGTTTCGATCCTCTATATCAACCCGCCCGATCAGAAGCTGATCTCCTTTTACACCGACGATGCCGCAACACTTCGACCCGGCGACACGGTCCGCATCGCCGGCATCATCGTGGGCGAAGTCAAAGACCTGTCGATCGAGCCCGATCAGGTGCGGGTGCGCGCCAGTGTGAGGCGCGACGCCTTCATCGGCGACCGATCTCAAGTTCAGGTTCGGATGCTCACCATCGTGGGCGGCTACTACGTCACCGTGATTCCCGCGGGACGGACGCCGTTGGGAAACCGGGCGATACCCAAGGACCGAGTTACGATGCCCTACAGCTTGATGCAGACGCTTGTGGACTCCACCAAGATCACCGACCGAGTGGACAGTCGACCCATCCGCGAGACGCTCGACCAAGTGCAGCAAGGGTTGACCGGCACCAACACCCAGTCCCTGTCGGCGTTGCTCCACGCCGGTAACGCCGTGGTTGACTCTTTGGACCGTCAGCGTGGCGATCTCACCAAGATCTTGGACATCTCCGACGAATACTTGGACAAGATGGCGCAATACGATGGCCAGCTCACGTATTACATCAAGAAGGTGGCAATTCTCGAGCAGATTCTCACGCTGTACGGCAAGGAATTCGCCGCGAGTATGGACGGGATCGGGACGATCGGAGCCGCGCTGATGCCCGTTACAAACTTCTACTTCTCGCACCGCACCGACTTCCTGGACCGGGTCAATCATCTGCTGACCGAGTCGCGAACGATCGCCGGTCGCACTGGCCTTGTGGTCCGGGTCCTCAACCGCATCCACAACCGGATGGAGGTCGCCCTGGATAAGCAGAACCAATTCACCCGACCTGAATTGTTGGCCACCGACATCTGCATTCCTATCCACGGGAGCCCGTGTTGAGACCCCCCCTCAATTTCCGAGCCGGCACCGTCCTGGCGGGAACGGCGTGCGCCTTCATCATCGCGATCAGCGGAACCGCCTGCGGGGTCCAGTCCGCGCCGAAAGCGGCGAAGTATTGCGCGATCATGGCCGACAGCATCGGCTTGTACCCGGGTAACGCGGTGACCCAGATGGGGTACCGGATCGGAACAGTTGAGTCGATCGTTCCGCGCGACCGCGACGTGGAGGTTCACTTCGCCGTCGAATCAGACCGTCCGCTACCGAGGCAGGTCAAGGCGGTTACCCGGTCCATCTCCATCCTCGCGGATCGGTCCCTGGAGCTAGTAGGCAACTACAAATCCGGAGCGAAACTGTCATCGAACGCGTGCATCGCGCGCGACCACTCGTTCACGCCGATGAGCATTTCGCAGGTCATTGGCTCGGCGACGAACTTCGTCAACGGAATCAATCCCAGTGGCTCGCAAAATATTCAGGATGCTCTGCATGGTGTCGATGCGGCCGTGAACGGCAACGGAGAAGCGGCGAGACACCTGTTGACGACCTCCTCAGCGCTGCTGGACAACCCCGAGCAGCCCCTTGGTGATCTCGCCGCGGTGGTCAGGAACGTCGCCAAGCTGACGACCATGCTGAAGGACAACCGGCCCCCGCTGAAGGAAGTCATCAACAATACGCCTTTGGTGGTGCCGGACGTGGTGAACTCGCTCGGCGGCATCAGTGGGTTGTCCGAGGTCATCGACCCACTAGTCAGGATGGTTGCCGATATCGAGCAGAACCTTGGCGACAACATTACGTTGTTGCTAGACACAGTGTCCGATGCGATGCGCCATCTCTCACCGCACTACAAGGGCATTGCCAACATCCTCAATCCCGTTCCGAGATTCATCAACACGATCAGCGCGTGGGCCAACAACAACGACCTAAACATGATCCGCTGGCGGCCACCGTTGTTCCGGGTGGCGACTCCGAATGGACTGGCGTTGTGCGGCTACATGAATTCATCGGTGCCGGGAAGCTGCGCGGATGTGAATGGCCAGCCGTATGCCGTGGATGTCGCACTCCTGCAGTACGTCTTGATGGAGGCTCAGCACCGATGAGGAGCCGGATCCTGGTCGCGTTGCTGGCGGCCGTTTGCGCGTCGATGTTGTCGGGGTGTTCAGCAATGAATGCGTTCAGCGTCAATGCCATTCCGTTGCCGGGGAGCAGCTACCGAGACGGGTATGACGTTGTCGTCGAGTTCGCCAACGTCCTCAACCTACCGGACCGCGCGAAGGTGCTGATGGACGGTAGGAGAGTAGGGGTGCTAAAGGACATTTCCCTGAGCACGCGCGGAGTCGACGTGACCGTGCGGGTCGATGGTGCGGTGTCGATTCCGTCGAACATCCATGCGGTCATCCAGCAGGCGACGGTGCTGGGGGACACCTACGTGGCACTTGAGTTGCCAGCCAACGAACCTCGCTCGTCCACGATCATCGGCAACGGTGGAAGAATTCCGTTGGCGCAGACCACTTCTCCGCCGCAAATTGAAGACACCATGGCAAACCTGGCGAACTTCATTGGAAGCGGATCGATCCAACGCGCTCAGAATTCGATCATCGGAATCAACCGCGTCACTCCACCGCGCCCTGAGGTGAGGGCGATATCGGCGCGGGTCGCGACCGATCTATCCGACTTGGCCAACAACATCGACGTCGTGGACAGATGGCTCGATGGGCTCGCGCAGAGCGGGCAGGTGATGGCGAACCACGCCGCCGACTTTAAGTATTGGTTCTCGTCAGCGGGCCTGACGGCATTTCATCACTCGTTCTCGTGGTCGCATTTCTTCGCGCCTCTTCTTCCCACGATCGGCAGCATCTACTGGAACGGTTACTGGCTGGACCCGTTTCTGTCCTCGCTGGCGAACGCCTTCCAGACCGTTCAGCACTCGAAGTGGGCTTTCGAATCCGAAGTGCACCGATGGGAGCACCTGGTAACTGATCAGTTGTTGCCAGAACAGAAATATCCTGCGATCAATATCGTGTCGATCGTGGGGCCCGGCGGAAACGAACTCATCGGAAACGTCGACCAGGTCCTTGGCATGATCGGTGCGAAAGGATGAACTCCAAATCCGTTGCTGCGCTGACGTCGGTCATCGTCTTCATCGCCATGATCGCAGTCTTCATCGTGTACTGCCTGTCTCTCGGAGTACGCCCGGGAAAGCCAAAAAATCGCACGGAGCTGTCAATCGTGGCGCCGGACATCAGCAACCTGGTGGTCGGTTCGAACGTGTTGTTTCGAGGCGTCCCGATCGGACACGTGACGGGGATCGAGGCGTCGACGAAGGCGGCCACGATCAATTTCTACGTGGACGGGCAGTACAAGGTTCCCGTCGACAGCGACATCCGCTTCGACAACCTGTCGGCCCTTGGCGAGGCATATATCGAGGTCGAGCCGAGGAGCTCCGGCGGTCCGAGTTATCAAAACGGGCAACGCATTGCCTCCGAATCGCTGAAGCAACCGCCGTCGATATCGGAGCTGGCGGCCAGCGTGACACGGGTGCTCAATCAGCTCGACCCCGATCAGCTGAGCCGCATCGTCGGCCAGGCGGACACCGCGCTCGCGGATCCGAAGTCGGTGCTGCCGAACTGGTCGCGCACAAACTTGCTGCTGCGCAACATCACTCTGGACTTTCATGGCCAGGGACGCGAGGTCGTCGACAACGCGCAGGTGCTGCTCCGGAACGCTGGCTTCGTCGGGCCTGCGCTGGCTGCCACGATTGATCCTCTGAGAGCGCTTGGCCCATCGCTTGGTGGGCCGCCGATGGACGACGTCTGGCTCTTCGGATACTCGCTCCTCCCGATGGATTTCCTGCAGTTCGGCGGCCTGTTGGATCGCATACAGAAATTCCTCGATGATCGGGGCCCCGACCTGAGAGTCCTCGGTGAAGCGACGTCGGAAAACATGAATCTCATCGCGGACGCCCTCACCAATCTCGATGGCAACCAGCTCATGTCGCGTCTCCTCGCGACAGTGCCTGCGGACGGAGTCATCGATCTGCACGTACAAGTTCCGAAGGGATAGGTATATCGTCATGCTTAAGACGACGGAGAACGAGAAGACAGTGAACGGTCGAGTGGCCGAGCCCGACGACGGCGCCGAGGACCCAAAAGCGGCCGACGCTGTTGAGGAAACACCCGAGGCCGCCGCCGATACGAAGAGTGAAGCCCCGAAAGCCAAAGACACATCGAAGGGGCGGACGTTATCGATTTCGGTCCGTTCGCTCGTGCTCGTGCTGCTCGTCGTCGGCTGGGCGACATCGTTCGGAATCGTGCTCTGGCTCTACCTGGGCGCCAAGGGAGATCTCGGCAAGGAAGCCGCGCAAGCCGCGAACGACCGTCGCGCCGAAAAGATCGCTCTCGACTATTCTGTGCACGCTGCGGCCATCGACTTCCAGAAACTGGACGCATGGAAGGCCGAACTGGTCAAGGGTACGTCGCCGGAACTCAAAGACAAGCTCAACAATGCCGCCGGCTCGATGGAACAAATCCTCGTGCCCCTTGAGTGGAAGTCCACCGCGACTCCGATAGCGGCAAAGGTCCGATCCCACGACAACAACGTGTACGTTGTCGATGCCTTCATCGGGGTGGACACCAAGACCAAACAGTCTCGCGATGGATTGCACTCCACGGCCACGTACACCGTGACGATAGATCCCAGCCACGACTGGAACATCAGCGACGTTGGGGGGCCGGGCCCCGTCGTCGGTCAGAAATAACGTGGTGGACAGACTGTGCTGATGACCGAATTCAGACAGCGGGGGCGCCCGGGGCGAGTTGTGTCGTCACTTGCCTTTGTTTGTGCGGGGGTAGCCGCCATGACGCTCAGCGCACCGACCGCAGCTGCGGGAGACGCGTATTCCGAGCTGAAGTCGCAATTCGACACGGCCCGCGCGGCGGCAGGCTGTCCGCCGCTACGCCTAGATGACCTCCTGGCCTCGGTCAGTAACGACGCCGTGAATCAGATGGTCAATTGGATAAAGCACAAGGGGCGCTTCCTGCCGATGGAAGACAAGACCGTTGCGAGTGCCCTGCAGGCGAGGGGGTTCACGCCCGTGCATTCTCGATTGGTCACCGGATACGGCGACTATCGGACCGGTGGTCCCGGAGATGACCAATCCAAGGCAATTCAGGCAACGATCGTGCAGGGGAGAGCATACCAAGTGTTCGAGAATTGCACCTACACGAAATACGGGCTGAGCATCATGGGCGACGGAGGTGAAGAAGGTTGGCCTTCAACGATTCCACGGAGTTTCGTGGTGACGTCGGTCGTCCTGTCCAGCGATTGACTGAACGTGCTCGCCACCGTGCGTCCTGCACCCCAAGGAAAAAGACTGGCTTGCGAGAAAGCTCGGTTGTGGTCGCGCCCTCTGCTGCTACGAAGGATCGGTTACGCGGTCGGGGTCATGGCGTGAGCGTGAGAGCCAGAGCGAAGAGAATGGCGGCATTGGTTGCGGCGTTGCTGTCGGCTGGGTTGGTCGACGCGGCTGTCGCTACCGCGGAGTCTGCGTGCACCGATCTCAAGGGGGACCTGCAGTCCGGCACGGTGTGCCACGTGTTGACAACCACTCCGACCTACACACTCGACATGCGCTTCGGGACCGAATATCCCGATGGTGCTGCCGTTGCGGCTTATCTCAGCGGAGTGCGCGACGACCTCGTCAGCAGGGCGTCGGCACCGAATGCCCCGTTTCTTCCCTACGAGGTCTATGTCAGTTCCCAGTCGTTCAGCTCGGGCCAGCCGCAAAGGATCGTCAGCGAATATGGGCGGCCGCGGCACGGAACCGAGTCGTTGGTACTGCAAGTCTTCCGGGACATCGAAGGTCTTCCGGTACGTGTGAAGGTCAAGTCCTTCACTTATGACCACGATCAGAGCCGGAGTGTCACATTCGACAATCTGTTCGCTCCCGGCGGCAACCCGATCGATTCGATCTATCCCATGGTGAAAGCCGACCTCGAAAAGCAGCTACTTGCTTGGCATTTCACATTGAAGCCCGAGGTTGGCAAGGATCCAAATCTCTATCAGAATTTCGCGGTCACCGATGACAACGTGACCTTCTTCTTCGACCAGGGGCAGCTTGCTTCGGACAAAGTCGGGGTACTCCAGGTCGCGGTTCCGCGCGGTGTGCTTCCGCCGCTGCAGATCTAGAGATTCTTGACCGGGCGCCGTCGCTGGCTTTAGTCGATTGCGTCCAGGGTCTCGAGGTCCACCATCGCCTGGGCCGTACGGGCGACAATCGTTCGAGTGACATCCTCGGGATGCACTTCCCTTACACGGTTTACGGCCGAAGTGTATGCCCAGAACACAAACCCATGGATCATTTGTTGTCGGTAGGCAAGCCATGCCTCGGCAAAACTCGGCGGATTCCCCCCGGCAGAGCCCAATTCGTCCAGATAAAGTTCCAGTAGTTCTCGTTCCCACGAGCGGCGATCGGCGGTGTCGAGAACAGAACTGAGCGCGTAACTGACGTCCAACGCCCAGTTACCCTTCGCTATCGCTTGCCAGTCGTACAGGTATACCGACCCATCGGGCACCTTGAACCAATTTCGGGGATGGGTGTCTTGATGTAGCAGAGTCTTCGGTCCCCGGACATTGACAGCCAGCGATCGCATCAGAGCCCCGCGAATCTCAGATTTGCGCGAGCGCAATTGGTGTGGAATCTCGGCGGTCAGCCATCGAAATGCTGCGATCGCCCCCAGGTCACAGCCAGCTCTTCGATTGAGCGCTAGTTGCCATACGTATGGATCGGCAAGTACGGTCCACTCGTCCAATCGTGGATCCTCCCAAAAGGCTCCGTGATAATGCGCCATCTCGCGAATCATGCACTCGGCACCACTTCGGTCAACCTGAATCCCCTCGCGAGGAAAAGTTGCTCCCCGCGTCACGGACACATCCTCAGTCAGCACCAGATAGCGCCATGCGAGTTCGTCCCAACGACCGAAGTAGCCGGCGGGAGCACCAATTTCGAGATGACGTCGAATCGTCTCGTAGAACAACGCTTCTCCGGCGCCGATGCCGGTTATCCCAACCAGCACCCGAGAAAGGAATCTGGGAGCGGACTTTGAGAAGACAGCCGTAGGAAGAGCCGCGTCAACACCTGCCTCGTTGTATTCGATGCGTAGTGAGCGGCGAGTGGTCGTGCCCTCCGATCCGGCGAGCAACTCGAACCCTGTCACCTGCGCGGCAGGGTGATCTCGACACAAGGCCTCGGTCAGCCATTCCTCGGTTAGCCCCTCAACCTTCAGCGGTACAGAGTCCCCACCTGAGCTGGCGGGTCTAAGTTTCTCTCTCGCGACCTTAACCCCAACGCGTGCCAGCGAGTTGGCAAAGATCAACTGGTCCTGTAGACCCATCCCCGCACTCCCGTCCTATTCGATGTCCATCTCGGTTTTCGCCCACCAAAGCGAATGGGCATCGTGTTCTGTGCTATCGGTCAATCATGTTCGCTCGGCTTTCGGCGGCAAATCCCTCGATGTGGTCGCGCCGACTCGGCTCGATGCGGGCCGTGGAGAATTGCAAGCAGTCAACACCTCGGCACCGACGAGAGCCGTCATAGGATCCTGATCTTCGTCGCGCTCGCTGCAGCAGCTGCGCCGACGACGCCCATCGAATCGGGTCATGATCGTATCCACCACCGTCTTCCAGACAGCTCTGAGGTTCGGGGTAGTTTTTGTCCATATAGTGTGTGACTATACAAGAATGCGCGATGATGCCGATGGCTTCGAAGCAGCGGAGTTCGACTCTGACTCTAGATATTTGTATATAACAATATAGTATTGAGTCACCACGACTATGGGTGGTAGCCGTTCGCCGGGGGCATGGGTCTCCAGAGAGGGGACTCGGTATGCAACAAAGTCATGAGGGCCGATTGCGAAGGGTTTCGTGAGACAAAATCTGCCGCAGCCGGCATGGCCAACGGCACGCGCCTCGGACCCGAGGCAAGCGCATGGCCGTGCTCGGATGCCCCGACTCATGGGAGTTGACGGATGCGCAACATGACTAGCGGTGCAGTCGACCGTAGTATCGCTGTTCGCATCACGCGCATTGCGCTGTTGGTGATTTCGCTGGTGTTGGTTAGCTTGGCGTTGGCGAATGGGCAGTCCCGCGCCGACCCGTCGGATCCTCCGGTTCCACCCCTCCCGGAAGTCAATGCGCAGCCGAACAGCTGGACGCCGAAATTCCCCTATCCGTACGACTCCACCCGCAAAAGCGTGACCGACGCGGATATCACCGCGATGGGAGAAATGTGTCAGTGGTACAAGGTCAATTACAAGGAGCTGTCCCGTCGAATCGATAACTTCGACTACAACCTCTTGCAGGCCAACAACGATTGGACCGTCGGACTGATCCAGGCTCAGGCGGACGCCGTCGCAGCCAACATCGATCAGGCGACCGACTTCCTAGCGCCACGGGCACAGTCGTTGACCCAGACGACGGACTACGCCGGTGATAACTACTTTCCGATTTATGAGGGCGAGTCGTTCTATCGCCTGTGGCAACACCTCTCGAACGTGGGTGTCGGAATCAGAGCACGCAACACTGCGTGGGTGAATGGGCCCTCGGTTCAGCGATTCAAGCACTGGGGATCAAGGATTCAGCGGTCGCATGTCTGCGATTCTTGATAGGTGCGGCGCACGACGAGGCTGGCTGATCGTGACGCGGATCGCAGATCGTCGGGGGCGAAGACTCGATGGTTGAAGGGGGCTCGATGCGTACGAACGCGACTGGCAGATGGACCAGTGCAGCGGTGATGGTCACGGCTTTGGCTGGTATGACGTGCGCATCACCATCGGCGTACGCCTCGTTTGACCGCGTTGCGATCAACGGAGTTTTCACCGCGGCGTCGGACGGTCAGTTCGCTACCAGCGACTATTCATTTCACGCGGAGGAGTCGGTGACGAGCAGATGGACCATCTCGTCAACGTGCACAAGTGACGTCGAGTGCACCGGTGAGGTGTCGAGTGATCAGGGATGGAAAGCCCCGCTACACATGCGTATGGGCAATGTGTGGTCGGTCGATCGGGACGTGCCGAATTGGCAGGTGTGCCCTGACGGAACTGCCTTCACCGGACACCAGACGTTCTCCTTTTCGCCCTCCGACGAACACGGGGTGACCAAGATCGGGTCGCCCTATCTTGAAGGCCGTGACAAGACGGTTGGCGCGCTCGGCGCTTGTGGGCGGTTCAAGGCCCTGGTGATTGTGATGCCCTTCCGCCTCGACAAAGTCGAGTAGCCATGGTGCGCAACCAAAGACACAGAGCTGGCAGATCCCAGTGGCAACATTCCGATGCCAAAACGAACAGCGCGCGAAGGGGTCGACGCGGTTGACCCGAGCCGCTGGCGGACGGCCGGCCGAAGGTCTGACACAGGGCGAATGGCAGGCCGGGCGGCGGGCGCTAGCGTCGAAATGATTGCCGTACAGGATGTTTCGTGTTCAATGGCAAAACTTTGGGCCACCGGCATGCACGCCAGGGACCCAGCCAGTCAAGCCTGAACTCACCGGAAGATCATTACGGACGACGTGGACATACGGGATCGTCCCCGTTGCGGTCGCAAGGGTAGTAGATGCCCATCGAGTGCCGCGCCGCGTCTACGCAGCCCGCCACGAAACCCTGTTCGTTCGCCGGTGAATCCTTGGCTTGTGCGGTCCTGAGTTCGTCGTAACAGACCGAATAAAGCTCGGTCGACGGCTTCAGCACATATTTGGAGCCCGAGTCCCGCGTCATCGTGGCATATCCCTGGTCATAGGAGGCCAGGTAACCCGGCGGAAGCGGATAAGGTACCGCGCTGGCAACCCCGATACCCAGTAGGTTCGTGGTCGCAGCCAAACCGACCACTATGGAACCAAATGACCACTGAATGCGGCTAGTTCTCGCCATTGTCGACCCCTTGCTCGGGAGTGGTTCCCCTCTTGCCACACATTACCGCTTCGCTTGCGTACCAAGGCATGATAGAGGGCGGGTAATTTCGCCGATCGGTGTGGCGTATTCCCCGAACGTGATGTGGGCGATCGATTTCCAGTTCGATTCCCACCGACGGCCATGCCATCAAGATCGCCTCCATGATCGACGAACACACCCGCGATCGCTGCTGAACCTGGTGCAGCGCTCGATCACCGGCGAGCGCCTGGTGAGGAACTGAAGAAGGTGTTCGCCTCCCGCGCTGGGCCACCAAAGGTGCTGCGCATGGACAGCGGCCCGGAGATTGGTTCCCAAGTGCTGCAACGTTTCTGCGGCAGGATGGAAATCCTGGCCGTGCGGTCAGCATGCTCGTTTTCATCGATCCCAGCATGAGGCCGGATGACTGCCGGTCGGTGTCTTCTCGTCGGCCGCGTGGTCGACCACGGCACCTCGCCGGGTTCTTATGCCGGTTTATAGGAGGGCGCAACCACCGTGGTGCGACCACGGTTCGTGAACACTTACGGCGTCCGGACGACGCCGTTATCAAGAAGGGTTTCGGCACCCTCGATGGCCAATCGGCCAGAATGTCCTGCGCGTCAGCACCGGGCGCTGGTGGGGTGTGGGGCGCGGGGAGGGTGTCCGGCTGAATCGTGGTGCCGGGGCGGGCTGCACGACACCACCCACGTCGACAAATGTCTGCCGCGCGGCGATGTGCGGATGTTGCGGGGCTTCAGTCAGCGATAACACCGGGGCAACGCAAGCGTCAGAGCCGTCGAATACTGCCATCCACTCGTATCGGGTGCGGCCCACGAAGGCGTCGGCGATGGCCTTGCGAAGCTCTTTCAGGAGGCGGGGTCATCGCGCCGCCCAGCGATTTCGTCGCGCCCTCCGAGCCGAGCGGTGAAGTCGGCATAGAACTTCGGTTCGAGGGCCCCAACAGCCGTCCAATTGGCCGTCGGCCGTCTCGTAGGTGGCGTACTACGGTCCGCCGGTGTCCAACGGATTCTCTCCTCGGAGCTCCGACCACCGGCTAGCGGCCAGCGTGCCGTGCAGCAGCGCTGTCAGCGCCCCGTCGACGATAGCGGCGTCGATTACCTGGCCCTGCCCGGACCGCGTTCTTTCCAGCCGTGCAGCCAGGACGCCAATGACAAGGAGCGTAGACCCGCCACTGAAGTCACCGACGAGGTTGACCGGCGGGCTGGGCGCGTCACCGGCGTGTCCGATCGCGCCAAGTGAACCGGTCGCGCGATATAGCGATGTCGTGACCGGCAGTCTGCGCCAAGGGCCTGTCTGCCCCCATCCCGCCATCCGCCCGTACACGAGCCGGGGATTCACGGTGGCGCAAACTCGAGGGCCCACACCGAGTCGCTCGGATACTCCTGGCCGGTAACCTTCGATGAGGACGTCAGCTTGTGCGACCATGGCCAACACGGCGGCCACTCCCGCCGGACGACGAAGGTCGATCATGATGGTCGGTGACTGCGCCGCAGAACGTCGAGCTCTGGTGGAACTGGATGGTCGGTGACGTCTGGTCGTTCCGCCCGCACGACGTAGGCGCCTATGTCGGCGAGCAGCATCGCCGCATGCGGCCCCGAACCGATGCCGGCGAGCTCGACAACTTTGGTGCCCGCCGGTGGTCCGCCGCGCCCACTCATACCTGGACCTCGTTGGCTGGACATTCGCTTCGCACGGTCGTCGAATTCGAAAAGCGTTCGGCTGCACCCATTCATAGGAAAATTCATAGGAAGACGACAACCAGACCATCGCTCGTTGACGGTGGGTCAGCTCGCACTTACTGTATGAAACAATGCTGTATTTGGCAGCACAAACCCAAAGTCTTCAGGAGGCTACCGCACAATGCCGGCGCCCGAGGTGTTGCAACCGTCGCGATCCGGCGATGCTGTGTTCCGGCGATCGGGGCATGTGCCCGGCGAACCGGGCGTGTGGCTGCTCCTGTTCGGCGACATGCTGGTGTTCGGGACCTTGTTCGGTATCTACCTCAATCGGCGCGCTGAACATCGAGAGTTGTTCGCCGAATCCCAGAACGCCCTGAACCGCAACTTCGGTGCCATCAACACCCTGGTGCTGCTGACTAGTTCCTTGCTCGTGGCATGGGCTCTACGCGCGGTGAGATCGGAGGCATCACGCCCGTTGGCATCCCGTCTGATGCTGGCGGGATTCGCGGTAGGCTGTTGTTTCCTCGTGATCAAAGGTATTGAATACCACGACAAGATCACCGCCGGTATTACGCCGAACACAAACGACTTTTTCATGTATTACTTCATTCTTACCGGCTTGCACCTGGTCCACGTCGTGATCGGACTGATCGTGTTATTCGTCTTATCGCGGATCGTGCGGCATGAGTCGCCATCGAGCACGCGCATCGCCATCATCGAAGGCGGCGCGTGCTTTTGGCACATGGTGGACCTGCTGTGGATCGTCATATTCCCCCTACTCTTCTTGGTCCGGTGACCATGCAGACCGTCGTCCGTAGCAATGCCACCGTCGCATGGCTGATATTGACCGTGCTGACGATCAGTTCGTGGGCGCTGGGTACCCAGCACGCCTTAGGCGGAGCCGGCCACGTGCCCGCAAGCATTGCGATCTTTGTCGTCGCCGTGTTCAAGGTGCGGCTAGTAGGGCTGTATTTCATGGAGCTTCGGACGGCGCCGCTTCCGCTGCGCGGCCTCTTCGAGGGCTACTGCGTCGTGCTCTTGGGCGTGTTAATCGGCATGTATGCGATCGGCTGATTTGTAGGAGAGATTGGTGCCGCGTGCCATCGCGCCCGTCAGCCCTCCTTGGGTGAGCAGTGAGCACCAAAAGTTGTCGGCGTCAGGCAGTCGCCTCGTGGCGGTGGACGCTGCTTCGATAGCGGGTAGCGTCGAGATGCACTGCGCCGCAGACTGTTACGTTCGACGTGCGACGCCGGTCGCGCTTTCGCGGCGAGACTGAGCCTACCGACACGCCACAGGGAAGAGGTCGGGATCCCGTGAGGCAGAGCAGTCACGGTCCTGGTGAACTCATCGTGGATTTCGAATTGCTGGTCGATCCATTCATGGGCCTATTGGGCTGGCATGTGAGTGATGCCGCTCGCTCGTCGTGGGGGGTACAGGCGGGTGCGGGCCCGTAGCCGGTGCGCTCTACTGATCTCACCGGATCACCGGCATTTCGCCTGTCCAGTCTGCTAAATTCGGTTTTCGAGTTGCGCTCTCGCTTGGGGCGCAGGCTCCGGCCGATAACGTCGTCGGGCAGGAGGTCGGTGCTGGGTGACCGCGGAGTTGTGGGCGCGCGCCGAACGGATTGCCAATCGCGAGCGTGACCTCTTCGAGGGTTTCGCCGGTTCGGGCTTGGACGACGATCGCGATACCGCATACGACTGGATCGACGAGATCGACCGGACGATTAGCGGTGGGCCTGCGCGGGCAGCCGATTTGCTGGCCAGCTTACAGGTCGCCCAAGAAAAACGTTGTGCGCGCCTGCTCCGCGCACAAAGTGCTGTTTGGGCACGCGCACGTCGCGAGTTGATGTTGCTACGTGAGATCACATCCGCCGCTGACGTTCTCGACTCTGCTCCGGCAGCGGTCTGCCGTGCGTGCGGGTTCGATCGTGCCCTGTTGTCGAGTGTGCGCGAATCGACCTGGCTACCTGTCGCGATGTTCGTCGAGACGGACCGTTCCGATCGGCACCATGCGCCGCCGACCGACGTCGTGCGGGGCCGAATTATTCCACTGACCTCCTCAATGCCAGAGGCTGAGTTGGTTCGTCGGAGGTCTCCCGTGCTGGTCACCGCTGCGCCGGCGGACGTGCCGGTGGCACAGTTGGTGATCGAGATACCGGCCAGTCATGAGTACGTAGCCGCCCCGCTACTGGTCAACGGTCGCGTCATCGGGTTCGTCCACGCGGACTGCCATAGCACCCGGCGGCCACTGACCATGTCGGACTGCGACCGCTTGCAGAATTTCGCGGATGGCCTGGGCTTAGTGATGGAGCGAGCGATCGGCATCGAGCAGGTGCATCTGCAGTACGAGCGCGTGGAACAGGCGCTGTCGGAAGCCCGCGCGGTGATGGAAAAAAGCGCTGATCCGTGGCTGAGTCCGCGGCCGGCGGAACGCGTGCGCGACAACAACTCGGCGCTTACCGACTGCTTGACGCCACGTGAGCGTGAGGTGATGCGCCTCCTGATCGGTGGTTGCACCAACGTCGAGATCGCTGCGCAGCTCACGGTCAGTGAGGGGACGGTGAAGTCTCACATGCGGCAGATCCTGAGAAAGCTCGGAGCTGCGAATCGAACCGAGGCCATCGCCAGGTACGTATCTGTCGTGCGCGGTCGCGAGGCGTCTTGATGTCACCATCGACGGATCCGCTAAGCGTACGCTCCATCTTCCCGACAGCGACCCACCAACGCGACCGGCTGCGTAACGAACGCGAATTGGCATTGTGGGCTGAATCATTATGCGCGCAAGTACGTTCCGCACTCGCCGAGCTTTCACCGATTAACACCGAGGCCGCCCAACTTGGCGGCGCCACCACGTCTTGGCAGAGCGTGACGTTGCTGGCCGAGGAGTGCCTTAAGGTCTTGACGAGCACTGGCACTACTGGTCCGTCGACTACCCAGTTGTGGGGACTTGCCCTCGATCTGTATGAGCTCGGCGTCGCGATATGCCAGCGCGACAAGTCTTACCTCGAGCGTCGAATGGCGGACTGTTCGAATGCATTGCGACGGTTACGAGTAGTGCCCACATCGGTAGGTCTGCAGCGACAAGCCTGCCAAGAACTCGTCGCCGCCTGCGGCTTCAGTCGTGCCGTGATATCGCGTATCGACGCCGCATACTGGCAACCGTTGGCGTCCTACCAATCCGACAACTCCGCACCTCGACCACACCACTTCCTCGACCGGCGCATTCCCATCGCTGAATCAACCCCGGAGTTTGAGTCCCGGGCCGGCCGCCGGACGGTTGTCGTACGGGATCCAGCTGTGACCATCGACAGGACCCATCCCACGTCCTATGTCGTGGCACCTGTGGTTCGAGACGCCGATATCATCGGTTTCCTACACGCCGACCATTGGCCATTCGATCAACCTGCCGACGATGTCGACGGCGAGATCCTGGCGGCGTTCGCCGACGGGTTCGGCCTGCTGCTGGAGCGAACCAACCTCCTCGAGCGATTACAGCAAGATCGCAACGAGGTTCAGAAGATCTTGGCTGACGCGGTCGCGTCAACGACTCCCGCGGCGGGAGAACTGATGACGGGGCGCTCTTGGTGGACGGACCTCAACGCAGCTCCCGCGGGGCGGCCCTTGGCTGCGGCGCCGATCAGCGAGTTGTCCGTGCGTGAACTGGAAGTCTATGGGTTGATGGCGGCGGGAGCTACGAACGGGACGATCGCGGCGCAACTCGTCATCAGCGAAGACACCGTGAAGTCGCATGTCAAGCACATCCTGCGCAAGCTGGGCTTGGCCAACAGATCGCAAGTAGTCGCCGCGTCGCTACGGGCGCGCCACAAGGCCACGCCGGGCGGACAAGCGTCCTGACTGGACCGCAATGCCCGCCAGCGGCGGCACTTGCGCTCGCGGCTAGACCTCGGTGATGTATCGATCGATGTAGTCCTTGAAGGCGGTGTTGATCATGTCCTCGGTCAGACCGTACTGCTCGAGCGAATACTCGAACTTCCCGCCTGCGTGCTGAGGATGATCGAGCTCCCACTTGTGCATCGCATCCTTCGCCTCGGGTGTCAGCTCTCGACCGGCGCATCCATAGATGTCTTCGATGACTCCCATCGCGTCGTCGCAGATCCGCGAGTATGAGACATCGATGAATTGCTCCGCCGGCTCCTTCGCTCGTTGTTCGTCGAACCTGGCCAGTGTCTCGACGAGCATGTTCATCATGTCGCGGCCCAAGCCCGGACGGTCCACGGAATGGGCGCTAGCCGACTGATACGAGTCGGCCAGGGCGGCGAGGGAGGGCACCGAGACCTTCGGGTGCCGATGACAGGCGATGATTGTCGCGCCCGGGTAGGTGTCCAGCACGTTCTTCAACCAACCGAGGTGAAGGGTCGACTTCATCACCCAGGTGCGGCCCTGACCGCCGCCATCCTGCCACTGCAGGTATTGCAGGAGGCTGCGCTCATATGCGTAGGGGGTTGCGAGTGGACGCGCCCCCAACCAGGCGTAGTAGGACGGGACGTGATTCATGTACGCGGGCAGCATGGACTCGAAGGTGAAATCCATCATCCAGCAGTCCTCGTCCACCTCCCACGCGGTGATCGGATGTCCGACAAGGAATTTGGGCGCCGCCTCCTTCAACCCTGCTTCCACCTGGTCGCATGCCTGAACCCGCTCGTCGGGGGCTCCCGGCTGCCATCCGGGGAACGGCGCCGGATTCAGCATTCTCCACAAATAAAGGCGGTGTGCGTCCGGTGCGCTGGCGAGCATCCGCTGCAGCTTGCTCGTTCCCGTCCGCGGCATCCCCGTGATGATCAATGGGGGCAGTATCTCTTCGTCGAGAATCTCCGGATGTAGCTTCTTGTCGTTTTCGAATCGGAGCCGGTTGACCAGAGGCCGAATGAAGTTGGACTCGATGAAGGAATTCGGATCGATGAGCCTCGCTTCTCGGAGGACGGACTCGAGGAACTTCCCCATCGGCTCGACGAACGACATGTCGTCGCCGTAGTCGTCGAGGCCGGCAACCTTGCAGGCCAAGTCCATTATCTCCGATACCGATGGGGGCCGATCGACTGTTGCATCAGTTGTGTTCATGCCTGCCGTTCCGTTCATGGTTTATCGAATTACGTGTGAGACGTTGGTATCTCAGACTTGCGAGCTGATCCGTGCGAGTGCGTCGATGTGCACGTCAACCGGCGCTGGTGCACGGAAGTGGGTATCCAGGGTGACGCCGCGGAAGCCACTGATGCCCTTCAGCGTGGTCATGCGTTCCGCTACGACATCGCACGTCTTCAGCCAGCTCCAATCCTCCGAAGCGGCAGCTCTGTCGAGGAAGGTCATCGTTTCGACTCCACCCGCGTCGAGGGGGCGTCCCGCCGCTCGAAGGTCTTGCTGATAAGCCTCGACGAGCTCGACGACCTGCGATCTCGTGAGCAGCCCGTTGTCTGATCCGGGAAAGACACCCACGTTGGGCATCCAGCCGTCGCCGAGCGCCGCCGCCCTGCGACGCGCCACCCTGGTGCTGCCGCCCATCCAGATGGGAAGAACCGGCTGTAGGGGCAGCGGATTCACACCTGCGTGCTTGATCGTGTGATGTTCGGTCTCGATGTGGACCACCGGTTCACTCCACAGCTGACGCAGAACATTGATCTGTTCATCGAACCGCTCGCCGCGATTCTCGAAGTTCTCGCCGAGGGCCTCGTACTCGATCTGATTCCACCCAGTGCCGACTCCGATCCTCAGGCGACCAGCGCAATAGTGGTCGACATTGGCTGCCTGCTTGGCGAAGAGGACGGTCTGCCGCTGCGGCAGAATCACCACGCCAGTGGAGAATCCCAGCCGACTCGTCTGGCCGGCAAGGAAGCTGAACAGGGTGAGCGGCTCTTGGAACAGGTCGTCCTTGGTATGCCACAGTGTTCGGTCTGGATAACTCGCGGGATCTGCTCCGACGACGTGGTCGTATGCGACGAGGTACTTGAATCCAAGATCCTCGGCTGCCTGTGCGTATGCGATGAGCGCACCCACGTCCGTGCCGATCTCGGAATGCGGAACGACCGCATTGAGGTAGGGCGAATCGCTCACCGTGGCCCCGTAACTGGTTGCTTCATGTCGCCGTTCAGATCTCACAACGGCGGCGCCGGACCGAGTGCATGCGCTCGCGCAGTGCTTCTGAGCGCTCCTCGGCAGTAACCCACTTGGTTTCGGCGGGGAGATGTTGTCGAAGTTCGTCGAACGGAACGACACGTAGTTGAGGAGTGACCATCTCTGCGCGCGGTTTGAACACGCGGCCGACGATCAGACCGGTCTGGTGGCCGGCCGGATCCAGCCAATTCAGCACGCCGGGATCCTTCTGGGAGATCACGGCACGGAAGGCCCCGTCGTCGTCGATGTGAGCGTGATGACCGTTGATCGTGTTCTGAAAGGTGTGGAAGTCGATGCATTCCCAGTTATGCGTCAACAAGTAATACAGCCAGTAATCGCTCTCGGGTTCTGGTACCTCCAAGATCACGGCGTCATCGGGGCCGCAGTCGTATCGGCCTTGTTGAAAGTAGATGTCGCGCAACGCGATCTGATCTTCCTGACCGCGTTCCTCCTGCCCACCGTGCATGGGCTGAATGTGCATTGCGTTCGGCGCGACGCTGTAGTGCTGAGCCTCGACCCCCTTCGCCAGATGGCGCACGTTGAGGTTCATGAATTCGAGAATGCGGGTGAGCGCCTTCTGTAGGTCGCCTGTCGTCGTCGGAGGTGGCGGATAGGTGGCACCAACGCGCTCGATGTAGAACTGGCCGCGCTCCTCGTTCATCCAGTCGTAGAAGAACTCGCGCATCAGGACCCATCCCAGGCCATCAGCGATCGGCACCCAGTTCCCTGGTTGCGGATCCTTGCTCAGGATCACCTCGAACTCCCCGTTTGGACCGACCTCGAAGTCCGATGTCGACGCAATGGGCGCATGTGCATCGAGGTGTATGTGCCGGGCGCCGCCGCAGTGATGCATGTGCTCGACGTCTGACATGGAGCCCGACCAGCTTTCGACGTCGAAGATTCGCGCCGTCCCACGTCGGCCGAAGACGCGGTACACGTAGTCCCCGTGCACCGTCGTGTACCAATAGCCGCCGTCGGGGTTGGCAAATCCCATCTGCAACCAAAGGGACGCTGCGGGAACGAACTTGGGGTAGTGGTAGTTCTCCGTCTCGCCCACCAACGCTCCCCAGGCGAACGCTCGAGTGAGGTAGCGAAGCCCTTCCGCCAAGTCCAACGGTGAGTTTGCATTCTCGTTCTTGGCAATGACGCCGTTCATCAACTCGCCGAACGAGTCGCCGATCTCATGAGCGAGGGCCGTCGCGAATTCATCGTCACTCATTGCTTGTTCTCCTGTTGCGATATCGGTCGCTCTGGCGACTCGATGTCCGAAATGTGCTGGGCACGATCGCCGCACAGTCGTCGCAATTCGTGCACGGGAGTCCTCCTGGTCGCGCGCGTTTCGGCGATGCGGCCGAAGTGACCGCCCGGGTTGGTCGCGTCACGAGAGTAGAAGGAGTCGGCTTACTACCGCCTCTTCCCTGTGGAGCAGTTGCACCTACCGATCGGGTGATACCTGATGCTGGTGGTGCCACCTACCCCCAGCCAGCCGCGACCCACACGCTCCGATAATGCGAGCGGTGACCAGAGCGGGAGGCGCTCGCTACCTTGATCATCGTGCTCGCCGTTGTCATGTCGAAGCTGCCGCCGAATGGGCGTTCAAATCTGCAGCGGCGACGGGAGACGTCCGCAGCTGCTCACCGAACATCTAATCGATCGTCGAGTCTTCGCGCGTTCACCCGAAGGAGAGGGGTGAATGCCTCTCCGGGGTGAGGCTCGGTGATGCGGCCAGTTCTACCCTCGGCTTCGCAGCTACCGCGACCGTAATCGGCTGCGGCGGCAAGCTGCTGAGGCGTCCGAGCGAGGACGAGGCCGGGCAATGGCTCAGCCGCGTC
The DNA here is from genome assembly GCF_001667775.1 of Mycobacterium sp. E1747. Taxonomy (GTDB): domain Bacteria; phylum Actinomycetota; class Actinomycetes; order Mycobacteriales; family Mycobacteriaceae; genus Mycobacterium. The sequence goes on from NZ_LZJI01000203.1 coordinate 113,925, forward strand.
GCCTGTCCGCCGAATCTTTCGACCCGAAAGGCGGAGAAATCGATGACTGTTCAACTCGGTGGGAAAAGCGTGGTCGTCACGGGGGCATCGGCTGGTATCGGGCGTTCGCTGACGACCGTGCTCGTCGACAAGGGGGCGTCGGTGGTGGGTAACGGCCGACGGCCCGATCCGGGCTACGCGCTGGAGAAGGAGATCTCCAAGCGTGGCGGCGGCTTCACCTTCATCCCGGCGGACGTATCCAAGACCGAAGATTGCGAGCGGACTATCTCGGCCGCGATCGACAAACACGGACGAGTCGACGCATTGATCAACAATGCCGCGTTGATGCTGCCTTTTCGCAGGGTCGAAGAAATGTCGGACACCGACTGGCGGACCATCCTCGACGTCACATTAGACGGAGTGATGAAGATGAGCCGTGCAGTATTGCCTGCTATGCAGGAGCAGCGCGACGGCACGATCATCTCGATCGCCTCGATCACTGCAGTACAAGGGGTTGAGCGTGAGGCTGCCTACTCGGTGGCCAAAGCCGGAGTGTTGAGCTTCACCAGGGTCCTTGCAATCGAGAATCTTTCCTACGGGATTAGAGCGAACGCGGTCATCATGGGTGGGGTCGCCAGTGAAATGAGCGACACCGCGCTGGTCGAAATGGGCCGAACAGTCCACGGGCCGGACTGGACTCCGGACATGGACGAAGTGAGGAGGGCGAACAAAGCTCTCCTGCAAGACCCGGATGCAGTTGCGCGCTCAGTCGTCTTGCTGTGCAGTGACGACGCCCGCGAGATCACTGGCGCCACTATCGCCATCGATAGAGCGTGGTCAGCCGGCTCGCTGACCTCGGCAATGCTCAACAGTGCAGCGGGCGGGCAGATCGGCAGCTGACGTCACCAGTCATCCGAGGCTTGCGTCCGATCCTTGCGTCTCGGTCTAGGGGCGTCACCCGCTCGCCCTGACGAGGGTTCGCCCGGACGACGGATTAATGTCAAACCACCATCCCGGCCGAGCCCCGCGACGCCGCGAGACCTAAATGTGAAATATTGTTTGCAACGATACTAACTCGGTATTGTTGGCAGCTTGACGCAGTGATCCCCGCCACATAGCGTCAGATTCGTGAGCCCGGCAAAACCTGCGGCGAGCACGAGGGGAGGTCCACCTGTGCGGGCTGGGCCATTACTTGAGGCCGAGCGTTTGCAACGCCGCCGTGATGACCTCGTCGCCGGCCTGCGAGCTGTCGCACAGTCGGCAGGGATCCCGTCGTGTATCGACGACGCTGATTCGGCCGCTGTCATCGACGGTTTCACGTCGCGGCGCCCTGATCGTGTGGTCGAGGCGTTGACACGCGTCGGTGCAGCTCAATCCGCGGTGAATGCCGGGGTGTTGGGGGTGCAACTGGATTCGCTAGCGCGCATACGCCACGAGCTCGCGATGCTGGAGCGCCATAGTCAGCCCAGCGATGTGCTCGCCGGGGCCCCACGGGCGGCGTGCCGGGCGTGTGGGTTTGATCGCGCGCTGATATCGCGGGTGCGTGGATCGCGCTGGTATCCCGTCACTGCCTATGTCGCATCGCAAGCAACGACGATCGACGAGCACCACGATGACCCGTTCCTTGGCGCGGAGATCCGGCTAGCCCCCCCGTTGCCGGAAGCCGAGATCATCCGCCGCCGGACGCCGGCGTTGGTATCCAACGCCCAGCATGATCCGCGGCTGCACCGGCTACTGGTCGAGCGCACTGGCACGCGGGAGTACGTCGCGGTACCCGTCCAGGTGGCCAACGCGGTCGTGGGATTGCTACACGCCGACTGTCACACTTCTGGGCGGCCCCTGAGCGTGCTGGACCGCGATCGCTTGCACAGCTTCGCCAGCGCGCTGGGCCTGCTCGTCGAGACCTCGCTCGCCCAGCAACAGCTAGAGGCGCACGACCTCCGCGTCCGCCAGCTCGTGTCCGATCTGTCCGCGACCGCCGATGAGCCGGATTGGCGCGCGCAGTGGAGGGTGGAGCGGCGGGCGGTGGCAAGTGATCGATGTCCGCCGGTCACCACACACGGGCTGACGCCACGCGAGTTCGACGTACTGCGCCTGTTGGCCGGCGGTGTGACGAATGCCGAAATCGCCAGCCGCCTGACCGTCTCGGAGACCACCGTCAAGTCCCATGTGAAACACATCCTGCGCAAGCTGCAGGTACCGAATCGGGCAGGTGCCGTCGCGAAATACCTTGAGTCGGTCCGTGAGATGCAGGAATGGCCGCGATGACTGCCGTGGGCAATCAGGACCAGGCCGCATGGTCGCCTACGTCAGCATTGGCCGGAGATCGCGAACGGCGGCGGCGGGAACGCGAGCTGACCGAGCATGTCGCTCAGGCGTGCGATCAGGTGCGCAGACTGCTCGGCGAGCCTGCACGGCCGGGCGCCGAACCAGCCGAGACGCTGTGCAGCGTGACCGCTCTGGCTGAAGAGTGCGTATCCCGACTTGCGGGGTGCGGGGATCCGACCAGTCCGCAATCACTGCAACTCTGCGAGTTGGTGTTCGACCTTTACGAGCTGAATCTTGCTCTGTGTCAACAAGAGTTGACCCGCCGCGAACGCCGGCTCAGAGACTGCGCCGCCGGCCTTCGGCGGTTGGGGGCATTGCCGAGTTCGGGCGACCTACTCGAGCAAGCCTGCTCCGAACTCGTAGGCACCGGCGACTTCGGGCGCGCCGGGATATCGCATGTCGAGTCCGGGTTCTGGAAACCGAGAATGAGCTACTTCACTACCGGTAAAGCAACTGATTCATGGTGGTCGAACTGGGTCGACCGACCCATTCCGCTCGGTGAATCGACACCGGAAACCGCCGTCGTGAGCAACCATGGGCCGGTGGTCGTTCGCGACGCGGCGACTGCGGCCGTTTATCGCCCCATCGCTGTCGACGCGGCGCTGCGTTCCTACGTCGTTGCCCCTATCGTGCACGAGAAAACTGTGGTCGCATTACTGCACGCCGACCATTTTCCCTCCAGCCGCCAGGTCGACGATATCGACGGAGAAGTGTGCGCGACGTTCGCGGACGGCCTTAGCCGACTATTCGAGCGTTTCATGCTCGTCGAGCGCCTGCGGGGCCACCGCGAACGCATTCGGGCCGTGCTGACCGATGCCTGCCGGGGCATGGACGATCGGCTCGATCTCGGTCTCGACTTTGATCGCGCGCTGTGGCCGTCCATGGTCGTCGACGACCAGATTCCGACTCCTGCGCCCGATCCGGCCAGCGAACTGTCGACGCGAGAGTCGGACGTATTCGCGCTGCTGGTGACGGGTGCAACCAACAGCGCGATTGCCGAAGAACTGGTGATCTCAGAAGACACCGTGAAATCACACGTCAAACAGATCCTGCGCAAGCTGGGTGCAGCGAACAGGTCGCAGGTCATCGCCGGTTCGCTGGCCGGTCAGTTTCCGAGTCGATTCGCAGCCATCCGGGCGAACCCCGTTACTGGATGAGCTCGAACTGCCCCAGCTGGGTGTACAACTGGTCGGTAGTCAGTGGGTGGAACGGCCCACTGCGGGCGTCGCGGTAGAGCCGTTCGAGGACATGCCCCCGGCGAAACGCCGACCCACCGACCAGGCGCAACGCCGCGTCGGCCACCCGGATCGCGGTTTCCGTGGACGCTACCTTGGTCACGTCGATGAACGGCGCGCGCGCGAAGGGACCCCATTCTTCGTCGCGACCATCGAGCAAGATTCGGGCCGTCGCCTCCAACGTGCGTACGGCAACCTCGGTTTCAAAGCACATCCGTCCGAGGTCGTGCGGGACATGCCCGATGTCCTTCAGGGCAGTGTTCGCGCCTTCAAGCGTGGCGCCCAGGTTCTTCGTCTTGATGATGTCGCGCGTCACGGCGTAGATTTTCTCCGCCATTCCGCAATAGACACCCGCGAAGCTCATTGCTGCCCATTCGAATTCGGCGAAGAACTTTAGGCGGAACGTGCCGCCGTAGGACTCAACCGGGGCCGGCGCGTTGTCGAAGATCACCGTTTGTGTGCCGGTGGCGCGCATGCCCAGCGTGTCCCAGGTCTCCTTGATTTTGACCCCGTCGCCGTCCATCGGTAACACGAAGACGCCCTCGCGGGTGGCGCGCTCACCGACGTCCTCGGGCAGCTTTCCGTCGGCGTCGGTGATGGTGGCGTTGAACGTGACGATGTCTGCGCCCTGGCACATGGTGGCCCAGGTTTTGGTTCCCGAGATCAGCCAGCCGTCATCGGCCGGCACGGCCAGGGTGTCAGCAAGACCCATCAGTCCGGCACGGTCTTCGCTGAAGCAGCCGCATACGAGGGCGTTTTCGCCGGCAACCCGACCGAACAGCGACTTGCGGGCCTCCTCGTCGAGCAGCCCGCGCAGCACGCCGACCATCGTCTGGTGCATGTTGAATGCCAGAGCGATCGCCGGATCACCCTTAGCCAGTTCACGCGAGACTTGCGTCGTGGTCCAGATGTCGCCGCCGAGCCCGCCGTACTTTTTCGGGACCGCCAGCGCGGCAAGACCGCTTTCCTTATAGCGCGGAACGAGCTCCAACGGAAAACGGTTCTCCGCGTCGCCCACGGGACCGAACTCGGCGAACTCCTTGGCGAGTTCCCGCGCGGTGTCCAAGACCTTGGCCTGCTCTGCCTCGGTCATTTCAATGACGTGCTTGCCCAACGCAATGTCTCCTCATCGTCTGCAGTGACAGCCAGCAACACTATTCGCAAACGCGTGTTCGGGAACCGTTCGTTGTGATTGATTGCACCCTCCGGCGGAGTGAATATGGGCCGAGGACCCTGCGGCCCCACAAGAAAGATTCACCCGAAGCGGTAGGGTTGGATCGCCCAGAAGGACGAGGCGTGCGCGGTTCACAACGTCCTACCGTCGACAGCACAACCGGCGACGCAGAGGTGTGAATGGAGCGGAAAATCGATGTGACATCGGCCGCCGCCTCGGCAGCTGCGGCCCCTACGCGGCAGCCGGCCACCTACAACGCGCCTGCGGACGTGGGTCCAGGACCCGATGCCTCCACCGTGGCGCCGTTGGAGGTGACGGCACAGAGCATGCGCACGGTGATGGGTCACTTCTGCACCGGAGTCGTGATCGTTGCGGCTCGGGCGTCGGACGGCTTGTTGGGACTGACGTGCCAGTCGTTCTCGTCTCTGTCCCTTGATCCGCCCCTGATCAGCCTAAATATTGCGCGCACGTCGCAGAGTTGGCCACGGATCCGACAGCAACCGCGCTTCGTGGTCAACGTCCTGTCCGAGACTCACGAAGAACTGAGCAATGCCTTCGCCCGCTCAGGCGGGGACAAGTTTCGCGGGGTGTCTTGGACACCGACGCAGTCAGGCGCGCCGGTGCTGGCCAGTGCGTGTGCCTGGATCGAGTGCGAACTCAGGGACGAACACGACGGGGGCGACCACCTGATCGTGGTGGGACGCGTCCTCGGACTGGGCTACCAGAGCGAGCTAACGCCTCTGCTGTTTCACCAAGGGCGCTACAGCACTCCTGCGCCGCGCCCGGCCCTGGCCTCGACGACTGCGCGAGAACTGCCCGACGGCGCCTGATTATTTATCAGCCCAGCACACTCGGAGGTTGACAACGATGGTCATTTCCATACGCAGCCAGATCATCATCTTGTGGTGGTCGATCGCCTTCATGATTCTCTACTCGCTGGCCATGCTGTTCTTGTTGCGTATGGTTCCGCCGCCGCCAGCCACGGACACCGCCAACCAGGTCGCACGGTGGTACACCGAGCGGCAAACGCCAATTCGGATCGGCGCCACCATCTCGGGGCTGACCGCCGCGTTTATGTTGCCATTCTGGGCGGTGGTCGCTATCCAGGTGTCGCGTCAAGAACAGGGCCACAAGATCTGGACCCTGCTGGCGGCTGCCGCCGGGACAATGATGACGCTCTTCATCATGATGTCGCCGATCTGTTGGGGCGTGGCTGCCTTCGAGCCTCAGCGCAGCCCAGAGATCACCGCGGTCGTTCATCAGTTGGGTCTTCTGAGCTTCGTTACCACTGACCAGATTTCGCCGTTCTGCTGGGCCGCCGTCGCTGTCATCTGTTTCCTTCCACAGCCGGCGCCGCACTCACCGTTTCCGCGCTGGCTCGGTTACTTCACGGCGTGGACGGCATTGGTGTTCGAAGTCGGCGCAACGTCGTTCAATTTTCACAGCGGGCCGCTCGCCTGGAATGGGTTGCTGGTGTACTGGCTGCCGCTGGTCTTCTTCGGCATCTGGCTCATGGTGATGTGCCCACTGATGTTCAAGAGTCTGAAACTGCAGCTGGCCGACGCTCTTGCGGCCGAAGCCGCGCACGATACAAGCGCTCAAGGAAAGACTGTCACCCCGGCGTCGGAGATCCTTGGTACCTAGGCCGCCAAACCGCAGCACAGAACGGCCGGGCGGTCGGCGGCCTCAACGTGCCCGACCAAGCTACACGCCCGCCACCACCGGCCACCCCGACCGGATTCGGCGAACCCAATATTGTATTGTTAAATACCAATGATGACCGCGGCGGCATACCGGTTGAGGCTGCCCTGCGGCACCATCCGATCCGTGCGGCTGATCGAAGGAACACAGTATGAGCAGAATTCCGGTCGTTGACTACCTGGTGCTCGAACCACGACCACATCTGCGTGCTCATGAGTGCATCAACTGCGGCGCGAAATATTTCGACCGCCGAAACGCCTGCGCCGCCTGCGGTGGCGATGCGTTCGGATCCGCCGACGTTCCCTCCAGCGGAATCCTCAAGTCCTTCACGATCGTCCACCACGCTGCGCCCGGCATCGCGACACCTTTCGTCGCTGGCGTGGTCGATTGCGGCGGAACGTCGGTGAGGGCCAACATCATCAACACCGCCCCCGACCCGGAACATGTATCGCTCGGCATGCCGGTGCGTCTGGCGACCTACTCGCTCGGGACCAAGAGCGGAGTGGAGGCCATTGGGTATGGCTTCGAACCCGAGCCGGCGCAGTAGTTCGATGAGCCGTCCCGGTTCGCACCAAGAAAATTTGATGGACAGGAGAGACCGATGACCGAGGACGTGTGGATTCTGGGGATCCGGATGACGCGATTCGGCAAGCGCCACAACGACGACGTCGTTGACCTTGCCGCGGAGGCCGCCCTGGGCGCACTAGCCGACGGCGGTGTGTCGATGAAAGACATCCAGTTGCTCGCTGCCGGCAACCTACGCGGACCGCTGAGCTCAATGGGCCAGCGCTTACAGAAGCAGATCGGTCAGACGGGAATCCCGACCTTCAACGTCACCAACGCATGCGCGACCGGCGCGACGGCCCTCCGCCTGGCGATCATGTCCATCAAGGCCGGCGAAGCGGACCTGGCGATGGCCGTCGGCGCGGAAAAGCTGGCCGGCGCAGGGCTGCTGACCGGCAACGTCGGGACCACGCAACGCGACGAATGGACCCCGAACGGCAGGTACGGCGAAGTGACGTCACTTGACGGACTCGTTGGAACCGAAACCATGCCTGGCGTGTTCGCCCAAGTGGGCATGGAGTACGGCCACAAGTACGGCGGTACGTCGTTCGAACTCTTCGCGCGTATCGCGGAGAAGAATCATGCGCATTCGACGCTGAATCCGTTGGCGGCGTATACGAAACGGTTCACGCTGGAGCAGATCATGAATGACGTCATGATCGCCTACCCCAACACGCGGTCAATGTGCTCGGCCAACTGTGACGGCGCTGCGGCCGCAGTGGTGGTCTCCGATTCGAAACTCAAGACCTTGTCGCTCGAACAGCGCAGGCGCGCGGTCAAAGTCTCCGCATCCATCCTAACTTCGGACCCTTGGCAAGAGGGATGCCAGATCTTGCCAGATGTGAACACTCTGACCAGGATTGCTGCCAACGCTGCTTACGAAGCGGCGGGGTTGGGACCGACCGACCTCGATCTCGTCGAATTGCACGACTGCTTCGCAACCGCTGAGTTGGTGCACTATGACAACCTCGGACTTTGCGAGGAGGGCGGCGCGGCCGATTTCTTCAACAGTGGCGCCACTTGGAGGGACGGGCGCATTCCGGTGAACGTGTCCGGCGGCCTCGAATCGAAGGGACACCCGATCGCCGCGACTGGCATCGCCAACATCTGGGAGATCTGTCACCACCTTCGCGGTGAAGCCGGGGACCGTCAAATCGCAGGTGCACGAGTAGGACTCGCACACGTCATCGGACTAGGTTCGGCGTGCGGTGTGCACATTTTAGAGAAGGCCGCGGCGTGAGCAGACGCCGCGCATGGCGGTGACCATGCTGCAACGCCCTGCCGTGTCACGATGGCGTGAACGGATGGCGCGAACTTCGCTGTTGCGCTGATACGGGTCAGCGGCTCCCGGTCACATCACGTCCGATGATGGTTTTCATGATCTCCGACGTCCCCCCATAAATTGTCTGCACGCGTGCGTCAGCGTATGCGCGGGCAATTGGATACTCCAGCATGTATCCGTATCCCCCGAACAACTGCAAGCACCGGTCAACTATGCGCTTCTGCAGCTCGCTGCCCCAGTACTTGCCTTTGGCGGCATCGACGGGGGACAGTTCGCCCTCGTTTAGCATTTGCACGGACTTATCCATGTAGGCCTCGAAGATGTCGAGTTCGGTGACCATGTCCGCGAGTTCGAATTGGGTGTTCTGGAAGGAGCTCAGGCTCTTTCCGAATGCCTTGCGGTCCGTGATGTACCCGAGCGTCCACGCGATCGCGGCCCGGGATGCGGCGAGGGACTGGTAGGCCACAGACAGCCGCTCAAGGGGGAGGTTGGTCATAAGGTAACCAAACCCTTTCCCTTCCTGCCCAAGTAGATTGGCCGCAGGCACTCGGACGTCGGTGAACGATAACTCAGCTGTGTCCTGTGCGTTCAGGCCCAGCTTCCTTAGCTTGCGACCTCTCTCGAAGCCCTCCATGCCCCGCTCCACCACAAGCAGACTGAGCGCAGCGCTGCCGCGCCCATCGTTGGTCCGGCATAACACGATGACCAGATCGGCGTTGATGCCGTTGGAAATAAATGTCTTCGCGCCGTTGAGTATCCAGTCGTCGCCGTCACGCACCGCTGTCGAGCGAATGCCCTGAAGGTCGCTGCCGGCTCCGGGCTCGGTCATGGCGATCGCTCCGATGATGTCGCCCGTGGTCATGCCGGGTAGCCACCGTTGGTGCTGGTCGTCATTGCCGAATTGAAGTAGATAGGGCAGTACGACATCGTCTTGGAGCGTGAAGCTGTTGGCCAAGGCCGCTGCATTGGCACGCAGAAATTCCTCGATGATCACGCACCGAAAGCGGTAATCAGTGGTCCCGCCGCCGCCAAAGCGCTCAGGTACTGCGATGCCGAATAGCCCGTGTTTCGCAGCTGCTTGCCATGTATCGCGCCCGATTAGCCGGTCGTCCTCCCACTTCTCGAGGTTAGGCACAACTTCTCGCGCTACGAACTCGCGTACGGTCTCGCGAAATCGTTCATGGTCCGCGTCGAATAGGGTACGGCGCATTCAGCTGACACCTTCGCTTGCTCCGGATCGGCAGACGTGGCCGGCGCCTCCGTAAAGCGCTATCACGAAACAGTATCATACACTACAAAATTGCCCGGCAGTCTTGCCGACCGATTGCCCTGAAACGCAATCTATTCGCCCAGGCGTTCTTCGAGGTAGGACAGGTTGTCCGACAGCGATCTGAGAAGTCGCGCGAAGGCGATACGGTCTGTACGGCTCATGCCGTCGCGCAGATCCGCTCGGATTGATGCATCGATGGAGTTGATCTTGGAGACCAACTCCGTTGCCAAAGGCGTCGATTCGACCAGCCACACCCGCCGATCGAGTTCGTCGGGGACACGCTTAAGCAAACCTCGGCTTTCGAGTTTGTCCACCACCGCGCCGGCCCGGGCTCTACCGATGCCGTAGTTCTCGGCTAGTTTTGTCTGCGACATCGGGCCGTGCTCGTACACCATCACTAACAGGTTGACCTCGGTAAGATTGAGGTCGACCTCGCGGAGGCCTGCGTCATAAACGCGGCGAATTCGCCGCGAGGTGCGCATTAGGGCCGTTTCGAAGCGAGAGCTGCGATACTGCTCTAAGATTAGCTCGTCGTTCGGCGCTCCGATTTCGCTGAAGCTGTCACCGGGCACGTTTTCGACCTTGCGTAATCGCTTTATGGCTGGTTGCGGCTTTTTCGCGTTCACGTCACCCACTTATTGGTCATGATCACCGCTGCGGCGTGATACTTTGCTGATCGGCGTGCCTCGGACACGATACTATCGCCCGATACTGTTCAGCGGCGAGGCAGGGTGTTACCGAGGAGGGCCATCGGCGCGGACGGCGTCCTTCACCGCGGGGACGATAGGGGGTGCGTCACGCCAGTCCGGTATCCCGTCCTCGGGTTTCGCTCCCACGTACCCGTCGTCATGGATTTCCGCCCAGTGCGAATGATTCAGTTGATGCAGTGAGAATCCTGCTTGCAACGCGTTGTAGAAGCCCATGTTCTCGACTGCTTGGTTGACGGATTCCTTGATCAGCAGCGAGGTCATCGACGGCAGTGCCGCGATCCGCCGCGCAAAGGCCATGGTCGAGTCGGGTAGGGCGGCGACCGGGAAGACCTTGGACACCATGCCGAGGCGGTAGGCCTCCTCGGCGTCGAGTGAGTCGCCGGTCATGAGGAGTTCTTTGGCCTTGCGCGGACCGAACTCCCATGGGTGAGCGAAGTACTCAAGCCCACACATGCCAAGTCGGGTGCCGACTACGTCGGCGAAGGTGGTGTCTTCGGCCGCGACTATGAAATCGCATGCCCACATCAGCATCAGACCGGCTGCGAACACCGGCCCGTGTACCTGGGCGATCGTAACTTTTCGCAGGTTACGCCAGCGCCACGTGTTCTGGTAGAAGTAATGCCACTCCTGCAGCATCCGTGCCTCGGTGCCCACCCTGGTGCCACCGTTGATCGCGTAACTCGGATGGAAATCGGGGCTGCCGGGAGTCATCTCCGCGAGATGCTCGCGGGAGCCGAGGTCGTGGCCGGAGGAGAACATTGGTCCAGCGCCGGCCAGGACGATAACCCGGACTGCGTCGTCGGCCTCCGCGCGTAGAAACGCTTGGTCGAGCTCGACGAGCAGGCCCCGGTTCTGTGCGTTGCGCGAGCGCACGCGGTTGAGCGTGATGCGCACGATGCGACCGTCGTCGAATTCCTCGTAAGTGATGTATTTGGCCTCAGCCACAATGTCCTCCAGCGGTTGATTTGGTCATGAATGTCGTTGCGGTGCTAGCCCTGGATCTGCCGTTCGCCGTCGACCCAGTAGGGCTGGCGAAGCTTGCGGCGCAGCAACTTGCCCGCGGAATTTCTCGGCAGCTCGTCCAGGAAGTCGAACTTCTGCGGGCACTTGAACCCGGCCAGTAGTGCTTTGCAGTGTGTCCGCAAGTCCGCCTCGGTCACCGTCGCTCCGGGGCGCACGACGACTGCGGCAGCGACAGCTTCGCCCCACTTGTCGTCCGGAACGCCGAACACGGCGGCATCGGTCACGCTCGGGTGACGCGCCAACGCATGTTCGACCTCGAGTGGATACACATTGAAGCCACCCGAAATGATCATGTCGTTCTTGCGGTCAACGAGATGCAGAAAGCCGTCTTCGTCCAGATAGCCAACGTCACCGGTGCGAAACCATCCGTCGGCGCCGAGCACTTTCGCGGTCGCCACATCGTTGTTCCAATAGCCGGCCATCACATGGGCGCCGCGTGTGGTGATCTCACCGACTTGGCCGTGAGAGATAGCTTCGCCGTCCTCGTTGCGGATCGCGACCTCGACGTGTGGGACCGGTCTGCCCGCCGACCCCAGTCGCGCCGACCCGGGTCGATGGTCCTCACGCCGCAGTGTCGCTACGGGAAACTGCGCTTCGCTCAGTCCGTAGAATTGCAGCAGTCGATCGCCGAATACGGCTAGCGCGTTAGAGATGTTCTCGGTCGAGATCGGCGAGCCTGCATAGAACACCGCTTTGAGATTCGCGAACTGCGCTAGTGGTTGGCCGGCGGCGTGTTCGGTGATCATCTTGATAATGGTGGGCACCAGAAAGCTGGCTGTCACATTCCATTCCTGGACCCAGTTGACGAAAGTCTCGGCCCCGGAGAATTCGAGAGGTATCTGTCGCACGCCGCGGAGCAGGCAAGGCAGCACCATGGCTCCGCTGGCGTGGGTCAAGGGCGTGACGTGCAGCATCACGTCCTGGGTGCCCAGATCCGGTAACTCGATCAGGGTATTTCGGTCGATTTCCACCTTGGACCTTTGGGTGATGACGGCACCCTTGGGTTTGCCCGTTGTGCCCGAGGTGTACTGGATGAGCGCCGGGATCGTGGACGGTATCGCTGCGGCGTCCTCGTCAGCCGGCGCAATACTTCGTGACTGCTCAACGATCTCGGTGCTCAGCAGCCAGATGGGACACGAAACCCGCGCCTTGATGCTCTGGATTCCCGGCTCGAACTCGGGGTCGTAAATGCAGGCGCTGGCTCCACAGTCCTCGAGAATGTAGGCATACTCTTCGGGGCTGAGGCGGGCGTTGACCGCGACGCGAGCGATTCCAGCCCGGTACATCGCGATCTCGCACAGCACAAAGTTCATGCTGTTGCGTTGCAGGATAACGATCCGGTCTCCGGGGCGCAGGCCCAGTTGTCGGTACAGGCCGACGATCCGCCCGGTGACGTCCCCTAATTCGGTGAAGGTATATGACGACCGGCCGTCCGCGAAGGCGACAGCCGGACCATAGCGTGCGATTGCAGCGTTGATGGTCTGCCCGACGTTGTGCACTTGGCCTTCCTTTTCGCCAGGATCTTCGAACTTGTGAATCGTCGTGATGAGGTGACGGCTAGCTAATTGAAGGACGGCGGGCGCCGTTCGCGATAGGCACTCCGAGCTTCGTGGGCGTCAGGAGAAGAGACGTTCACGGTCTGATGACGCATTTCCAAGGCCAAAGCCTTGGGCAGATCCAATTCCGCAACGTGATCCAGCAGCTGCTTGTTTGAGCTCAGAGCCGACCGTGCACCGCGTGCGAGCCGCCGCGCCCAGCCGTCGGCGACGTCATCGAGTTCGTCGACGGGCACCACCCGGTTGACCAACCCCAGCGCCCCGGCGTCCGCGGCACTGAGCAGGTCCCCGAAGAAGGCGATCTCCCGGGCTCGATAAGCGCCGACGGACCGGCAGAGTTGCCACGAGATGCCCATATCCATCGATAGCCCCCGCTGCGCGAAAACGGCGCTGAAGACCGACCGTTCGCTGGCAACGATGAGATCGCAGGCTAGCGCGAGGCTCCAACCGCCACCCACCGCCGGCCCATCGACTTTGGCGATCACCGGTTTTGGGAGGTCGCGCAGCCGCAGGATCACGTCATTCATCAACTGCAACCGTGTGAGCCGTTGCTCGTCGGACTTGGCCTCGCTGAGGTCGGCGCCTCCGCAGAATGCTCCGCCTGAGCCCGTGATCACCACCACGCGGTCCGCCTCGCGCGTGTTGGCCTCATCGAGCGCCGTCAGCAGCTCCTGGAGCATCGCGGTGTTCAGGGCATTCCGCACTTCTGGCCGTCGCAGCGTCAGCTGAACCACACCTTCGCAGCGTCCCACCAGAACAGTGCTCATCGGCCGTGCCGGAGTTTGGTCAGGCTATCGGCGAAGCTGGGCAGAGCGAACGTTTCGCTCTCGGCGGCGAACGCGAAGTCGATCACGCTGGACACCATGCGTTCTAAGTGGATGTTGAGGACGCGCTTGGTGTCCTGGAGCGCTTGCCGTGGTTGTGCGGCAAGCCTGTCCGCCAACGCGAAGGCACGCTCCATGAGCTGCTCGGCGGGGACGACCTCGTTTGCCAACCCGATCCGCTCGGCGGTGACGGCGTCGACGCGGTCACCCGTATAGAGGTACTGCTTCACGCGGGACATGCTCATGAAGGCGGGCCAGGCCAGCACTCCGCCGTCCGCTGCGACCAGCCCCAAAGACACGTGCGGATCGGCGAAATATGCTTTATCGCTCATCAGAACGAGGTCGCACAGTACTGCGATGCTGCAACCCAGTCCTACCGCGGGGCCATTGACGGCCGCGATGATCGGCACCGGGAAAGCGACCATCTCTCGGACGATCTGCCGCGCCTCGGCGAGCAGCCCGTACCGATAATCGGCGTCACGGGCGGCCCGTTCGATCACGTCAAAGTCTCCGCCGGCAGAGAACGCGCGTCCGGCTCCGGTGAGGACGACGACGTGAATATCTGTGTCAGCGGCCAACGATCGCCAAATGTTGGCGAGGGCGTAATGAATCGTCGGGTTCGCGGCGTTGAGGTGTTCTGGACGATTCAACGTGACCAATCGCACCGGCCCAGTACCGCTGACCACGACGTCGTCGTTGTCTTTAACACTCACTGGCGAAGCTACTCTCTCGTGTCGGTGATGGGCTTTCGACGACTTACGCGCCAGCGGTGACGAATTCGAGACGCACTCCGTAATTCGTGGCGGCGGGGACCACCACCACGGCATCGCTAACCTGTTCGGCGATAACCGAATTGGCGGTTAGGTGCTTGACAACGCGAGCTGGGTCCTCGACAGCGAAGGTCACACTGTAGATCGATTCACCACGCCGGTCCACGTATTCGCCTGCGGCCGAGTCCGTCGCTCCGCTGACCAGTCCCATGATGGTGTTAGCAGCCGTGAAGTAGCGCACACCGTTGTCGGCGCTGGGCCCACAGGTCACTTCGGTGGCCCCGGTGAGACCTTGCCAGCGCTTTGCTGCGAGGTCGGTGTCGTCGACCGCGACGGTGAAGTTGCGCACTCCGTGGATACCAAGCGGATGCTCGTCGCGCCAGTAAGGCTGCGGGGTGACGCCCTTCATGCCGGGGGGCAGTTCCGAGGTGTACCAAGTCCCGATGTAGCACTCCAGGGCTAGGCCGAACAGATCGTCGGGTTCGCTGACGAACCACATGCCGGGGTAGTACTTCTTCTTCGGCTCGTAGCGGATGCCAACGCCGTGCTCCTTGAGTGCGTCCTTGGCCGCTTGCAGATCGGTCACGCCCCACTCGATGCCGATGAAGCCGGGTCCCTTGTCGCGGAGGATCTGCGCGACACCGTTTGTCGAGTCGGGTTCGGGACCAAAGATTTCGAATAGGGTTGGGCCGAGAGTGATGAGGGATGCGCTCACATCATCGGGGCGGTTAGGGGGCAGTAGTTCCCAGTTCAGCACTGCGCCGATGTTTTCGGTGAAGTGCTGCTGGGCGCCGGCGTAGTCTTCCACCACGAAGTTGAGGTGTTGGATGGTGTCGAGTTCCAGTGTCATGACAGGTCCTCTCTTTGGTCATGGTCGGTGACGTGCGTAGTAGGCCAGCGTCGCTCATCAATTGAGCGCGCGCTCCGTAATCCGGCACCACACTTGCACACGATTCTGTATCTCAGAGTACTATATTCATATAAACTGATTGGGCACCGCGGTTGCGCAATGTCGATCAATTGGTGCGAAAGCCTCATCACGATCACGCTCAAGCCATCGAGCCGCGACGTCGATCCGCGGCCCACTCTCGGAGCACGGTCTTTTGGACCTTGCCGGTGGCGTTGATCGGGAGCGCGTCGACTAGCTCAACTGCCCGCGGCACCTTGTAGTTCGCCATCTCGCCGCGCGCCCATTCCACGATCTCCTCGGGCTCGACCTGGACGCCCGGTCGCGGCCGGATGTAGGCGAATCCGACCTCGCCAAGTCGCTCGTCGGGCACGCCGATCACGGCTGCCTCGGCGATGAGGGGATGGCGCAAAAGCAGGTTCTCGATTTCGGCGGGGTAAGCATTGAAGCCGCCGACGATGAACATGTCCTTCAGCCGGCCGACGATGTGCAGGCGGCGCTCGGCATCAAGAACCCCGAGATCGCCGGTCTTAAGCCATCCGTCGGGAGTGATGGTGGCAGCGGTCCCGCTGGGGTCATCCAAGTAGCCCAGCATCACACCCGGGCTCCGCAGCCAGATCTCGCCGGGGGATTCGAGCGGCAGATCCGATCCAGCCTCATCCACGATCCGGATATCGACACCGGGCCGGGGGTGGCCGGAGGAGTTCACGATTGTGTCCGCGTCGTCGCTGGGACTGGTGCCGGCCACGGTGCCGGCCTCGGTCAGGCCGTATCCGTTGAGGATCTTGATCGAGGGCATGGCATCGAAGATCCGGTCCATGACCTCCACCGGCAGATCGGTCGCGCCGGTGACGGCCATGCGCAGGCTCGAGAGGTCCGTGCGGGACCGGTCGGGATGGTCCAGGATGCCCTGGAAAAGAGTGGGCGGCCCCGGCATCACGCTGATGCGATGGCCTTGCACGTGCGAAAGTACTTGTCCCACATCGAAGACTGGCTCGGGGAACATCGCGGCTCCGGACGCCAGCGCGGCGAGGATTCCCGCCTTAAGTCCAAACATGTGGAAATATGGGTTGACCATCAGATAGCGGTCATCGCTTCGTAGATCAGTTTGATTCACGTAGTCACACGCAACGTGCAGGGTCTGGGCGTGGGTCATCATCACGCCCTTGGGGATTCCGGTCGTTCCCGAGGTGAATAGGATGTCGGCGATGTCGTCCGATGCGACCTTGATGCGCCGGAGATCCACCTCATGTAGAGCCGGGTCGGTTTGTCGCGCAAGGAATTCCGACCACGAGACCGCCCCGGGGGTGGTCTGGCCGTGCAGGACGACGATGGTCTGCAGATCGGGCAGGTCAATGGCGGTCGAGCGCAGTAGCTCGACGTAGTCGGTGCCGAGGAACCCGGCGACGGTGCACAACACCCGGGCGCGGCTGCGTAGCAGGATATCGGCGGCTTCGCGGCCCTTGAACCGAGTGTTGATGGGAACCAGCGTCGCTCCGGCCAGGATCAATCCGAGGTAGGCGATGACCCACTCTGCACTGTTGAACGCCCAGATTGCGACACGGTCACCGGGCCGCACTCCGGACTCGACGAACGCTGCCGCGCAGGTTCGTGCTCGCTCAAATAGCTCGGCGTAGGTCAACTGAGTGTCACGGTCGGAGATGGCGAGCCGCTCGCCGTGGATTTCGGCCGCCGATGCAGCGAGTTCGGCGATCGAACGCCACGGAACCGGTACGCTCGCCGACATTTACGCACACTCCATTCGCCATGCCACCGGCTCCCGTTGCCGGCGGTGTCTGCAGACCCTGATCGTGCGATCTCGGGTCAGCGAGTTACCGTCAAGCCCCCGTCGACGCCGATCAGCTGGCCGGTGGAGAACGCCGACAAGTCGCTGGCGAGGAACGTGTAGGCGCCGGCGCATTCTTCGACGGTTCCGAAGCGCTTCATCGCTACGTGCTGCATCATCCAGTTCTCGACTTCGGCCATCTGTTCCTCGGTGTAGCCGGCGCCGAATTGCTCCATGATGGGGGTGAAGGCCAAGGGGTTGACCATGTTGACGCGAATGTTGTACTGCGCCCAGTCACGTGCGCAGGTGCGCGACCACCCGACGACCGCGCCCTTGGCTGCGCCGTACGCGGCGGTGCCCGGCCAACCCTCGACCGCAGCGTAGCTCGCGGTGTTGGTGATGCTCCCGCCCGCGTCCTTCAAGTGCGGGAACACGGCCTGATTGGCCTGGATGGTGCCGAAGGCGTGGATCGCGAACTCGTCGCGCAGATCCTCGTCAGTGAAGTCCTCGGGCGCCTTGGTGATGACGATGCCGGCGCACATGGTGAAGTTGTCGAGCCCGCCGAGCTCCTTGACCGCCCAATCGACGGCAGCGAAGGTCTCGTCGCGGTCACGCAGGTCAACCTGCTTGAATATCGCGCGTCCTGGCCCTTCCAGAGAGGCTTGCTCGGCCACCTTCTCGCCGGCCGGGTCGATGTCGAACGACACCACCGATGCGCCTTCCCGCACGAAGCGTTCGAGCGCTGCGGCCCCGATACCGCTCGCCGAGCCGGTGACGATCGCTCGCTTGCCTTCAAGAAGCATGTCTCTCCTTTAAGATTCGGCCCGAGATATTGTATTGTGGGATACTAGATACGGCTGAATGTTCCCGTCAAGGTCCGGTTCTCGATCCGTCGATGACGCCAGATTCGGCCGGTATCGACTGCGTTCACTTCGACCGCAGGCTGGGATGCTGACCGGCGGTGGGTCGCAGAATCGCTTGCTGTGAGAACGAGGCGACAAGCAGCCCTGACTCGGTATACGCCGCGCCGCGGCCATACACCCATCCAGCCCCCGCGAACGTGCTCGTCTGCTCGAAGAGTAACCATCGCTCGATACTCGAGAGGTCGTGGAAGACGACGTCGCTCGACGTGATCACGGTGAGCATGCCGCGGTGCGCTTCGCCCATCCCGAACCCGCGATGCGGCAACACCGCTGCGCTGACGAGGTATTCGTTGGCGTGAAACGCCACGAATGCGGTGCGCGACGTTCCGGGCGGAACACCGTCGCAGTCGACCCACACCTGCCACGTCGGGGGCCATTCGCCGTCGGCATCGAACGGATTGACGTCGCCGACGACGGTCGCAAAACCCGGATGGGGGGAAAACGCTTGCGGCGTTGGGGCGTTGGGCACTGGCGGCAGCATGTCGGGGCCAGTGGCGTGTTCGAGCGCCGAGTCGCCGGCGGGTCCGACGACGACGTGCGCGACGGCGATCTGGCGGCCCTGCGCGACTGAAACCGAACGCACGCCAAGGGTCCGGCCAGCGTGAATGTCGTCCACCGTGAGTGTGAGGCCACCCGTGGGAACCGCACTGCGGAAGAAGGTCGCGTGCATCGAGCGAATCGGCGCCCCGTCATCACCGGCGGCCGCGACGATCAGTCCCGCGACGGTGCCAGCGTCGACCACTCCCGCGCCGCGGTCGTAGGGATCAGCCTCAAATACCCGGTCACCGATGCGGTGCGGGGTCAGGGATGTGACGAGGTCCCTCAGCTGCATCGTCGCTCCATTCGGGGCAGAGCCAAAGTCGTCCGATGGGTTAGTGTCGCTGGCCGCTGCCCACGGCCACGCGTCGGCGTGACTCGAATGGCCATCAGGCACCGAATTCGCGGAGGATGGCGGCGGTGTGCTCGCCGAGTGCCGGCACCGCTCCTGCCGTCCACGATGCGCCGTCAACGTCGATGGCCGGCCGCAGGCTGCAAAAGCTGCCACCCGGGCTGCCCACCGAGACCCAGCGATCGCGTTGCTGCAACTGTGGATGTTCCAATACCTCGAGCGGCGTGTTATACCGTGCCCATCCGAGCGAGGCGGCCTCCGCGGCCTCCGCGGCCTCGGCGAAGGTGCGTTGACGGGTCCAGCCGGCGATCACCTCGTCAAGGTCGGCGCGGTGGCGCACCCTGTCAGCGTTGGTGGCGTATCGGTCGTCCGATGCGAGATCTGGCCGTTTCAGCAATTGTCTTGCGAGGCGTTGCCATTCACCGTTATTCGTGGTGCCGAACACGATGGTCTGATCATCGATGGTGGGGTAGGCGCCATAGGGAGCCACCATCGGGCTGCCCATTCCCACCCGGTCGGGCTCCACCCCGGTGCCGCGCGCCTGCAGCAGCGCCCACCCCATCCAATCGGTGACGACATCGAACATGCCCACCGAGATGGCAGATCCCCGTCCGGTTCGATGACGGGCCAGCAGCGCGGCGAGAATCGCGTTGGCTGCCGTGGCGCCCGTTCCGATGTCCGCTATTGGAATTCCTGGCTTCGCGGGTTCGGTGCGACTTCCGGTGATGGCGCACGAGCCGGCCTCGGCTTGGATCAACAGGTCGTAGGCACGGCCGTTGGCGCGAGGGCCGCCTTCCCCGAACCCGCTGATGTCGACGGCCACCAGGTGGGTGTGTCGAGCGCACGCTGAGCGGGCATCGAATCCGAGCCGGCCGGCGGCTCCTGGTGCGAGGTTCTGGATCAACACATCCGCACGCGCCAGTATCCGGTCGAGAAGTTGCGTGTCATCCGAATGCTTAAGATCCAGCACGATCGATTCTTTGCCTCGATTGGCCCAGGCGAAGTGCGCAGAGGTGCCATGCACCGCGTCGTCATAGTGGCGGGCGAAGTCGCCCCCGGCAGACTCGACCTTGATGACACGCGCGCCGAGGTCGGAGAGCTGGCGCGTACAGTACGGCGCGGAAACCGCCTGCTCGATCGCGACGACGAGCAATCCGTCCAGGAGCTGCACTAGCAGTTCGCCCGCATCGGCGCGACGCGCGATCGGACGGTGTGCGGGTCGCCGCCTCGGCTCGGGCGGGTCATCGCAAGTCGAACGAACCGCGTTGCAGCACGGCGTCTCCGGCACTGTCGAGGACGCGGAATGTCGCTCCGTCCGCGCGAGGCCACACCTGCACCGTCAGTTCCTCGCCCGGCATGACAGGCTTACTGAACCGGCCGTTCATCCCGCGGAAGCGCTTCACGTCGCCGTCTGTCAGCGCGCCAAGGAGAACGCGTGCGACAGAGCCGTAAGTGCAGAGCCCGTGCAGGATTGGTCGATCGAAGCCGCCCCTCGCGGCGAACCCGGGATCGGAATGCAGCGGGTTGCGGTCCCCGCTCAGACGGTAGAGCAGCGCCTGGTCGGTGCGTGTCGCCACGCTCAAGACCGTAGTGGGCGGCCCCTGCGGCTCGGTCCACTCCACGGGGGGCTGCTTGCGGCCAAATCCGCCCTGTCCCTTGATGAATACCGACGACCGGGTCGTTGCGATCGGTTGTTCAGGAGAACTGTCCGGGAGCCATCCGCGGGTTTCGGTGACCACAAGTGCGGCCGATCCCTTGTCCCACACCTCGACGACCTCGGACTGCGCGAGCAACGTTCCCTCCACCGGCAGCGGCTCGAACAGTGTTAGGCGTTGCTCGGCGTGGACCAGCTTGCTGCGATCGAAGTCGCCCAGCGGAACTGCGGCGCCCGGAGACTGAAGAAGGACCACGGCAAAGGTCGGGAGTACCTGTTGGACCACGCCGTCGGTGTTCTCCGTGGTGAACGCAAGTTCGCTAAGGGGATCTCGTTGGCCGGCTCCCACGCCGAGCGCGTAGAGGATAGCGTCCTTGGATGTCCAGGCCTGTTCGACAATGGCACCCTTACGGCCCACTGCGTCAATGTCTAGTGGCACCGGATCACCGCTGCCCGCCGTCGACGACCAGTAGTTGGCCGGTCACGTAGTTGGCGTCCGGGGTGCACAACATGTAGATGGCGCCGGCGCCTTCCTCGGGCTCGGCGGGGCGGCCGAGGGGGATGGCCTTGGAGATCTCGTCAAGACGCTCGGGGCGAATGCCAACGCGGATGTTGCGCCCCGCGACGTCGATGCTGGCGTCGGGGTCGTCGGTGGCGCGGGTCAGGCGAGTGGTGACCAGACCGAACGCCACGCTGTTCACATTCACCTTGTAGCGGCCCCACTCCTTGGCCAGCGACTTGGTGAATCCCACGACGCCCATCTTGGCGGCGGCATAGTTGGTTTGCCCGGCCTTGCCGAAGACGCCGGACACGGACGAGACGTTCACGACCTTGCGGAAGACCTCGCGGCCGGCGGCCTGTTCCTCCTTGGCGGTGGCACGAAAGTATTCACCGGCGGCCCGCAGAATGCGGAATGGAGCGGTCAGGTGCACGTCGAGCATGGCTTCCCACTGGTCGTCGCCCATTTTCTGGATGACGTTGTCCCAGGTGTAGCCGGCGTTGTTGACGACGACGTCGATGCCCTGGAACCGGTCGAGCGCCGTGTTTACGAACCGATCGGCGAATTCCTTATCGGTCACGCTGCCGGCGACCACGGCCGCTTTGCCGCCCAGGCGCTCGACTTCGGCAGCCGTTTCGCCGGCCACGTCGGCGTCGAGGTCGTTGACCACGACGTTGGCTCCTTCGACGGCGAACCGTAACGCCACAGCGCGGCCGATGCCTCGACCCGAACCGCTCACCAGCACGGTCTTATCCTCGAACAATCCCATCAGGACTCCTTACTCTTGTGCCTCGTGCCTGTTGGCGTGGAAAACCGCTGCACCGCCGGGTATTCAGGGTGCAGCGGTCCCAAGGCTCCACGTGATGATTTAGACGAGCACTCCCGCGGCGCGAAGCAGAACCTCGTTTGCGTTGTCCGGCAGCTCCGTCAGCGGTGCACGCAGCTCTTCCACCGTCGGGCCGACTCGCTCGGCGACCGGAGCCAGCTTGGCGAGGTCGAAGCCGTACAACTCGGCCGCGTTACCACCGAGGATCTGGCGAAGTTCGTCTTCGGGGAAGTCGGGGAAAACCTGACGCAGGTGTTCCCTCGTGAACGGGTAGGTGCCCTCCTCGTGCGGGTAGTCACTGCCCCACATGAAGCGATCCACTCCGATGATGTCCCTGGCCGCGACGTCCTCAGGCGTGGGCTGGCTGACGCCGACCCAGCAGCTTTGCCGGAAGTACTCGGTCGCCGACTTGGGCAGCACCAGATCGGAACTGAAGCGCAGCTCACCGTAGCCGCCACGGGCCCGCACCGTCGCAAACACGTGATCCAACCACTCCAGCTGGGCGGGGATCCAGGAACAACCCATCTCGGTCATCACGAACTTGATGTTGGGATGACGTTCGAACACACCGGAAATCATCAGCTGAGTGAACGGTCGTTGTGAGTAGAACGGGTTCTCGACCAACATCAACAACGGTGACGTCGCGGTTTGCGCATACTCCGGTGCGCCGGGGCCAGCGTGGCTGGTAACCGGGACGTCGAGTTCCTCGCACAGTGTCCACAACGGCTCGTAGTCCGGATGGTGCAGGGGTTTGATCCACTTCACGTCCGGGGGAATGTTCGGCACCAGAACGCCGCCCCGCAGCCCATGCTCCTTGATCCACCGGACATCCTCGAGTGCATCGTCGAGGTTGTTGAGGAAGATCTGTCCGATGCCGGCGCGGCGGTCGGGATATTCGGCGACGAAGTCTGCCATCCATCGGTTATGGGCGCGGATGCCTGCCAGCCGGCGGGGATAGTCTTCGTCCGACGGGGGCTGCGCGTGCAACACAAAGCTTGGGAAGAACGGCGGGATGGTGTTGGGAAAGATAACCTCCCCCACTACGCCGTCACGCTCCTCTTCGGCCCAGCGGCGCTCGCTGTCCCAGTTACGCACCCGCAGGTCGGTGTCCTTGAGGTCTTTGTACGGATTCTTGTACTTGCCGCGCCAGGCGTCGAACTCTTCACGGAACGCCGGATCGAGGTATTCCCGATATTGCTGGTGGCTACCGCCGGCATGCGTGTCTGCGGAAATGATCGTGTAGTGATCAGCGGGGGGCATTTGCCTAGGCTCCTACATGGTTGCTTTCAAGGATTACTGTATGTAAGCATACAGTTACGCCCGAGGCAAGGGCCTGCGACGGAGCGCGACGACGACGATGGAGGAGCGAGTGGAACTCGCTGTAACTGCTGATCTGAAGGACTTTCGGGAAGAGGCGCGCACGTGGTTGGCAGAGAATGTCCCACGTTCGCCGCGCCCAGCCAACGCCGGCCCGGAAACCCGTGAATTCGACGCGGCGTGGCACGCGGCGCAGTACGAGGGAGGGTGGGCCGGCATCGACTGGCCCAGCGAATACGGCGGCCGCGGACTGCCGCTGATCAAGCAGATCATCTGGTATGAGGAACTTGTCCGCGCAAAGGCTCCCGGCCGAGGGATTTTCGGTGTGGCGTTCGGCCATGCAGGTCCCACCATCATGTTGCGCGGTAACGAGGATCAGAAGAGCTACTACCTGCCCCGGATCCTTCGCGGGGAGACGCCGTGGTGCCAGGGCTTCTCGGAACCTCAAGCGGGCTCCGATCTGGCGTCGCTGCGGACGCGCGCCGTCGTCGATGGCGACCACCTGGTGGTGAACGGGTCGAAGATCTGGACCAGTCACGCCGAGCTCTGTGACTTCGGCGAGCTGCTGGTCCGCACCAACCCTGATGTGGAAAAGCACCGGGGTATCACCTGGGTGATCATGGACATGAGTGCGCCGGGCATCGACGTGCGGCCCATAGCGGCCATCGACGGCTACCCGCACAACTGCGAGGTGTTCTTTGACGACGTACGCATCCCGTTGACCAATGTGGTCGATGCCATCGACAACGGCTGGAGCGTCGCGCTGTCCACCCTGGCCGCCGAACGGGGCCCGGGATTTCTCGACGAGCGACTCGAACTCATTGTTTTCGTCGACGAAATGATCGACTACGCCCGTGAATCGGGCAAGATCAAGGATGACGCACTGGCCGACAGGCTCGCCGAGGCCCGTGCGATGGCCGCGGCGTGTCGCTCGATGGCGTACTACCAGGTGTCCCGGCTGCGTCCCGGCGTGACGCCGGGCCCGGAAACCACGGCGATTCGGACGTTTTCCGTGCAGGTCGAATTGCTGACCTCGCGGCTAGCCATCGATCTGCTGGGCGTGGAGGCCCTGGAGTGGACACCGTGGACCCGACGGTGGTTGCGGGACTTCCGAGCTCCAATCGGTGGCGGTACCAAGGACATTCACAAGAACATCATTGGCGAGCGAGTGTTGGGACTACCTCGATGAATCTCGAACTGACCGACGACGAGGAACTGATCGCGAAGTCGGTCGATGAGTTTCTCGTCCGCGAGTTGCCGATCGCGCGAGTGCGCGAGCTCCACCAGGAGGATGACGCGATCGACGATCGTTCGTGGCAGCAATGTGCCGACTTGGGGTGGCTTGCCCTGGGTCTGTCCGCCGACGACGGAGGATTGGACTTGCGGCTGGTCGAAGAGGCGCTGTTGTTCCGTGAACTCGGCCGACACCTGACTCCGGGGCCGTTCAGGTCGACCGTGCTCGCAGGCCATGTTGCCGCACAGGCAGGAGAACAACAGCTGGCCCAGAGCATCGCGGGGGGCGCCCGGCGAGCCGGGCTGGCCGTGGGCGCCATAGCGATCGACGCACGGCCAGGCGACCTGGTATTGGTGCTCGGCGCCGCGGACGCGGAGCTGTATGAGGTCGCCGACGCCGAGCCGATCGGCGGCATCGACCCCGGAACGAGGTCAAGCCGGATCACCACCGGAGCCAGGGTCGCCCGCGTCCCGGCCACGCCGATCCTCGACCGCGCACGGGTCCTGTTCGCAGCAGAACAATTGGGCATCGTCGAAGCCGTCCGCGACATGTCAGCGCAGTATGCGAAGACGCGCATTCAGTTCGGCAAGGCGATCGGCAGTTTCCAAGCGGTCAAGCACCGGTGCGCGGACATGGCGATCAGTGCGTACTCGATCGTCGGGGAGATCTTCATGGCGGCTTTGCTGGTCGACGACGGAGCCCCCGACGGCGGCTTTCACGCGGCGGTGGCCTACGTGCTGGCCACTCGTGCGGCGAAGTCCGCCACTGTCGACAACATTCAGAATCTCGGCGGGATCGCTTTCACATGGGAGCAAGACGCGCACATGTACCTCAAGCGCGCGCTGCTGTTGGAACACGCTCTCGGATCTCAGCGGGACGCAAACCGCGCTGTTCTCGCTCCATCCACCCACACGTTCTAGAGATCAAAGGAGACTCTTCATGGGCGCACTTGAGGGAAAGGTTGTCTTCATCACCGGTGCCGCGCGCGGCCAGGGGCGCAGTCACGCGGTCCGACTCGCCGAGGCCGGCGCCGACATCATCGCTGTCGACATCTGTGCGCAGATCCCCGGTGCGCCGTACCCGCTGGCGACCGAGGACGACCTGGCCGAGACGGGCAAGGCTGTCGAGAACCTGGGGCGCCGAATCTCGTTGCAGAAGGCCGATGTTCGTGATGCCGACGCCTTGGCCGCGGCGTATGCCGCCGGCACCGCGGAGGTGGGCCCGGTCAGCATAGTCGTCTCCAACGCCGGCATTGCGCCTTACGACGACCACGAGGTGCCCACGGCGTGGCAGGACACCATCGAGACCAATCTGACCGGGACGTTGAACACGGTCGAGACGATACTGCCCGACCTGATTGCCCGCGGCGCCGGTGGATCGATCGTGCTGACCAGCTCCACCGCGGGCGTGCGTGGTGTCAGCGGAACCACTCGCGGCGGCCTAGCCTATGCCGCGTCCAAACACGGTGTCATCGGCCTGATGCGTTGCTATGCAAACAATCTCGCCCCGCACAACATCAGGGTGAACGCCGTACTACCCACTGGCGTGCGCACGCCGATGGGGATGGCGGAGTCGATCGGTCGATGGTTTGCGACCCAACCGAACCTGGGCGACATGTCCAACGCGCTCGCCGTTGACCTTGTGGAACCCGAGGACGTCTCGAATGCGGTGCTGTGGCTGGCTTCCGACGAAGCGCGTTACATCACCGGCATGCAGCTGCGCGTCGACGCGGGATTCCTCAACAAGCGCTGATCGGCATTCCGTGACGACGGCGGATCAGCGTCGGCTCCTGCGTGTCGGGGGAATCGGCAACGTCCACTGGGCCGAGCGTGACATCAAAAAGTGGCGCTGGACACATATGAGGCTATTCGATACTGTATCTAACAGTACTAATTCCTATGCGGTGCGCGCACATGGGATCGGTGATGCGGTGGGCTTCACCATCTCGAGTGCCACCAGTCGCTGGAAGGAATCACCTTGTGCCATTGGAGGATTCATGCCTGGGGCGGAAGGTGGCCGGAATGACCGACGCCTCATCGGCCTGCGCCCGGTTGCTCTCCATGATCGACTCTTCCGGTTTCAGTGTGGCCGCCTCAGCCGCCGAACTAGAGGAGTTGCGGATTGCGGCCGCCAACGAACGCCTCGCTGAGCAACGCCCGAACCTGCCGGCCCTCGACCAGCGTTGCACCGAGGTCGGCATCGATGCGGTGAAGTCGCGGGAGCACCTGGTGCACCTGCTGTTCAGTCATGCCACGTACAAGAGTTACCCCGAATCGTTTGTCACTAAGGGGCGTTGGGATCGCCTGCTGTTGTGGCTGGATACGGTGTCGGCGTCCTCGGTCGGTCACGTCGACCTGGCCGGCGTCAACGACATCGATGATTGGATCGCGCGTTTACGCGAAGCCGGCTACCACCTGGTGGTCTCCAGCGGCACGAGTGGCAAGAACTCCTTCCTGCTGATGACCGATGAAG
Organism: Mycobacterium sp. E1747; assembly: GCF_001667775.1. Taxonomy (GTDB): domain Bacteria; phylum Actinomycetota; class Actinomycetes; order Mycobacteriales; family Mycobacteriaceae; genus Mycobacterium. The sequence continues at coordinate 140,848 of NZ_LZJI01000203.1, forward strand.
ATGTCAACGCCATCCACCGCGCGGCCGTCGGCACCTTCGCGTTTCCCCACCAGGTGCAGCCTGATCACGCTCGCCCGTGTCTGATGCTCGGGCCCGGCCCAGCGCCCATGCGGTACTGGTATCGCTTCGAGACCTACGCCGCAGAATATGGCCGTGCCGGCGCCATACACACCCTCGGTGGTGAACCGCTGCGGGTCGCCGACATGCTGCGCACCGCGGCGTTGCGTCGGGCGATGGCCGATGGCACCGTCACCCCTAACGACCTGGCGGCCGCAGAGGCCGACGAGCACACCCGCCGGAACCAGGCCGAAGCGGCCATTGACGAACTCGCCGACTTGATGTTCGGCTACCGCCACGAGCCGCAGGTGGTACTTGGGTATTGGGCAACGTGGTGGCGAGTGCTCACCGCGGCGCGTGAGCGAGGGCTGCCCGATGCGATGTTTCACCCCGAATCCGTCGCGTTCATCGGCGGCGGCCTCAAAGGACTTTCATTGCCTGCCGACTACCAGGAGCAGATGTCTGCCTTCCTGGGCAATGCGCGACAGCCCACCGTGTACGGCATGTCCGAGCTCTCTACCGACTGCCCGATGTGCGAGTTCGGCAACTACCACGTTCCCCCATGGCTCACGCTGCTGGTGCTCGACGAGACCGGCGAACACCTGCAGCCTGAGGACGGCGACGGCTGGACCATCGGCCGCGCCGCCTTCTACGACCCGATCTGGAACGGCCGGTGGGGTGGCATCATCACGGGCGACAAGATCCGTGCCAATTACCGTGCCACCTGCAGCTGCGGGCGCTCGGGCACAGTGATCGCCGGAACGATCACCCGTTACGGAGAGAACACGCCCGGCGGCGACGACAAGCTGACCTGTGGCGGCACCATTGAGCAGTACATCCGCGGCATCGTTGCGTAGTGAGGCCGAAATGACCACTACGACAGAACATCCCATCCAGATCTGGCATATCACCCGTGGCCGGGCCGAGCGTGGCCACCAGCGTGGCTACCACGGGTTCGCCACACCCGAGATCAACGTCGGGGCAATGGCTTGGTCACGCGCGGAACCGGTACCCGCGCTGGACATCCCGATTCGCGAAATCATCGATCTGCTGGTCGAAACCGGTGCCGCCTTGGCCGAGGATCGCGCCGGTTATCTTGCCGAGGCGCTCGACGGCCTGGCGGCGGCCGGACAACACCCGCGGCCGCTGCTAGAGCGCTCCTATGCGGCGATTCCGCAGTTGTTCAACCGCGCACGACTCGAATTCGAGGCCCGTAACGAACTGGGCAGCCTCGACGTTCTAGACGGTTGGGTGCCGACGGTCGGATACGACGGCCGTGTCACCAGGGTACGGGCATTCCCGCCACGACTGGTCCACGTGCTGGCGGGCAACGCGCCGCATCTGGGCGCAGCCACCGTGGCCCGTGGCGCCCTGACTAAAGGGGTGCACCTGCTCAAACTGGCGTCGAACGATCTCTTCACTACCCCAGCAGTGCTGCGCACGATGGCCGACGTGGCACCCGACCACCCCGTGGTGCGATCATTCACCGCGGTCTACTGGCGCGGTGGAGACGCCTCGATCGAGCGGGTACTTTTCCGTCCACAGTTCTTCGACAAGCTCGTCGCCTGGGGCGGCGAGGGCGCGATCCGCAGCGCGTTGAGCTACATCGGACCCGGTTTCGAACTGGTCTCGTTCGACCCCAAGAGCTCCATCTCACTGATCGGCTCCGAAGCATTCGCCAGTGTCGACGCACTCGAAGCCGCTGCCGACGCCGCCGCTACCGACGCAGCGGTGTACAACCAGGAAGCGTGCGTGGCTGCCCGCTTCCAGTTCGTTGAGGGCGGTACCGACGATGTCGACCGATTCTGCGAGCAGCTCGTGCGCAGACTTGGCGTGGAGCGTCCGCTGAGTTCGGCCCGAGGCGCCGCCGTGCCCGCGGAGCTGCGTGAGGAACTGCAGGCGCTGGGACAGCTGACCTCGCTGTACCGCGTCTGGGGACGTCCCGACGGCAGCGGCATGGTGGTGCGTTCCAGCGAGCCGGTCGACTTCCACCCCAGCGGTAAGGTCGTCAACGTCGTACCCGTGGAAAGTCTCAGCGAGGCAGTGCGATTCGTCAACGTCGCCACGCAGACGGTGGGCGTCTACCCCGCCGAACGCAAGGCCGCGCTCCGCGATCAGCTGGCATCTGGAGGCGTACAGCGCGTCGTCACCCTGGGCCGTGCCGGCGACCCGCCGGCAGGCTTTCCGCACGATGGCTTCATCCCATTGCACCGATTCGTCCGTTGGGTCAACGACGAGGGATGACGGCGCAACCGAACTCGCCGGTACTGGCACCGACAGTTCAATTGCATTAGTACGAACCACCCACAGGAGGATCGATGAGTTTCGCCCCACCAACAGATTTGGCGCCCGTTGTCGACGACATGAGCGTGTATATCTTGCCGGGACGGGTCAAGCCTGAGCGTGAAGTCGGCCGGGGCTACACCTCTATCAGCCGGCTCTGGGATGACGCCGCGGATGCCGAACGGCTGGGGTTTCGAGGCGTGTTCCTCTCGGAACGGCACTCGCTCAAGGACGCGGGGGCGGTGCTCGGTGGGGTGGCCGCTCGCACGACCCGTCTGGAGGTGGGCACCGGTGCCACCTCGGCGCGGGCGCGCCGGGAGATCGTGCTCGCCGGCTTCGGCGCCACCATGCAGGCACTCAACGGGCCGCGTCTGAATATCGGGCTGGGGCGGGGGGATGCCCTGTGGCAGGGCGGCGGCCTGATGGGATTCGACGGCTTCGTCGACTACGCCCGGATTCTGCGGCGGCTGTGGGCTGGAGAAACCGTCACCTACGACGGCCCGGCCGGCTCGTGCACCAACCTGCGGATGGATGACCAACTGGGTGATGTCCCTCCGCCGAAACTGTGGTACTTCGTCATCGGTGGGGGCCCGTTGGCAGCCAAGGCGGCGGCCGATCCCGTGTGGGACGGCGTGGTGCTCTACCCATTCCTCACCCACGAGGCCGTCGAGAGAGCGATCGGACGAATCCATCGCGAATGCGAAATCCAGGGGCGCGACCCGTCGACGCTGGAGATCTCGCACTGCATCACCACTGCGCCGGATCTAGATGACGTCGAGACCAGAGCTATCTGCCACGCCCGCCTGGTCACCTACTTGGCTTGGCCGAAGTTCGGCGAGGCGATCGCGAAAGCCAACGGCTGGGGCACCGACGTGATCAACAAGCTGCGCAACCATCCTCAGTTGCAGTCGCTCGGCGCCGCGAAGCCCGCCGACCAGGCCTTCCACCGAATCGAGTTGCTGGATGTCGCCAAGCTGATCCCCGAAAGCTATATCGACGAGACATGCGGTGTGGGCACCGCAGAGCATTGCGCCAAGCAGATTGCCTCGTTCCGCGGTCTGGGAGCGCAACACACCATCCTGTACGGATCAACGCCGAGCCAGAACGGCGAGTTGATCAACATCTGGCGAGACCTACGATGACCGACGCTGTAGCGCCGGCCCTGGCGGGTCTGACAGCCGCCGACATGACCGAGATGCTCTCGTCCGAGCACACGCCGCCTTTCAAGGTGGTTTCGGTGACCGCCGAGGCGTTGCCGGTTCAAGGCGGCGTGTGCGACCTGGCCAAGTTGACCTTGGAATACGATCCTCCGAATGCGGCGGGCCCGGCCAGCGTGGTGGCCAAGATTCCCAAGGCTGATCCCGGAGTGCGGGCGGCCTCCGTCGCGGTGGGGCTCTACGAGCGGGAGCGCTCGTTCTATGCCCAGCTGGCTCAGGCGGTTCCGCTTCGAGTGCCCGGCTGCTTCAATCCCGGCGACGGTGACGCCGCCCAGCGGCCGCTGCTCTTGGAGGATCTCACCGCGATGACGGCCGGCGACCAGGTCGCCGGTTTCACCCTGGAACAGACGCAAGCGCTCGTTGATTCTCTGGCGGAATTGCACGCCACGTACTGGGGTGACCCTCGCCTGGACGGTCCAGAGTTCGAGTGGCTGCTGACACCCAGCCATCCCGAATTCAGCGCCGGACTCGAGGGGGTGGTCGCTGCGTCCTTGGACCCGTTCCTCGCGCGCTATACCGGCCGATTGCCGGCCGACGCGCTCGACGTCGTGGTTGCCGGCGCGGCTGACTTCCCGAACATTCTGGCGGGTTGCGCCGCGGGGCCGCATACACTCATTCATTTCGATACGCGTGCAGACAACTGGATGTTCGGTCCCGACGGCGCGCCCTGCCTGAGCGACTGGCAGACCTGCGCCCGCATGCGTGGTGTGCATGATGTCGCGTATCTCATCACCGGCAGCGTCGAAGCCGATATTCAGAGCGCCAATTGGCAAGAGCTTCTGCGCCGCTATCACACCGCGCTGACGCGACATGGCGTCACCGACTACAGCTGGGACGACTGCCTGGCTCAGTACCGAGAGCACGTCACGTGCGCAATGCTGCTGATGCTGGTGATGATTGGCACGGTCGCGATCAAGTCCGAGCGCGGTGAGGCCTTGGCTGACGCGATCCTCAGCCGAGCCGTGCGACACGCGCTCGAGGTCGGCAATCGATGACCTGGCGGCTGGACGAAGCGGTGCGGCGTGTCGGCTATCTGGACTGAACGCGACATCCCGGAGTTGGACGGCAAGGTCGCGGTCGTCACCGGGGCGAACTCCGGTCTGGGCGAACAGACTGCAAGTATGCTCGCGGCCCGGGGCGCCACGGTGGTGATGGCATGCCGGAACCAGGACAAGGCTCACGCCGCCGCGAACCGTATCGCGCTGCGCATACGCCGCCCGCCGCCCGACATCGTTGCGCTGGACTTGGGTGACCTCGCATCGGTGCGGGCGTGCGCCGACTTGATCGCGGCGAAGTACGGACAGGTCGACATTTTGGTGAACAACGCGGGTCTGATGGCGGTTGACGAGGGACGCACGACGGATGGTTTCGAAGTCCACATGGGCGTCAATCACCTTGGCCACTTCGCGTTGACCATGGGGCTGCTGCCCGTCGTCACCGCGACATCCGGAGCGCGGGTGGTGACGGTGACCAGTATTGGGCACTGGGCGGGTCGCCTGGACCTCGCCGACCTCATGTTCGAGCGTCGGCCCTACTCGCGCTGGTCGGCCTACTTCCAGAGCAAGCTTGCCAACTTGCTGTTCGTCTCCGAACTGGATCGTCGGTTGCGTGCGACGGCAAGTACGAGTCTGGCGTTGGCCGCCCACCCTGGGTGGGGCAACACCGACCTCGGAGCCGAGGGGAGTGGACTGGTCAACCGAGGCACCAAATGGCTCATGCCACTGTTCGGCCAGTCGCCGCGGCGCGGTGCGCTGCCGACGCTACGGGCCGCCACGGACCCCACCGCCCGGGGCGGCCAGCTGTACGGGCCTCATCTTGTCGGCTGGGGCCATCCGGTGATTGCCACGGCGAGTCCGGCATCTCGCGACATCGCCAAGGCCGCAGAATTATGGCGCGTAAGCGAACAACTGACCGGAGTGGCGAGTGCCTTCGGTGGCCCGGCCTCCGCGTCATGACTTCGCCGAACGTCTCGGCAAGGCCTGTCAAACCGCGGGCACGACCGTAGGAGGCGGCATGAACATTCGCAACCAACGGATCTGCGCCTGGACGGGGCCGGTCCTCTGCATCGTGTTTTTTGTCGGATTCTGGGGGGTGGCCAAATGGATGCCGCCACCGGATCCCAATGCTTCGGCCCAGCAGATTGCCGATCTCTACATCCAACACACCACGGCCATCCGTTCCGGGCAGCTGATCGGCATGACCGCGATCGGGTTCTTGACCATCTGGGCTGCTGCGATCGCGGCGCAGATGCGCCGGATCGAGGGCTCCAATCCGGTGCTTGCCTATGCGCAATTGGCGCTAGCGGCGATCTCGTGCCTGGTCTTCATCATGCCGATGTTCTTCTGGGAAGTGGCCGCATACCGACCCGAACGCGACCCCGGGCTGATCTGGCTGCTCAACGACCTCGGTTGGCTCCCGTTCGTGATGAATGTCTACACCGGAATTCCCTGGGTGTTGACGATCGGCTGGGCGATCCTCTCGGATACCCGCGAACGACCGGTCTTTCCGCGGTGGGCCGGTTATTACTGCATTTGGTTGGCTGTGATCTTCTTTCCGGCCAACACCGCGGTCTTCATCAAGCACGGTCCGTTCGCGTGGAACGGTTTGGTGGTGTTCTGGCTACCCATCACGTTCTTCGGCACCTTCTTGTTAATGTTCAGCTGGCTTCTCCTGCGCGCGATCAACAACCAGGCCCGCGAGGAGTCCGAGAAGTCCAGGGAACCGGTAGCGGGATAGGCGGCGCCGCAGATGAGGTCACGCCGAGCGGGCAAGGGAATTGTAGTTCTGCATACAAATATGAATGTTTCGGCCCGCGGCCGGGTGAGGCGAGCACTCGTGGTCGCCGGCCCCCTCGCCTTGCGGCGAGGCGTGAGCGCCGCGGCCCTATGCCCCTGCAGTTAGGGAATGCTGGCCTGTGCCGAGCGACATCGGCATCGAAATGCGAGCGACCGGAAGGATGTTGACGGTCGATCGAAGGGCTGGTAAAAGTTTGTACTGTGGCATACAGTGATGTGACACACAAACCATGAATCGGTGCAAGTACGTCACACTCGGCGGCGTGCGCCCCGGTCTGACTATGACATGCGGACGGCGCTCATCTTGAAGAGGAGCTAAGTGTCGAAATCTCAAGCCCTGGTCGAACCCTTGACGCCCATTCCAATCGGGGACGCTCGCCTCTGGAATGAGTCGATGTTGGTGTGGTGGTACGACGAAGCCGCGGGCATCTCCGGGTGGCAGCGCATAGGCCAGATGCCCAACAACGACGTCGCCGAGATTCACAGCCACGTGCTGACCCACGAAGGCACCCGATTTCGGCGCTCCGCAAGCGTGTCCTACGCGCAGAACGCGCACCGCACCGACGACAGCTGGCGTGTCGAAGGACTGCAGTTCCGGTTCGACGACGGAGCCAAGTTGATGTCGTACCAGAACGACGACTGCAGTGCTGAACTTCGCTTCGAGGACGTTCACGAACCGGTGCATGCCGCGAAAGTCGTGGCGATATCTGCGGCGATCTCGGCGGAGACCGCCGGTTTGTCTCGGGGAGACGAATCCGAGGCGACGATCTTCGAAAGCGATCTGCTCTACGCCGGACACGTCGAGGCTGGCTGCCGGGTGACCGGTGAGGTCACCGTCGGTGGCCAGCGCTACGCGGTCAACGGGCTCGGGTTTCGCGATCACTCCTGGGGCGGCATCCGTGACCTGAGCACCACCCGCTCATGCCGCTGGGTTGTCGGCACCAACGGGACCGACCTGTCGTTTTGTCTGTCATTTGCCGCCACCCAAAAGGGTGTCGCAATGCGCCACGGCTGGATTCACCGCGATGGGGAATTGCTGGTGGCGAAGAACTTCGACGTCTCGGTCAGCATCGATATGGACGGGTTGTCGTGGACCAGCGGCAAGGGCTGGGCCGAGCTGGGCGACGGGCAGATCATCGAATTCGAGACCGAACCGACGTGGGACGGCTCGATCATCGAACAGGGCCCGTGGATGGCGACCGTCAGCCCCACGATGGGGACATTCGACGGCCGCCGCGTCGTCATCGACATCCAGACCGCCAACAACCCACACGGGGGCGAAGAGCGCGCACTGAGTGCCCTGCGCGCCTACGTCGGTCAAGGACTGAGCCGGCGGCCCGGTTCCTGAATCATCCACTTCTGCCCGAAATCGCGACACCCCCTCGCCAACAACGACATACTGCGGAGCCATGAGTACACACAGTGACGATCGACTCGACGAAATGGTCGGCGGCATTCGCGCCGGCCACACCACCTACACCGAGGCCGACTGGGAGCAGCGACTCGGTGCGCTGCTGGCCAGTCAGGGCACGCCGGCGGTGGTCAGCGACGTCATCCGCCCAGACGCGGGCTCGTCGTCGACGAGCATCTTGTTTTCGGCCCGTGCGGCCGACGATCCCGCCGCTCCGGTATCGCGCTACGTCGCACGGCTGATGCCCGAGACGCCCTTCTTCGTCCGGTACGACCTACCGCAACAGTTCGAAATCCAGCGCTACTTGCACAGCGTCGGGCTGCCGGTCCCCAACGCGCTGTGGATCGACGCCCACGGCGAGTGGCTCGGCCGGCCCGGCTACGTCATGGACTTTGTTCCCGGCCGGGCGTCGACGGCGGCCTACTTCGGGCCCGGGGGGTCGCTGGCCGATCTCGATGACCAGACCCGGTTCGCTCGTCTTCGCACGATGGTCGGCCACCTGGCAGCCTTCCACGCCAAGACCGATCCCCGCGACGTCCCCTCTCTGGCCAAACGAATCGATGACTGCCGCCCGATCGAAGACGAGGTCGACGAGTGGTTCGAAATGGTCGTGCCGTCGCCCGAATTGGTGCCGCTCTACGATCGGGTGCGACGTTGGCTTCATGAGAACGCCCCCGCCTGTCCGCAGCCAGTGCTCATCCACGGTGACTTTCAGAGCAGCAATGTGTTGTGGGGCGATGACGACCTCGTCGGCATTCTCGACTTCGAGTTCTCGCGTATCGGCGCGCGCGAGAGCGATCTGGCGTGGCAGCACGTCTTGGACGATGTCTCTGCCCGCTTCTTCAGTGGTCTGGACATCGCACTGCCCTCTATCGAGCAGCGTGCGGCCTGGTACCAGGAGGCTTGCGGGGTCGCCCTCGAGAATCTGAACTACTTCGTCACAAAAGCCGCTTTCCAAATGGCCTGCGGTGTAGTCAGTTTCGCTCGTTCGGAGCGGCAAGACCTGCTCACTGATCCGACACCGGCCATGAACTACTACAACCGCTATCTGCTCAAGCTGCTTCCGGAACCCTTTGAGCTCCCGGTGACGCAGTCATAGTCCCGTCAAAACATCAACGAACCGAAGTATTTGGAGGCACATAGTGGTAGCGGGACAGACGAAGCCGTTCAACTTCGTCCTGCAGCGCGACATCACGGTTCCCGGAGATACCTGGGGCACCACGCGCCATCTAGAGGAGAAGGAGACTCCTGAAGCTCGCGCGAATGCATTGCTCGACCCTCCGCGCAGGGCAGAGGAGTATGGTCTCGACGGTTTCAGCACCGGCGACCACTTCTACGACTCGCCGGATGCCTTGATCGACTCCATGGCCTGCGCGGCGGCAACCAAACGCATCACGGTGACCCAGGCGGTGTTGGTCAACGACTTCCGGAATCCGGCACTGACAGCCAAGATGATCGCGTCGATCGACCTGTTCAGCGGTGGCCGGGCCGAAATGGGTATCGGCGCCGGCTTCAACCCCAACGAGTACCGGCAGGCGGGCTACCATTTCGAGCCACCTGCCGTGCGGGCCGCGCGCCTGCGCGAAGCGCTCCAGATCATCCGGCCCCTGCTGGACACCGCCGAGCCGGTGACCTTCAAGGGTGAGTACTACGAGGTCGATGGTTTGCTGGGTCTACCACGGCCGGCCCAAGAGCACATTCCCTTCCGCATCGGCGGCGGCGCCAAGCGGATGATGAGTATTGCCGCCGAGTTCGCCGACATCGTGGACGTCATGACCGCCGGGTTGAATTCGCAGAGCCTGCCCAAGGATCCGCAAGAATTCACCCGCGAACGCGTCGCCAAGAAGATCGAATTCGTCAAGGAGACTGCGGGGGACCGAGCCAGTCAGATCAGCTTCAGTACTGCCTCATTCCTGTTTGTCCCGGCGGACAGCCGCGAAGAGGGTGCGCGCATCGCGCTGCAGCAGATGGATGCCATGTACCGCGGATCCTATGGACCCGAAATCGGCTTCACCCTGTCTGTCGAGGAGATGATGCAGAGCCCGTACTTCCTCGTCGGCACCGAAGACGACATGGTGGCGCACCTCAACGACCTCCGCAGCGAGTTGGACATCACGGGCCACATCGTGCTGCCCGCCTTCCTCGAACCCATGAAGTCCTTCATCGGTCGTGTGAAGTCCGAAGACCAGAAAGCAGGTCTCGTGGCCTGATGACCGCTGCCCTGAAGGAGATTCGACCATGAGCACTGACCATTACTTTGATCACCGCGTCACCGCTGATCACACCGTCGAGCGTAGCCAGCGCCCGGTCCTGTCGGGTCCGAACAAGTTGAAGCTCGGCATCTTCGGAGCGAACGCCTCTGGCGGAAACGGTTCGATGACGTTTGCGGAGAACCAGATTCAACTGGGCCACTGGTCCGAAGTCCGCGACATCGCGAAAAAGGCAGATAGCCTGGGGATCGAGGCGTTCATCCCGATCGCTCGCTGGAAAGGGGTCGCCGGGCCGGGGCGCCACTGGGACCGGCTATACGAGACGTTCACGTGGGCAGCGGGACTGGCTGAGGCCACCGAACGGATCCAGATTTTCTCGACCACTCACGTGCCGTTCTACCACCCCGTGTTGGCGGCCAAACTGATGGCGACCGTCGACCACATCAGTGGCGGGCGGATGGGGTTGAACATCGTCGCCGGCTACCATCCGACCGAGCACGCGATGTTTGGGACGCCGCTTCGCGAGCACGACGAACGCTACCTGGTTGCCGACGAATGGATTCGTATCCTGAAACGGCTGTGGACCGAAGAGGATGAGTACGAGTTCGACTTCGACGGCGAATACTACAAGCTGGCGGGAGCAGAATCGGCTCCCAAGCCGGTGCAAAGTCCCTACCCGGTCATCATGAGCGCGGGTACCAGTCCTGCTGGTCGCCACTTTGCCTTCGAGCACGCCGATCTGCTGTTCCTCGGCGTCCAGGATGTCGACGACGCCGCCGCGGTCACCTCCGAGCTGCGGGCAGACGCCGACCGCGCCGGGCGTGAGGATCTGGCGCTGTGGACGATGACGCACGTCATCTGTCGCGACACCGAGAAGGAGGCGCTCGACTACGCCAAGTACGTCTGGGAAGAGAAGGGCGACTTCGACTCCGCGGCCACCATGGTCAAGACGCTCGGCGGCGGCGACGTGCGAAGCTTCGCCGATTTCAAACAGAACCAGATGCTGCTGAGCGTCCTCAGGACAGGCAACGCCGTTCCGATCGTCGGATCCGTCGAACAGGTCGTCGAGAAATATCAAAAGTTGTCGGACGCTGGAATCAACGGTGTAACGGTGGCAATGATCGATTATGACGACGCCCTCGACCGATTCGACAAGCAGGTGCTGCCGATGATGCGTAGCGCGGGCCTGCGCGCCGACAGCTGAGTCGCCTTGCGGCGGTTGCACTGTCAAACAGAGCACGAATCGAAGCGAAGAGGCTAGGGATCAACCCCGACGACCAATTGGGAGCGTTTCGAGATTCCGAGTTTCGTGCAGACGCGTTGTAGGCGGCCTTCAACGCTACGCACGGAAACGCAGAGATTCTCGGCGATTTCCTTGTTGGATCGGCCACTGGTTGCCAGTCGCGCGGCTTCATGTTCAGCGGAGGTGAGACCGACCTGATCGCCCAGCCGGCGCAGCGCGGGAGTCTGAGCCCCACCGCAGCGGGCCGCCAGACTGTGCGCTCGCCGAGCCTCATCGGCTGCCTCTTGTGGGCAACAGTGTCGGAGTCGCCAGCCGCTACTGCGGTCCAGGCCCGAGCTTGTCGCGGGTCGATCGCCCATGAAGTGGCCAGGACTCAAGCCGAGATCGTCAAGTGCGGACAGTGTCTGCGAGGCTCAGCGGCGGGGCCTGCTCGCTTACCGCAAGTTTCGGGATCGGCGGCCTCCGATCGAATCGGAAAGGATCCCTATCGGAGCAGGGCTGCGCGCAGGCGCTCGATGTCGTCGGGAGTTACGTCCGCGGCGGCCAGAAACTTGTCCAGCGACCCGTAGTGGCTGTCGACGGCGCGCCTGGCAGCGTCGAGATACTCCTCACGCACTCCGAGGATGTCCTCACTGAGCCACGTCGCCGAGTCGGCAAGCTCGGGATAGTCAGCGGCCCGCTCACGCACCGATTCCAGGACGTGCCCACGCAACTCGGTCAACGAGTCGTTGCTGCGCATGAAGTCGGCGACGATCGCCTCGGGATCTACCCCAGCCGTCTCCAACACCAGCGCCACGACGAACCCGGTACGGTCCTTGCCCGCGAAACAGTGGACGATCACCGGTCGCTCGTCAGCCAATAGCGAGATCACTTGTCGCACCGCGCGTCGCGCGCCTGGCAACGTCGCGAACCGCTGGTACTCCTCGGTCATGAATCGCTGGGCCAGGAGGGCGACGTCGTCGCCGTTGGATTCTTGCATCACACGCTGAAAAGACGCCTCGTGTGGAGCCTCGCCGCCGTTGACGGCCGTGGCCGGAAAGGGCAGATGGTGAACGGCGACACCGACAGGTAAGAGGCAGCTGCCGGCACGCTCGATCTCCCGCTGCGATCGCAGGTCGGCGATGTCGGCAACGCCAAGCCGCTGGATGCTCTCCCAGCCGGCTTCGTCCAAGCGGTTCAACTCGCTGGAGCGGAAGAACAACCCCGGTCGCAGTGCAGCGCCCGCCGCCGCATCTCGAAAGTTCCATACACCTGGCGCCATCGCGCACTCGCCGTAACCGGACATTCCGGACGCAGCCCCCAAACTACAAATCGACGATGGTGGAATTGGCGACACTCAGCGCGAGATCCGGCCCGTATGCCGAGACGGGTGACTGAAACCCGGTTTTGAGATCGCCGGCAAGTACGCGCGCGGCGACTTCGATGCCGGACTTGCTGGTGTACGAGTAAGCCGACGGTGTCTCGATCATCGAGCGCGCGACGCTCCCGTCGGCCCCGGTCACCTCGGCGATGACCTTCGCCGTTCCGGCGTCACGCTCATCGGCGGACGGCCCTTCGGGTAAGTCGTCGATATTGACGGCGGCCAGGTCCCCGTCCGGTGCGACCAAGAAAACGTCGATATCGGGGACGCCGAAGGACTTCCAGGCGGTGACGAGGTCGCCCATCGCCATCGGCGCCATCGTCTCCGGGCCCGCGCCGAAGTCGACCTTGAGCAACTGCGGGTCGTCATTGAGAACGATTTCGCCGGCCCGGCGGACCTTGGCTCCCTCGGCGAAGATGTATCCGCTGCTCTTGATGGATCCGCGGGAGACACCTCCAAAGTGCTTGAGGAAGAATTTCACGGACTGCGGCCGTTGCACGCGCTGGGCGGTGTGAAACCCGATGGCGTCACTTGGAATGACGTCCCAGCCGACGCCCGGCATCAGCATGATGCCTGCCGCTACGGCCCTTTCGTCAAGTGCCTCGGCAAGTTCGAAGGTTGACAATTCGCCCGTGATGTCCAGATAGTGCGTGGACGTGTCGAGGCACGCCTCCATCATCGGCCGCGCAGTGGTGGCAAATGGGCCGGCCGCGTGAAGAACGCAGTCGATGCCGTCCAACCCTCGGCGTACCGCTGTCGGGTCGTCCAGTGCGAAGGCGCGAGTCTCTTTGAGGCCCAAGCTGTTCGCCACCTCCTGCAGGCGGACGTTGTCTCGTCCCGCGAGGATGGGAACGAGTCCGCGCCGGACAGCCTCCGCTGACAAGAGCTTGCCAGTGTAGCCGGTGGCACCGTAGATCATGAGGGACTTGTGTGCGCCCATCGCCTCGTACTCCGCCTCTGCTTCGTCGCTTCAACAAGTTTATATCAAGACAGTATCTGGCCATACAACAGGTTGGCGCCGAATGGCATTGGTGAGTGTGGTTTTGGCGAACTGCGGGTAATGCGGCGGTGGCGATCTCGCCACGGTTGCGGCGCGCCGGGTCGTTCGACACCCTGCCGGTACGCCTTCGGCGCACGCCACTCAGCCGAGGTGGTCTTCTGTCGATCTGTTGACAGTTCGCGTGTTGTCGCGGCATCGGGAGACGAACGCTAGTTGTGACTGTGATACTTCGAGGCCTGCCTCCTCGAGGTGAGCCAACCCCTCGTCAAGGATCCGGTCCAGTACGTCGGGAGTGCGGGGCACGAGCGTGACGCCGTCGGCCACCTGGGCTGCGTGGATGTCGGCGATCAATCCAGCGAGCCCTTTTGCCGTGCCGACATATACCAACGAGTCGGTGGGGTGGTTCGTGTCTCCAGCGAGTCGACTCCACTCTGTGTGCGCCGTGCGCGGGTCAGACGCGATCATCACATCGACGTCGACAAGCACCATCACAGACGTTGCGTCGCCTCCGCGTGCGGCCACTTCGGCGCGTGTCTTCGCCGTCTTGCGTTGTGCCTCTCGCAGATCGATGGCTTGTATGCGGACCATGCTGGGGCTCGAGGCAATTGGATCTGACACGATGGTCCAGTTCGCCGTCGTGCTCCCTGGACCGGATCGGTCGATCCAGACTGCGACATGAGGTGCATGCGGGGCAGGGGAATCGCGCGCCGCGCTGCCGTCAGCCGATGGCACGCGTCGGTCCACCATGTCGGTCTTTACCGCGATTGCGCTGGTTCGCATGTTCTTTAGTTCCCTGCTCCCCTAATCGCTGGTTTGGGCGCCCACAAGTGGACGTTGCAGCCAGCCCGATTGGGCGACACTGTGGTCGCCGCCGAGCCTGACTGTCGGCCCGAAGGGGCGGGATAGCGCGACGGATGGGAACGATGACCATCACATCGCTCCTTACTTCACAAGCACACTGTTCAGGAGCATACAACATTCAGCGAGACTCGAGCGCCCCGCGGAGATGCGCAGGGTCCCGGCGACTCCCGTCAGGTGGCCACGAGAGGATCCACTCCAACTGCCAGCTGAGATCTCTTCTCGATGCCAAGTTTGTTGTAAACGCGCTGTAGGCGGCCTTCGACGGTACGCACCGAGACGCCGAGCTTGTCCGCGATTTCCTTGTTGGATTCGCCGTTGGCGGCGAGTACCGCGGCTTCTCGCTCGGCAGGGGTCAACCGGACGGGCTCTTCGAGCCGACTCAACGCCGGCGTACGGGCGCCCTCGGTGAGCGCTACCAGAGTGCGGGCCCGCCGGGCCTCGTCGGCAGCCTCCTGCGGCCGATCACTATCGAGCCACGCAGCCACCGCATCAGCAGATGCCTCGGCGGCCAGCAGAGTGGCGCCCATGGTTTCGAATTCAACGGAAGCTGATGCCAGCGAACGAGCGTCGTTGCGGATCAGCGCGGTGGTGTGCCGTGCCCGTACTGCTACGAGCTCGCTTTCCGTCTGTGTGGCAAGCACCGACAACCGGGAGGAGACAACCGCCGCACCGCCGAGACGGGCCTGCGCGTGCAGGGCGGACGCCTCGCCCATGGCGTCACCGATCGCCGATCCGACATCGGCGGCCTCCTCGAACATACGTTGTGCCTCAACGAGATTGTTCTCCGCTACCGCGCGCCATCCGCGCGCATGCAACGGGTCGACTCCCATGAAATACCCTGGTTGCACGCCTAGACCGTCCACTGTCGCTAGCGCGTCAGCGGCACCCTCGGCATTACCGGACAGGGCAAGAATCAAAGCCAGATCGATCAGGCACCAGCACACGAACTGCGGTTCGCTCAGCTGCCGGAACAGGGCCACCGCTTCTCGGCCGTGTACCTCTGCCATGCGCAAGTTTCCGCGCTCGCCGGCGAACTTGGCCAGATGCCAGGCGAACCACGCTTGCGCTTCCGGCGACCGGTCAGCGAGGGACTGCTGGTACTGCTCCACGGCGATTCGCTCGGCTTCGCCGAGCTGTCCGGACCAAGCGAGCGCCTCACATCGCATGAAGATATGTGCCCATGGGTAGGACTCCACCGGTTCATCCAGTGCGGTGTGGGCAAGGTAGCCCCGCTCCGCTATGTCGAGCGCAGCGCGCACCCGTCCCAACCGGCCCAACGAGAGCGAAGCAACCTGAGAAGCCCATACGTAGGCGGGCCCTTTCACGTATTCCAACAGCGGCAACGCGGCGTCGGCGGCCGCTCTCGGCCCGTCTCTGCCGAGGAGCAGGGCCGAACGCCGGGCAAGTATGTCGGCGCGCCATACGGGGTCGGCGATCGCAGCCTCGGCCTCGTCGGCCAGCCGCTGCGCCTCGCCCGCCTCGCCCAGGAAGAAGCCAAGGTGGCCGAGGCGGGTGGCGGCCACCCGACCACGTTGGGTGTCATCGACCGCCTGCACCGCCAGGTCGGCGAGTTCGGCGGCGGCCTGCTCAGCCCGTCCATTGAGACGAGCCAATTGAGCGGCCATGAGCGCGGCTTCGAACCCGGCCCCGGTATCGACGGCGGCTCGGGCGAGCCGTTCGGCGAGGAGGAAATCATAGTCCCAGCGCGCTGCGGCGGCGCCGGCCAGAAACAGGTCGGGAGAGCTCTGGCATGCGTCCAGACTCCAGGTCGCCAGGCGCAGGGTGTGGCCACTGCCTCTCGTGCCGACGGCTTCTGAAGCAGCGATGAGTGTGCGGGCGATCGTTCCTCTGCGGAGCGCAGGTAGGCGCGCCCGAAGCACTTCCGCGTCAAGCGGATTGGTCAGCCGTACTTCCAGCCGGTGGTCAATGAGCCGACTGGTCAACAGCTTCTTCCGCTCGAGCTGCACCGCTAGATCCAGCACGCCTACGACATCCAGCTCGGCCGAAGACACGGGCTCGCCATACGCCACTAGCTCCAACAGTTCGCGTTCGGCGGGCTGAAGGTGGGCCAATCGGGTCTCGATCAGTTCGACGAGCCTGGTCGATGGCGTGAGTTCGCCCATGAGGCGCCAGATCCCACCGTCGTCGCGTAGCTCGCCGTCGGCGATCCCGCCCAGAACCAGTTCGCGCAGGAACAGAATGTTGCCGTCGCAGCGTCGCGCCAAATCGGCCACGGCGGCGGGGTCGACCGGGTTGCCCAGGGCCGAGCACAGCAGTCTGCCGACCGCGTCCGTGCCCAGCTTTGCCAGGTCTTGCCGCTTTGCCACCCGGTCTTTCCACAGTGCGACGATCGCCTCTGGCGCCGGCTCGCCGTCGTGCAGTGTGACGAGTACGGCCGCGACTCCGGCGGTCACGATGTGGTGTACCAGGCTTGCCGATTCATCGTCGAGCAGGTGCGCGTCGTCTACCACCAAAAGGAACCGGTGCCCTCGGGCCTGCTGCTCGGCAATGGCCGAGAGCGACCTCCTGATCCACCCAGCCATATCCTCGACGGGCGGACCAGTTTGGTGGATGGACGACGGCAACCCGGCAACTGCTCCGAATGGGATACTGCGGGACGAGTGCGTGGCCGTGGCGCTGGCGGTACCGAAGCCTTGACGCCGAGCGCTGCGGAGGCATTCGCGTGCGAGCCGGGTCTTGCCGACCCCTGGCGCGCCGACGAGGACGACCGCCGTGTCTTCGCCGCCCAGCGAACTCCACAGTTCGTCGAGTTCAGCGGCCCGCTCGACCAGTGGCCACTCATCCTCCACCCAAGGAAAGTATCTCACCACACTGTCTCGCAGGTTGGTTTTCGAACGCTTGATGCGCACCGGTGACGCGGACCGTGTGGTGCCATCTTCGGCGGCGCGTAGTGGCGGCGAGGGATTCGGGTAGTGGCGTGCCTTTACGGCGGAAAGGCCTTGTGATTCGCTTTTTTCAGGCCTTCCGCCCGTCGGCCTCGACGCGGCAGTGGGAACCCCAGCGAAGTGGAGCGAAGTGTATGGTGCGGCAGTCGGCAACCAATGGCGCTGATCCGGACGCTGGTCCGGCCGACGGCCGCTGGGTCTTGTGGGGCAAGAGTGACGAACTCAAGCCGGGCAAGGTCCTGCCTACCACTGTCGGGGGCCGGCACCTGGTTATCTGGCGAGAGCAGTCCGGCGCGCTGAGATGTCTAGACGGAGTGTGCCGACACTTGGGCGCCCACCTCGGCTACGGCGGTGAGGTCGTCGAGAATCGGCTCGTGTGCCCGTTCCACGGCTGGGCCTACGATGCTGACGGCAACAATGTCGACCAGCCGGGCATCGAAGCAGATCCGTCGCGGCGGTCGAACATCTGCCTTCCGAGTTACGGGGTCGCCGAAGTTCACGGTTTGGTATTCCTGTCCGCCGACAGAAACGTGGAAGGCACTCGGGCGCAGGCCTTTTGCTCGACGCTGCGAGAAATGGTCGGCGACGGCGAAGCGCGCGAAGGGGAGATCGTAACGGGCAGGCCCCTACGGTGGGCCCTGACACTACCTACGTCCAAGAACCTAGTCGCCGACCCCGGTTCCGATGGATGGTCTTGGCCGAACAGTCGGGCAGTCTTCGAGTGGCTGCTGAGCGGCCGCGCGGGAGAGCGCGTCATCGCGACCTCGGACCCTCGATGGACGTCGATTCAGCCGACCGCCCGAGTGGAAGGGTGTGCCGGTCCTTTGTCGGCGGTCAACGGAACTCACAGTGCTGCACCGACGGTTCAGTTCCTCCAAGTGGTTACTGATCCGACTTTAGAGAGCTGCACGATCGGCGGTGGCGTCCAGGTCGCGCGCATCCACGTCCGCCCGCCGGCGCTGACGAACAGCAAGCCCCGCCGCCGGCATGAGCGGATGATTCGACGAACCCTGGGGGCGAGCAGGTTGCTGTGCTCTATCACCCAGATCAACGATCAGACCCTCGCAGTGACCTGCGTTGGCGTCTATCCCTCCCGCCGATCCGCACGATGGGCTGTCCCCGCCGCCGACGCGGTGTTGATGGGTCTGGTCGGACGTCGGCTCAGGCGCCTCGCCACAGCGCTGGACACCGCGCGATTGGTAGTGCAGGTTTCGCCGGCGACCGATATCAACCTCCCCGACGAGTGGGTGCCGCTGTTGGGGCGCGAACCGACTTCCGAAGCGCTCGGATGACGTCCACCACCCGCCTTTTCCCGGCCTGCGCTACTGATCCCGATAGGAGCCAGTCATGAAAACCGACACATCACCTGACAGCCGGTCTGGTCGGCTTGGTGTCCTCAATGGCAAGTACCCCGCGTCATATTGGCTGATCGCGTTCTCCAAGGACGTTCGCGCCGGCGAAGCTGTTCCGATGCGGCGCCTAGAACGCGATCTGGTCTTATGGCGCGACGCCGACGGCACGCTGCACTGTCAGGACCACGCATGCACTCAGCGTCTAGGCCGAATCGGGGATCGCTGGAGCGAGAGGGACGGCGTCGCGGTCTGCGAGAACCACGCCGATGCCTTCGACGGCGCCCAAGAATATCTCGTCAAAGAGCGTTACGGCGGCGTCTTCGTCTGGAGCGGCGAGCTTCCTGCGGATCACGATCTACCTGACATCCTCGGGCAGATGGGACTGACCGAGGACGACGTCAAGATCAGCTACTCGCGCTTCATGTTGCCCTACCCGGTGAAGTGGCTGATCGAAAACGAGCCAGACATGGCGCATTTCGCGTTTCTGCACAATACGGGCGACTGGGGTGACTGCTGGGTCACCGACGAAACCGAGTCGGCGATGAGTGTGACCGGCCGGATATATGGCAAAAGAGGCTTGACACCAAAGGAATTCGCCCGCCTCTACAGACGTGACGACCTCACGGATATCATCGAGTTTTCCGGCGATGTCGTATTCGAGGTCTACGGCAGTGGAATCAGCAACCTGTGGGTGGAGCCGCCGGACGTCGATGCGCCTAGATTCAGCCTCACGGGGCCGATTGGCAAGGCAGTGCAGGCGACTCGCCAAATCAACGGATTGGCACCAGTTGATGTGGACACGCTGCTGATCATGCTCATCACCTTCACCCCGCGATTCGATGTGCCCGTGATCGGCGGTCTGCTCGACGGTCTCGTGGCAGCGGGGGCTCGGGCGCGCGGCTGGGTGGCGATCCGGCAGGACTACCCGGTGATGGTGCACCGTGACGAACCGGAGGGACCGCGCTACAACCGTCTGGACCGCGCTCTCGTCGCCTACCGCAAGTTTTGGGACCGCCGACTGCCCGATCGAACACTCGAAGCTGGCGACAACCTACACTCCAACGGCCGTCGTGCTGGAATCAAATGGACGCACCGTCACGTCGGCGCCGAACATACCGATGTCGAGGCTCCGGTATGACCCCCGTCAGGTTCGGCGCATTGCTCGCGTTGGGTGTCGGTTACCTTCGGTATCGCCGCTGGCGTGTTCGCGACGTAGCGCTACGGTCGAAGAAGATCGCGAAAGCGCGCGGCATCTCGCAGTGGAACGCTGCACGTGCAGCCGACCCTCGCAAGACCCCGGTGTGGTGACTTTGGGCTGGTCGGCGAATGTGCCGAGCTGCTGCTTCAGCGCGGGTATTGGCCGTCGTCGACTTTGATAATCGTTCCGGTGACGTATTCCGACGCTGGTGCGGCGAGGTAGAGCAGAGTGCTGTCGAGGCGGTCGGGGTCTCCAATCCGCTTGCGCGGCAATCGATCGGTGAAGTCTCCTGCCCGTTCGATATGGTGTTGCACCATCTCCGAGAGGAATGCTCCAGGTGCGATCGCGTTGACGTTGATTCCATAGCGGACCCACTCTACGGCGAGAACCTCGGTCATCCTGCTGATCGCTGCCTTCGTGATCGAGTAGAGCGCGGCCGCGTCACCCTCGTAATGGTAGGCCGCCATCGATGACAGGTTGATGATCCGTCCCGGTTGCTTTTTGGCGATGAGGCGACGCGCCACTTCACAGGCGAGTACGAACGGTCCACGTAGGTTGGTGTCGATGACTTTGTTGATCACTTCGAGCGACATTCGGTGGGCCCGCTGTGCGTCCGGCGTCCCGGCGTTGTTGACCAAGATCGTGATGGTTCCGTAAGGAGTCTCTGCCCGATCGAGCACTTCGGGCAGGTCTGCTGCCTGCGAGACGTCCATCGGTACTGCTGAACATCGGTGTCCGCGGTCGACGATTTCCTGGGCCAGCTCATCGAG
The DNA here is from genome assembly GCF_001667775.1 of Mycobacterium sp. E1747. Lineage (GTDB taxonomy): Bacteria > Actinomycetota > Actinomycetes > Mycobacteriales > Mycobacteriaceae > Mycobacterium. The sequence goes on from NZ_LZJI01000203.1 coordinate 161,511, forward strand.
AAGTTCTACCCTGCGGCCTGTGACCAGGACCGATGCTCCGGCCTCCGCGAGCACCATCGCGAATCTCCGGCCAAGTCCCGCGGTGGCACCCGTCACCATCGCAACCTGTCCAGTCAGATCCACGGAGTCGCGTGGTAGCGGGAACTCGTTGGGCACAGTCATGATTGGGCCTTTGCATCCGTGTCGCTTCGGGGGCGATCTCGAGGTCAGCGGGTCGAGGTGGTGCTGGTCTGCCTGATTCAGTGGTCGATTGCTTGATGCCGATCGCCCATCGGTGACTTCGGAGCGGCAAGCCGAGCTATGGTTTGAGCTCAGCTCATTGCAACGACGTTGACTGGGATACCGGACATCCGAGGATGGCAGTGGATCGAGTCGTACAGGCGGTCGTCGGCGATTAGCAGCCCGGTGCTAGATCCATACTGCCGCACGTCGTTTGGTGTATCTGAGTTGTGGCCCCAGCCGTGTGACATCGAGACGACGCCGCGCTTGACGGCTGGATCGCTGTCGACGATTGCGATGATGTTGCCGTGCTGAGATTCGACCGTCACGTAGTCGCCCGGGCTGAGACCTAGTTCGGCAAGGTCGTCGGGGTGCAAATATGCCGGGTTGTACGGCCGGCGCCGGTGAAGCTCCGATATCTGGAACCCGTAGGTGTTGTACACCTCGCGTAGGCGTCGTGACGCAAGCGTGAACTTGTAGGGTTGGCCATCGCGCCAATGATTCTGGGGCTCTGCAGGTTCAGCAGCAACATTCTGTAGTTCGGTGGCAAAGTCGTCAGGCATCACATGGAACCGTCCCGCCGCCTCGGGGTCGGGGGGCGCGACGATTTGCTCGATCGGGAAGAAGGCGCCGCCAGGGGAGTTCTTGATTACCTCGAGCGGCACCTGCCCGTGACGTGTGACGACTTCGATGAGCGCGTCCGAGGTAGGAGGGGTTTCCATGTCGAGTGCCACGCCCTGGAACGTCACCTGGACCCCGAGGCGCCGGGCCAATTCCCACATGATGCGCCAGTCCTCTAAGACATCCGATCCGGGTGCGGGTGTCGTTACCGCGGGAACGTACTGCTGAAACGGGCCTGGAATCAGTATGCGTTCGAGCCAGTCGGGCGCCAGCATGTCTGGTCGCTCGTACGGGATAGCCGGCGGCAGCACATAATCCGCTAGTCGCGCCGTATCGGTGAGGAACGGGTCGACCACCACCAGTAAGTCCAGCGATTTGAGCGCCTTGTTGATCTTCTTACGATCCGGGAAGGTGGCAGCGGGATTGCCGCCAAAGCAGAAGAATGCGCGCACCTGCCCCTCTCCCGGGGTGAGTATTTCGTCCGCCAGTGTGCCGGAAGGCTTCTCGCCGATGACGCTGCTTGCACCACGAATTCGTCCGGGCGGCAAGTCGTCCCAGGGCCGGGTGGGTGGAATCACCTGGGCGCGCATGGGTATCGAGGGTGTGATGACACCGGGGTTGGTAATCGATTCTCCCTCCCGCAACACCGACCCGCGCAACACCTCGAGCACCTGGTAGAGCAACTCGGACAAATTGCTCCGGTAAGCCATGCTCGAACCGGTCCCGGTCAGCGCGATGGGGCGGTCTGCGGAACCCCAGATCTGGGCCGCCGCTCTCAAGTCATCGGCTGGTACGCCAGCGCGGCGTTCGACCATTTGTGGGGTGAATGGCTGAACCGCGTCTTTGAGGGATGCGAACTGCGACTGCTCGACGTGATCGGCACAGAAGGTTGCGTCTTCCCACCCGTTGAGCAGGATTTCGCGAATCAGCCCGGCCGCGACTGTGGGATCCTCGCCGGGATACGGCTGCAGGTGGACATCTGCGTACTGAGCCGTTTCTGTGCGGCGCGGATCGACCACGATGAGCTTCATACCCCGTTGCCGGGCTTCTCGTATTCGGTGGACGGGATGAAACGTAACGAATCCCACCGCGGTTGCCGATACGATGGGATTGACTCCCGCCAGCAGCATCGCGTCCGCGTCGTACATGTGCGGTCGACCGGCTTCCCAGCGGCCAAGGATGTCGGGCATAATGAACTTCGCGACTTGGTCAATTGTGTTCGTGGTGTAGAACGAGCCCGACCCCAGCGACGTCAGCCAATCCGAGATGAATGGCCCGTTTGTGGTTGCGATCGCCATGGCCGTGCCCCGGTAGCCGGCGATGGCGCTCGGGCCGTGACGGTCGCGGACGTGGCGCATTCGTTCGGCGATCTCGTCCAGCGCCTGGGTTAACGGGATCTGGATGAACGTCCCGTCGGGTTGCCGTTTCAGCGGATGAAGCAGGCGACTGGAGCTGTTGGCTTGCTCCGCTGCTTGGCGACCCTTGAGGCAGGTGTAGCCCTGGCTGAGCACATGGTCCCGATCTCCTCGGATGCCCGCGATGCGGTCATCGTCATCGACCTCGACCACTACGCCACAGAGCCCAAAGCAGATTCGGCAGACGGACCGCACTGTCTTGCTCGTCAAGGTCACTTCCCTCTAGGCCGGAAGGGGATATTTGTTGTTTGTCATACAGTATTGCGTAGTACACGTCGGTAGTGGGCCCGATCAGCGAGAATCGAAATGCGATCTCAGTGGTGCGATTTCACGACCCCTAACCGGATTGGGATGTATTGCCGCGGGGCGGGGGAGAACCAACCGCGAACCGGTCGTCTTGGCGCGAAGCAGGGTCGTGGCCGACGCTCAGGGCGGAGACCGGACCTTGCGTTCTTAACCGTGGCGTGGCCGTGGAGACGTCGCGATGAGCCCGTCCTAGGAACTCGTACACGGGATAAACGGACGACGGTCAGGAAGGCCTCTGTTGCGACGCGGCGCATGGTGGCCTCGGGGGGATTCGAGCACGGTTGTCGCAGAGGCGTCAGAGTGGTTCGTGGCTGCGTTCTGCTGAAGCTGCGGTACGACAGCCGCGTCGCCGAGCCGGCGGCGATCGATTTAGCAACGCCCTGGCCGAAAGGGAAGCACGTTGGTCGGCAGTGACGCGAAATCCGGCTTGAGCTATACGGTCATCACATTCGGGTCGTGCGGTTCGAGATTGGCGGGGTCGTGTTGGAGCGTGTCTGTTGCTCTCTGCAAGTCGGCGGTTCCCTGATTGATATAAGTCACCGCCTGCATGATGTCGTTGCCGTCGTATTTTTGGACTCCCGAGATGCAGTAGCGCAGCCCGACGTGGTAGCTGTTTGTGGCCTGTTGCAAAACGGTGTTGAGCGCCGGGTCGGGGCTCGGCAGATATCGCTCCAAGCTTGTGACTGCGCCGTCGGCGTTCTGGCAGGTCGCACCCGTACGGGCCAGATCGTCATCAGCGGCGGCAGAGGCGATTTCGTGTCGTGCGGCGACAAGCGCCTCAATTGAGGGCTGGGCCTCGGCGAGCCAAGCGCGCAGCTGCGCGCTCATGCGCTGGGGTGTGACGGGCGGCTGCGAAGTGCTCGCCGGTGGGGCAGCGGTGTTCGGTGAGGCCCGGTGCGCCGTCGACAAGCTGTAATGGGCCCACCCGGACAGCACCCCAATGACCACCAACAAAGCGGCACCGGCCGCAGCGGCGATGAGGTCGCAGTGTTGGAATCTCGCGATCTTGTCCGGTGCGCCGGCGCCTTGCTGCGGGCACGTGTTCATCCGCCCCGGGCGATCGCTGGTGATGGCCATGAAACGACTCCTTTGATTAACCCGGCGGATAGTTCAGCAGGTGGTTGAGATGTTTTCAGTTCGGCACGATCACCGACGAGGGGCGTAAGGCTCCGGCGCATAGACAATGCGGACCGTGACGAGGAGTCCAAAGACCCTTGAAACCGCGGCCTATTCAGTCCCGAGATGGATTGCCTGCCTCGCCGCGGGCTTGAGTCGTGCCCCTGGTCGGCGAGGCCAGTGAGGCGAAACCCAGCTCAAGACACAGTCGTAGCTCTTAGCAATCCGTGTCCCGGGGTGACCAAAGTGAAACGGTCCTGATGACGAAAGCCACCGCCATGGCTCGGCGGCGTCGGTTCGTTACTTAGCGACTTGCGCCCATCTGGGTGGGTTGCTCGCCATTGACTCGGTTACTCAATTCCTTATGGGTCTTACGGCTAACCGTTACCCGAGCACCGGCAGCAACAAGCGCGACGACGACCGCACGGTGTTCAGGCTCGAGGTGCCGACGCCGGCGTGCCGGAAGTTCATGATCGCCGGCGTCGACAGGTCCTGGTCGTCGCTGGTGATGGTCAGGCGAATGCGGTGGCCCGCCGCGAACCGGCGGGCATTGGGAACCAGGGGTATTCGATATTCGACGTCCTCGCCCGGCGGTACCGCTTCCGGCCGACGGCAAGGCAGCACCGGCGCGCCGGGGAGGCTGGCAGCTTCGTCGACCTCGCGCAAGCTGGCGCGCAACCAGCCCGCGGTGACGGCGGTCGTCGCCCCGTCGGGGGCCACGTCATGCAGCATCGCCATCCATGCGGTATCGATCGCCGTTGCCGAGGCGACCAGCCGCAGCTCGATGTCTCCGACCACGTCGACGTCCCGGGTCAGCGGCACGCTGGTCCAGGCCAGCATCGACGGCGGGTCGAGCGGGCTAGCCTTGACGCGGCCCAGGCCCGAGCCCAGCACCATGAATTCGCGTCCGCCGGGCTCACCCTCGTCGGTGTCCAACCCGCCGTCGGCGCGGAGGGCCAGTTCGCGATGCGTGGCCGCTGACGGCGGCCAGCAGTCGGCGGTTCGCCACTCGTCGGCGCCGGGCAAGAAGTAGCGGATCGGGGGCCCCTCGATCACGCCGGTGTCGCGGCCTTTCAGCCAATGGTCGTACCAGGCCAGCGCCTCGGTGTGCATGCTTTCCCAGGGCCAGGTCAGCCCGAACTCGCCAAGCATGCCCATCCGCACGTGTGCGTTGTGCGACAGCCCGTTCCACGTGGCGAACGTCGAGGGCAGGTGCAACGGCACGTTCTGCCAGTCGCACCCCAGGTAGACCGGGATGTCGATTTTCTCAAGCAACGGCAACAGGTTTCGCTCCTCCCACCATTCGTCGCGCGTGGGGTGCTTGACCGCCGCCTCCTGCCATAGTTCGTCCCACGGCTGGGGATTGTGTGGCAGCCTGAGCAGCTGGCGCAGCATGGTGACCGCCGCCTCGCCATTCATGGTCTCGAATCTCTTGTGCACACCCGGACTGTTCAATACGCGCCGCGCCAAACCGATCGGCTTGCTGCGCCACAGCTTGTCGCTGCGGTCGGACGTCAGGCCCATCATCGCGAGAAACGGGGTGATGAATGACGAACTCAGCAGCCCGTGGTGGCTGGCACCCTCGTAGAGGTCGCTCGTCACGGCAAGGGGAAAGATCGCTTTGAGGTGCGGCGGTCGCTCGACGGCCGCCTCGAGTTGGGTCATGGCGAAGTAGCTGATGCCGATCATGCCGACGTTGCCGTCGCACCACGGCTGGGCCGCGACCCACTCGACGAGGTCGTGCACATCGCGGCGCTCCTGCGCGTCGAAGAAGTTGAACGTGCCCTCGGAGCCACAGGTACCGCGCAGGTTGGCGATGACGTGCGCGTAGCCGCGCGGCACCCAGAAGTCCGTCCTGCCGGCCTCGATGAACCCCGCCGGTGCGCCCAGGTCCTGCATCTGGCGCGGATACGGCGACGCGGCCAGCAGCGCCGGGAAGCGGCCTTCGGCGTCCGGCCGGTGAACGTCAGCCAAAAGCGTTGTGCCGTCCCGCACCCCGATCGCGGTGTTGACGTCGGTGCGCGCCGGGTACCGCGGCTCACTGAGGTTCCGGTATTCGCGGCCCGTGGTCTGGGGGCCGTTGAGCGTCGTCACAGTTTCACGCTACGTTGAGAATAGTTTCAACGCAAGATGAGACTTCGGTAGGGTGGCGTCGTGCCCAAGCGATCGAGCACCCCCGGTCCGCGCGACGAGCGCGGCGTGCTGGCGGCGCGCATTCTGGCCGCCGCTCGCGACGAGTTCGCCCAACATGGCTGGGCCGGCACGGCGATTCGTGCCGTCGCCCGGGCGGCGGACGTGGATCCGGCGCTGATTTATCACTACTTCGGCTCGAAGGAGGGCCTGCTCGACGCCGCCACCACGCCACCGCAGAAGTGGCTCGACGCGGTGGCGGCGACCTGGGCGACGCCCAAAGCCGACCTGGGTCGGCAATTGATCCGCACCGTCTTGGACACCTGGACCGACGAGGAGGTCGGTCCCATCCTGCGCGCCGTGGTGCTGACGGCCGCCCACGAGGACAAGACCCGAGAGAAGCTGCGGCTCATCGTTGAGCGCGGCCTCATCGGCGGTTCCACCCTCGGCGCCGACGAGGACGAACGACTGCGGCGCAGCGGGCTGATCGCCACCCAGTTGATCGGCTTCGCGTTGTTGCGCTACGTCTGGAAGATCGAGCCGATCGCATCCATGCCCGAGGATCAGGTGGTGGCGGCGGTGGCACCGAACCTGCAGCGCTACGTCGAAGGCGACATCTCCTAGGAGCTAACGCGACTGAGCCCGAGCAACGGCGACAATGACCGGATGCGTCTTTTGCGCCCCAACCTTGCACTGGCGGTCGCCGCAGGTCTGGTGGGTGTCGGGACCGCCCAGGCCAGTCCCGACGTACCGCCGGTGAGCGAGGCGGCCCACGCGGCCGGATTCGTCGACGTCCGAAGTGTGGTCCCCGACGCCGTCATCGACCTGCGCTACGCCACGACCAACAACTTCACGCACACGCAGCTGTATCCCGCCGACGCCCGTTGCCTGGTGCACCAGTCGATGGCGTCCGGACTGGCGACGGCGGCGACGGCACTACGGCCCCAGGGACACCTCCTGGTGTTCTGGGACTGCTATCGGCCTCACGATGTGCAGGTCCAGATGTTCAACGTTGTCCCCAATCCGGCTTGGGTCGCGCGTCCCGGCCAGTACGCGCACAGCCACGAGTCGGGGCGCTCGGTGGACATGACGTTCACGACCGCGCAGCAGCCGTGCGCATCCGGGCTGCACGCGGAGGGGCTCTGCCTGGCGGACATGGGCACCGACTTCGACGACTTCTCTTCGCGCGCAAACGCCTTCGCTACCGAGGGCGTCAGCGCCGACGCCCAAGCGAACCGGGCCGCGCTGCGAAACGCCATGAAGTACGGGGGTTTGGCGCCGTACTCCGGGGAGTGGTGGCACTTCGACGGCCCGGGCGCCGCTGTCGACCGGCCGATCCTGAACGTGCCCGTCGATTAATCTCATATGTTGAGATGATGGTTTCATAATATGAATTGACCGGTACGCTCGGAGAATGAGCGACGAGCGCGGAGTCACGTACACCCACGGCCACCACGAGTCGGTGCTCCGCAGCCACCAGCGGCGCACCGTCCAGGACTCGGCCGCCTATTTGCTGCCCCGCCTGAAGCCCGGCTTGTCCGTGCTGGACATCGGCTGCGGACCCGGGACGATCACCGCCGATCTCGGCGACCTCGTCGCGCCCGGGCCCGTCACAGCCGTCGACCAGGTGGCCGACGTGCTTGGCGTGGCCCGTGCCGAGGTCGAGCGACGCGGCCTGTCGAATGTTTCCTTCGCCACCGCCGACGCGCACCGGCTCGACTTTGCCGACGGCACATTCGACGTTGTGCACGCGCACCAGGTGCTGCAGCACGTCGCCGATCCGGTGGGGGCCCTACGGGAGATGAAACGGGTCTGCGCGCCCGGCGGTGTCGTGGCCGCGCGCGACGCCGACTACGCGGGGTTCATCTGGTTCCCGCAATTGCCGGCGCTCGACCTGTGGCGCGATCTCTACGAGCGGGCCGCTCGTGCCAACGGCGGCGAGCCGGACGCGGGCCGGCGCCTGTTGTCCTGGGCACGGCAGGCGGGTTTCGCCGACATCACGCCATCGGGAAGTGTGTGGTGCTACGCGACGCCGTCAATGCGCGAATGGTGGGGCGGCATGTGGGCCGACCGGATCCTGCACTCGCGGATCGCAAGCGACCTGCTGGATCTGGGTCTGGCCACGACCGCGCAGCTCGAGGAGATCTCCGCCGCGTGGCGCGCCTGGGCGGCCGCCCCCGACGGCTGGATCGCCATTCCACACGGCGAAGTCCTCTGCCGGGGGTAGCTCATCGGCTGCGGGCGACCGCGACGGTTTGTAGCATCGGCCGGTGCGCGGCCGGAAGACCGCTTCGGAGGCCGAAGGCTGCAATCCTGCCGCGCCCGCCGCGTCCCCGCGGCGCATCGCCGCTGCCTGCATGGTGGGCACCGCCGTCCGTTCGCTGCCCGAAGCGCTCGAAGCGACGCCCGAGATCATCATCACCGCCGGCGATTTCCGGCTCGTCGGTAGCCCGATCCACGTCTCGGGCTACGACCCCGACTACCGCCCGCCGCCCGAGCTGCCCGAGGCGTAGCGCCCACCGCCGCGAGCGTGACGGTAGTTTCACATTCGGCGTCAGGACGCCGGCCCCCTGAGGTGCGCCTCGGCGAGCTTGCGGAAGGCCGCCACCAACCGACTGCGGTCCCCGGCGCGCGTCGCCAACACCACGTGACAGGGCTCGACGCCTTGCAGCGGGACGGTGGTGATGTCGGGCCGCAGGGCGTTGCCATGGAACCCAGCAGCGATGGCCACCGCCTGCCCGGAGGCGATGACTTCGAATTTGTCCTCGAGCGCGTCGATGAACGGTCCATCGGGCGCGCGGCGACCGTCGGGCCGCGGATCGATGCGCCAGAAGGCACTCCACGCCGGATCGGAGTCACGGACCCGGGGCATCGGTTCGTCGGCGATGTCATCCAGCGTGACGAAATCTCGGCCCGCGAGGCGATGGTCGACCGACATCGCCAGCACCCGAGGCTCGTCGTAGAGGATGGTTACGTGCAGGCCGTCGGTCGGGAACGGCAGCCGGGTCACCACCGCGTCCACCCGATGTCCGAGCAACGCGTCCAGAGCCTGGCCCCAATGCAGATGCGTGACTTGCACTTCGGCGTCCGGGTGTTCGCGGCGCATCTCGCGCACCGCGGGGGTGATGATCATCCCAGTCGTGTATCCGATGGTGATCCGGCTGGGCTGTGCGGCGGCCCGGGCCTGGGCCGCCGCTTGCGTGGCCGAACGCAGCAGCGCTTTCGCCCGCGGCAGGAAGACCTCCCCCGCCTCCGTCAGCCGGGTGCCTTGCGGCGTGCGATCCAGCAGTCGAGCGCCCAGCTGTTGCTCGAGCCGGCGGATCTGCCGGCTCAACGACGGCTGCGCTACCCGCAGCGCGGTCGCGGCGCGGCCGAAGTGCCGGTGCTCAGCCACCGCGACGAAGTATCCGACCAACCGCAGATCGAGGTCGATCACGGGCAACGCCGAATCGGTCATGCGGTTAGTGTAACGGCACGTGCATCAGCTTGCCTGTGCCTAAAGCTGAATGACGTGCGGTGATGTCGATTCAGTATCGCGCCATCTGAAACGGGCCTTGGACAACCGGCCCGCCCGGGTCATTGACTGGAACCCGCGAATACCGCCTAAGCGAAAGGGAATTCCATGCATGTCTTTGTCACGGGCGCGAGCGGACACATCGGTTCGGCCGTCGTCGACGAGCTCACGCGGGCGGGGCATCACGTCACCGGCCTGGCCCGCTCCGACGCGTCGGCCGCCGCGCTGGCGGCGAAGGGTGTGAGTGTGCACCGAGGCGACCTCGACGACCTCGACGGGTTGCAGTCCGCCGCCGCCGCGTCCGACGGTGTCATCCACCTGGCTTTCAAACACGATTTCGACAACTTCGTGGCCGCGGCCGAATCGGATTTGCGGGCCGTCAACGCCATCGGGGAGGCGCTCGTCGGCTCCGGCCGGCCCTTCGTCAGCACCTCGGGAACCCTCCTGCTTTCGCTCTTGGGTCAGGGCGGACTGGGAACCGAGCACGACACGCTGCCCGGCGGGCCTCGGGTCGATTCGGAGAACGCCGTCATCGCGTTGGCCGAACGGGGGGTGCGATCGTCGGTTATCCGGTTGTCGCCCTTGGTGCACAGCAACCTGGATCACCACGGTTTCATGTCGCATCTGATCGGCACCGCCCGCTCGACAGGCGTCTCCGCCTACCTCGGCGACGGCGCGAACCGCTGGCCCGCTGTGCACACGCTGGACGCCGCGCGCCTGTATCTGCTGGCGCTCGAAAAGGCGCCGCCGGGAACCCGTTTGCACGGGGTCGCCGACGAGGGCGTGCCGTTCCGTGACATCGCCACCGTCATTGGCCGCCACCTCGAAGTGCCGGTACGCGGAATTCCCGTGGACGAGGCCGGCCATTTTGGCTTCCTGGCGCTCTTTGCGGCGTTGGACAATCCGACATCGAACGCGCTGACCAAGAAAGAACTCGACTGGAATCCCGAACGGGCCGGCCTGCTCGAGGATCTCGACGCCGGCCATTACTTCGGCGAGTGAACGGCACCATGGCCGGTGCCGCGGTTGAAGCGGCCCGGGAGGCGCTGGGGCGGGTGGGAGTATGCCTGCCCGTCTCCTTCACAGCTCCACCGTCGGCGCGCCAGCAGCGGCAGGCGGTGGTCCGGCTGGAAAGGGCAGGTTATCGCGGCGCATGGACCAATGAGGTCATCGGCAAAGACGCCCTGGTGCAACTCGCCATGCTGCTCGGCCACAGCGAGCAACTGGTGTTCGGAACCTGCATCGCCAACATCTGGGCCCGCCCGGCGCAAACCATGCATGCCGCGGCAGCCCAACTGGCGCAAGCATATCCGGGCCGGATCGTGCTCGGCCTCGGTGTCGGTTACCCGGAGCAGGCGGCCAGTGTCGGTCGGGAATTCGGCAGCCCGCTGGCGACGATGCGCGACTACCTGGACCTGATGGACGACCCGACCTGGCCGCCGGCACCCGACGCGGCGTATGCCCGGATCGTCGCTGCCAACGGGCCGAAAATGCTGGCGCTGGCACGCGATCTCGCGGACGGGGCGTTCCCGGCCGGGCTGCCACCGGAGTTCACCGCCCAGGCACGACTTCTTCTGGGCCCGGACAAGCTCCTGGTCGTCGGACTCTCGGTGGTCCGCGACATCCAGGCGGCGCGCGAGGCGGTGTCCACGCGGCTCACCGTTGCGTCCTACTCGGCCCGGCTGGCGGAGTTGGGGTTCTCGGCCGGCGATATCGGCGAGGTGAGCGACCGACTCGTCAATGCGATTGCCGCGCACGGTGATTCGGCGGATATCGCGGCCAAGGTGGCCGAACACCTGGCCGCCGGGGCGGACCACGTCACGCTGCTGCCGCCCATCGGCGGCGAATTCGCCGCGAGCGTCGAGCAACTCGAACAGTTGGGCCCCGCGCTGGCCGAACTCTAGCTGCGAGGGGTCACCGGCGGGCACCACGGCCGACACGACCACCCTGCGACCTGCCCTGGTACATCCACTGGTCGACGCCCTTGTCGCCGACGTTCATCAGGCTCAGCGGTTCCGCTCGCTCGTCGTCTCGAGCAATCGAGGGATGGGCGCGGGATCCAACAGCAATGCATCGGACATGTTCAGCTGCTCGGCGTTGGCGATCATGTTGTCCAAGATGGCCTGCAGATCATCGCCTTCGAGTTCGTAAATGGCGACATACGGGCCCTGCCCGTCGATCGGGCGCAGCCGGCGTGCCGCGACGATACCGTCGAGCGCCAGCAGTTCGGGTATGTGCACTTCGTCGTACCAGGTGTTGTAATCCTGTTCGCGCTCAGGCGAACTGGGCCAACTTTCGACGTACATGATTCCCTTGGCCATCGCCGCCACCTCTCTCGGGCCGCTACTCGTACGCACCGTGACCGAATCCGTGTCCGGCACGCCCTGGCACGTCAAAATGTAGCCCTCGGTGACCTCATCATCATCGAGAGCGTCGTTGACCCGCATGGTCGCGTGGCCCTCTTCCAACTTGGCCATGCACATGCCGCAATTACTCGCCTCGCAACTGAACGGCGGTTCCAGGCCGGCTCGCCGCGCGCTCTGCAACAGCGTCTCGCCGGGGACCAGCGGCACCGAGACCTTCCTGCGGTCCATGTGGATGGTCACCGTGCCCGCGCCGGAGCCGTTTGACGGATCTGTCACCCGTGGGGTCTCCGTGCCGCTTCGGGTGACTGTCACCTGGACCGACCTCCCGTATTTGCATTATCGCTCTGAGAGAATATTATTCTCTCAGAGCGATAGGATCTTCTCAAGCTTGTGGGGATGGCAGGTCTCTGACGTGTACGACATGCCTGCCGAAATCGACGTCCAAGCCGACGGGCCGCTGCGGATCATCACGTTGAACCGGCCGGAGTCACTCAACTCGGTCAACGACGATCTGCACGTCGGGCTCGCGCGACTGTGGCAACGGCTGACCGATGACGCCACGGCCCGCGCGGCGGTCATCACCGGGGCCGGCAGGGCGTTCTCGGCGGGCGGCGACTTCTCCTACCTCAAGGAGCTGTCGACCGATGCGGAGCTGCGTGCCAAGACCATCCGGGACGGGCGCGAGATCGTCTTGGGCATGGCGCGGTGCCGAATCCCGGTGGTGGCGGCCGTGAATGGCCCAGCCGTCGGGCTGGGCTGCAGCCTGGTGGCGCTGAGCGACATCGTCTACATCGCCGAAGAGGCATACCTTGCGGATCCGCACGTGCAGGTGGGACTGGTGGCCGCCGACGGCGGTCCGCTGACCTGGCCGCTGCACATCAGCCTGCTGCTGGCCAAGGAGTTCGCGCTGACGGGCACCCGCATCGGTGCCCAGCGTGCGGTCGAGCTCGGGCTGGCCAACCACGTGTCCGCCGATCCGGTCGCGGACGCAATCGCTTGCACCAAAAAGATTTTGGAGCTTCCTCAGCAGGCGGTCGAAAGCACAAAACGGGTGCTCAACATACATCTGGAGCGCGCGGTCCTGGCCAGCTTGGACTACGCCCTCTCGGCCGAGCATCAATCGTTCACCACGGACGACTTCCGGTCGATCGTCACGAAGTTGGCGGCGGGCAAGAACTGATCCGGGAGTCGCTCACGCCGAATCGTGTTGCCGCAGGAAGTCTCGCATCACCCGATCGAACTTGCCCGGCTCCTCGATGAAAGGCATGTGAGCGCTCGACTCGAACAGCTCATAGCGCGAGCCGGCGATGCGCCGGTGGATCTCCCACATGTGTTCGGGCACGCATTCGTCGAACCTGCCGGCAAGGATGAGGGTGGGCACGGTGATTTCCGGCAATCGATCGAACACGTCCCAGTCGCGGATCGTCCCGACGATATGGAAGTCACTCGGCCCGAACATCGTCTCGAAGATCTCGGTTCCCATGTTGGCGAAGGCCTCCAAAAGCTCCGGAGGCCAGGGACGTACGCGGCAAAGGTAGGTTTCGTTCCAGGTGCGGATGGCGTCCTGATATTCGGCCGTGTAGGTGGTGCCGGCGGCTTCATGGCGGTCGATCGCGGATTGCGTCGCCGGATCGAGCTCGGCCTTCAGCCGGGCGACCATCTGCGAGAACTGCGGTATGGAGGCGATGCTGTTCGAGATGGTGAGGCTGGCCGCCCGCGAGGTCACGTCGAGCGCGTACTGCTGCGCCATCATCGCGCCCCACGAGTTGCCGAAGACGTGGAATCGGTTGAGCTCAAGGCCCTTTACGACGGCGGCCATCTCGGCCACCGACCGTGGCATGGTCCACAATTCGCGGTTCGACGGGCGCTCGGAGTTGCCGCACCCCAGCTGATCCCAATAGACCACTTCGCGCTCGTCGGCCAACCGCTCCAGCGAACGCAGATAGGTGTGGGGCAATCCGGGTCCGCCGTGCACGACGAGCAGGGGAAGGCCCGGTCCGCCGCCGACCCGCTTGAACCACACGTTGCCGCCCGGAACCGCGATCATTCCGTCCATTGCCGACGATGCCTCCTGGTTGGCGAGCAGACGCAGAACCGCAGCCTATGATGCCGGTTCATCTGACTTTGCGTCTGCTCGCGATGCGACCGTTCCTTGCGACGCTGACTCTCCCATGCGCGACGTGCTCGCTGAACTGGAGAAACCCGTACTGGTCGGCGCCTACCGGCACCGGGAATCCCGGGTGGCGGTGCTGGCCGTGGACCCGTCGTCGCCGTTCAGTGGTGGTGCATTGCTGGGCGATCGAATACGGATGGCCGCGCATATCAACGACTCCAACGTGTTGATCAGGTCGTAACAACCCGTGGTCACCTCGGCGGATTGGCCGCGGCGGTCCCCGGCGGCCATTCGGCTGCTGGGAGCGATCGGTTACCACGTCGTCCTGCTGGAGACCGTGGGGGTGGGGCAGTCGGAGATCGAGATCGCCGCGGTCGCCGACCCCACCGTTGTCATCCGCAATCCCGGTGCGGGCGATGCCATTCAGGCGGCCAAGGCGCGGGTGCTCGAAGTCGCCGACATCGTGGTCGTCAAAAAGGCCGACCGCGACGGCGCCGAACAGACCGTGCGGGACCTGCGGGGCCGAGACGGACGCACCCATCGTCAGCCTCGTCGCGGTGGGGCGAGGGCATCGCGGAGTTGATGGCCGCCATTGAGGATCGCACCGACAGCCGCCCGGCGACCGGCCCGCGCCCAGGTCCTGTCGCTGGCGCATACCCTGCTGCGGAGTCGGCCGGACCTCGACCGGCTCGCCGAGACGGTCGTCGACGGCGCCCAGGATTCCTACTCGGCGCCCGAACAGTTGCTGGCACCGACCCCGCGCGAGCAGGGCTAAGCCGTTGCGTTGTCCCCCGATCGGGGGAACGGGGATTCATCCCTTTTGCGGACCGATCGGCGGAGTTCCGGCCGGGTCCGCCGTCCTACGTTGATCTTGTGTACAACGGCAGTCACCTCAGCCACCGACCGGACGCCCGTCCGTCGCAGAGCTCCGGCCGACGCCACCACGATTTCGCGACGAGTTAGGAGACCCGACACATGGTTCGCACACCCGGATTGTCGGCCGCACGCGTTGAAGAGCAGCTGGAGCTGTACCGCCAAATGTGGGTACTGAGGCTGCTTGACATGGCGCTGGAAGAGAGGCGCATCGATGGGCTGCTCAACGAGCCCATGGAGGCCGCCTTCGGGCAGGAGGCGGTGGCCGTGGGCACTGTCGCGGCGCTTCGGCCCGGCGACATCTTGAACACCGCGATTCGCCACCTCCAACACGCTCAGGAGGTCGGCGTCGGCCGCCCGTTGGGCCCGGCGATCGCTGAGATGACCGCCCCGAGGCGGTCTGCGGGCGGCGGGAAGGAAAGCCTCATCGCCGCCGAGTGGAAGCAGATATTCGGCACGTCGGATCCGGTCAGGCAATCTCTCTTGTTCGCGATCGGCGACGCCTATGGGCAGCAGGTGGCCGGCGAAGGCGGGGTAACCGTGTGCGTCATCGGGGTCGACGCCGCGAAGTCCGCCGAGTTCCAATCGGCCGCGCGGATCGCGGTGTCGTGGCGGCTTCCGCTCGTGTTCGTCATCGAAAGCGTCGGCGACGCGTCCGGCGTGCGCCGCGGCCCGCGCGAGCGCTACGGATTGCCGTTCTTGTCGGTCGACGGCAGAGACGTTGCGGCGGTGCGTGATTCGGTCAGCCAAGCGGTGCAACGAGCCGGCGCCGGCGCCGGCGCGGCCATGGTCGAGGCGGTTACCTACCGGACCAGCCACCCCGCTGGAGTCGATCCATTGGTTCACGCCCGCCGACAGCTGACCAGCAACGGCGTCAGCGCCGGCCACCTCTACGACGTGGAGCGGCGCGCTCGCCACCTGGTGGGCGAGGCCGCGGCGGTCGCGGCCTCGCTCCTGCTGCCGGAGGGTCCGACGCTCGGCGAATCGGACCGCCGGCCGGCCGCTAGCTGAGCAGGCCTTGCCGCATCGCCTCGGCAACGGCGGCGGCGCGATCGCTGACGCCGAGCTTTTCGTACAGGCGCTGCACGTGTGTCTTCACCGTCGACGGTGCCACGAACAGCTCGGCGGCCATCAGGGGAATGCTTTGGCCGCGCGCAATCCGGTTGAGCACCTCGCCTTCTCGCGCGCTGAGCACGGGTCCCGTCGGTTGCGCTCGGTGCCGGATCTCCGCGGTAAGGCCGCCGACAAGCGACGGCGCAACCACATCGCGGCCCTGCGCGCAGTCGAGCACCGCGCTGACGATCTCGCTGCGCGTCGAATCCTTCAGCACAAACCCGGCGGCGCCCTGCTGCAGTGCCTGGTACACGATGGCCGGCTCGTCGTGTGCCGAAATCAGCAGCACGCGCGTTGGCAATTCCTGAGTTCGCACCGCAGCGGCCACCTGCCCGCCATCCATGCCGGGCATACGGAAATCGAGCAGGGCGACATCGGGCCGGTGCTCTTTGATCAGTTCGAGTGCCGACGAGCCGTCGTCGGCCTCACCGACCACATTCACCGAACCGCTCGAGGACAGCGCCCGCACGACGCCCTCACGAAACAGCGGGTGATCGTCGCCGACAACCACCCGCACCTTGTCGGACGTTGCTGGGCCGGCCATGGCGATGAGTCTAGCCCGCAAAGCGTCCGGAGCAATCAGCGGAAACTCTGATGCGCAGCTGGGCGCTTTGCCCCGAGAGAGCCGCCGCGGGTGAGTACTGTGTTCGCGTGGCGGTTGCCAGCAACGCGGAACTGGTTCGGGTGCGCAAGCTTCATCAGCTGCGCTCGTATCGTCTCGCGTCGGTCCTCCGGATCGGCGTGGTCGGCTTGATGATCGCTGCGATGCTCAGCGGCACCCGCCGGTCCGAGTGGACGCAGCAAACTGTGCTGATCGTCGCGTACGGCGCGGTGGCGCTCTGCGCTCTGACGCTGGCTTTCTCGCCGAGCCGGCGATGGTTCACGCGGGGACGGCTGGCCGGCGTCGGCCGCCTGGAGCCGTTTGCGTTCACGGTCATCGATGTGGTCGTCCTGACCGTCTTCCAGGTGTTGTCGACCAACGGGCTCCATCCGTTGCTCATCATGACGGCGCTGCCGGTCCTGATCGGGCTCGACGTCTCGTCCCGGCGGGCTGCCGTGGTGCTTCTCTTCTCGGTGGTTGGCTTCGCGATCGCGGTGCTCGAGGATCCGGAGATGGTGGGATCGATCGGTGTTGCGGAGGCCACATTCCGGTTCCTGCTCTACGGATTCCTCTGTGTGACAGCGTTTGTCGCGGTCCGGGTGGAAGAGCGACACACCCGCTCGGTGGCCGGCCTCAGCACGCTGCGCGAGGAGCTGCTCGCGCAGACGATGACCGCTTCCGACGTGGAGCAGCGACGGATCTCGGAATCCATCCACGACGGACCGCTGCAGGACATCTTGGCGGTGCGCCAAGAGCTGGTCGAACTGGACGCGGCGCTGCCCGGCGATGACCGGGTAGCGCGGGCGCTGGCCGGCCTCCAGATGGCATCGGAGCGATTGCGGCAGGCGACGTTCGAGTTGCACCCAGCCGTCCTCGAGCAGGTCGGCTTGGCGGCGGCGGTTCAACAGCTGGCGACACTGACGACCCAGCGATCGAACATCGACATCTCGACCGACATTGATTATCCGATTCGAACCGAGCTGGACCCTGTCGTGTTCGGTGTGGTGCGCGAGCTGCTATCCAACGTCGTGCAGCATTCGCAGGCCCGGAGCGCGTCGGTCATGCTCGGCATCACGGACGGAGCCTGTGTTTTGCACGTGGTCGACGACGGGTTGGGATTCGACGATCAGACGGTGGCGCGCCGCCTCGGCGAGGGGCACATCGGATTGGCGTCACACCGGGCCCGCGTGGAAGCCGCCGGGGGAACGTTCGCCTTCCTCGACACCCCGGTGGGCTCCCACATCTGTGTCGAGCTGCCGATCACCAACTAGGCGTCATCGAATCACGTTATCGGCCACAGTTATTCGCAGCACTTTTCCCTAGGCGCGAGTCCGGCGTGAGCAACGCGGCGCAGTGCCGCGAGGTTCGGTTCATAGAGGACCGTCCCGAGCACGGCATATTCGACCGCAGCCGCGGCCGGCTGGGCCGCCGAGATCGCCGAACAGATCGACAGCGCCCGCTCGGTCGTGGTCGACAAGGCCGGCCATTGCCCGCAGATCGAGCAGTCGGCAACGGTGAACCGGCTACTGCTCGATTTCCCGCTTCGAACGCCTAGAATACGTAGTCCAGCCGGGTCTCCATCCCGGCCTCTTGGTGATAGGTGTTGTGGCAATGCAGCATCCACAGGCCCGGATTGTCGGCCACCAGCACGGCGAGCAGCTTCTGCTTGGGCAGCACCATTAGGGTGTCCTTGCGGGGTCCGGGGCTGCCGTCGGACTTGATCAGTTGAAACGTGTGGCCGTGCAGGTGGATCGGGTGGTACATCATCGTGGGGTTGTCGAACGTGATAGTGGGGCGTTCACCCTGCCGGACGTGCAGCGGTTCGGTGTCGCTGTAGGGCTTTCCGTTGATCGTCCAGTTGTATTGGACCATGTTGCCGCCCAATACCACCGGTAGGTTCAGGCCCGGCTGGGGCCGGCCCAGGTTCACTGGCGTTGTGGCCGTGAACATTTCCACGGTGCCCACGCGCCGATCGAGTTCGGCCGGTTGGAATCCGGGGTCGGGCGGGCTGCCCGCCCCGGTGGACAGCAACGCGCGGGCCAGAGCGTTCTTACCCTCCGCGAGTGCAACCAAAGGGAATACGCCGTCGGCGGCGGTCACGACGACGTCGTAGCGCTCGGCCATGCCGATCAGCAGCGCGTCGACTTGGGTAGGGACCACGGGGTAGCCGTCGGTGTGGGTGACCGTCATCGAATGGCCCGCCAGTGCGACGCGGAACGTGGTGTCGGAGCCGGTGTTGATGAAGCGGATCCGGATACGCTGCCCGGGCTTCGCGCCGAACGTCATGGGCGCGGCCGGGATTCGACCGTTGATCAAGTAATAGGGGTAGACGATGTCGCCGGCGTCTCCGCCAAGCAGATCGCTTCTGCCCACGCCCCGCGTCGCGGCCGTCGGGGGCGGCGTACTTGTCGAGCTGGTCTGGCTGGTCGACGTTGTCGGGGTCTCACTCGTCGAGGACGTCGTCGGGCTCTCGCTCGTCGTCGAGGGCGTCGAAGTGGTGGTCGTCGTGGCGGGAGCGCTTGGCCGGGCGGGCTTGTTGGGGCTGGTCAGTTCGGTGTAGAGCTGCTGTGGCGACTTCCCGAGGCCGTCCGTCCAGTCATCAAGCACCACAATCCATTCCGCGTCGTAATTGCCCTCGGTCGGGTCGTCGATGATGACCGGCAGGTACAGGCCCGTGTCGGCGTCCAGGCCCCCGGTGTGCGGATGGGCCCAGTAGGTGCCCGCGTTCGGGACGGAGAAGCGGTAGGTGAAGTCCTGGCCGGCGGGGATGTTCGGGCTGGCGGGCGCGGCGCCGTCCATGTCGTTGCGCAGGGCGATGCCGTGCCAGTGCACCGACGACGGGTGATCGAGCCGGTTCGCGACGGTCACCACCAGCTCGTCGCCGATGCGCGCCCGGATCGGGGACCCGGGGACGGAGTCGCCGTAGGCCAGTGTGCGGACGATGGGGCCGCCGAGGTCGACCTGGACCTGCTGGGCGGTCAGGTTGGCGGTGACGGTGCGGCCGCTGTGCGGCCTGGCGGCCTCGGCCGCGTCGATGGCCGCGGCCATCTGGGCGTTGCCCGTGAGCGCGGGCTTGGATTGACCGCATGCCGCCAGCGCGAACCCGCCGGCGATGCCGGCGGCGATGAATCCTCGCCTGCTGAGCCGGGTTTCCGCCACGGAGGCGCCGCTTGTGGGTTGCACAGGCATTGATCGCTCCTCGTCGTCATCGATCTCCGGCGTCTTATACCGTGCTCGGCCGCTGGGCTCAGCGCAACTACCGAGGCGGTGGGTGTCGAGATTGCCGCGACGGTCGTACCGTCGATCGCGACCACAGCCCTCATCGCAATCTCGACGCGCTTGGTGTCCTAATTGGCGTCGCTATGCGCCGGGGAAGCCATCCAGTCCTCGAAGCGGGTCGGATAGATCGTCGCGTCTTCGCCGTCGACGGGTACGATGCTGCGGTCGTCGAGTAATGCGCCGTAATAGCGGACATTGTCGTCGGTGATCACCTGGCGGGCGTCGCCGGTCGCAGCGAACCGGGTCCGGATGAAGTCGTCCATGCCGTGCTTTTCGGGGCCGGCGATGTTGATGACGCGGTTGACCGGGTCGCCGCTTGCCGCGCGGGTGACGGCCGTGGCGACGTCGGACGCCGCGATGGGCTGGAACGCGCCATGCGGGGCGCGGACCGTGGCACCGTCGGCCATCGAATCGGCAATGCCGCCAACGAATTCGAAGAACTGAGTCGCCCGCACGATCGAGTACGGGAAGCCCGATTCCACGATCTCTTTTTCCTGGGCGATCTTTGCCCGCATGTAGCCGCTTTCGGCCGCGCGGTCGGCTCCCACGATCGAGAGCGCGACGTGGTGCTGCGCGCCGGCGACTCGCTCCGCCTCGAGGAGGTTGCGGGTGGAGGTGGTGAAGAAGTTCAGGACATCGTCGTCTGCCCAGGACGGCGAGTTGGAGACGTCCACAACCGTGTGGACACCGGCGAGAGCCTCGGCGAGGCCTTCGCCGGTGACCGCGTTGACCCCGGACCTGGGCGAGGCGGGGATGGCCTCGTGTCCCAGGTCGTTGAGCTGGGCGACGACCTGCGATCCGATGAGTCCGCTGCCCCCGACGACCAACACCTTCATGAGCAACCTCCCGAGTTTCCCGATGCACTGGCTCACTCAGCATGGCGTGCGCACGGGACGAGGGGAACCCTAGCGACGTACCCACCGGCTCGGGGCCGTCAAATCAACCGCTTGGCTTAACCTGATCGCACTCCCGACGATGTCGCCGAGGCGGCGTTGTATTCCGCCACCGACCGGTCGCGCTATGTCACCGGGACGGTGCTGCCGGTGGACGGGGGGCATGCGCCGGCAAGGTGACCCGCCCGCGCAAGGACCAGTGAGGGACGGCGTCAAAGCCCTTGAGCGGGATGTCCGGCGTGGGTTTCCAGCCGTAACTTGGCCAGCGCCTGCGCGCGCTCGAGGTCTTCGGCGCCAGCGCTTTCCGTGATCACGCTGTGTGAATGTGTCAGGACGCCGAGCACCGCTTCGCTGGGGAGGTCGGGAAATTGGTGCCCGAGTACTTCGGCCGCCCTCCTCAACTCGAAGAGTTTCGGGTACGCGCGCTCCTCCGGTGTTGGAGGCACGACGCGGGTGACGTCCTGGGCGTGCTGCAGCACGGCGATGGTCTTCTTGCCGTCTTTGATCGGGTCGTTCATCGGTGTCCACACCCTGTAAACGAACGCGCCCGGGTTCCGCCGGTCGGGAAGATCGTAGCGCTGGACACCCATCCAGTGCCGGATCCCACGGCGGAAAACCAACTCCAGCGACGCGGCGACGTTGGCCACGCCGTCCGCTTCGGGATCGGCCGGGTTATCCGGGAAGACGTCGAACAGCTGGTGGCCCAGCAGGTCTTCGCGCGGATGCCCCGACACTCGTTCGCAGGCAGAGTTCACCGCGCGGATCCGCAAGTCCGCGTCGGCCAGCAGGTGCGGTGACCACTTCGATTGGAACCACGCGGATTCCTCGATCGCCGCGACCCGGCTGGCTGACAACATGATTACCCCTGCAATGGTTCACCGTCCTGACACCGCCACGGCGCCGCCGCGCAAGCAGCTATCGTGACCCAGCCGGGCCGCCCCCGACGAGGGACCTTTGTCACCCGCTGCCCGCCAAGTGGCACCGAAGCACCACCAGAACCGGCCTGCGCTAATTAAATCAGTCGGTTGACTTAATCGTCGGTCCGCGATTGACTGTCCGGGTGACCACTATCGGCCGGGGCGCGCGTACCGATCGGGCCAGTTCCACCCAGGAAGCGATCCTGGTTGCGGCCGAGCGGTTGTACGCCGAGCACGGCATGTTCGCGGTGTCGAACCGACAGGTGAGCGAGGCCGCCGGTCAGGGCAATAACGCGGCGGTGGGCTACCACTTCGGCACCAAGGCCGACCTGGTGCGGGCGATCGAACACAAACATCGCCGGCCCGTCGAGCGGTTGCGCGAGCAGATGATGGCCGAGCTGCACGATTCGAAGGAATCCCCCGATCTGCGGGATTGGGTGGCCTGCCTGGTGCGCCCGCTCACCGAGCACCTGGAGGAGCTCGGCAATCCCACCTGGTACGCGCGGTTCGCGGCCCAGGCGATGACCGACCCCGCGTACTACAACATCATCGTCAAGGGCGCCCTCAGCTCACCGTCCCTGGTTCAGGTCGTAGAGGGCATCAACCGCTGCCTGCCCGACCTGCCGCCCGAAGTGCACTTCGAACGAAACGTCATGGCCCGCAACCTGTTGATGCACACGTGCGCCGATCGGGAACGCGCGCTTGCCGCGGGTGCTTCGCCGCCCCAGCGCTCCTGGCGAGCCGCGGCGTCCGGCCTCATCGACGCCACCGTGGGCATGTGGCTGGCGCCCGTCACGCCGTACGAGTGAAAGGTCTGCAGATGAAAGTGACTGTCGACCAAGACGTCTGCGCGTCGTCGGGAAACGTGTGCTGAATGCGCCCGAGGTATTCGACCAGCGCGACGATGGCGGAGTCGTGGTCCTGTTCAATCCCAGTCCATCGCCCGATCAGGCCGGTAGCGCACGGCGGGCGGCGGCGGCCTGCCCTGCGCTGGCCATCCGCATCGAGGAATGACATGTCGGAAACGCTTGCCAACACTTCCGCGGGCCAGGCGGCCTTCGAGAAGGGCTGGCGCAGCTGGGCGGCGAGGCGACCCTAACCGGAATCGGCTACGTCGTGCCGCTGGGGCGCGCCGGCCAGGTTGACGAGATCACTGGCGTCGCAGTGTTTCTGGCTTCCGACATGTCGGCGTATCTGACCGGGCAGACCCTGCACGTCGACGGCGGAACCCACGCTGCGAGTGGCTGGTACCACGACCCGCAGACGGGAGACTACCGGCTCGGTCCGTCCGGTTAGTGGCTCCACCCTTCGGCGGCCTGCTCAGAGAAGGTGCGATCGATGCGCTCGAACCTGCGGCGGATCGAGGCACGGGCAGCCTCGTGCGGCAGCACGTACAGGCGGTTGGCCAGGATCGCGTCCGCCGTCAACCGGGCGACGTCGTGGACCGTCACGCTCTCGTCCTGCGTCGGAAGCGTCCCGTCCGCCGCCTCCGGCGAAGAGGACAGGCCGTAGTCCGCGCCCCGGATCCGTTCCGAGTTGGAGACCAGCTTGGTCTCCACCACCATCGGGCACAGCACCGAAACGCCGATGCCGTTGTCCTTGACCTCCCGGGCCAGCGTCTCGGCCAAGCCGACGACGCCGTACTTGGCGACGCCGTACGCCCCGAGGCCGGCGTTGGGAACCAGGCCGGCGAAGGAGGCGGTGAACGCGAGGTGTCCGCCCGTGCCCTGTTCGAGCAGGCGGGGCAGGAAGGCCTCGACGGCGTGGATGTTGCCCCACAGGTCGATGTCGATGACCCAGCGCCAGTCGTCGTGGGTCATCTGCGCGATCGGGCCCGCGACCACGATGCCGGCATTGCTGAAGACGACGTCGACGCGGCCGAGCACGCGAAAAGACTCCTTCGCGAGGTGCACCATCTCGTGGAGATGCCGGACGTCGCACACCACGCCGTGGGCCTCGAATCCCTGGGCGCGCAAGTGGTTTACCGCCTGCTCCAAGCCGGGCTGATCGACGTCGGACAGCACCACGCGAGCGCCTCGGCGGCCGAATTCGGTGGCTGTGGCCAAGCCGATGCCGCTCGCCCCGCCGGTGACGACCGTTCCGCGACCTTCAAACCCGTCCATGGGACGGAACTCTATTTCAAGCAGCTCCCCGCATCGATCGGCAGGGTCACGCCGGTAATGTACCGGGATTCGTCGCAGGCGAAGAACAGCACCGCATTGCTGACGTCGACGTAGTGGCCGGTGTGGGGGTAGGCATTGAGCCCACCGACCGAGTTGGTCAGGATGACCGAACCACCCCTGCCGCCCGACAGAATGTGCGGCACAACGGCTTTCACGGTTTTCCGCACGCCCGCCAGGTTGACGTCGATCATTTCGGTCCAGTCTTCTTCGCTGGTCTGGTCCAAAGTGTCGCCGCCGTTGAGGCCGGGATGGCGGTGTCCGTCACGCTCGCACAGATGGGCTTGCAGATGTCGACGGCGATGATGTCGGCACCCTCGTGCGCCAACCGCACCGGACGTGTTGGGGCAAAGTCGCTTTCGTCACCGGGGCGGCACGCGGTCAGGGCCGCAGCCACGCGGTATCGCGGGTCTGGCCGCCTTTTGTCTGTCACCGCCCCGTCACGGGCGTCATCGACGAATCCTTTTAGCTACTTGCGATTCTAGGCACCAGAGAAGGTGATTCTCACCAGCAAACAAGGTGCGGCATTTGGTCGGTTCTGGGGCTTGGGGGCACCCCGCGTCAGCCGACGAAGCCGCGCGAGCAGAAGTCCCACACCTCTTCGCTGGTGATGGGGTGGATGGTCGCGTCGTCGGAGCCGCCGCTGGATTGCGCGATGAACATGACCGTCTGCATGGTCATCGCGGCCATGCGCTTCGCGTTCACGCCCTTGCGCAGCTTGCCGGCGTCGTAGGCCGCTTCCATCAGCTCCGTCAGCAAAGCGAGCAGAGGGGCGTGCGCCACTTTGACCTCGGCGGGATGCGTGACCAGCAACCGAGGAGCAAAATCGGTGAATAGCGGTCGCTTGGCGGTCGGATCCGGACGGGAGGCCTCGTACAAGAGTTGGACGGCGACCTTGAGCCGCTCCAGGGGATCGGCCTGGCTTTCGGTGGCGGCGCGAATCTGGTCGGCGGACCGGCTCAGGGCGTCTTCGAACAGCGCCAGCAGCAGCTCGTGCTTGCCGTCAAACTGCAGGTAGAAGCTGCGCAGCGACTGGCGGGAACGGTCCACGACCTCCTGCACGGTAAAGTCCGTGGAGCCCTTCTCGATGATGATCGCCTGCGCGGCGTCGAGAAAGCGCTGAACGCGCTGTGCGGCGCGCAGTTTGGCCGTCTTGATCGACCTCTCGACGGCCCGCTGCTTCCAGGCCGGCTCCTCGCTCGGACTAGTCACGGTCGGCTCAGCTGATTGCCGCGAGCGGAGAACATGGTTGGACTGTACCGGAGAACGCCGTGACATCGCTGCGCTTGACCCCCTCGCGGATCATGTGTCGGAGATTGTAACTTCCTTGCCACGAGAATACTATTCTCTTAGACGTGTGTATGGAAGCGTAATCCTAAGAGCGAACCGCTCGGTCGGCGGAAATTGTGACCTACCGACGTCGGGGAGTGCTCACGACCGTTGCGGGGAAGTCGCGGGCACCTCGCCTTTGACGCCGACGTGGAGGCGTTCCGCTCCGGCGCCGAGGCGTTCGAACGGCCGCGCTCCAGATCACACGTCCCGGAATGGGCCCGGCCCGTGCTTGACGGTGACCACTTCGTCGTCAACGGGCAGAAGGTGTGGACTTCGGGCGCCCACGACGCCGACGTGTTGCTGACCTTCGTACGTACCGACCCCAAAGCGCTGCAGCACAAGGGCATTAGCGTGTTGCTGATCCCGACCGATACGCCGGGGGTGGTTCGCCGCCCGTTCGCTTCGATATGTGACAGCGATGAAGTCGGCTTCAATGAGGTGTTTTTCACCGACGCACGGGTGCCGGCTGAAAACTTGGTCGGCGAACTCAACGACGGATGGCGGGTGGCCACCGGTTCCCTGGGCCACGAACGCGTGATGCTGTGGATGGGATACGTCGACCTGCTGCACGAGTTGAGTATCGATTTCGTCCCATCGAGCTCGCTGGAACGGGATCGCTAGGCGACCCTGGTGATGGACGCCTACGCGTTGCGGCTACTGGGATCCGCGGCGTTGCCACGCGCGGCGAAGAGGACGTACCGGCCCAATCGGTACGCAAACTGCCGGGATCCGAAGCCCTGCAACGGGCGTCCAAGGACGCGCTGGATGCCGCGCAGGCGGACGGGCTCGTGCGCCGCGCGGTAATGGCGCCGTTCGCCGCACTGAACCTGGACAGCAATTACCGCAACTGGATCGACCGATACGCGCGCGGTTTCGCCGCGACCATCGCCGGCAGCACGTCGGAAATCCAGCGGAACATCATCGCCGAGCGGGTGCTCGGATTGCCCCGGAATTAGCGGGCATCCAGCCAGGCGTAGTACCCGATCGCGACGAGTCCGGCCGCGATCGATACGGCGCCCAACACCATGCCCGCCAGTGCCGTTCGGGGATTGTTCGCTTCGCCGCGCTGCACTCGTCTGCGCGCCGCGTCCCCCGTTATCACCGCCGCGATGCCGAAGGGTACCCCGAGCAGCATCCAGCACGTGAGGAGCGCGACCACGCCGACGAGCAGCGAGGCGACACCCATCTCGTTTCGAGGCGGCTCGGGCTGACTCATCGCGTCCCATCCTCTTGGCGGCCAGGCGAAGTTTACCCGCACGTGGCGGTAGACTCGGGCACCGCCGACTTCTCCGACTCGCAGCGACAACGCCGTGCAACTCCGAGACCGAATGCAACCGCGAGGGCTCATAGCTCCGCAAGTCGCGGCGCAAAACCTCTGTCCGCCAGAGCCTTTCCGGCTTCTCGGGTCAGCTCTCGGGTGCTGCCGAGCAGGCCGTTCAGCGTCAGCGACCGTTTGACGTGGTGGTGCAGCGCGTGCTCGGCGGTGAACCCGATCCCGCCGAGGACCTGCTGGCAGTGGCGAGCGGCGGTCAACGCGGCCCGGCCGGCGGCGGCCTTCGCCAGCAGCGAGGCTGCCGTCCTTGGTCTTGACGATGATCACCGACGTACCCTTGCCGGCCGACGGCAGCTCTCGGGTGAAGTAGCTGCCGGTGCGCGGGGGATGTGATCGTCCTCTCGCCATCCTCCTGGCCACCTCTCGGGCGAGGAGAATCAGATTCTCATCGCTAACCAATAGGCGTGCGCGGATCGGGCGGCCGGTCAATGCCGTCGGACGGGGTCACGGGCGGTCCCGGGTGGCGCGTGCGCGTTCGGTCGTCGGAATGGTCCACGGCCAGTGCAAACGTCGTCGACCGGGCCGGATTCGGTCGCGACGGCTCCAGCTCCCTCGGCCCGTCCTCACCCCGGGGCAGGCGGTTGACGGGCTGGTCTCGTCGCCGGTCGGGCCGAACGAACACCGGACCGGCGTCGGCTGGATGTTGATTCTCGCTTGGCGAGAAGATAGTTTTCATTTTAGTGATCTTGGCACGGGACAGCGATTCGCCCAGGCTGCGTGGGAGCGGAACCGGATAGGCGGACCCGACGGAAGGGCGGCGGCCATGAACAAAGAAGACATGATCCTGATCAGCGTCGACGACCACACCGTCGAGCCACCGGACATGTTCAAGAATCACTTGCCGAAGAAGTACCAGGACGATGCGCCGCGGCTGGTGCATAACGCCGACGGTTCGGACATGTGGAAGTTCCGCGACACGGTGATCCCCAACGTCGCGCTCAACGCGGTCGCCGGTCGGCCGAAGGAGGAGTACGGCATCGAGCCTACGGGGCTCGACGAGATCCGGCCGGGTTGCTACAACGTCGACGAGCGCGTCAAGGACATGAACGCCGGCGGCATCCTGGCCTCCATTTGCTTCCCGTCCTTCCCGGGCTTCGCCGGGCGGCTGTTCGCCACCGACGACAACGACTTTTCGATCGCGTTGGTGCAGGCCTACAACGACTGGCACATCGACGAGTGGTGCGGCGCCTACCCCGCCCGCTTCATCCCGATGGCGATCCCGGTGATCTGGGATGCCGAGGCGTGCGCTGCCGAGGTGCGCCGGGTGTCGAAGAAGGGCGTGCACGCGCTGACCTTTACCGAAAACCCGGCCGCGATGGGCTATCCCAGCTTCCACGACGAGTACTGGACTCCGCTGTGGAAAGCATTGGTGGAGACCGACACCGTGATGAACGTGCACATCGGTTCCTCGGGTCGGTTGGCCATCACCGCGCCGGACGCGCCGATGGACGTGATGATCACGCTGCAGCCGATGAACATCGTGCAGGCCGCCGCGGACCTGTTGTGGTCGCGGCCGATCAAGGAGTACCCGGACCTGAAAATCGCGCTGTCCGAGGGCGGGACGGGCTGGATCCCCTACTTCCTGGAGCGCGCCGACCGGACCTATGAGATGCACTCCGCCTGGACGCACCAGAACTTCGAAGGCAAGCTGCCCAGCGAGGTCTTCCGCGACCACTTCCTGACCTGCTTCATCAGCGACAAGGTTGGCGTGGCGCTGCGCAACATGATCGGCATCGACAACATCTGCTGGGAAGCCGACTACCCCCACAGCGACTCGATGTGGCCGGGAGCGCCGGAAGAACTCTGGGATGTGTTGTCCCTCAACAATGTTCCGGACGACGAGATCAACAAGATGACCTACGAAAACGCCATGCGCTGGTACTCGTTCGACCCGTTCACCCACATTTCGCCCGAGCAGGCGACGGTCGGTGCGCTGCGCAAGGCCGCCGAGGGGCACGACGTGTCCATCAAGGCGAAGGGCCACGACAAGGACGCCAGAGGCGGCTCGTCGTTCGCGGAGTTTGCGGCCAACGCGAAGGCCCTCTCCGGCAACAAGGACTGAGGGTCCCCGGTCGCGCGGGCGGATGCAAACTCGCATAACTGCGGTCGCGATTATGTGAGTTGGTGTTCCCCCACAAGAGGGCGGTGCCCCAGCTCGCGCTGAAAGAAGAGGAGACCCAGCAGTGCCCGGCGCCGGAATGAACTTTGAGCTGACTGACGACCAGGAATTGATTCGTCGGTCGGTCGCCGAGCTGACGCGCACGTTCGACGACCAGTACTGGATGGAAAAAGACCAGGCGCACGAATTTCCGTCAGAGTTCTATCAGGCCATCGCCGGCGGCGGCTGGCTGGGTATGACGATCCCCACCGAGTACGGCGGTCACGGCCTCGGAATCACCGAAGCGACAATCCTGCTCGAAGAGGTGGCGAAGTCCGGCGGGGCCATGAACGCCGCCAGCTCGATTCACCTGTCGATCTTCGGCATGCAACCGGTGGTGGTGCACGGCTCCGACGAACTCAAGGCGCGCACGCTGCCGAAGGTCGCGACCGGACAGGTGCACGTGTGCTTCGGCGTGACCGAACCGGGTGCCGGGCTCGACACGTCGCGCATCACCACCTTCGCCAAACGCGACGGCGACCGCTACATCGTCAACGGCCGCAAGGTGTGGATCTCCAAAGCGATGGAGTCCGACAAGATCCTGCTGCTCACCCGCACCCAAAGCTATGAGAAAGTGACCAAGAAGACCGACGGAATGACGCTGTTCATCACGGACCTCGACCGCAGCAGGGTCGACATCCGTCCCATTCGCAAGATGGGCCGCAACGCCGTCAGCTCCAACGAATTGTTCATCGACAATCTCGAGGTTCCGGTCGAGGACCGAATCGGCGAGGAGGGCAAGGGGTTTCAGTACATCCTGGACGGCCTCAACCCGGAGCGGATGCTGATCGCCGCCGAGGCCCTCGGCATCGGTCGGGTGGCGCTGGACAAGGCGGTGAAATATGGCAACGAGCGTGAGGTCTTCGGCCGGCCAATAGGCATGAACCAGGGCCTGCAGTTCCCGCTCGCCGATTCGCTTGCACGCCTCGACGCCGCCGAGTTGATGCTGCGCAAGGCCACCTGGCTGTACGACAACGGCAAACCCTGCGGGCGCGAGGCGAATACCGCGAAGTACCTTTGCGCCGACGCCGGATTCGCCGCCGCGGACCGGGCGTTGCAGACCCACGGCGGCATGGGCTACGCGGAGGAATACCACATCACTCGGTACTTCCGCGAGGCCCGGCTGATGAAGATCGCGCCGGTCAGCCAGGAGATGATCCTGAACTTCCTGGGATCCAACGTGTTGAAACTGCCGAGGAGCTACTGACCGCGCCGACAGCACTTTGCGCGACGCGCCGTCCAACGACGCCCGCGCTCAGGTAGGCGATTTCGCGAACGCCGCCGCGGCCGCCGGGTATGCCGCCTTCGCCGAGCGGCGGCAGCCGTCGTTTACTGGCAGGTGGGCGTTGTCGAAATCCAAGGAAGCGGAGGAGCGAAATGCGGGAAACAGTCATCGTCGAAGCCGTGCGCGCCCCGGTGGGCAAGCGCAACGGCGGCCTGGCCGGGATGCACGCCGCGGACCTGTCCGCCGTCGTCCTCAATGAACTGCTGGAGCGAACGGGGGTCAGCCCGGAGATCGTCGACGACGTGGTCTGGGGCTGTGTCTCCCAGGTCGGCGACCAGTCCAGCAACATCGGCCGCTACGCGGTGCTGGCCGCCGGCTGGCCGGAGACCATCCCTGGGACGACCGTGAACCGCGCGTGCGGCTCCAGCCAGCAGGCGCTCGACTTCGCCGTACAGGCGGTCATGTCCGGTCAACAGGACGTCGTGGTCGCCGGCGGTGTCGAGGTCATGAGCCGCGTCCCGCTCGGTTCGGCCCGGGCGACCGGCACGCCGTACGGCCCGAAGGTCCTCGCTCGCTACGACGATTTCTCCTTCAACCAGGGCCTCTCCGCGGAAATGATCGCCAAGAAGTGGGGTTTCTCCCGCGCTCGGCTCGATGAGTACTCCGCCCAATCTCACGAACGGGCCGCGGCGGCCCAGGACGCCGGCGCGTTCACCGACCAGATCGTGCCGGTGTTCACCGACGGCGACACCGTCGTCACCGCCGATGAGGGCGTGCGGCGGGGGACCACGGTCGAGAAACTCAGCGGCCTCAAGCCGGCCTTCACCGAAAACGGAGTCATCCACGCGGGCAACTCCTCCCAGATTTCCGACGGCGCGGCCGCGCTGCTCGTGACGACCGCCGAAATGACGGTCGAGCTGGGGCTCACCCCGCTGGTGCGCTACCTGGCCGGCGCGGTGACGGGGGCCGATCCGGTGCTGATGCTCACCGCGCCCATCCCGGCGACCGAGAAGGTGCTGAAGAAGGCCGGGGTCGGTCTGTCCGAGGTCGGCGTGTTCGAAGTGAACGAGGCCTTCGCGCCGGTGCCGCTGGCCTGGCTGGCCGAGACCGGGGCGGACCCCGAGCGGGTCAACCCGCTCGGCGGCGCCATCGCCCTGGGGCACCCGCTGGGTGCATCCGGCGCCGTATTGATGACACGGATGGCACACCATATGCGCACCAACGGAATCCGCTACGGGCTGCAAACCATGTGCGAGGGCGGCGGCACCGCCAACGCCACCCTGGTGGAGTTGGTCCGCTAGCGCCGGCGGCCCCGCACGCCACAATCAGCACTCCGCGTAACCCTGTCACAGTGGGCAGGCCAACCTAGTGCGTGTTCGCTAGGTTGTTCGCCCCGCAATCGGTCAGAGGAGTCCGGTGCCCGAGGAGGATCGCGACGACTTCGTCAAGGGCATCCGCGACCACTCCGGTGGTGGGGTCGGCGGCACCAAAGGCTTGCTGGCGCACAGCCCGCTGGAATTCCTCTACGGTCTTTTCTCCGACTACGTCCGGGATCGCCGGCACGAGCCTCGCGACGACGTACTGACGGGCCTGGCGACCGCCGCCTACCCGGACGGCTCGACTCCCGACGTCGAGGACGTGGCCGGTGGCCAGCAACGTGTTTTCCGCGGGCCAGGAAACCACCGTGCGACTGCTGGGCGCCGCCCCGCAGACGCTCGGGGAGCGGCCCGACTTCCAGGCGCAGTTGCGCAAGGACCGCGGCCTGATCCCCGACTTCATCGACGAGTCGCTGCGGCACAAGAGCGCGGTCAAGGGCGACTTCCGCTTGAACCGGGTACCCGTCAATGTCGGCGGCGTCGATCTGCCGGCGGGCACCACCGTGATGGTGGTGCAGGCAGCCGCCAACCGCGATCCTCGTCGGTTCGAAGACCCCACCACTTTCGATCCGGCTCGCAAGAACGCCCGTCAGCACATCTCGTTCGGGCGGGGCATCCACAGCTGC
Organism: Mycobacterium sp. E1747; assembly: GCF_001667775.1. Lineage (GTDB taxonomy): Bacteria > Actinomycetota > Actinomycetes > Mycobacteriales > Mycobacteriaceae > Mycobacterium. The sequence continues at coordinate 193,217 of NZ_LZJI01000203.1, forward strand.
CCGGGCGCCCCGCTGGCGCGCGCCGAAACCCGGGTGGCGATCGAGCGGCTACTCGACCGGACGTCGGATATCAGGATCGACGAGAACGTCCACGGACCGGCGAACGACCGTCGCTACCAATACGTCCCGACGTACATCCTGCGCGGCCTGACGGAGCTGAATCCGGAATGCCCGCCGGCATGAAAGTCACCGTCGACGACCAGCGTTGCCGCGGCCACGGCGTCTGCACGACGCTGTGCCCAGAGGTATTCAGCCTCACCGACGACGGCTACACTGAGGCGATAGCATCCGACGTCCCAACGCAATTCGAAGCGGCCACCCAAGAGGCCATCGAATGCTGCCCGAGCAGGCCATCAGCAAAACCTAATCCAGTCAGGAGATTTCAGTGCCAAAAGGGTATGTCATCGTCACGGAGGCCATCAACGACCCGGAGGGCATGAAAGCCTATGGGCAGGCCGCCCGTTCGGCGATGGGCGGAGCCACCATTTTGGCGGTGGACACCGCCCCCAAGGTGATCGAGGGCAGCTGGCACGGTGACCAGACCGTCCTGCTGGAATTCGAATCGGTGGACGCGGCCCGGGCGTGGTACGAGTCCGAGGGCTATCAAAAGGCGGCGAAACTGCGGCAGGCCGCAGCCGACTGCAACGCCGTGATCCTCTCCGGGTTCTGATCGCTACTCGCCCACGATCGAAATGGCCTGCCGAGGGCACTGACGAACGGCCTCGCGCACATCGTGTTCGTTCTCCGGGGTGACTTCATCTTGCAAGACGGTCAGCATGTCGTCGTCGCCGAGGAGAAAGATCTCCGGGTTGATGCCCATGCACACGCCGTTGCTCTCGCAGAGCCCCCAATCGACTTCAATTTTCTTTGTCACGGCAACCCCTTACCGAAACACCTTGACGGGCACGTTCTTCCAACCCGCGACGTTTTGCATGGTCACCCGTGTGCAGCCCGCCCAGTCCACCTCGTAGCGCGGCATGAAGTCGAGGAGCCGCTCCAGCGCGATCCTGCTTTCCATGCGTGCCAGGGCGGCGCCAAGGCAGCTGTGAATCCCGTACCCGAGCCCGAGGTGCTGGGCCTCGGTCTGGTCACGCTCAATGTCGAACGTGTCGGCGTCGGTGAAGGCCCCCGGGTCGCGGTTCGCCGCTGCGCCACAGAGAAACACCGGCTTGCCCGCAGGGATCACGCCGCCGCTGACGTGTGCCTCTTTGAGCGTGTAGCGGACGTTGTACTGCACCGGTCCCTCGTAGCGCAGCAGCTCTTCCACCGCCCCGGGGATCTTGTCGCGGTCCTCCTGTAGCTTCTGCCACTGGTCGGGGTGACGCGCGAAGATCACCGCAGCGTTGCCGAGCAGCTTGGTGACGGTCTCGGCGCCCGCTCCGCCCAAAAGGGTCGCGAACCCGCAGATCTCGATGTCGTCGAGCTTGCGCAGCTGGCCGTCTTCGCCCGGGATCTCGGCCGCGATCAGGCGGCTGATCATGTCGTCCTGCGGTTCTTGGCGGCGCTCCTGCACCAGGCCGAAGTAGTACATCGCCGTGTCGATGTTGGCCTGCATTCCGGCTTCGCTGATCTCGACCTGGCCGGGTTCGTGAGACAGGCTGGTGTCGATCCAGTGGCGCACCTGCTGGCGGTATTCCTCCGGCACCCCGGCCATCCGGGTGATGACTTCCACCGGGAACGGCCCGGAGAAGTCCTGGACCACGTCGAAGTTCTCCGGGTCGGCGGCACCCAGGTACTTGTCGATCACCTCGATGACGGTTTCGCGCTGCGATTGGATCGCCCGCGGGGTGAACGCCTTGTTGAGCAGGCTGCGCATGTGGCGGTGCTCCGGCGGATCCATGAAGATGATCGACTTCTGCTCGGGGGAGACGCCCCTGCGCACCATCGCCAGGTCGCAGCCGCGAGCCGAGGAATAGGTCTCGAAGTCTTTGAATGCCGCCGCGACGTCCACGTGGCGGGTCAACGCGTAGAAGTCCTCTTTTTCGTCGTAGTACAGCGGCGCGTCCTCGCGCATCCGTCGATAGATGTCGAACGGATTGTTGTAGTAGTCCTCGGAGTACGGATCGAAGACGACCTTCGGTTTTGTCACTGATTCCTCCTCAGCGGCGAGGGCGGGCTGAAACCGTTACAGCCGAGTCGTTGACTGTAACGGTAACGGTAATACCTTCGTGACGAACCGGAAAGACCGAACCGCTGGCGCCCCAAACCCCGTTGAAGAAGCCGATGGCCTTGATCGCGTCATCCGGTGCGCCCAGTTCACTGCCGATTTCCCGCGCGATGCTGACGTCGTTGCGGACGAATTCACCGGCAACCTCGATGAACGAGGCGACGGAACTGCCCGCCGCCACCAGGCTCAGGACGCGGTTGGTCGCCCTGCCGTGCGCCAGCGCGGGCAGCAACGTCGCCTCCGCAACGCGGAGTCGCTCACCCAACCGCACTGCCTCCGCGAGCAGCCCGATCTGGCCGGCGAACAACGCATGGTTGTGATCTCGTCGACGTCGGCGTCACCCACGACGCAGAGGAAGACCAGATCGCTGGCCGCGGCGAGCTCGGCCGGTGCCCCGGCGATCTTCGCCGCGGTGCCGGCGAACACCTCGACGGTTGCGGGACGGCGTGTCCACAACGTCGTCTCATTGCCCCCCTCGACGATCCGCCGCGCCATCGGACCGCCCTGACTGCCCAGGCCGATCGATCTGACCGTCATCCGGCCTCCAAGTCGCCTTCTTTTTCCACGTCATTCGCGCGACCGGCCACACAGTCCGCGGCGAACGCGAAGACCTTCGCGTGGTAGTCGGCCGCGGTGTGGCCGAGGCTCATGTTGTGTCCGGCGTCGGACTGCCGATGCACGGTGAATCGCGGCGCTTCGGAGAACAGTGTCTCGATCTCGGTAACCGCCGCGGCGTCGTTCTCCCACACCTTTTCGTGCTCGGCGATGCTGAATTGCACCGGCACGCGGACGGCGGGGGCGAGCGCCGGAAAGTCCTGGCGCGCCCAGTTCGACACCATCTGGTCCTCGTAGGAAGGGGCGGTCGGGGAGACCGTTGCCCCGCTGAGAACCTCGGGCGGATAGAGGTGTTCGGGATGCCACAGCAGCTCCCGCAAGCCGGCCGGCCGGCGTTCGCGCGTAGCGGTTTTGAGGATGTCTCGGGCCGCCGGGTGATAACGCCGGCCCGTGCCCGCCAGCTCGATGCCTAGCAGATCGGCGCCGCGTTCGTCGGCGCCCATTCGCATCACCAGTTCACAGCCGCCGGAATGGCCCATCAGGAACAACCCGGCGCCGCGCGGTCGGTCCCCGAGGATGCGATTTACCGCGGCGTAGGCAAGGTTGACCCGCTGCTCGGGCAGGGCCATCGCTTCCGGATACGGTGCGGAGCTGCCGTACCCGGGGCGGTCGAGCGCCACCACCGTGAATCCGGCTGCCGCGCCGGTTCGCAGCAGGGACAGCGACGGATGGCCCGGACAATCGAAATACATTGCGGTGGTGCCGCCGCCGTGAACGGCCACGATTACGGCCTTGGGTTGGGCGGCCTCGGCGATCAGCGCCGACATCGGCACGCCGTCGACGATCACCAGCCTGGGCCGAGGGGCACTCATGTATCGGCCCGAAGCAGCAGCACCCCGCTGGGTGTGAGGCCGCCGCTGCTGACCACGCCGATGCGGGCATCGGCGACCTGGCGATCCCCGGCCTCCCCGCGCAGCTGGGTGATGGCCTCGTGGACGAGGCCCATGCCGTGGGTGCGGCCATGGGACAGCTGACCGCCGTGGGTGTTGAGCGGCAGTTGGCCGTCGCGGGCGATGTTCTTGCCGCCGTCCAGAAATTCTTTGGCCTCGCCGATTCCGCAGAATCCCAGCGCCTCGATCCACGACAAGCAGTTCATGGTGAACCCGTCATACAGCTCGGCGACGTCGACATCATCGGGGCGCAGCGAGGTTCGCGTCCACACGTGCGCCGCTTGGCCTAGCACCTGCGGCTCGTGGGTGAGAGTGCTTTGGTCCCAATCGATTCGCTCGATGATCTGCGTGCCCACCGCCTCGACCAGGACGGGCGGCTTGGCGAGGTCGCGCGCGGTGTCGACGGCGGAGACGATGACGGCGATCGCGCCGTCGCAGGGTACGTCGCAGTCGTAGAGGCCGAACGGTGTAGTGATGGGCCGCGCGTTCAGGTAGTCGTCCATCGTCATCGGCGACCGGTAGATGGCGGTGGGGTTGAGTTCGGCGTTGGCCCGCTGATTCAACGCGATCCAGCCCAGGGTCTCTTTGGTGGTGCCGTAACGGTGAAAATGCCGCTGCGCGTTCATCGCCAAGGTGTGTGCCGCCGACGTCGCGCCGAACGGCATCTGCCAGCCCGACATCCGGCCCATTGACGGGCTGATCTTGCCCTGCTTCATCAGCTCGCCGTTGGTGGCTTCCCACAGCGTGCGGAAACAGAGCACGTGGCGGGCCAGGCCGCAGGCGACCGCCTGCATGGCGGCGATCAGCGACCCGCCCGGGCCGAACGTCTCCATGGCGCCGTTGTGCCACGTCGGCCGGATGCCGAGCGCCGCTTCCAGCGCGGTCACGCCGCCTTCCCCGAAGCCGCCGACGTTGATGGCGCCGGGATAGGTGGAAAGGCCGTCGATGTCGGCGAATGTCAGGCCGGCGTCGGCGATGGCGGCTCCGCACGCCTGCACGGTCAGCGTCAACGGCGGCTGCATCAGACGGCGACCGATCGGCGACATGCCGATCCCGGTCAGCGCGACCTTGTCTTCGAACTTCTCCTGGGTAAGCATGGGGCGCACGTGCTCGCCGAAGCGCTCCGGCGCTATCTCATCGGTCGGCAACGGGCCGGCTTCGGCGTCCAGTACCGGCCGGAACAGCGGAAACCATATGTCCTCGACGTGTTCGAAGACGACCTCGACCTGTTGGCCGAGTTTGAGCCGATCGGGCTCGCACTCGATGATGTTGGTAGTCAACCGAATCCGCGGATCTTCGGCGATCGCCACCTGCGCGATCACGTAGGGCGCCGCCAGCCCGGGCAGGCTGAACCGTTCGTTGAGGGTGAACCCGGCGAGGGTTGCCCTGCCGGAGACCGCTCGCACCCCGACGTCCAATGAACGGCAATACCGGCACACCGGCGCGGGCGGATGGATCAGCGACTGGCAGGCCTGGCATTCCTGCAGCCGCAGCTTGCCGTCGGCTCCCGATGCCCAGAAGAACTCGTTGTCCTGCGTGATCAGGGGCAGCGGTCGGCCCGACACTGCTGACACGTCACCTCCGCGAGTCGATCGGTACCGGATGCGGCATGGTAGGACCGTTATACGAATAGGAGAATTACGTTATCACTCGTCCGCCGGGGGATCGAGACGGTATTGGCGTTGGCCGTCCGCAGATGCTGGGCGATGCCGGTCAGAGGGGCACCCAGACGCCGTTCAGATAAATCCCCCACTGCTGAAAGCCGACACTCCACATCGGAGGCTCCGATGTCCACGACGGCTGTGGCGGAGGCGGCGGCACATTTTGCCCGGCAAATGACGGTGCGTACGGCGGCGGAGGCGTGTACCAGGGCGGTGGCGGCAGCGGTGGCGGTTTGCACTCAAGTGTCACCGGATTGAACGACATGTTGTGGTCGCAGTCCGCAGAGCTGACTCCCGGCGTCGCCATCACCGCGACGGCCGTCGCTCCGAACGCGACCGCTGTCATGGCGGCCCGGCGAGCAATAAACCACCTCATGGTGTGCCTCCCGATGGGCCATGGTGGCCCTGGCGGGTTCAGCTTATTCCGTTGCGGCCGCCACGACCATGGCCAAAAAGGGGCGCGGACACGCGTTCAGCGGGTGAATCCCCACTCTGCCTCGTTCTCTTCGGTTTTGAGCCGCTCGGCCGGATCTTCCGCGTCGGTGAGCGGCGGGTGCGGGGCGGGGGAGGTGCGTTCCCCGATCTCAGCGATGGCGTGCACCGGGCAGTCCATCAGGGCACGCATCACCGCGTCGCGATCCTGCTCCGCGACGGTGCCATCACCGATGAGCGAGGCGTAGCCCCAATCGTCGAGCGAGAAGTAGCCGGGTGCGTATTTGGCGCAGATGCCGAAGCCGTCGCAAACCGTGCGATCCAGGCGGATTTTCATGCTTGTCTCACAACCTCCGCCTCGTAGGGACGGTCGGCGCGGAACGCGCCGCGGGAGCACTCCGCGCAGGTCCCGTCGAGGTGCGCGGTCACTTCGTCCGGGAACTGCGCCAGCAGGCTGGCGGCCATGTTCGTGGCGGCATCCAGCGTCGCGCAGGCGCCCCGCCCGCGCAGCAGCACCGACCAGCGGCGCAGCCGTTGGAGGTCTTCTGCCGTCGCGGCACCGTCGCGCAACGCACCGGCGACGGCCGCCATCGCCGCGGTTCCGTTGAAGCATGATCCGCATTGCCCGGCGTTTTCGCGGTCGAAGTAGGCCAGTACCGACGCCGCGACCGCGACGGGGCAGTCGTCGGTGATCACCGAGACCGCACCGCAGCCCAGGCCGCTGCCCAGGCGCCGCATCGTCTCATGATCCAGGGTTGTCTCGAGTACCGATCGGTTGAGCAGGCCGGCGAAATAGCCACCCATCAGCGCTCCACGCACCTGGCTCGACGAAACACCGTGCAGCGCAAGGAGTTCGCTGAACGGCAGGCCGAGCGGAAGTTCGTAGAGCGCTGGCGGCCGGCCGGCACCGGTGACGGTGGCCAGGAAGGTCCCCGGCGATAGCGATGTGCCCTGCGCTCGGAACGGCGCCGAGCCGTGGCACTGCAGGAAGGGCAGGTTGGCCAGCGTCTCGACGTTGCTCACCAGCGTGGGCCGGTCGTCGACACCGGATTCGAAGGGGCGTGGTGGCTTGTCAGTCGGCTTGGCCGGACCGCCGTTGAGCGCGCGCACGGCGGCGGTCTCCTCGCCGGCCACATACCCGGGCTGCACGGAAGACAGACCGACCGCTACGCCGACGGCGTCTGAATCGAGCTCGCCGAGCGCGGCCTGGACACTGCGCGCCGATTCCGCGTCGGACAGGTAGACGTAGGCGCGGTCGGCTCCCACGATCGCCGCGGCCAATCGCACGCCGTCCAGCACCAAGTGTGGGCGATTGCGCAGCAACCACCGGTCTTTGACCGAGGCCGGTTCTCCCTCTTCGCCATTCGCGACGACCACGGCGCCGCCGGCCCCGGCATTCAAGCGGCCGTTATCACGCACCGCGCGCAACTTGATCGCGAGCGGGAAGGCCGCGCCGCCCCGGCCGACCAGCCCGCTGGCTTGCGCTTCGCTCAGCAATCCATCGGCGTCGGCGAGCGGCTGATATCCGCCCCGCTCGCGATAGGCCGCGAGATCCTCGGGCGCCTGCCCGGTACCTCCGAACAGCAACCGGGGTTCACAGCCGGGTGAGGTGGCGGTGCTGATGGGTGTGGATTGCGCGGTGCTCACGGCCGGCCCACCATCGGCTTAGTTACGCTTGCGCACATGCGAACTGCGGTGGTGCGCGTGAACGTCGACCCGGGAAGCGTGTCCTCGGCGGCGCAACTACGAGACGGCATGGCGGCGCTCCTTGAGCTCGCGGCGCGCGCGGGCGCCGGCGTGGTCGACAACGACCTCGCGGCCATGCCCGCGGGGCGCCGCGAAGTCGAATTGCTGATCGCCGCAGAAGACGGCGACGCGGCCAAGCGCGTGGCAATGAACCTGTGCGCCAAGGTGTTCGGTGCCACTCCGGTGCCGGGGGCGGTCACCTTCATCAGCCGGGGAACCGACGACGACGCGCACGGGGTGCTGTCCGGATTCGGGCTCGCCGGTGACATCGAACGGACCCCGGGCGACGACGGATTCGACATCGTGTACGTGACGTTGCGGGAGTCCGACCTCGAACGCATCCCGGAGAGCCGGGTGCACACGGCTCTGGAGGCCTCGCTCAACTGCGAGGTCCACATCCGCACCGTTTGACGCCATCACGAGCCCAGGAACTCGAGGATCGCGGGCGCCGCCTGCACCCACGTGTCGAACATGTTGAAGTGCTGCACCCGGCCTGCCGCGCGGTCCTCGGACGCCCGCTCCCACGCGTCCTCCGGCCACGGCGGATCGATGAGCTTCGATCCCTTGATCAGGCAACTGACCTCGAGCGAGGTCCGCTTCGGGTGATCCATGTCGTTCTCGCCGCCACGAATGATCAACGTGGGCACCTTGATTCGGTCGAACATCTCGTCCTCGACGCCCGGGATCGTCTGCCCCGGTTTGGAAACGAAAGCGTTGAGCCAGCGCAGCATCACCTTGAGGAACTCGCCGGAGTCGAAGTCGAGGAAGCGCTGCTTGTTGTTCGGGTTCTCCTCGATGCGATCGCGCCACTCGGCCACCTTCACCACGCCGTCCATCCCGGTGCCGCGCACCGCGAGAATGCTGGGCACGATGTAAAAGGAACCGAGCACGAAGGTGCCGTAGATGCCGCCGACGATGTTCCACACCACCAGCTTGGTGACCATCTCGGGGTAGAGCATCGTGGTCAGCATGGAATCCCTTGCGCCGCCCGAGCCGCCGGCGAGGATGCAGCGCTCGAAGCCTAGGCCCGTCACCAACTTGTGCAGTGTCTCGGCGCGCATGTGTGATTCGCTCTGCCCGTAGAACTGCACGTCTGAGGCGCCGCAGTTGGGCCGGTCCCACAGCAACACGCGGTAGCCGCCGGCGGCCAGCGCGTCGGCGAGCGGCCGCAGGCCCTCGATCTCCTTGCTGAACCGGCCTCCCGGCGTCAAGGCGATGAGATCCCCTGAGGCGCCGAGGATTTCGTAAACGACGTTTCCCCCGTTGATCTCGATAGAAGGCACGCGATTCTCCTGTGTTAGGCCTGCACCAGCACGTCGTTGCCGACGACGCGCACGGGATAGGTGCGGATACTCCATTCCGGTTTGACCGCTGTCGTCCCGGTGGCCAGCTCGAAACCCCATTGGTGCCAGGGGCAGTAGATGTATTCCAGGTCGCGCACCATCACCGAGTCACCCGGCGCGGTTTCATCGACGATCGTGCGCCCCCTCGCGCGGCCCGAGCACAATGGACCACCTTGGTGTGGGCAGTAATTCGCGATCGCATAGAAGTTGCCGTTGACGTTGTAAACCCCAACGCCGTGCCGCCCGATGGGGACCAGCTTGTGCTTGCCGGGCGGGATCTCGTCCACGGTTGCGACGACATGCTCGCGGCCCTGGGCGAGACGGGGCTCGGGCCGGTTGGCTGCCCCGTCTTGTTCGTCGGTCAACTCAGAGCACCCGGGTCTGACCCTCGAGGACCGGGACGGTCTCCGGCAGGTGGTAGGTCGCAATCCCGTTCTTGTACATCACCGCGTCCCGGGCGTGCTTGGGAAGGTGCTTGACCAACCAGCGGGGGTCGTCGAACGTCCAGTGCGGGTAGTCCGAGGAGAAGAGCAAGATCTTCTCGCACTCCATCCACTCCAGCGCCCGAGTCAGCTCCGTCTTGTCTTCGGGATAGTCCAGCGGCTGGGTGGTGAACTTGATGTGGTCCTTGACGTACTCCGAGGGCTTGCGCTTGATATCCACCCACGACCTGCGCGCTTCGTAGATCGCATCCATGCGCCACATCAGCGGCAGGATCCAGCTGAACGCGTGCTCTACGAAGACGATCCGCAGCGTCGGGAACCGGTCGAAGACGCCGTCGAAGATCAGGCTCATCACCTGATTGGCGGCCAGCAGCGAGTAGGTCACCATGAAGTCGTGGTTGTAGCTGGGGAAGCCCACCGGGGGGATCGGTAGCTCGTCGTACTGGCTGCGCGAGAGGTGGCAACTCACGGTGATGTCGTGTTGGGTGGCCGCGGCCCAGATCGGGTCGTACTTCGGGTGGCCCCAGGACGGCTTCGGCTCGGCCTTGATCAGTATCTGCGCCATGAACGGGTGCCCGGCCCAGCGCTCGATTTCGCGCACGGCCGCCTCCGGCTCCTCGATGGCGAGGCAGATCGAACCGCGCCACCGTTCGTGCCAGTTGTTGTGGCTGTCCAGCCAGTGATTGGCCTGCCAGTCGTTGAGCGCGTACGACATCGCGTGCTGAGCCTCGGGCAGCCGGGCCGGGTAGGCGGCCGGTTCCAGGATCGCAATGTCAGAACCCGCCTCCATGATCAGCTGACGGAAGGCCATATCCGGGTCGCTGCAGGGGAATTCGCCGTTGGCGGGGAACGAGTCGACGCGCATCGCGTAGGAGTGCGCGTAGTCCGGCGCGTCATAGTAGATCAGCTCGCCCACGTTGCGATTGAGGAAGTACTTGCTGCGCCAGGGCTCGGGGATGTACGGGAGCAGCTCGCCCCGCTTGGGTGCGGGGTGGACATCCGAGTCGACGCAGCGGACGGCTATGCGCTCGGCAGCGGGAACCCGCTCCTGCGAATGGGTCGACGTCATGGGGAACTCCTCGGTCTCACGTCTGCTTCTACTGTGCGCCCACTTCGGCGGGGATGTCTATGCCGTAGAGCTGCGCCGCGTTGCGCCAGCAGACCTTTTCGCGCTGCTCGGCCGACAGCGCCCTAGGCAGCTTCTTGGCGTCACCGAATTGCCAATGGGGGTAACTGGAGCCGAACATCACCATGTCTTCCTTGCCGGTGAAGCCGAACCATTCGCCGGCGAAATCGACGTCACCGGGCCCGTCGAGGCTGCCCTGGACGAAGTAGACGTGCCCCGGGAGGTAGTCGCTGGGGATGCGGGGCGCCCACGGCGTCTGCTCCAGGTGCGGCCGGCCGAACGTATCCATCCGCCAGATGAACGGCGTCACGAAGTCGGCGGCGCCGTCGGCCCAGACGAACTTCAGGCCGTCGAAGCGCTCGAACACGCCCTCGGCGATCATGTTCATCTGGTGGTAGATGTAGTTGAGCGCCATGAAGCTGACGTATTGCTCGTAGGTGCGGGTGTTGCCGGACGGCGTGGGCGGGAACATGATGCCGTTGCCCACTTCGATGTGCGCGGCCACCGGAAGGCCGGCGTCGACTGCGGCCTCCCACAACGGCCAGAACTGCGGCTTGCCGTAGAGCTCGCGGGATTGCAGCGGCACACCGATCTGGACGACGCGCGGGTGCGCGCGCCACTTGTCGATCTCGCGCAATGCGCCGGGGATGTCGTCGGGGTTGACCCGGATGGTGCCGCGGAAGCGCTCGCCGAACTCGCTTGACTCCAACCAGTCCGACACCATCATCTCGTTGTGCGCGGCGTGCAGCGCGCTGCCCAGATGCCGGTCGGGCATGATGCCGCGCCCCATCGGATGCAGGACCGCCACGTCGACCCCGCGCTTGGAAAATAGCTCGTGGGCAACGAATTCCGGATCGGAGCCGGGGTACTGCCGGTCCGGCCCCTCGGTGTTGGGGGCGTACTCCCCGCCCGGGGCTCCGTACCAGTCCATCTCGTAGTCGGGGAAACCGCGGCTCTTGAACGGCTCGCGCAGCACGCCGCGCAGCGCTTTGTTGGACGGGAAGAAGATGTGCACGCTCGCGTCGATCAGCGGCGTGGGGGTTCCGTCAGCATGTTCGATCACGAAAGCCGTCCTTCGGCTCGGGCGGCCAAAGTGAGCCCGGTGGAGTCATAGGATAGATAACCTAACATTCTTCTCGCTGGCCGATCAATGGGTTTCCGGTAAGCGCTTCGTTTAGTCATCGTCGCTGGTAAGGGACATTTTCTGGCGCGTTGTGCAAGTGGTGTTCTTAATTGCGGATAATACCATTCTCGGATCGGTGGATGAGTGCCATCCGCCCCTGGCCGGCAGGGGTTGGGCGCGTTAAGTGGGGGACCGGCCGACGGTCACCCTGGCGGCCGTCGGCGAACTCCTAGTCCCGCTCGAGATCGGCGAATGCCTCGCGCGCGATGCGAAAGCTGTCCACCGCGGCCGGCACGCCCGCGTAGATGGCGACCTGCAGGAAGATCTCGCGAATCTCCTCGCGGGTGACACCGTTGGTCAGCGCCGCCTTGACGTGCATGCGCAATTCGTTCGGCCGATTCAGCACCGAGATCATCGCCAGATTGAGCATGCTGCGCGTCTTGCGGTTCAGCTCTTCGCGGCCCCACACCGCCCCCCAACAGTATTCGGTGACGAGGTCCTGCAGGGGCTTGGTGAAGTCGTCCGCGTCTGCCAGGGCGCGGTTGACGTACTCCTCGCCGAGCACCTCAGAGCGGACCTGCAACCCGCGCTGGTAGGTTTCGCGATCCAATGGTCTTCTCCTTCGTCGTGGAGGCGTGGCACTTGTCATCGCCTCAGCGCAGTCTCGCATCGCCGGGCTCTGGCACCGTCTGCAGATCGTTGCGGCGTCGCTATTGTCGTTCGGCAGCGTCGAGCAGAAGCGGCGCTGGGCGGTGCCGATCCTGCGGGCCGAGATCACCGCGTCGCTCGGGATGAACGAACCCAGCGCGGGCTCCGACCTGGCGTCGTTGCGCACCCGCGCGGTGCTCGATGGGGAAGCACTTCGTGGTCAACGGGCAGAAGGTGTGGACCTCGGGCGCCCACGACGCCGACGTTCTGCTGACCTTCGTGCGCACCAACCCGGATGCGCCGAAGCACAACGGAATCAGCGCTCTAATCATCCCCACACCGACACCCGGGGTGTGGTGCGCTGACGACTTCCACCCCAGCACCGACGTTGAGCGCGACCGGTACGCCAGCACGATCATGGACAAGCGGGCGTTGCGCCTGTTGGGATCGGTGGCGCTGGCGCGTGCGGCGCGCGGCGAAGACGATGTGGCCGCGATCTCGGTGCTCAAGCTGCTCGGCCTGCCGCGCGGCTAGTCCCGGCTCGGCAGCGATTCACGAGTTTCGTTCTGTCGCAGCGGCATTCGATCCGTCTAGACCGGGTCGAATTTGGTGATCAGCCACTGCCCGTTGACTTTGGTCAAACTCACCAGCACGCTGCTGGACGCCATCGCGGGGTCCGGGTTGTCCTTGCTGGTGGTGCTCTGGTCGACCAGCACCAGCACGACCGCCGAGTCCGGACGTAACTCCGAGACCGCGGCGCCTATCACCCGGGCGCTGGTCTTCAGCGACTTCTGTTTGGCCGCCGGAGCGACGATCTGGTCGGTGAACTGGTTGTAGTACGACAGGAAATCCCCGGATAGGTGCGACTTCGCGGCGGCGAAGTCTTTGTCGAGCGTATCGGGCGAGTAGGACAGCAAGGCGACCGTTCCGTCGGAGGCCGCACTTACGACCGCGCTCGCGACGCCGGCGTCGGTTTGTTTGTCGGGCCGGTACTCCTTGAGGTACAACCAGGTCGCCACGCCACCGGAAATCAGCAGTAGCGAAATCAGGATGACGGGAACGGCTTTCACTCTCCGCCGCGTGCGCGATTCGCTGCGCCCGCCGGCTTCGGTGCGCTTGGCGGACTCGTTCGCGGCATCGCTGTCGCGGTCGTCCTCGCTCATGGAACGAACTCCAGTTTGGACATCTTGTATTGCCCGCCGTCGTCAGTGACGGTCACCTTGAGCCGCCAATTGCGTGGTTCGTCTTTGGCGCCCGCGGCGTTGCTGATCCGCGACGACGCCGCCACGAGCACCAGCGCGGAATTCCCGTCGATCGATTGGACGGCCGCCGCGTTCACGCTTCCCGTGGTGACCACCTTGGACTGCTCGACGACGGTGGTGAAATCTTTTGCGCGCTGGGTGAAGTCGTCCCTGAACTGGCCGGTCGAGCTGTCGATCACCCGCTGGACGTCCTCCTTGGCCCGATTGAAGTCCATCGAAAACATGTTGACGACACCCTGTTTGGCCCCCGCGATGAAGTTGGCGGTGCGCTGGTTGCGTTCGGCGGTTTCATGACGTTCCCACGTCATGTATCCGCTGGCCGCGACGAAGCCGCAGATGAGCACGATGACGACGGCCTTCCATGTCACGGACCACGATGGCAACCGCACGCGCCGCGAGCGGGTCGGCAGGGCTACCGGCGCAACGTCTTCCGGGTTTTCGGCGGCTCCTTCTTCCGCGGTCTCCGCTTCGTCGGCTGCTTCGACGGTGTCGGTGGCGTCGTCCTTGGTCTCCGGCTCATCGGCGCCGGTCGTGTCCCCGTCGGCGTCCGGCGCCTCTTCCGCGGTCTCCGCCTTCGCCGCGGGCTCTGCCGCCTGGGCCTGCGACTCACGCCGGAGTCGGGCGGCCCGGGCGCGGGCGCGCGCGGCAGCGGCAAGCGCCTCGGCCTCGGCCGCTTCGGCCTCGGCCTCCTCGAGCAACGCCTGCATGTCGGCTTTCGACGCGGCCGAATCTTGCGGTTTCTTCGCCTCAGCCATCCTGCTCGCTGCCTGCCCGCCGCCTGATCGACCGACTCGCTATGTGCCTCACGCGGCTACCATCGCACGAGCGAGAACGGCCAACTGTTGGTGCCCCCCGGTCCGCCGCCGCAGCCGGTGTCGAATGTCGAGTCGACCTGACCCGCCAGCGTCACCGCGTCCCAGGAGTACACGTCGTGCGAGGGAAAGAACTGGACCACGCAGCGCACACCGTCGGGGACATCGACGGCCATGGTGTAGCGGCCGTTGACCAGGTGGGCGTTCGCGTTCCAGAACGCCGCTTGCCCGTTGGGTTGCGCAATCGCCTGGATGGTCAGGCATTCCGGTCCTTGGTCATAACGGCACGGTCGGATCGCCCAAATCCAGCTGTGGCCGGGGTCGCGTGGCGTGTCCAGCCGGTAGTTGCCGATCTGGAAGTCCGCGTGCGCCCTCGGCTGGAGGGTCAGCGTGGCCATGGCGAGCGCAAGGCTCAGCGCGAAAATCTTCACCGATGCGTCTCCCATCTGTGCGCGCGGTTGCTGCAAATATAAGGCGCGGTCACGCTGAACACGGCGGCGTTGACCAGAACAGTGACCGGCCCCAGCTTGGCGCGGATCGCCGTGAAGGCCGCGTCCATCGGTGACGTCGGCGGTGAACGAATGGCAGCCGTCGGACGGTCGCAGGTCGATGGTGGCGACGTCCAGACCGTCGGCGCGCAGGCGCTGGACGACCGCAAGCCCGATGCCGGATCCGCCGCCGGTGACCACCGCAGTCTTCACGTTGAGACCCCTAATTCATAGGTGACCGTCTCAGCAATAAAGAATGTCGCTTGCAATTATGAGAGCGATACTCTCACGCCAGCGGCGGAGGCAACAAACCTCCCGACTGTGTTCTGCCTGTGTGGAGGCCACCTCCGGGCGACGACAAGTCAATGTGCCGCAGGTCAGGGGCCTGGTCGCATTCCTGAGAGTTTCTTGAATTATCGGGGCACGAATGTAAGATTCGCCGGAGAAGAGAATGAAATTATCGCGACCGTCACTACACCGGGGGGTCCGAATGCCTGCCCAGGACACGACAGAACCCACCGTGACCATCGCGGATGCCGCGCCTGAGTCACACGCCGACCGTCAGCTCCTGATCGGTGGCCGGTTGGCCACGGCCGGCAACACCTTCCCGTCCAGGAATCCCGCCGCCGGCGCCGCCATCGGCCGGGCCCCGGACGCCGGCATCGCGGAGGCCGAGGGGGCTCCGGCGTGAGGCCACTCGAGGGCATCCGCGTCCTGGAAGTCGCGATGTACGGCTTCGTCCCGTCGGCGGGCGCCGTGCTCGCCGAGTGGGGCGCAGACGTCGTCAAGGTCGAGCACGCGGTGACCGGCGACCCGCAACGCGGCCTGCGGCAGACCGGAATGTTGCGCGTGGAAGGGGATCCCAACCCCAATATCGAACACGCGAACCGCGGCAAACGCAGCATCGGACTGGACATGTCGGTGCCCGAGGGCAAGGACGTGCTCTACGAGCTGGCCCGCCGAGCCGACGTTTTCCTCACCAGCTTCCTTCCCGCTCACCGGAAAAAGTTCGGCATCGACGTCGTCGACATCCGTACGGTCAACCCGAAAATCGTCTACGCACGGGGAAGCGCGCTCGGTCCGCGGGGCGCCGAGGCGCAGAAGGGCGGCTACGACATGACCGCGTTCTGGTGCCGGGCCGGAACCGCCGCGACCATCACCCCGGCGGGGATGCCGGGGATGATCGCGCCGCCAGGACCGGCCTACGGCGACACCATCTCCGGAACCAACCTTGCCGGGGGCATCGCGGCGGCGCTGCTCAAGCGCGAACGCACCGGTGAATCATCGGTTGTCGATGTGTCGCTGCTCGGCAGCGGTCTGTGGTCGATGGGGCACACGGTGGCGCTGACGAACCATCTGGGTCAGCGGCTCGAGGCCCCGCCACCGGGCGTGCACGGCGCCCCGAACAATCCGTTGGTGGGGCTGTACACGACCTCGGATGGCCGGTACATCTCCTTCGTGATGATGCAGCCCACCAAGTTCTGGGCGGATGTGTGTCGACACGTCGATCTTCCGGAGCTGGCCGACGACCCGCGCTTCGCGACCGTCGAACAGATCGCCGCCAACGCCGCCGAGGCGGTTGAGCTCTTGACCGAGGCCATCGCGACCCGCACGCTGGACGAGTGGAGCGAACGGTTCGCCACGCTGGCGGGCCCCTGGGCGCCGGTGCAGGACACGCTGCAGGCAGCCGGGGACGCGCAAATCCGGGCCAACGAATACCTGGTCCGCGCGGGCAAGCTGGAATTGGTAGCCAATCCGGTTCAGTTCGATGTGGCGGCGCCGCGGAGCGGTCCCGCGCCCGGATTCGCCGAGCAGACTGACGAAATACTGCTGGAACTCGGCCTCGATTGGGATCGCATCATCGAGCTCAAGACGGCCGGCGCCGTCACCTAAAGACTGGAGCGGCTTGTCTATGTTGGCATTACAGCCCGCCGTTGTTGCCGCGAGCCGCTCGCGGCGCGCTGAGCTTGCGGTTACGGGTTGTTCCATAACGGTTAGGCGTTTTTTGCTCCACCCGGACTCGGCATGAGTCATAATCGCCGAACGCTTGAAGGCACGCAGCACTCTGTCTTGCGGCGTCAACTCACGCGACTGAACGGAGGCACCGGCGTGAGGATTCGAAACGCCACCCCGCCGACCGAATTTCGGCTGTACAGTGGGCGTTTCGTGTTCGACGCCATCCCGATGGGATCATCGGTTCAGCTGAATCTACCGCAGCCGGTGCGCGATAACAAGACTGTCAGTCTCGTAGCGTTGGAAGGGGCTGGCGCCGATGGCAACTAAGGGCGCCGACCACTGGTCAGCGGGATTGCCGCAGCTGAAACTCAAGTGGGACATGTCGGGGGCGATGCAGGCCGTCGGAGCCCTGTTCGCCATGTCGGCCGACGCCGTCAAGTTTCTGTTCCGCCGGCCCTTCCAGTGGCGGGAGTTCTTGGAGCAATCCTGGTTTGTCGCGCGGGTTTCGTTGGCTCCCACGCTGTTGGTCGCGATCCCTTTCACCGTCCTCGTCAGCTTCACGCTCAACATCCTGCTGCGCGAACTGGGCGCGGCGGATCTGTCCGGAGCGGGTGCCGCGTTCGGCGCGGTCACGCAGCTCGGCCCGCTGGTCACGGTTCTGATCGTGGCGGGCGCGGGCGCCACGGCAATGTGTGCGGACCTGGGCGCGCGAACAATTCGTGAAGAGATCGACGCGATGGAGGTGTTGGGCATCAACCCGGTGCAACGGCTGGTCACACCACGCATGTTGGCTTCCGGTCTGGTCGCGTTCTTGCTCAACAGCCTTGTCGTCATCATCGGCGTACTTGGCGGCTACGTCTTTTCGGTATTTGTCCAAGACGTCAATCCCGGCGCGTTCGCCGCGGGTATCACCTTGCTCACCGGCGTGCCCGAGGTGATCATTTCGTGCGTCAAGGCAGCGCTTTTCGGCCTCATCGCAGGCTTGGTCGCCTGCTATCGCGGCCTGTCTATCACCGGCGGCGGCGCCAAGGCCGTCGGCAACGCGGTGAACGAAACCGTGGTCTACGCCTTCATGTCCCTCTTTGTCGTCAACGTGGTCGTCACCGCGATCGGCATCAAGATGACGGCGAAGTAGGGGTCGTCAATGACGCTGAGGGCAACATATCCGCGGCTGATCCGCCAACTCGAGAGGCCGGTCGACCTGATGGGCCGGATCGGCGATCACACCGTGTTCTACGGCAAAGCGCTCGCCGGAATGCCCTTCGCGGCAACCCGGTACACGCGCGAAGTCGTTCGACTCGTCGCCGAGATCAGCATGGGCGCAGGCACTTTGGCGATGATCGGCGGAACCGTTGTGATCGTCGGGTTCCTGACGCTGGCCGCCGGCGGCACACTGGCGATTCAGGGCTATACCTCGCTGGGCAATATCGGCATCGAGGCGTTGACGGGCTTTCTCGCCGCGTTTATCAATGTGCGCATCGCGGCACCGGTGGTGGCCGGGATCGGTCTGGCGGCGACCTTCGGCGCCGGGGTGACCGCCCAGCTGGGGGCCATGCGGATCAACGAGGAAGTTGATGCGTTGGAGAGCATGGCAATTCGGCCGGTTGCCTACTTGGTCAGCACCAGGATTCTGGCGGGAATGCTGGCGATCACGCCGTTGTACAGCATCGCCGTGATCTTGTCGTTCGTGGCCAGTCAGTTCACGACCACGTTCTTGCTCGGGCAGTCACAGGGTTTGTATCAGCACTACTTCAACACCTTCCTGAACCCGATCGACCTGTTGTGGTCGTTCCTGCAGGCGATTTTGATGGCGCTCACCATCCTGCTGATCCACACCTATTACGGTTATTTCGCTTCGGGGGGCCCTGCCGGCGTGGGCAACGCGACCGGTAACGCGGTGCGCACTTCGCTCATCGTCGTGGTGTCGGTAACGCTGTTGGTTTCGCTGTCTATTTACGGTACGAACGGCAACTTCAACCTGTCCGGATAGCGTCAGGAGGTGGTACGGCAGTGACGCAGAGTGTGCCAGCGGGTCGCGGCGCCGTCGCCGGCCGACCTGCGCGCACCGGCCACGCGCGGCCGCCGGCCGGGCGGAATTACCTGCCGCCCCTGCTCGGCCTGGCCACGGTCGGAATCATTGCGTTGATTTTCGCCGTGGCGGTCGGTCTGTTTCAGGGCTCCTTCACCGAAACCGTGCCGGTGACCGTGATCTCGCAACGCGCCGGCCTGGTCATGAACCCCGACGCCAAGGTCAAGATGCGCGGGGTGCAAGTCGGTAAGGTCGCCTCGGTCGAGTCGCTGCCCAACGGCGAGGCCGCCATTCACTTGGCGATGGACCCGTCGCAATTGCGCTTCATCCCCAGCAACGTGCTCGTCGACATCGCATCGTCGACGGTATTCGGAGCGAAGTCCGTCCAGCTGGTGGAACCCGCCCAGCCGGCGGCCCAGCGCCTGCACGGCGGCCAGACGCTGCAAGGCCAGCACGTCATGGTCGAAATCAATACCGTGTTCCAGCAACTGGTTTCGGTTCTGGCGCAGATCGACCCGCCCAAGCTCAACGAGTCACTGGGTGCGCTCGCGCAAGCATTCAGTGGGCGGGGCCCGCAGCTTGGCCAGTCGCTGAACGACCTGGATTCCTTCCTGGCCAAACTGGAGCCGAGCCTGCCCGCGTTCAGGCACGACCTCTCGGTCTTGCCGGTGGTGGCCAACGCCTATGCCGACGCGGCACCGAATTTGGTGAAGACCGCGGCCAACGCGACCCGGATCAGCAAGACTCTCGTCGACGAACAGCGCAACCTGGATGCCTTGCTGATCAGCGCGATCGGTTTGGCCGACATCGGCAATGACGTCTTGTCGACCAACCGCCAACCGCTGACAAGTGTGATGCATCTGCTGGTGCCGACCACCGATCTGACCAACGAGTATCACGAGGCGCTCACTTGTGGTCTTGGCGGCCTGGTGACCATTGCCCACAGCCCCCCGTTGTCGGAACCGAGCATCAACATCTCGGCGAGCCTGACGTGGGGCGGCGAACGTTACCGATATCCGACCAACCTGCCCAAAGTTGCGGCGACGGGTGGGCCGAAGTGCCTGGGCCTACCGGCGATTCCATTCAACTCGGCTCCGCCGCAATTCATCACAGATATCGGCGCCAACCCGGTCGGTTACGGAAACCCGCAGCTGCTGATCAACTCCGATCTTCTCAAGCAGCTGTTGTATGGGCCCATCGCCGGCCCGCCCCGCAACTCCGCCCAGGTGGGGATGCCCGGATGAGAACCCGTGCCACGCTGATCAAGTTCACGGTCTTCGCGGTCGTGATGGCGATGCTGACCGCGTTTCTGTTCTTCATCTTCGGCGAGTACCGAACGGGTGCGACAACCGGCTATACGGCCGTATTCTCCGACGTTTCGCGTCTCAAGCCCGGGCAGTCGGTGCGGGTCGCCGGCATCCGGGTCGGCACCGTCAACAGCGTTTCGCTGCAGCCGGACAAGAAAGTGGTGGTGGGATTCGACGCCGACCGCAGCGTAGTGCTCACCGAGGGCACCCGCGCGGCGGTCCGCTACCTCAACCTGGTGGGGGATCGCTACCTCGAACTCGTCGACGGTCCGGGCTCGCCCAAGCGTCTGCCGGCCGGCGGTCAGATTCCCGTCAATCGCACGGCGCCGGCACTCGACCTCGATCTGCTGCTCGGCGGGCTGAAGCCCGTCACCCAGGGCCTGAACGCGCGCGATGTCAACGCACTCACCTCAGCATTGTTGCAGATCTTCCAGGGCCAGGGCGGGACCCTCGAGTCGCTATTCGCGAAGACGACGTCGTTTTCGAATGCCTTGGCGGACAACGATCAAACCGTGCAGCAGTTGATTGACAACCTCAACATCGTGATCGGGACGATCTCCAAGGACGGTACCAAGTTCTCGGGGGCGATCGATCGCCTCGAGGGGCTTGTCAGCGGGTTGTCGGACGACCGCAACACCATCGGCTCCGCCATCGACGCCCTCGACAGGGGAACCGCCTCGCTGGCGGATCTGCTGAGCAGCTCGCGCCCGTCGTTGTCCGGCACCATCGATCAGTTGAGCCGGTTGGCGCCGATCCTCGACGCCGACAGGGATCGCCTCGACGCCGCGATCGGCAAGGCGCCGAAGAACTACCGCAAGCTGGTGCGGCTCGGCGTGAACGGCGCCACCATCCCGTATTACCTCTGCGAGATAGAGCTCCGGGGCACGGATCTGCAGGGCAGGACGGTGAAAGCCCCCTGGTTTAGGTCAGACGCTGGAAGGTGCACGGAACCCTGATGCTCAAGTATCGCGGAGCTGGGCTCGTCAAAGCGGGACTCATCGGCGTCGTACTGGCGGTGATGGTCATCCTCGTGGGTTTGTCGCCCGACCGATTCATCTCGTGGGCGACGATGGTCAGGTACCAGGCGCTGTTCACCGAAGCCGGTGGTCTCGCGACGGGCAACCCCGTGATCGTCTCCGGCGTGAAGGTCGGCACGGTGTCGGATGTGCAGCTTCGCCGCGGCGACGCTCTGGTGACGTTCGCGATGAAGGGCAACGTTCTGCTCGGGTCGGAGACCTCTGCGCACATCCGCACCGGCACGCTATTGGGTGAGCGGATGCTGGCGCTGGAGTCGGCCGGCAGCGGCACGATGCATCCGATGGCTCTTATCCCCGTCTCGCGCACGTCTTCGCCTTATTCGCTGACCGAAGCGGTCAGCGATCTGACGACCGACACCGCAGGAACGAACACCGCGGCGTTGAACCAGTCGTTGGACACGCTCTCGGTGACGCTCGACCAGATCGCGCCCCAGATGGGCCCGGCCTTCGATGCGCTCACCCGGTTGTCCCGCACCCTCAACAGCCGCAATAAGAGCCTGGGCGAATTGTTCAAGAGCGCCGGCGACGTTTCCGGGATCCTTTCCGAACGCAGCCAGCAGGTCAACAAGCTCATCCTCAACTCCGACACTCTGCTCCAGGTGCTGGTGGCGCGCCGGCAGGAGATCGTGGACCTGCTGGCAAACACGTCCGCAGTGGCCAAGCAGCTGACGGGGCTGGTGCACGACAATGAAAGCAAGCTGGCGCCGACGCTGGAGAAGCTGAATTCGGTGGCCGCGATGCTGGAAAAGAACCGCGACAACATCAGCAAAGCGCTGCCGGGTCTCGCGAAATTCGAGATCACGGTGGGTGAGGCGATCTCCAGCATGTACGCGTATTCCGCATTCGTCCCGAACTTCCTTGTCCCGCAGATCTTCCAACCGTTCTTCGACTATCTCTGGGGATTCCGCACCTTCGACCCGGCACGCGGACCTGGCTTCCCCTCGCCGGTTCCACGGGCGCTGATTCCGTGGCCCTACAACGGCATTCCGGTGTGCCCTGGCTGCACATCGGGTGGCAGAATCGGAGGGTCGCAATGATCGCGCGGGCGCCCCGCAAGAGGCTGGTGGCGCTGGCGGCGGTTGTGTTGGTCGTCGTCATCGCTGCCGGCGCCGCGGTGCTGATCCGCAATACGTTCTTCGGGCCGAGGACGATCACCGCCTACTTCACCACCGCCACCGCGATCTATCCCAATGACGAGGTGCGGGTGTCCGGCGTCAAAGTCGGCAACATCAAATCCATTCAGCCGCAGGGCACACAGGCCAAGATGACTCTGAAGATCGACCGGGACGTGCCCATTCCGGCGGACGCCAAAGCGATTATCGTCGCCTCGAATCTGGTTTCCGCTCGCTACGTGCAACTCTCGCCGGCGTATCGAGACAGTGGGCCGCTCATGCGCGATGGGGCGGTTATACCGGTCGATCGGACCGTGGTGCCGGTCGAGTGGGACGAGGTCAAGACCCAATTGATGCGGCTGGCAACGGATTTAGG
>NZ_LZJI01000204.1 GCF_001667775.1 Mycobacterium sp. E1747
CAGAACGCGGGTCGCTGGAGATTCAGGCCTATGACGAGGTCTGCTACCCGGGGCTTGCTGCCGAATGGGCGAAATGGAACGGCCAGCGACCGTTCGTCGGTGCGCTGACGATGGAGTTGCCGACGAACGTCGACGCTGACGTCTCGTCGTGGATCTCCGCGGGAACACCGCCGATTTTCTTCGGCTTCGGCAGCATGCCGGTGCGTTCTCCGTCCGACATGGTGGAGATGATCAGTGGGGCCTGCGCGCATCTGGGCGAGCGGGCGCTGATCTGCGCCGGCTGGAGCGACTTCGACGACATCCCGCATTCCGACGGAGTCAAGCTGGTCGCCGGGGTGAATTACGCGTCCATTTTTCCGCTCTGCCGCGCGGTCGTGCACCACGGCGGGTCGGGCACCACAGCGGCAAGCCTGCGCGCCGGGGTGCCTACGCTGATCCTTTCGGTGGACGTCAATCAGATGGTCTGGGGTGCCCAGGTCAAACGGCGCCTGAAAGTGGGCACGCACCGTCGCCTCTCAGCCACTACCCGGGAATCGCTCGTCGCAGACCTGCGGAGGGTCCTGACGCCCGAGTACGCATTCCGAGCCCGCGAGCTTGCCGGCCGGATGACCACCGCCGCGCAAAGCGCCATCAAGGCCGCGGACCTCGTCGAGCATTCCGCCGCCGTGGGGCGACTTGCCTAGTCGCTGGACTAACCGGGTTCAGCAACAGCCGCAGTCGTGGCCGCGCCAGGCCCGCACACCCTGCCACACCGCGACCCCGGCGATGCCGAGCCCGATCGCCGGGTCGATCCACCCGCCGCCGGACCACAGCGCCATCGTCGCCAGCCCGACGAGCACCCCGCGCGCCTGGGCGGCGCACAGGTAGTTCTGCATTCCCTCGGCCTCGGTGGCGCCGGAATCCAGCTGCGCCCCCAGGCGGCGGTTGGCCCGGCCGAGGATCGGCATCAGCAGGAACCCCACGGCGGTCAGCGCGAGACCGGTCGCCGAGGCCTCAGCGCGGTGCTCACCGGTCAGCTCGCGCACGGATTCCGCGGCGATGTACGGGGCCGGTCAGCCAGAACGACACCGCGACACCGCGTTGCGCGCGCCGTTCGGCGTCTACCGAGAAGGTGCGAGCTCCGCTGAACCGCCACACCACCATCGCGCTGCCCAGCGCCTCGGACACCCCGCCGAGCGCCCACCCGGTCAGCGCCACCGACCCGACGGCCAGGCCCTGCCACAGCCCCACGCCGCCCTCGACGAGCACCGCGACCAGGCTGATCCACGCCAGCCGCCGCGCCCACTCGGCGCCGCGCCGCCAACCGGCGTCCCGCGCAGCGGCGACGGCGCAGTCATCGGCGGTGAGCGAGAAGGTGGTCATTGCGCGAGGCTAACCGCGATCGCGCCCCGCGGCGGGCCCGGACACCAGCTAGTAACACAACCGTGTCAAGCCCGACCGATCAGCACCCGCTTGAGCACCTTTCCGCCCGCGTTGCGGGGCAGCGCGTCGACGAACAGCACGTCGCGCGGGACCTTGAAGCGGGCCAACCCGTTCCGCACATACTCCCTGACGTCGTCCTCGGTCAGCGTCGCGCCCGGCCGCACCACGACGTAGGCGCGCAACCGCTGCCCGAACTCCTCGTCGTCGACGCCGACGACCGCGACGTCGGAGACGTCGGGGTGGTGTGAGAGCGCCTCCTCGACCTCGCCCGGGTAGACGTTCTCCCCACCGGACACGATCATCTCGTCGTCGCGCCCGTCGATGAAGAGCCGGCCCTGTGCGTCGAAGTGACCGATGTCGCCGGTGGACATCAGGCCCCGAATCGACTCCTTGGTACCGCCGCCGGTGTAGCCCTCGAAGGCCAGCACGTTGCCCACGAAGATGCGTCCCGGCGTTCCCGGCGGCGCCTCGCGCCCGTCGGCGGTGAGGACCTTGACGACCGAGCCGGGCACCACGGCGCCCACGCAGCCCGGCGCGACGGCCAGATCCGCCGGCGTGGCGATGGTGGCGTAGGCGACCTCGGTGGAGCCGTACATGTTGTAGACCACGGGTCCGAGCGCCTCGAGCGCCCGGGTGGCCAGCGCGGCGCCGAGCTGCGAGCCGCCGACGAACACGATGCGCAGCGCCGCCAGGTCGTGCTCCGCCAGGGCCGCGGGGCCCAGATCGAGGATGCGCCGCAACATGATCGGCACCACGATCATGGCGCTGGCCCGATGCTCGGCCACGCTGGCCAGCGCGTGACGCGCATCGAAGTGGCGGCGCAGCACCAGGGCCGAGCCCAGCACCATCGCGTACATCGCGTGGCTGAAACCCATCGAATGGAAGAGCGGCACACAGCATTCGGTGACCTCGCGCCCGCGGAACGGGACCTTGCCGAGCAGGCCGCCGACCGGTATCAGCGAGTAGGGCTCCGAACGCGCGGCGCCCTTCGGCGTTCCGGTCGTCCCACTGGTCGAAATGACGATCTTGGGCCGCCCGCCGGAGGCCGGCGGCGGGCTGGGATCGCCCCGCTGGATCAGCGCGTCGAGCGAGTCGGGAACGGGCGTCTCCGTCCAGGCCAGGAACCTGCCGAGCCGCGGCCGGGCGTCGGCGACCACCGCGCTGTACTCCTCGTCGTAGACCAGGAGGTCGGCGCGCTGGGAGGCCAGCATCCCGGCCAGCTGCGGGGTGCCGAACCCGGTGTTGAGCAACAGGACACCGGCCCCGCACTTGCCGGCGGCGTAGACGGCTTCCAGAAAGCCACGGTGGTTGCCCACCAGGATGGCCACGCCGTGACCCGGGCCCAGGCCGCGCCGGCGCCACTCGTTGGCCAGCGCGTTGGTCCGGCGGTCCAGCTCACCGAACGTCAGCGGGCCGCGCTCGTCGATCAGCGCCACCCCGTCCGGATCCCGTCCGGCGGCGATGGCCGTCGCCGCGCCCAGGATGCCGTAACGCCGAACGGCCTGCAGCACCGGCACGACGCGGCCGGGCGGTATCGACCGCAGCCCCCCGGACCGGGCATAGAGCAACTGTGACCGGGCTTCCGCACCCGCGCGCCGAAGAATGTGCACGCCCCGATGCTGCCGGCCCGCCCCGCGCCGGATAAGGGCGCAACGCCACTACGGACGGGGCCTTTCGTCACCATCGTTATTCTGGCTAACGACTACACGGAAAGGGACGATCGCCGATGACGCGCACCGACAACGACAGCTGGGACCTGGCCACAAGCGTGGGCGTGACCGCCACCATGGTCGCCGCCGGACGGGCCCGCGCGACGCGCGAGGCGCTGATCGACGACCCGTTCGCCGAGCCGCTGGTGCGGGCGGTCGGGGTGGACTTCCTGACACGCTGGGCGGCCGGCGAACTGGACTCCGCCGACGTCGACGAGCCCGGAGCGCCGTGGGGCATGCAACGGATGACCGACATGCTGGCCGCCCGCACGCGCTACTTCGACGCCTTCTTCGCGGAGGCCGGCGCCGCGGGGATACGCCAGGTGGTGATCCTGGCCTCCGGCCTGGACGCGCGCGCCTACCGGCTGCCCTGGCCGGCGGGCACCACGGTCTACGAGATCGACCAGCCGGGGGTCATCGAGTTCAAGACCGCCACCATCGCCGAGCTCGGCGCCCAACCCACGGCCGAGCTGCGGCCCGTCCCGATCGACCTGCGCCACGATTGGCCATCGGCGCTACGCCAGGCCGGGTTGGACACCACGCAGCCGACCGCCTGGGCCGCCGAGGGATTGCTGGGCTTCCTGCCGCCCGAGGCGCAGGACCGGCTGTTCGACGACATCACCGCGCTGAGCGCCGCCGGCAGCCGGCTGGTGGCCGAGGTCTTCATCAACTCCGGCGCCAACGGGGACGCCCTGACCGCCGCCAGCCAGAGGTGGCGGGACCACGGCCTGGACATCGCGCTCGGCGACCTCGGCTTTCCGGGCGAGCGCAACGACGCGGCGACCTACCTGGAGCGGCACGGCTGGCGCCCGACTCGCACACCCCTGAACCAGCTGTTGGCCGACATCGGGTTACCTTTGCAGAGCATCGACCCCGGTGCGTCGCTCGCCGAGAACTACTACTGCATCGCGGAGTTGCACCCGGCCCGTTGACGGAAGGCCAGCCATGGCAGACAGCACGCCCGCCAAGCCACTCGACGGGTGCCGGGTTCTCGATTTCACGCAGAACATCGCCGGGCCGCTGGCCGGGCAGGTGCTGGCCGACCTGGGCGCCGAGGTGATCAAGGTGGAGGCGCCCGAGGGTGAGGCGGCCCGGCACATCACCGCGGTGCTGCCCGGGCGCCCGCCGCTGCCCACGCTGTTCCTGCCGCACAACCGGGGCAAGAAGTCGGTGACGGTGGACCTCGGCGACGCAGAGGCCACCCAGCAGATCCTGCGGCTGGTCGACACGGCCGACGTCGTGCTGGAGGGATTTCGGCCCGGCGTGATGGAACGCATGGGCCTGGGCCCCGACGACCTGCGCGCCCGCAACCCGCGGCTGATCTACGCGCGGCTGTCGGCCTACGGCGGCAACGGCCCGCACGGCAGCAGGCCGGGCGTCGACCTGATGGTCGCGGCCGAGTCGGGCATGACCACCGGGATGCCCACACCGACCGGCAAGCCCCAGATCATCCCGTTCCAGCTGGTCGACGCCGCCAGCGGTCATGTCCTGGCCCAGGCGGTGCTGGCCGCGCTGCTCAACCGGGAGCGCCATGGGGTGGCCGACGTGGTACGGGTGGCCATGTACGACGTGGCGGTCAGCCTGCAGGCCAGCCAGCTCACGATCCACCTGAACAAGCCGAGCGCGGTGCCCGAGCCCGACACGGCGCCGAAAGCCAAGAAGCGCAAGCGAGTTGGCTTCGCCACCCAGCCGTCGGACGCGTTCAAGGCCGCCGACGGGTACCTGGTGATCAGCGCGTACGTGCCCAAGCACTGGGCGAAGCTGTGCGAGATCATCGGCCGCCCCGACCTGCTGACCGACGTGCGGTTCATCGACCAGCGTTCCCGCGCAATGAATTACCCCGAACTGACCGAGGAACTCGAGTCGGCGCTGGCGGCCAAGACCGCCGCCGAATGGGTTGAGCTGCTTCAAGAGGGCGGGCTGATGGCCTGCCTGGCCTACACCTGGAAGCAGGTGGTGGACACTGCCCTGTTCGCCGAGAACGAGCTCGCCCTGCGGGTGGGCAGCGGCGACGACGCCCTCACGGTGGTCCGCATGCCCGCGCGCTACTCGAGCTTCGACGCGGTGGCCGTCGAGCCGCCGCCCGCGCCCGGACAGCACAACGACGAGTTCCTCATCGCGCCGCAGACCACGCCGTAAGCCGTCACTGGCTGGGCAGCCGCACCACCTGGACGAAGAACTCGTCGATCTGCCGGACGGCCTTCATGAACTGGTCCAGGTCAACGGGTTTGGTGACGTAGGCGTTGGCGTGCAGCTTGTAGCTGCGCAGGATGTCCTCCTCCGCCGAGGAGGTGGTGAGCACGACGACCGGGATGCGGGCCAGGTCGGGGTCGGACTTGATCTTCTCCAGCAGCTGGCGGCCGTCGTATTTCGGCAGGTTCAGGTCCAGCAGGATGAGGTCGGGCCGTGGCGCGTCCTCGAACCGACCGCGCCGGTAGAGGTAGTCGAGGCCTTCCTCGCCGTCGTGCGCGACATGCAGCCGGTTCTGAAGCTTGTTGTGCTCGAACGCTTCTCGCGTGATGAGCTCATCCCCCGGGTCGTCTTCCACGAGCAGGATGTCGATCGCTCTGCCCTCCGATGTCATTCGTGCGCTCCTTCCAAAGCGGGTGCGCGCGGTGCATCCGCGTCGCTGTCGGGTTCGGGTTCGGGTTCGGGTTCGGGCTCGGGCATGGGCAGCGTGAACTCGAACCGCGTTCCCTCGGTGCGGGTCGTGTCGATCCGGATGGTCCCGCCGTGGTGCTCGACGATCTTTTTGACCAGCGCGAGTCCGACACCCGTTCCGGCGTACACGTCGCGCCCGTGCAGGCGCTGGAAGATCACGAAGACCTTGTCGGCGAACTCGGCCGGGATGCCGATGCCGTTGTCCGACACGGTGATCACCCAATCGCGGTCGTGCGTGCCGGTGCCCGGTTCGCACTCGATGATGACGCGGGGCGGGCGGTCCTTGTCCCGGAACTTCACCGCGTTGCCGATCAGGTTCTGCCACAGCATGGTCAGCAGCATCGGGTCGCCCTTGATCCGTGGGAGGGCGTCGGGGCGAACGACCTCGGCGTCCGACTCCTCGATCGCGACAGCCAGGTTGGCCAGGCCGGAGTCCAGCGTCTCATCCAGGTTCACGTCGGTCTCGGTGGTGCCCAACCGGCCGACGCGCGAAAAGGTGAGCAGGTCGTTGATCAGCGCCTGCATCCGTTTGGCCCCGTCCACCGCGAAACCGATGTACTCGATGCCGCGCTCGTCGAGCTGGTCGCCGTAGCGCCGCTCCAGCAGCTGACAGAACGAGGCGACCTTGCGCAGCGGCTCCTGCAGGTCGTGCGACGCGACGTAGGCGAACTGCTCGAGTTCGGTGTTGGACCGGCGCAATTCGGCCGCCTGCTCGTCCAGCTGCGTCTGGGCCGAACGCGAGACCTCGAGCTCCTCGACCATCCCCCTGCGCATGTTCTCCATATCGATCGCCATGTCGCGAACGTCCTTGGGCCGCTTCGGCGCCGCGATGCTTTCCTCGAAGCTGCCCTCGGTGATCCGCCGGCACGCTGCGGCCAGCGCCGCGAGCGGCCGGGCGACGGTGGCTCGGATCAGGAACCCCAGCAACCCGGCGGTGGCGAAGAACAACAACACCATGGCGCCGAGAGTCCTGTCGCGCCAGGCGTCAACGCGTTTGAGTTCGTCCGCGGCGGACATCCGCGCTGCGGACAGGTCCGCGTTCTGCCTGTCGAAAAGCGTGCGCAGATGGTCGAATTCGGCCTTGCCGCGTTCCGCCGACGGCTTGCTGTTGACGTTCTTGCCGTTCGGCAGCACGGTGGCGATCGCGGGTTCGGCGTAGCTTTCCCGCCAGCTGGCCGCCGCGTCCTCGATCGCGTTCAGGTCGCCGATCAGGTCCGGGCGCTGGCCCAGCCGGCGCCGAAGTTCTTCCGCCGCAGCCTGTTCGCTGTGCTGTCCGTCGTAGTACGGCGTGAGGAATTGCCGGTCCCCGGCGATGAGGTAGCCGCGGATGCCGGTCTCCTGGTCGCGCAGCGCGGCCTGCAGCTGGAAGGCGGCCACGCGCGCCGGTTGGATGTTGTCGACGAGCTCGCGGGTCATCTGGTCGGTGCGGTTGAGCAGCAGCGCGCCGATCACCGCGCCCGCGAGCACCATCACGCCCATGCTGACCAGGACGAGGGCCTGCCATCCGCGCACGGTGAGCTCCGAGAGCCGCAGGCGGCGCAGCGTCAAGGTCACGTGGTGGTCCTCTCCACCCGCAACACGGCGATGTCGTCGGTGAGCCCGCCATGCGACTGGGCGAGCTCCTGCGCGCCGTCGATGAGCGCATCGACGAACTCCGGGCCCGGCTTGGACGCGTGCGACCGCGCCAGCGCGAGCAGGCCGTCCTCGCCGAGGCGTCGGTTACCTTGTCCCGAATATCCCTCGAACAGCCCGTCGGTCAGCAGCAGCAGGCCCTGACCCGCGGGCAGGTCCATCTCGAACCGCGGCCAGTCGTCGTCGGCGCGCAGGCCCAGCGCCGCACCGCCCGGCGGCTCCACCCATTCCACGCCGCCGTCGCGCTGCATCAGTATCCCCGGATGACCGGCGCGGATCGCGGTGATGCGCGTGCCGTCGGCCGGGATCTCGAGGCCGAGCACCGTCGCGAAAACGCCGGTGTCCGTTCGCTCCGAGTGCAGCACCCGCTCGAGCTGCCGCATCAGTTCGACCCCGTGCACGCCGGCGAAGGTGAGCGCGCGGAACGCGATCCGCAGCGCCGCGCCCAGGGCGGCCTCGTGCGGCCCGTGGCCCGCGACGTCGCCGATCACGACGTGCACGACCCGGTCGGGCGTCTGGACCACGTCGTAGAAGTCCCCGCACAGCAGCGCATCCTCGCGGCTCGGCCGGTACCGGGCGACGATGTCGACGCCCGGGTTGTCCAGCAGCAGCGGGGAGGGCAGCAGGCCGCGCTCCAGCAGCGCGTTCTCCCGGGCCCGCAGCCGGGTCGCGTGCAGGTCGGCGGCGATGAGCTCGGCCCGCTTGCGCTCGATCGCGTACAGCAGCGCGCGCCGCAGCATCTCCGGCTCGACGCGACCCTTGACCAGATAGTCCTGGGCGCCCGCCGCGACCGCGGACGCCCCGAAGTACTCGTCGTTCAGTCCGGTCAGCACCACGATCGGGACGGTGGCGTCGTGCTTGGCGATGCGGTCCAGCGCGTCGATGCCGTTGGCGTCGGGCAGGTGCAGGTCCAGCAGCACGCAGTCGGGCCGGGCGGAGGCCAGCTCGCGTTCGGCGTGGGCCATCGACTGCGCCCACACCACCCGGATATCGGCGACGGCGTCGGCGATCAGGTCTTCCACGAGCACCGCGTCGGCGCGGTCGTCCTCGACCAACAGCAACGACAATGACTGCCAGTTCGCCGCCGGGGTCACTGGTGCGCGCACGGGCATCAATTCCCGGTCATTCGTGGATGCGCGCAGGAAGTCGCCCTGTGCACTGTTGACCCCCTGCCGCGGGCAAGACCCATCGCACGACTCTACGTCCGGCCCGCCACCCCGAATGGAGAACCGGTGGAGATCCTATCGGTCAGCGCAGCAGCGCCCGCGACATGACCACGCGCTGGATCTGATTGGTGCCCTCGTAGATCTGCGTGATCTTGGCGTCGCGCATCATCCGCTCGACCGGGAAGTCGACCGTGTAGCCGGCTCCGCCGAAGAGCTGCACCGCGTCGGTGGTCACCTCCATGGCGACGTCGGACGCCCAGCACTTGGACGCCGCGGAGATGAAGCCCAGGTTGGGTTCGCCGCGCTCGGCGCGAGCGGCCGCGTGGTAGACCATCAGCCGGGCGGCTTCGAGCTTCATGGCCATGTCGGCGAGCATGAACTGCACGCCCTGGTTGTCGCTCACCGGGCGGCCGAACTGCTTGCGCTCCTTGGTGTAGGCGATCGCGGCGTCCAGCGCGCCCTGGGCGATGCCGACCGCCTGGGCGCCGATCGTGGGCCGGGTGTGGTCCAGCGTCGCCAGCGCGGTCTTGAAGCCGGTGCCCGGCTCGCCGATGATCCGGTCGCCCGGGATCCGGCAATTCTCGAAATACAGCTCGGTGGTCGGCGAGCCCTTGATGCCGAGCTTGCGCTCCTTGGGACCGACGGTGAAGCCTTCGTCGTCGATGTGCACGATGAACGACGAGATCCCGTTGGCGCCCTTGTCCGGGTCGGTCACGGCCATCACGGTGTACCAGGACGACTTGCCGCCGTTGGTGATCCAGGCTTTCGCGCCGTTGAGGATCCAGTCGTCGCCGTCGGCCTTGGCGCGGGTGCGCATCGACGCCGCGTCGCTGCCGGCTTCCCGCTCGGAAAGCGCGTAGGACGCCATCGCGGTGCCGTCGGCGATCGACGGCAGCACCTGCTTCTTCAGCTCGTCGGAGCCGCGCAGGATCAGCCCCATGGTGCCCAGCTTGTTCACCGCCGGAATCAGCGACGCCGAGGCGTCGACGCGGGCCACTTCCTCGATCACGATGCACGCCGCCACCGAATCCGCGCCCTGCCCGCCGTACTCCTCGGGCACGTGCACGGCGTTGAACCCCGACGCGTTCAGCGCCTCGAGGGCCTCCTGCGGGAACCGCGAATTCTCGTCGACATCGGCCGCGTGCGGCGCGATCTCCTTCTCCGCCAGCGCACGGATCGCGGCCCGCAACTCCTGGTGTTCCTCAGGCAACTGGAACAGATCAAACGTGGGGTCTCCGGCCCAACCAGCCATCCTGGCCTCCTCTAGCTACTAGCCAGTAACTTTACCCTGACGCTGTTGCAGCGCTTCATCCTTGGCCCGCACGCTCTCGGCAAGCTGGCCCTGAAACTCGACGATGCGCGCCCGCAGCGCCGGGTCGGACGACCCGAGCATGCGCACGGCCAGCAGGCCCGCGTTGCGGGCGCCGCCGATCGAGACCGTGGCCACCGGGACGCCCGCCGGCATCTGCACGATCGACAGCAGCGAGTCGAGACCGTCGAGGCGCGCCAGGGGGACGGGCACCCCGATCACCGGCAGCGGCGTCGCGGACGCGACCATCCCGGGCAGGTGGGCGGCGCCGCCGGCGCCGGCGATGATCACCTCGATGCCGCGGTCGGCCGCGCCGCGCGCGTAGTCGAACATCACCTGTGGCGTGCGGTGCGCGGAGACCACCCGAACCTCGGCCGGTATGTCGAACTCGGCCAGCGCCTCGGCGGCGTCCTGCATCACCGCCCAGTCGCTGTCGCTGCCCATGATCACGCCAACGCGAGGCTCACTCATGCGGATCCCATCCGTCCGTCCACTGCCCGTGTGACAACCAGTGTGCCGCCAGCTCGGCGCGCTCCCGCAGCGCGCCCAACTCCGCGATGTCGGCGCCCAGGAAATTGACGTGGCCGACCTTGCGGCCGGGCCGTTCCTGCTTGCCGTAGAGGTGAACCCGGGCGTCGGGCATCCGCGCGAACAGATGGTGCAACCGCTCGTCGACCGTCATCGCCGGCCGCTGCGCGGCGCCCAGGACGTTCGCCATCACCGTCACCGCAGCGATGGCATCGGTGTCGCCGAGCGGGTAGTCCAGCACCGCGCGCACGTGCTGTTCGAACTGACTCGTGCGCGCCCCGTCCATGGTCCAGTGCCCGGAGTTGTGCGGCCGCATCGCGAGCTCGTTGACCAGCAGCTCACCGCCGACAGTCTCGAACAGCTCGACCGCGAGCACCCCGACCACGCCGAGTTCGGCGGCCAGCCGCAGCGCCAGCTGCTGCGCGGCCGCGGCCACGGGCTCGGGCAGGTTCGGGGCGGGCGCGACCACCTGGACGCAGATCCCGTCTCGCTGCACCGTCTCCACCACCGGCCAGGCCGCGCCCTGGCCGAACGGCGACCGGGCGACCAGCGCCGACAGTTCGCGGCGCAGGTTTACCTGCTCCTCGGCCATCACCGGCACGCCATCGGCCAGGAAGCTGGCCGCGATGTCGCGGGCGTGCGAGGGGTCGCGCGCCATCCGCACCCCGCGCCCGTCGTAGCCGCCGCGGACGGCCTTCACCACCACCGGGCCGCCGATGAGCTGCGCGAAGGCCTCCAACTCGTCGAGGTTCGCGATGCCCGCGTAGCGCGGCACCGGGGCGCCCATCGCGTCCAGCCGCCTGCGCATCACCAGCTTGTCCTGGGCGTGCACCAGCGCCTGGGGCGGCGGCGCGACGTTGACCCCCTCGGCGACCAGCTTCTCCAGCAGCTCGTTCGGCACGTGTTCGTGGTCGAAGGTGAGCACATGGGCCCCGGCCGCGACCCGGCGCAGGGCGTCCAGTTCGGTGTGCGAACCGATCACGACGTCGGGCGTGACCTGCGCCGCCGGCTCGTCGGGCGCGGTGGCCAGCACGCGCAGCGTCTGCCCGAGGGCGATCGCGGCCTGGTGGGTCATCCGGGCCAGTTGTCCGCCGCCGACCATGGCGACCACCGGCGCTGCTGTGGGTACGGCCCCCGGAGGGCGTGTGTTCGGCACGGCCATCATGGTGTCACGGCGCCGGCGGCGTGTTGACCGGCGGTAACGCCGAATCGTTATATACGATTTTGCGTCGATTTTGTGTCCGTCCGTACACTTACCACTTGTGCCCTTCGCCGAAGCCGCAATCGAGCGCATGCCCGGCTTTATTCAGCCGTATTTGCTGCGCCACCACGAACTGATCAAATTCGCCATCGTAGGCGGTACCACGTTCGTGATCGACTCGGCGATTTTCTACACGCTGAAACTGACAATTCTGGAATCCAAGCCGGTCACGGCGAAGGTGATCGCCGGCATCGTCGCGGTCATCGCGTCCTACGTGCTGAACCGCGAATGGAGCTTCCGCGACCGCGGCGGCCGCGAGCGTCATCACGAGGCGCTGCTGTTCTTCGCGTTCAGCGGGGTGGGCGTGCTGCTGTCCATGGCGCCGCTGTGGTTCTCCAGCTACGTCCTGCAGCTGCGCGAGCCGATGGTGTCGCTGACCGTGGAGAACATCGCCGACTTCATCTCGGCCTACATCATCGGCAACCTGCTGCAGATGGCGTTCCGCTTCTATGCGTTCCGGCGCTGGGTGTTTCCCGACGAGTTCGCGCGCAACCCCGACAAGGCGCTGGAATCCGCCCTCACCGCCGGCGGTATCGCCGAAATGCTCGAGGACGAGATCGAGGGCGGCAACGTGACGCTGCTGCGGTCTTGGCGCAACCGGGCCGGCCGGCTGACTCAGCTGGGCGACTCCTCGGAACCGAGGGTGTCGAAGACTTCGTGATACAGCAGCGCGTGCACCTCGCGCAGCCGCGGAATGTCGTAGAACTCCAACGGGTCTTGTGACGCCGATTCGATGATCAGCGTCCCGGTGCGAAACATCCGCTCGGTGATGCGGTCGCGGAATTCCACGCTGTTGATCCGTGCCAGCGGAATGTCGATTCCGGTGCGGGTCAGCACCCCGTGCCGAAACATCACCCGCCGGTTCGTCACGACGAAATGGGTGGTCAGCCAGCTCAAGAACGGCCACAGCGTCACCCAGCCGACGATCACCAGCCAGATGCCCCAGATGACGCCGTAGATGATGTTCTTGGCCAGCTGGCTCCAGTGGGTCGAGTTGAGGTATCCGGACCCGAACGACGCGATCGCGGTCACCAGCAAAAGGACCACGACGGGCCAGATCAGCCGCTTCCAGTGCGGGTGGCGGTGGATGATCACCTGTTCACCGGCGGCCAGGACGTTATCCGGATAGCTCACGTGCCAGAAGCTACCGCAAATGCACGACGTCACCGGCCGAAACGACGACCGTCTGTCCCCCGCTTTCGATGCACAATCTGCCCTGGTCGTCGACGGCGCTCGCGTCCCCGACCACCTCCTTGCCGCCCGGCAGGTGCGCGCGGACCCGCGCACCGATAGTCAGGCTGCGCGCCCGGTAGTCGG
The DNA here is from genome assembly GCF_001667775.1 of Mycobacterium sp. E1747. Lineage (GTDB taxonomy): Bacteria > Actinomycetota > Actinomycetes > Mycobacteriales > Mycobacteriaceae > Mycobacterium. Next base: position 13,006 of record NZ_LZJI01000204.1, read on the forward strand.
CCGCCAGCGCCCAGTCGGCCCCGCGGGCGGCGCGCCAGGCGACGATCCGCCGCCCGAGTTCTCTCAACAGCCCGCAGACCAGCCGGGTGCGGTCGGGCGCCGGCACGCCCAGGTCGACCAGCGAGGTAGCCCCCTGGACGCCGGCCGGAGCCTCAAACACGTTGAGCCCCAAGCCGATTACCACCACCGGCCGCGCCACCTCGGCCAGGATGCCCGCCAGTTTGCCCGGCGGGTCCCCCGCCAGCACGTCGTTGGGCCACTTGAGCCCCACCCGAACGCCCTCGAGCAGCGGGGCCAGCGTGTCCACCACGGCCACCCCGGTGGCCAGCGGCAGCCAGCCCCACCCGGTGGTCGGCACGTCGACGATGCTGACGGCGACCGACATGGTGAGCTGCGCCCGCGGCGTGGCCGACCACCCGCGGCCGTGCCGCCCGCGCCCGGCGGTCTGGTGCTCGGCGATCAGCACCGCGCCGGCGACATCGGTTCCCGCCGCGGCCCGGGCCATCAGGTCGGCGTTGGTGGAGCCGGTTTCGTCGACGACGTCGAGCCGGCGCCAGCCCAGGCCTGTGCCGATCAGCTGGGTTCGTAACGCGGCCTGGTCCAACGGTGCTGGGAGCTGGTCTCGGTCTGTCACTGGACCCAGCCTAGGACTCAGCGGCGGCGGCTCATGACGTCGAGCATGTCCAGGACGGCCAAGTGGCTGAACAGCATGCTGGTCCCGATAGGGTTGCCACCGCCGGGATAAGCCGTGCCGCTCGGCGCGGCCATCGTGTTGCCGGCGGCGTAGAGCCCGGGTATGGGGTTACCGGACGTGTCGAGCACCCGGGCGGCGGCGTCGGTGCGCAGGCCGCCCTTGGTACCCAGATCGGAGATGCCGAACGCCGCGGCGTGATACGGCGGGCGGTCGATGGGCACCAACGGCGAGGCGCCGCCCGAGAACGCACGGTCGAAAGCCTCGTCGCCCCTGCCGAAGTCCTCGTCGACGCCGGACGCGGCAAAACCGTTGAACCGGGCCACCGTTGCCGCCAGCCGCCCACGCGGCACCCCGATCTTGTCCGCCAGTTCCGTCAGGGTGTCCGCGGTGTGCCACAGGCCGGCGGCGACGTACTTCTCGGTCTCGACGATGGAGACGTTGGCAGCCTTCACCGGCGGCACCTCGCCCTCCTTATCGTCGTAGATCATCCAGTACGGCAACGTGATTGAGCCGTCCTGCAGTTGCGCGATGATCTCGCGCCCGGCCCGGTCGTACGCCCGGGACTCGTTGACGAACCGGTTGCCGTCCTGGTTGACGAAGATGCCGCCGGTGAACCACAGCGCGAACGCGGACCGCCCGTCGGGATGGGTCATGCCCGGCGACCACCACGCCTGGTCCAGCAGGTCGGTGTCGGCGCCCGCGGCGATTCCGGCCCGCAGCGCCAGACCGCGACTTCCCGGGCCGCCCATGGTGTCTCGCGCCGTGCCGGGCACCCCGAATTCGCGGCGCATCTCCTCGTTGTTCTCGAAGCCGCCGGCGGCCAGCAGCACGCCCAGCCGGGCGCGGATGGCCCGCCGCTCGCCGTCGCTCTGGACGATCGCCCCGGTCACGGCGCCGTCGGACAGCACGAGCTCGACCAGGGCGGTGTCGCGCCGCAGCGCCGCGTTCGGGTATCGGCCGATGGCAGCGAGGAACCGCGCGATCAGGGCGCGACCCCCGAGGTAGTAGTCCGCGGGTGGTTCCGCGCCGAGCCGGTCGGTGTCCAACGGCCCGCGGATCACCCCCCGCAGTTCGGGGGCGGCGGCCACCTTCCAGGGCTTCGCGGCGATGTGGCGCCGGCCGTCCAGCCGCGCCTTCGGGGCCTTTCCGTAGTAGTCGGGCCACGGCAGCGGCACGAACTTCAGGGTGGGGTCGGCCTCCAGGTACTCGATCAGCCGGGCGCCGCCGCGGACATAGGTCTCCTGCAGCTCGCGCGGGGTCCGGTCACCGACGACGGCGTGGTAGTAGGTAAGCGCGTCCTCGATGGTGTCGTCGAAGGAGCCAGGCGGGCCGGCCCGCACCAGCACCGGATTGCACGGGAACCAGACGCCGCCTCCGCCGGAGTAGGCGGTGGTGCCGCCGAATTTCGACGTCGCCTCCACCAGCAGCACGTCCAGGCCCTCGCGCGCCGCGGTGTAGGCGCCGGTGACGCCGCCGCCGCCCGACCCGGCGACCAGGACGTCGCATTCGGTCGGCCAGCCCATCAGCGGAGACTAGCGCGCCGCTAAGCTCGGATCCCATGACAAGCGTTACCGACCACAGCGCGGAGCCGGCCGCTGAGCACACCATCGACATCCACACCACCGCAGGCAAGCTCGCCGAGCTGCACAAGCGCCGCGAGGAATCGCTGCACCCGGTGGGCGAAGAGGCCGTCGAGAAGGTGCACGCCAAGGGCAAGCTGACCGCCCGCGAACGCATCCTCGCCCTGCTCGACGAGGACTCGTTCGTCGAGCTCGACGCGCTGGCCCGGCACCGCAGCAAGAACTTCGGCCTGGAGAACAACCGCCCGCTCGGCGACGGCGTGATCACCGGTTACGGCACCATCGACGGCCGCGACGTCTGCATCTTCAGCCAGGACGCCACGGTGTTCGGCGGCAGCCTCGGCGAGGTGTACGGCGAGAAGATCGTCAAGGTGCAGGAGCTGGCGATCAAGACCGGGCGCCCGCTGATCGGCATCAACGACGGCGCCGGCGCCCGCATCCAGGAGGGCGTCGTCTCCCTCGGCCTGTACAGCAAGATCTTCCGGAACAACATCCTGGCCTCCGGCGTGATCCCGCAGATCTCGCTGATCATGGGCGCGGCCGCCGGCGGGCACGTCTACTCCCCCGCCCTGACCGACTTCGTGGTGATGGTCGACCAGACCAGCCAGATGTTCATCACCGGGCCGGACGTCATCAAGACCGTCACGGGCGAGGACGTCACGATGGAGGAGCTCGGCGGGGCCCACACCCACATGGCCAAGTCGGGCACCTTGCACTACGTCGCCTCCGGCGAGCAGGACGCCTTCGACTGGGTGCGCGACCTGCTGAGCTACCTGCCGCCCAACAACGCCACCGACGCGCCGCGCTACGCGGAGCCCGTCCCGGAGGGCGCGATCGAGGACAACCTCACCGAGGAGGACCTCGAGCTGGACACGCTGATCCCGGACTCGGCCAACCAGCCGTACGACATGCACGAGGTGATCACCCGCATCCTCGACGACGACGAGTTCCTGGAGATCCAGAACGGCTACGCCACCAACATCGTCGTCGGGTTCGGCCGCATCGAGGGCCGGCCGGTCGGCATCGTGGCCAACCAGCCCACCCAGTTCGCCGGCTGCCTGGACATCAACGCCTCGGAGAAGGCGGCGCGGTTCGTGCGGACCTGCGACTGCTTCAACATCCCGATCATCATGCTGGTGGACGTGCCCGGCTTCCTGCCCGGAACCGGCCAGGAATACAACGGCATCATCCGGCGCGGCGCCAAGCTGTTGTTCGCCTACGGCGAGGCCACCGTTCCGAAGATCACCGTCATCACCCGCAAGGCCTACGGCGGCGCGTACTGCGTCATGGGCTCCAAGGACATGGGCTGCGACGTCAACATCGCCTGGCCGACCGCGCAGATCGCGGTGATGGGTGCCTCCGGGGCCGTCGGCTTCGTCTACCGGCAGCAGCTCAAGGAGGCCGCGAAGGAAGGCAAGGACGTCGACGCCCTGCGACTCGAGCTGCAGCAGGAGTACGAGGACACCCTGGTCAACCCGTACGTCGCCGCCGAGCGAGGATACGTCGACGCGGTCATCCCGCCGTCGCACACCCGCGGCTACATCGGCACCGCGCTGCGGCTGCTGGAACGCAAGATCGCCCACCTGCCGCCCAAGAAGCACGGGAACATTCCGCTGTGAGCGACCAAATGAACGACGAAAACGGTGCCGCGACAACCGAAACCGCACACGGGCCGCACGAGCCGCACATCCAGATCCTCAAAGGTCGACCGACCGACGCGGAGCTGGCCGCGCTGGTCACCGCCCTCGGCGTCGTGGGCGGCCCCGCCCCCGAACCCGGCGAGCCCGAGCGCACGCGCTGGGGCCTGCCGGTAGACCGGCTGCGGTTCGCGATGTCGAACTACCAGCGGCTCACCTTTCAGCAGATGACGCACATGAAGCATTGACCCGCCTGGTCCTCGGGTCGGCGTCGTCCGGGCGCCGCAAGGTGCTGCGCCAGGCCGGCATCGATCCGCTGGTCGTGGTCTCCGGGGTGGACGAGGACGCCCTCCTCGCCGCCCTGGGCTCCGGCGCCGCTCCGGACGAGGTGGTGTGCGCGCTGGCGGCGGCCAAGGCCGAGCAGGTGGCGGACGGGCTCGACGGCGACGTCGCCGCGGATTGCGTTGTCCTCGGCTGTGATTCGATGCTGGATCTCGACGGCGAGCTGTGCGGCAAGCCCGGCTCGGCCGAGGCCGCGACGGCCCAGTGGCGCCGCATGGGCGGCCGGTCCGGCGGGCTGCACACCGGGCACTGCCTGCTGCGGCTGAGCGACGGCGCGATCACCCACCGCGAAGTGGAATCAACCTGCACCACAGTGCATTTCGCCACACCCACGGACGCGGATCTGCGGGCCTACGTCGCCGCCGGCGAGCCGCTGCAGGTGGCCGGCGGGTTCACCCTCGACGGGCTGGGCGGCTGGTTCGTCGACGGGATCGAGGGCGACCCGTCGAACGTGATCGGCGTGAGCCTGCCGCTGCTGCGCTCACTCCTCGCCCGGGTGGGCCTGTCGGTGACCGCGTTGTGGGCGGCGGTTTAGCCTTCGGCCGGTCCGCGAGACAAAAACCACGGCGGCCTCCCCGGCGTGTCGCCACGGGCGTTTACGTGTCGCGACGTCCGATGGCGCTGGGGAGCCTCGCGGCGCTGGCGGTAGGCTCAACACGTGGCATTACCCCCGGATCCAAGCCCGACCCTGACGGCCTACGCCCACCCCGAACGGCTGGTCACCGCCGAGTGGGTCTCCGCCCACCTGGGCGCCCCCGGCCTGGTCATCGTCGAATCCGACGAGGACGTCTTGCTCTACGACGTCGGCCATATCCCCGGCGCGGTCAAGATCGACTGGCACACCGACCTCAACGACCCGACGGTCCGCGACTACGTCAACGGCGAGCAGTTCGCCGAATTGATGGACCGCAAAGGGATCTCGCGCGACGACACCGTGGTGATCTACGGCGACAAGAGCAACTGGTGGGCCGCCTACGCGCTGTGGGTCTTCACGTTGTTCGGCCATCCCGACGTGCGCCTGCTAAACGGCGGACGCGACCTGTGGCTGGCCGAGCGCCGGGAGACCACCCTGGACGTGCCGACCAAGACCTCCACCGGCTACCCCGTCGTCGCGCGCAACGACGCGCCCATCCGGGCGTACAAGGACGACGTGCTGGCCATCCTGGGCAGCCAGCCACTGATCGACGTGCGCTCGCCGGACGAGTACACCGGCAAGCGCACCCACATGCCCGAATACCCCGAAGAAGGCGTGCTGCGCGGCGGCCACATCCCCACCGCCCGGTCCATCCCCTGGGCCAAGGCCGTCGACGAGAGCGGGCGATTCCGCAGCCGCGAGGAGCTCGAGGAGCTCTACGGCTTCATCGAGCCCGACGACAAGACCGTCGTGTACTGCCGCATCGGCGAGCGGTCCAGCCACACCTGGTTCGTGCTCACCTACCTGCTGGGCAAGCCCGGGGTACGCAACTACGACGGATCGTGGACGGAGTGGGGCAACACCGTGCGCACGCCGATCGTCGCCGGTGAAGAGCCCGGGGCCGTTCCGGTCCGATGAGTCTGCCCGCGCCCCTGGCCGAGGTGGTGTCCGACTTCGCCGAAGTCGAGGGCCAGGACAAGCTGGCGCTGCTGCTCGAATTCGCCAACGACCTGCCGCCCCTGCCGCCCGAACTCGAAGAGCGGGCCATGGAGCCCGTCCCCGAGTGCCAGACCCCGCTGTTCCTGCACGTCGACGCCAGCGATCCGGACCGGGTGCGGTTGCACTTCAGCGCGCCCGCCGAGGCGCCCACCACGCGCGGGTTCGCGTCGATCCTCGCCACCGGCCTGGACGAGCAACCCGCCGCCGACATCCTGGCGGTGCCCGAGGATTTCTACACCGACCTGGGGCTGGCCGCACTGATCAGCCCGCTGCGATTGCGTGGCATGTCGGCGATGCTCGCCCGCATCAAGCGGCGGCTGCGCGAGTCAGGTCAAAATTCCGGCACCGCCTGATCGGCCGGATCGCGCGCCGCTTAGACTTCCCTGGAGTTGTAAGAAACTCTCTTAAAGAAGCCCACGGCGGAAACACGTCCGCTTCACATCTGCCAAACAGGAGGCGCAGTGGCTAGTCACGCCAGCTCGAGGATCTCCAAAGTGCTTGTCGCCAACCGCGGCGAGATCGCTGTCCGGGTGATCCGCGCGGCCCGCGATGCGGGTCTGCCCAGCGTGGCGGTGTATGCCGAGCCTGACGCCGACGCGCCGCACGTGCGGCTGGCCGACGAGGCGTTCGCCCTGGGCGGTCAGACTTCCGCGGAGTCCTACCTGGACTTCGGCAAGCTGCTCGACGCCGCCGCCAAGTCCGGCGCCAACGCGATCCACCCGGGTTACGGATTCCTTTCGGAGAACGCCGATTTCGCGCAGGCGGTGCTCGACGCCGGCCTGATCTGGATCGGGCCCAGCCCGCAGTCGATCCGCGACCTCGGTGACAAGGTCACCGCCCGCCACATCGCGGCCCGCGCGCAGGCGCCGCTGGTGCCCGGCACGCCGGACCCGGTCAAGGACGCCGACGAGGTGGTGGCCTTCGCCAAGGAGTACGGCGTACCGATCGCCATCAAGGCGGCCTTCGGTGGCGGCGGCCGCGGCATGAAGGTCGCGCGCAGCATCGAAGAGATCCCCGAGCTGTTCGAGTCGGCCACCCGCGAAGCCGTCGCCGCCTTCGGCCGCGGCGAGTGCTTCGTCGAGCGCTACCTGGACAAGCCCCGCCACGTCGAGGCGCAGGTGATCGCCGACCAGCACGGCAACGTGATCGTGGCCGGCACCCGCGACTGCTCCCTGCAGCGCCGCTTCCAGAAGCTGGTGGAGGAGGCGCCCGCGCCGTTCCTCACCGACGCGCAGCGCAAGGAGATCCACGAGTCGGCCAAGCGCATCTGCAAGGAAGCCCACTACTACGGCGCCGGCACGGTCGAGTACCTGGTCGGCCAGGACGGCCTGATCTCCTTCCTGGAGGTCAACACCCGCCTGCAGGTCGAGCACCCGGTCACCGAGGAGACCGCGGGCATCGACCTGGTTCTGCAGCAGTTCAAGATCGCCAACGGCGAAAAGCTGGACCTCACCGAGGATCCCACGCCGCGCGGTCACGCCATCGAGTTCCGGATCAACGGCGAGGATGCCGGCCGCGGCTTCCTGCCGGCGCCCGGTCCGGTCACCCGCTACGACACGCCCAGCGGGCCGGGCGTCCGGCTGGATTCCGGTGTCGAAGCCGGATCGGTGATCGGCGGCCAGTTCGACTCGATGCTGGCCAAGCTGATCGTGTACGGCGCCGACCGGGATGAAGCACTGCGCCGCGCCCGCCGGGCTCTTGATGAATTCCACGTCGAGGGGCTGGCCACCGTGATCCCGTTCCACCGCGCCGTGGTGTCCGACCCGGCGTTCATCGGCGACGGCGACAGCTTCTCGGTGCACACGCGCTGGATCGAGACCGAATGGAACAACACCATCGAGCCGTTCACCGGCGGGGAGCCCCTGGACGAGGAGGACGCCCGGCCCCGCCAGACGGTGGTCGTGGAGGTCGGCGGTCGCCGGCTCGAGGTGTCGCTGCCCGGCGACCTGGCGCTGTCCAACGGTTCGGCCGACCCGGCCGGCGTGATCCGCAAGAAGCCCAAGCCGCGCAAGCGGGGAGCGCACTCGGGTGCGGCCGCCTCCGGTGACGCGGTGACCGCCCCGATGCAGGGCACCGTGGTCAAGGTCGCCGTGGAGGAGGGTCAGGAAGTCGCCACCGGCGACCTGGTGGTAGTCCTCGAGGCGATGAAGATGGAGAACCCGGTCACCGCGCACAAGGACGGCGTCATCACCGGGCTCGCGGTCGAGCCCGGCGCCGCTATCACTCAGGGCACGGTGCTCGCCGAGATCAAATAGCCCGTCGGACAATATTCCTGGGAAACAGTTGTCGACTGGGTCCGGCGCGGGTAGCGTTCGGGTCAGGTTGAGTTCACAGCCGTCCGGATCACGTCAAGGGCGCGGGAAGGTGAACTCCTTTGTTCTCAGCCTCAATCCACACCTGACGTCTTCCGCAGCACACATCCTGTTCTACGGATGGAGTCAGTAATGTCTGTGGCCCAAACTTGGCAACACAGCCGCACGGCGCAGTTCACCGCGCGCTGGGAACCGTCGGGGACGCTCGTCACGGTGGACGGCGAGCTCGACGCCGCCAACGCCGATCAGCTCGCGGCGTACGTGCGAAACGCGATCGGCCGTTCCCGGCGCGTGATCTTGGACCTGCGCGGCCTGAAATTCATTGGCACGGCCGGATTTTCGGCATTGCACCGGATCAACGTCGTGTGCTCGGGCGCCCAAGTGGATTGGGCGATGGCGCCGAGCCCGCCGGTGGCGCGGTTGCTGCGCATCTGCGACCCCGACGGCACTCTGCCGGTGACCACTGCCGCGGCCGAGCCGCTGCTGGGACCCGGGGACGACGAGCCGGAGTCGCTATTGCAACTGGTCACGCAGCCGCGTTAGCGACTTCGCCAGCAACCGGGACACGTGCATCTGCGAGATGCCCACCCGTTCGGCGATCTGGGTCTGCGTCATCGACTCGAAGAACCTGAGCACCAACACTGTTCGCTCCCGCTCCGGCAGTGCCTCGAGCAGGGGACGCAAGGACTCCTGATCCTCGATCCGGTCCAGACCGGTATCGACGTCGCCCAGGGTGTCGGCGATCGCGCGGGCCTCGTCCTCTTCGCTGCCGCCACCGCTGTCGATGGACAGGGTGTTGTACGAGCTACCCGCCACCAGGCCCTCGACGACCTCCTCGCGGTCCATGTCGAGTTCGGCGGCGAGCTCAGTGGCCGTGGGTGCCCGGCCGAGCCGCTGCGACAGCTCGGCCGTGGCCGTGCCGAGGCGCAGGTGCAGTTCCTTGAGGCGCCGGGGCACCTTCACCGACCAGCTGTTGTCGCGGAAGTGCCGGCGGACCTCGCCCATGATCGTGGGCACCGCGAACGACACGAAGTCGGACCCGGCCTCGACGTCGAACCGGACCACCGCGTTCACCAGTCCGACCCGCGCCACCTGGACGAGGTCGTCGCGCGGTTCGCCGCGGCCCTCGAACCGGCGGGCGATGTGATCGGCCAGGGGCAGGCAGCGCTCGACGATCTTGTCCCGTTGACGCTGGAATTCCATCGAGTCCGGGTCGACATCGGCCAACTCGCGGAACATCTCCGGGACATCGGCGTATTCGTTCGGTCGCGAGACGGAACCGCCGGCAGCTGGTGGGGTCACCTGCTGGAGGCCGCCCGTCGCGCCGTCAGCGTGATACCGAATACGCTGCCGGTTTGGTTGGGTTCGCGACCATCGTGGAAAGTCTGGACGTCGTCGGCCAGGGACGTCAGCACGTGCCAGCTGAAGCTTCCGGGGGCCACCACGTCGTGCGTGTCGCAGGAAGCGGAGGCCTCCACAACCAACTGCTCGTCCTGCGGGTCGACCACGACGACCAGGGTCGCGTCCGGGGTCGCGCAGCGGATCAACCGGGTGCACACTTCGTCGACCGCCAGCCGCAGGTCCGCGACCGCGTCGAAGTCCAAGTCCTCGAAGGTGCCGATCGCACCGACCAACGTCCGCAGCATCGCCAGGTTCTCCAGGCGCGCCGCAACGTGCAATTCGACGGCGCGGTTACCGCGCTGGCGCCTATTGGTGCGCAATCCCGCATCGTTCATCTGGTCTCCCGGCAACCGTTGACTACCACTACTACCACCCCTTAGTCCGCCGTGGACCGTACGCTCAAGCCGATTAGTCATGGCTGCCGCCGGGTATTCGGCCCGCTATGGACGGGCCGGAGACCACCGAAACGGTTCGGGTGCGGCGGCTCAACCGCGTGGCGGTGATTGCCGGAATCGCGCTGGTCGTGTCGGTTCTTCTGGCTATAAGCATCTATGTCGGCGTCGTCGTGATCCTGTCCCCCATGATGGGGTGACCACGCTAGCGCAACCGTTCCAGCACTCATCATGGTGCACACCTGATACCCACTCGATGAGGCCGGTAACCCCCGGATTTGCCGCCTGGCAAAACCCGCTGCGCTCAGCACGGCCCGGGTGGGCGGGGACTCAGCTCGCGGGCCACTGCCGGTAGGCCTCGGGATGCTCGGCGTACCAGCGGTCCGCGATCCGGCGGATCCGCCGGTGCTCGACGGCCACCCACACCAACCCCAGGACGGCGGCGATGATCGCCAGCACGCCGGCGGTCATGCCCTCGTGGTGATGTCCGGTGCCGAAGGCCGCCAGGCTTCCACACGCCCCGATCACGCCGGCCACCACCAGCAGATACCCGGGCCAGTGCAATACGTCGATCAACGACTCGCCGGCGAGTGGCCGCGTGGTCCTCAAATGGTCGACGGGGTCATGAAAGGTGTCTCCCATGGCTGCTCCTAGTACGGAACTTATGACTCATGCGCAGCTCAAATCGGGTTGCACCATCAACGGTAGATCCCCCGGAAGGCTTTTGGCGAGACCCGATCAAAAGGGCAGCGCCGGGCCCGCGATCGGGCCCACGCCCATGGCCACCATCAGCACCATCAGCGTGAAGAGAAACCACCCGGCGCCGTGCCATCCCCACCAGGTGCCCTCGGCCTTCCATACCCGGTAGGTGCGCAGGAACGCCCAGAGCCCGGCCACCAGCAAGATGACCGGTCCGCCCACCGCCAGCAACGTCCGCTGCGGAGCGCCGCAGGCCGCCGTGTCCACACCCGTGCCGGGGCAGGTGCTCACCCACAGCGCGGCCAGGACCAGGAAGCCGACCGCCGCGATCGCGGCGAGTGCCGCGAACCGGATGGCGGCGCGCACTTCGCCGTCCTCCTGTCCTAAGCGATCACCACCCGATCGCTCGTCCGCTTTGTGCATCCGTGTCCTCACATCCCCGTGTGGCCAACGCCTAGTTCATCGCTCGCAGCGTCGCAATAGTTACCGCGCATCGACAACTGTCCGGCGACCGGGTCGCTGCAACCGCGCTGGCACTTTGCGGTAAGGGCATGCGAACAGATACCCGGCGGCAAACCCGGTAAAACCGGCGTGGACTCCGACGGCGGGTGACGTTAACGACACCGTCAATTTCCCGGGCAATACCGCTGGCCAAGGGTGGAGAGCGCGGAAAGACACAAGTTGCTTGGTGTCTCAGCACCGGTGAGTACTATCTGTCACATGCCGACAGCCAGAAGGCGCTTGTCCCCCGAGGATCGACGCGCTGAGCTGCTCGCTTTGGGGGCGGAAGTCTTCGGAAAGCGACCCTACGACGAGGTGCGCATCGACGAGATCGCCGAGCGCGCCGGAGTGTCGCGGGCGCTGATGTATCACTACTTCCCCGACAAGCGGGCCTTCTTCGCGGCGGTGGTCAAGGACGAGGCCGACCGGCTGTACGAGACCACCAACATGGACGACGCCAGCGGCCTCACGATGTACGAAGAGGTGCGCCTCGGCGTCATGGCCTACATGGCCTACCACGAGCAGAACCCGGAGGCCGCGTGGGCCGCGTACGTCGGGCTGGGCCGGTCGGACCCGGTTCTGCTGGGCGTCGATGACGAGGCCAAGAACCGCCAGCTCGAGCACATCATGAGCCGCATCCACGACCTGGTGGCCAACATCTCGGGGGCAAAGCTGGAGGCGGAGGTCGATCGGGACCTCCGGGTGATCTGTCACGGCTGGCTGGCGTTCACCTTCGAGCTGTGCCGGCAGCGCATCATCGACCCTACGATCAACGCCGAACGCCTCGCCGACGCGTGCGCGCACTCTCTGTTCGACGCCATCGCCCGGGTGCCGGAGATTCCCGAAGAGCTCTCCCACGCGATGGCGACCGCCCGGATCCAGCCGCGCTAGCCCGCGAACTTGTCGGTGCGCCTTGGCACCATGGTTAGGTGAGCACCCGTGACCCGTTAGGCCGGTTCAGCGCGACCACGCGCGAATGGTTCACCACCACGTTCGCCGGCCCTACCACCGCGCAGGCGCAGGCGTGGGACGCCATCGCCGACGGCGACAACACGCTGGTGATCGCGCCGACCGGATCCGGCAAGACGCTCGCGGCCTTCCTGTGGGCCCTGGATTCGCTCGCCGGCCCGGCCGAGCGGCCCGCCGGCACCAGCGTGCTGTACGTGTCCCCGCTCAAGGCGCTGGCGGTCGACGTCGAGCGCAACCTGCGCACCCCGCTGGCGG
>NZ_LZJI01000205.1 GCF_001667775.1 Mycobacterium sp. E1747
GCCGTTGTAAGTAGCTATCCAAAACTATCCTGTCACTGCGTCGGCGCCGGCACACAGCCGGGCGGACGTTGCCGGGACTTGCCGAGCCCGCTTGCTACGGTGTGGCCACTGCAGTTGAAGCGGGGAGGCGGAGATGCCGGCAACACAACAGCTACCCCAGCATTTCGTCGACAGCGCCGACGGCGCGCGCATCGCGGTCTACGAAGAGGGGAATCCGGACGGACCCACCGTCGTGCTCGTGCACGGCTTTCCGGACTCACACGTGCTGTGGGACGGTGTCGTGCCCCTGCTGGCGGACCGGTTCCGCATCCTGAGGTACGACAACCGCGGCGTCGGTCTGTCTTCGTCGCCCAAGCCGGTGTCGGCCTACACCATGGACCGGTTCGCCGATGACTTCGCCGCGGTCACCGGCGAGCTCAGTCCCGGCCGGCCCGTGCACGTGCTCGGCCACGACTGGGGCTCGGTGGGCGTGTGGCACTACCTGAAGCGGCCCGGCGCCGGTGACCGGGTGGCCACGTTCACGTCGGTGTCCGGCCCGAGCCAGGAGCAGTTGGTCGACTACATCTTGAGCGGGCTGCGCCAACCGTGGCGCCCGCGCCGGTTTCTGCGATCGGTCAGCCAGGCGCTGCGGTTCAGCTACATGCTGTTCTTCTCGATCCCGGTGCTCGCGCCGCTGTTCCTGCGGTTGACGATGTCGATCCCGGCGCTGCGGCGCAACGCCGTCGACAACATCCAGGTCGAGCAGATCCACCACTCGCCCCAGCTGGCGCGCGACGCCGCCCGCTCGGTGAAAACCTATCCCGCCAACTACTTTCGCTCGTTCACCGGCCGCGGGCGGGGCGTCCATGTCGTCGACGTGCCCGTGCAGCTGATCGTCAACACCCAGGACAAGTACGTGCGGCCGTACGGCTACGACCACACACCGCGGTTCGTGCCGCGGCTATGGCGGCGCGACATCAAGGCCGGTCACTTCTCGCCGATGTCGCACCCGCAGGTGATGGCGGCCGCGGTGCACGAATTCGCCGATTGGGCCGAGGGCAATCCGCCGAGCCGCGCGCTGCTGCGCGCGCAGGTCCAGCGCCCCCGCCGGTCCTTCGGAGACACCCTGGTGTCGGTTACCGGCGCCGGCAGCGGAATCGGCCGCGAGACGGCGTTCGCGTTCGCGCGGGAGGGCGCCGAGCTGATCATCAGCGACATCGACGAAGCGGCCGTCAAGGCGACGGCCGCCGAGATCGCCACCCGCGGTGGTGTCGCGCACGCCTACGTGCTCGACGTGTCGGACGCCGAGGCCGTCGAGGCGTTCGCCGAGCGGGTGAGTGCCGAGCACGGGGTGCCCGACATCGTCGTCAACAACGCCGGCATCGGGCACGCGGGCGGATTCCTGGACACCCCGGCCGAGCAGTTCGACCGGGTGCTCGACGTCAACCTGGGCGGCGTGGTCAACGGCTGCCGTTCGTTCGCGCGGCGGCTGGTGGAGCGCGGCACCGGGGGCTACATCGTCAACGTCTCGTCGATGGCCGCCTACGCCCCGTCGCAGTCGCTGAACGCCTACTGCACGTCGAAGGCGGCGACCTACATGTTCTCGGACTGCCTGCGGGCCGAACTCGACGCCGCCGGGGTGGGGCTGACCACCATCTGCCCGGGCGTCATCGACACCAACATCATCAACACCACCCGCTTCGACGCGCCCGCCGGAAAAGGCGAACAGGTCGACGGCCGCCGGGGCCAGCTCGGCAAGATGTTCGCGCTGCGGCACTACGGCCCGGACAAGGTCGCCAACGCCATCTTGTCGTCGGTGCAGAAGAAGAAGCCGATTCGCCCGGTCGCGCCGGAAGCCTATGCGCTGTACGGCCTTTCGCGGCTGGTGCCGCAAGGGCTGCGCAACGCCGCGCGGCTGCGGGTGATCTGACCCGGACTAGGTGCCCGCCCGCGCGGCGCCCTGACGGCCCGTGAGCAACGCGCCGCCGATCGCAAGCACCCCGACGATCGCCAGCGGAATCGACCACGTGCGCCGGCTACCCACCGACGACTCGCATTGCGCAACATAGTCGGTGTGCGGGACAACCTGATTGAGGATCGGGATGCTCGCCACGCTGTTGTCGTTGGCGCTTCTGGCCGCCGACAGGTCCGCGGCGACCGCGTTCCCACACCCGATCGAATGGCCGTTGCCGTCGGAAATCGACACCGGCGCCAGTAGCCCGATCACGCCAGCCAGCAGCAGCACGGCGCCCACACCCAGGATCAACCGTCGCACAGTCACGATCTCGCCTTTCTTGGAACAGGTTTTCGACCGTGGGAGATTAGCCGCTGGACAGGGCTGGTAAACCCGGTCCGGCCGGATTCACCGCCCCATTCGTGGGTATTCCGCCGCGTAACCGAGAGAGGGAATCAGGCCGTGGTATTGATTGCGACGCGGGACGTGGCCGCGCCTTGCGAGCGGGTGTGGGAAGTGTTGGCCCAAGGGTGGACCTACACCCAGTGGGTGGTGGGCAACAGCCGCATGCGGGCGGTCGACCCGAACTGGCCGGAACCCGGGTCGTCGATCAGGCACTCGATCGGGATCTGGCCGTTGGTGATCAACGACGCGACGGTGGTCCAGGAGAGCGAACCGCCCCACAAACTGGTGCTGTGTGCCCGCCTCGGGCCACTGGGCGCCGCGCGGATCACGATGCGGCTGCACGAGACACCGCAGGGCTGCCGGGTGGAGATGATCGAGGTGCCCGTCGAAGGCCCGATGGGGGCCGTTCCCAATTCGGTCGCGTTGGCCGCGGCCTACCCGCGCAACAAGGAGTGTCTCTGGCGGCTGGGGGCGCTGGCGGAGCGCAAGGTGCCCAGCCAGGCGAAATGAGCGCGCGGGACGCCGCCGACGCCGTCGTCATCGGGGCGGGACACCACGGACTGGTCGCCGCCTCGATGCTGGCCGACGCGGGCTGGGACGTGCTGGTGCTGGAAGCCCAGCCCGAACCCGGCGGCGCGGTGCGCAGCGCCGAGCTGACGCCGGGCTACATCACCGACCTGTTCAGCTCTTACTACCCGATGACGGTGGCGTCGCCGGCGATCGCCGCGTTGAGGCTGGAGGATCACGGCCTGCGCTGGTCGCATGCCCCCGTAGTCGTGGGACACCCGCGCAGCGCGGACGATGACGACCCGCCCCTGGTCTATCACGACGCCGCGCGCACGGCGGCCGAATTCGCCCGCCGGGTGCCCGCCGACGGCGACAACTGGTGGCGCCTGGTCGACTTGTGGGAGCGGATCAAGGCGCCGCTGCTGGACGCCATGTTGGCGCCCTTCCCCCCAGTGCGTCCGCTGCTGCGGCTGCTGACCAGGCTCGGCACGTCGGAGGCGCTGCGGGTGGCGCGCCTGCTGGTACAGCCGGCCAACACCATGGCCAGTGAGCTGTTCGCCGGTGCAGCGCCGCGAGTGTTGTTGCTGGGCAACGCAATGCACGCCGACGTCCCGCCGGACGCGCCGATCAGCGGAGCCATGGGATTTCTGATGACGATGCTGGCCCAGGACGGCGGCTGGCCAGTACCGGTCGGGGGCTCCGGGCAGTTGACGGCCGCCCTGGTCGGTCGCGCTCGCTCTGCGGGAGCGCGAATCGAGTGCAACCAGAACGTGTCCCGCATCCAGGTGCGGGGTGGTCGCGCTGTCGGGGTGACGACGGCCGAGGGGCGCACGGTGGCGGCGCGGCGGGCGATCGTCGCCGACGTGACCGCCCCCCGATTGTTCTGCGACATGCTGCCGCCGGATGCAGTGCCGCCCAAGCTGTTACGTGACCTCGAGCATTTCATCTGGGACCCTCCGGTGGTGAAGGTCAACTATGCCGTGGGGGCGCCCGTTCCGTGGCGGGCAAAGAGCCTGCACGACGTGGGCACCGTCCATCTCGGCGCCGACGGCGACGGGCTGGTCCGCTGGATGGCCGATCTGAACACCCGGGCGGTGCCCGAGCATCCCTTCATGTTGTTGGGCCAAACCACCACGGCCGATCCGACCAGGTCGCCGAAGGGCACCGAAAGTGTTTGGGCCTACACGCATCTGCCGCGCAACGTGGCTGACGACGCGTCGGCGGATCGGCTCGCCGAAGCGGTGGACCGGGTGATCGAGGAACACGCGCCGGGGTTCGGTTCGGCGGTCGTGCAGCGGTTCGTTCAACGCCCGTCGGACCTGGAGGCAAGCGACGCCAACCTGCACATGGGCGCGCTCAACGGCGGCACGGCGCAGCTGCAGCAGATGCTGATCTTTCGCCCGGCACCCGGCATGGGCCGGGCCGAAACCCCGGTGCAGGGGCTGTATTTGGGCAGCGCGTCGGCCACCCCGGGCGGCTCCGTGCACGGCGCGTGTGGGCGCAACGCGGCCAATGCCGCGCTGGCGGCCGACGGCGCGACAGGCTGGCCCCGTCGCACGGTGCAGCGAGCCGTCTTCTCGCTGATGACGGGTAGGCGCTAGCCACCGAGCGTCACGCTGGCGTGACGCTTGAGCGCGGGCGCCACGCTGGCGTGACGCTCGAGCGCGAGCCTCACGCGCGAGCGCCGGGAGGCCGCGCGCTAACCGTTCTCGGCGATGTCCTCGAGTACGGCGAACATGGTGCGGGTCGGCACCCCGGTGCCGCCCTTGGGGGTGTATCCCCACGGCCCGCCGGTGTTGTACGCCGGGCCGGCCACGTCGATGTGCGCCCAGCCGACGCCGTCGGCGACGAATTCACGCAGGAACACCCCGGCCACCAGCATGCCGGCGAAACGCTGGCCGCTGATGTTGGACAGGTCGGCCACCGTCGACTTCAGGTCGTCCTTGAGCTCGTCGGGCAGCGGCATCGGCCAACCGTTCTCGCCCACCCGCTGCGAGATGGCGGCGACCCGGTCGCGGAACTCGTCGCTGCCCATCACACCGGGGATCCGGGCGCCCAACGCCACCGTCTGGGCGCCGGTCAACGTGGAGGTCTCGATCAGGTAGTCGGGATTGTCCTCACACGCCCGCACGATCGCGTCGGCCAGGATGAGCCGGCCCTCGGCGTCGGTGTTCTGCACCTCGACGGTGATGCCGCCGTACTGCGTCAGCACGTCACCGGGCCGCTGCGCCGTGCCCGACGGCATGTTCTCGGCCATCGGCACGGTGGCGATCACGTCGATCGGCAACCGCAGCTGCGCGGCCAGCGCCGCCGTGGCGATGACCGCGGCCGCGCCGCCCATGTCGGAGGTCATGTAGTGCATCGATGCCGCCGGTTTGATCGAGATGCCGCCGGTGTCGAACGTGATGCCCTTGCCGACCAGCGCCACCTTCTTCGCCTGCTTCGGCTTCTTGGACAGCCTCGAACCCCGGTGGGTCAGTCGCACCAGCCGCGGCGGCCGCGACGAGCCCTGACCGACGCCGATTACGCCGCCGTAGCCCGCCTTCTGCAGCGCCTTGTCGTCGAGAACTTCCACCTCGAGGCCCACCGATTCACCCAAAGCCCTTGCGCGTCGCGCGAATTCGGCGGGGAAGAGGTGACTTGGGGGCGTGTTGACGAAGTCGCGGGCAGTGGCCACCGCGGTCGCGACGGCGGCGCCGTGCGCACTGGCCGCTTTGGCGTCCCTCGAGGCGGACAGCACGGTGACCTTGCGCAGCCCCTTGTCCTTCGGCGCGGTCTTGCCGCTGCGGAATTCGGTGAACCGATAGCTGCCCAGGATCACGCCCTCGACGGCCGCCGAGCAGACGTCGGCGCTGAAGTCGCCGGGCAGCGTCACGAGCACCGCCTCGGCGGTGCCGAGCGAGCGCGCTGCCACACCGGCGGCGCGCCGGATGGTGTCGGCGGGCCACTCGGGTCGAGGCTTGCCCAGGCCGATCGTCAGCACGCTGGACACCGGCAGCGACGGCACGACCAGGCGGTGGACCTGCTCGCTGCCGCCGGTGGCGTCCAGTGCGCGCAGCCCGGATTCGATTTCGGTGACCGCGTCGGCGGGCAGCAACGATTCGCCCGGTGCGACCACCGCTCCCGGTCTGTCCTCGTCGCCGGTCGAGACGACCGGCACGATCAATACCGAAGAGCCCGCCCCGCGTTTCGGCAGCGATGTGGCGACGTTGACGGAGGGACTGTCGTAGCTCAAATCGGTGGTCACGGGCAGTTACCCTAATCGCCGGAGCCCGAGCCGAGATCGGCGGCGTCCCGACCGTGCAGCTCGAAGGCGATCATGGGGGTGTCAAAACCCTTGAGGTCAAAGGGACCACGGGCCGTCGCCGGCCAGGCCGGTAACTGTTCGTGCAGCGCAGAATCGGCCAGGATCTGGCACGGGGCGGCGGCCCCGACCAGACGCGCCGCGAGATTGACCGGGCTGCCGAAGTAGTCCCCGTTGATCGCCAGGACGGAGCCGAACGCCAAACCGGCGCGAACCTGCAGACCCTCCTCGCGCGCCCGTGGATGGTTGACCAGATCGACCGCCGCCATGGCGAGGCGTTCGGGTGACGCGCTCACCCACATCACCTCGTCGCCGATGAACTTCACCACCCGGCCGCCATCGCGATGCACCACGTCCGCGACCGTGCCGGCGAACTCGTTGAGCATGTGCGACAGTTGGGCGGGGGTGAGCGCGCGGGTGAGCACGGTGAAGCCCGACAGATCCGCAAAACCGATGCCACACACCACGCTTGCCGAGGTGTCGCGCAGCACG
>NZ_LZJI01000206.1 GCF_001667775.1 Mycobacterium sp. E1747
GGCCGCCCGGGGCGGGGGCGGCGGGTGGCCCCTGTTCCGGCCCCGGCAGTGGCTCCTGCTGCGGCGGCGGCGGCGCTGATCCGGAGCCGCCGCCCGGGCCGCCCGGCAGGGTGCGGCTCGCACCGTAAGGCGTCGGCTAACTCGCGGGAGCGCCGTGCCGGCCCGCGCCCGCGGCGAACCGCCCCGCCCCCTCGTTCGCCTCGGCCGCGACGCGCGAGATGCTGGCGAATTCGAAGTCGATCGCCTCGGATTCCGTTGTCCCCCATTGATGCAGCGCCGAGAGTCGGTCCGACCGCAGGCATTGCTGCGGCAGTGCGGCCAGTTGCGCGGCCAGTTCCTCAGCCGCTTGGCGGGCCTGACCTTTCGGCACGACGCGGTTGGCCAGCCCCATCGCGAGGGCTTCGTCGGCCTTGACCCCGCGGCCGGTGAGGATCATGTCCATCGCGCGGCTGTGTCCGATCAGCCGCGGCAGCCGCACCGTGCCCCCGTCGATCAGCGGCACGCCCCAGCGGCGGCAGTACACCCCGAACACGGCGTCCTCCTCGGCCACCCGCAGGTCGCACCAGACGGCCAACTCCAGACCCCCGGCGACCGCGAAGCCGCTGACGGCGGCGATCACCGGCTTGGACAGCACCATTCGCGTCGGTCCCATCGGGCCTGGACCCGTCCGGTGCACGGCGTTGGCGTCCGGTGTGCCGAAGGCCTTCAAATCGGCGCCGGCGCAGAAGGTTCCACCGTCTCCCCACAGCACGGCGACCGACGCGGTGTCGTCGCGGTCGAATTCGTCGAACGCCGCGTACAGCGCGGCGGCCGTGGGGCCGTTGACCGCATTGCGGGCGGCCGGGCGGTTCAGGATCACCGTCGTCACCGGGCCGTTGCGCTCGATGCGCACTGGGTCGCTCATTTTGCCTCCGCGAATAGGGGTTCCCGCCGCCGCAGCAGCTCGGTGGCGAAGTCGTGGTAGGCCGCGCGCAGCCGCGCGCCCGGCCAGTCGGCGGGCAGCAATTCGTCGGGCAATACCGGGTCGGTGAGCAGGTGGCGCACCGTCGCCGCCGCCACCACGAACCGGGCTGGAATGTTCGGCGCGGCGGCCATCTCGTCGAACAGCCGGTTACCGGCCCGGGCCCACGCGGGCAGATCCCACAGCTGGGCGGCGAGCTCGGCGGCATCGTCGACGCGCGCGCGCAGCACCCGCACCCGGGCGTCGATCTCGGGATCGAGGTCGAGCTCCAGGTTGTCGGGGCGCATCCACACGCCCTCGCGCAGTTCACCGAAGCGCTTGCCGTGCATGGTGTTTCGCAGCGCGGCCCGCGTGCGGGCGTCGCCGCCCACGCTGGTCACGATCAGCGTGATCCACTCCCCGCCCCATGGCCGGACCCGTGGGTCGATGGCGTCGTCCTGGCGTCGCTGCCGGGCCAGCAGGCGATCAGAGAGCCGATAGCCGTCCGCGGAGCGGATCAGGTCACCGGCGCCCACCATGCGGGTCAGCGCGACCCGCAGCGTCGTCTCTTTGATGCCGAAATCCGAAGTAAGCCGGATTAATTCGCTGGCCCGCGCGTGCGCCGGGTGGGCCCCGAGCAACACACTGAGCACCACCGACCGCGCCGTCATGGTGGCCATGGGCTAGACCTGTGACGCGCGGCGGCCGTAGTCACCGAAGGGCTCGTCGCGATGCCGCACCGCTTCCCGGAAGCCGTGCTCGGTGGCGTCGGCGACGAAGGTATGGCCTTCCGGGGTGTGCCGGGCGACCCCGTCGAACACGGTGCTGACCATCCGGCTGGTGGCCACACCCTGTTGCAGCAGAGCCGAATTCAGCGCGAGTTTTACCATGATCAGCTGGTTGACCGGCACCGCGGCGATCCGCTGCACCAACCGCTCGGTGCGCTCGTCGAGGTCTTGGGGCTCCGGCGCCTCGACCGCCAGGCCCCATTCGGCGGCCTGGGCCCCGGTGATGCAGTCGCCGGTGAACAGCAGGCGCTTGGCGCGCTGGTCGCCGAGCCGGTGCGCCCACAGGCCCGCCGCCGGGACGCCCCATACCCGCGTCGGCGGATATCCGATCTTGGCGTCGGCGGCGGCGATCACCTGGTCGGCGTGCAGCGCGATGTCGGTGCCCCCCGCCACGCAGTAGCCGTGGATCTTGACCACCGTCGGCTTGTCGGCGTGCATCAGGCTGGAGAAGCCGCGCACGAACCGACTCATCATCTGGTAGTCGATCATCGGGTCCCACGGCTGATCGGGTAAGTGGTTGACCGCCTGGGTTTTTCCGCTGAGCACGGTGCCCGCGTACGCGCCGGTCCCGCCGGCCGAGCCGGTGCGGTCGGCGTACGCGCTCAGGTCGAAGCCCGCGCAGAATCCCTCGCCCCGGCCCGACACCAGGATCACGTGCACGTTGGGATCCAGGTCGGCGCGCTCCACCAGCGCCGAGAGCTCCAGCGGGGTGTCGGCGACGATCGCGTTCCCCTTCTCCGGCCGGTTGAAGGTGATCCGGGCTACCCGATCGGTGACCTCATAGGTCATCGTCTTCAGTTTGTCGAAGTCGACTGGTCTGATCGCGTGAGTCATCCCTTTACCAGAGCACGCTCAAGAATGGGAGCCAGGTCCAGCCCGGTGGGCATCGTGCCGAATGCCCCGCCCCACTGGCGGTCGAGCCGGGTGGTCAGGAAGGCCTCGGCGACCGCGGGGTGGCCGTAGCGCACCAGCAGCGACCCCTGCAGCGCCAGGCAGATGTCCTCGGCGACCTTGCGGGCCCGGAGCGTGATGGTGTCCAGATCGGTCAGGTCCGCCCGCAGCCGGTCAACGTGGGCGCCCAGTCGCGCGTCAGCCGCGGCGCTCTCGGCCAGTTCGGCGAACAGCACCTCGACGCATTCGGGACGAGTTGCCATGGCGCGCAACGTGTCCAGCGCGCTGACGTTGCCCGAGCCCTCCCAGATGCCCATCAGCGGCGCCTCGCGGAACAGCCGCGGCATGCCCGAGTCCTCGACGTAACCATTGCCACCCAGGCATTCCAGCGCCTCCGCCGCGTGCGGGGTCGCGCGCTTGCACACCCAGTACTTGCTGGCCGCCAAACCGATGCGGCGCAGCAGCGCCTCCCGGTCGTCGCCGCGCAACGCCTTGTCGGTGGCCCCAGCCATCCGCATCGCGACGATGGTGGCGGCCTCGGCCTCCACGGCCAGGTCGGCCAGCACGTTGCGCATCAACGGCTGGTCGATCAGGTAGGCGCCGAACGCCTTTCGGTGCTGGGCGTGGTGGATCGCGCGGGTCAGGCCCGTGCGCATGCTGGTGGCGCTGCCCAGGGTGCAGTCCAGCCGGGTGAGGTTGACCATCTCGATGATGGTCGGGACCCCGCGGCCCTCCTCGCCCACCAGCCATGCGATGGCACCGTCATATTCGACCTCGCTGGACGCGTTGGCGTGGTTGCCGAGCTTGTCCTTCAAGCGCTGCAGGAACATCCGGTTGCGGCTGCCGTCGGGCAGGATCCGGGGAAGCATGAAACACGACAGTCCGCCCGGCGCCTGCGCGAGCACCAGGAAGATGTCGCACATCGGCGCCGAGGTGAACCACTTGTGGCCGGTGAGGCGGTAGGTGCCGTCGCCGTTCGGGGTTGCCTGCGTGGTCCCGGCGCGCACGTCGGAGCCACCCTGCTTCTCGGTCATCGACATGCCGGCGGTGATGCCGCGCTTGGTGGTGGCCAGCCTGAGCTCAGGATCGTATTCGCGGCTGGTTAGCAGGGGCTCGTAAACCGCCGCGAGTTCGGGGTTGTAGCGCAGCGCGGGGACGACCGCGTAGGTCATCGAGATCGGGCAGGTGTGCCCGGGCTCGACGTTCCACACCGACATCTTGGCCGCCCGCACCACGTGGGCGCCCGGGCGTCCGTCGGCCCACGGCGCCGCGTGGATGCCATGGGCGATCGCCGTGCGCATCAGCTCGTGATAGGCCGGGTCGAACTCGATCTCGTCGACCCGGTGGCCGTACTTGTCGTGGGTGTGCAGGATGGGCCGGTTGCGGTCGGCGAGCTCGCCCCACCGCTGGGCCTGGCGGCCACCGGCGATCGCGCCCACCTCGGTCACCTCTTCTGTGCCCCATTCCCCGCCCTCGCGGATCAGGGCCTCGACGAGCACCGCGGACGTCGCGGGGTTGTAGTTCTCCAGCGGGGGAACCTGGTTGGTGACGACATGGGTATCCGACATGCCCCTCATGTTACATTTTTTGAACAGCCGCACAAGAGGTGTAATGCGTCGTCACCGTGGGTGCGCGGCGAAGAACTCCCACAGGGTGCGGGCGGCGAACGGCGGCCACTCGTGTCCGCCCGCCTCGATCGTGATGAGCGTGACGCCGCGGTTGCCGGCGCATCCCGCCGTCGAGGTGGCGGTCGGGCCGTCGCTGGTGGCGGTCGGGTTCGCGCACTGATCGACGTTGCGCCAGAACGCATTCACGTCGGGGACCGCCGGGCCGTTGATCACGCTGAAACCCTGCCCGCCACCGTAGGGCACCAGCCGGTCCGCAGTGCCGTGGATGTGCATGATCGACGTCGGACGCGGATTCGGACATCGGTTCAGCTGGGTGCCGGCGACCGGACCGATCGCGGCGAAGATGTCGGTGGCGCAGGCCAGCGTGTAGGACATGATGCCGCCGTTGCTCATGCCGGAGACATAGATGCGGGCGGGGTCCGTGCCGACGTGCTTGGCGACGTCGGCGACGACCGCGCTGATGAACGCGACGTCGTCGACGCCCTCCCGTCCCGGCCGGCCACAGCAGGTTTCCCCGTCGACGTTCCAGGCCCGATCCAGCCCGTCCGGGTAGGCGACGACGAACTTGGAAGAATCGGCCAATTCGTCCCAGCCGTAATCCCTTTCGACCTGTCGGGCGCTCCCGGAATAGCCGTGCAGCACGACGACCAGCGGCGGCGAAGCGGGTTTGCTCACCGGCTCGTAGAGCCGGTAGCTGCGATCATGTCCGCCCACATCGAGATGGTGCAGGCTGGTCCCGGTGACGAAGCCCGAGGGCGGCTCGGGTTTCAGCGGCGAACAGCTCACGACCAGCAGGACTACCCCGAGAAGCGTTGCGAGCCGACCGAGCACGGGCGGAGATCTCAGCCGCCGGTCTTTTCCCGCAGGAACGCGATGTCGTCCTTGCGTCCCTCGTCGGCGGTCTCGCAGATGACGGGCGCATCGGCCGCCGTCACCACCGCGACGAGCAGTTCGGGATCGATCTGGCCGGTGCCGAAGTTGGCGTGCCGGTCGGCGCCCGAACCCGCCGCGTCCCTCGAGTCGTTGCAGTGCACCAGGTCGATGCGTCCGGTCAGGGCCCGGATCCGCTCGACCGCGTCGACCAGCGCCTCACCCGCGGCCCAGGCGTGACAGGTGTCCAGGCAGAAGCCGATGCCCTTGTCGCCGATGTGATCCCAGAGTTTGCCGATGGTGTCGAAGTGGCGGGCCATCGCGTGGTCGCCGCCCGCGGTGTTCTCCAGATACACGGGCACGTCGGTTTCCAGGTAGTCCAGCGCCTTGACCCACCGCTGGAATCCGGCCTCCATGTCGTCGTCGTCGGCGTGGCCGCCGTGCACGATCACGGCCGTCGCGCCGATCTCCGCGGCCGCGTCGCAGGTGTCCTGCAGGATCTTGCGCGACGGGATCCGGATGCGGTTGTTCGCCGATGCCACGTTGATGAGGTAGGGCGCGTGGACGTAGAGCGGCACGGCCGACGCCTTGAGCGTCGGGGCGTCGTCGCGGGGCTTCGCCTTCTTCCAGCTCTGCGGGTTGCCGAGAAAGAACTGCACCACGTCGGCCCCGTCCGCCTGTGCGGCGGCCAGCGGGTCGTCGTTGTGGACGTGTGAACCGATGAGCACGATGGCCAGTGTAGTGAGTGCCACCGACCGGCCCGCGCCGGCGAACGTGCGGCTGGCCGCACACTCGGCGCTAGAGGGGCCCAACGGGCGCACGAAAAAGCCCCGGGCCTCTTTGCTTAGGCCCGGGGCTTCTTCGTTGCCAACTAGCGGTAGTCGCTGTAGCCGTAGTCGTCCAGCGGGACCGCGGCGCCGGTCGCCTGGCCGAAGTCCGGGCTGTAGTACTGATCCTCGTAGGACGGGATCGTGTACGCGGCGGCTCGGGCCTCCTCGGTCGGCTGCACCTGGATGTTGCGGTAACGGTTGATGCCGGTACCGGCCGGGATCAGCTTTCCGATGATCACGTTCTCCTTCAGACCGTTGAGCTTGTCGCTGCGGCAGTTGATGGCCGCATCGGTCAGCACTCGCGTGGTCTCCTGGAACGACGCCGCACTCAGCCACGAGTCGGTGGCCAGGCTCGCCTTCGTGATACCCATCAGCACCGGGCGCCCGGCGGCGGGCTCGCCGCCCTCGGCCACCACCCGACGGTTCTCCGCCTCGAACTCCGCGCGGTCGATCAGCGAGCCGGGCAGGAACTCCGTTGCGCCCGAGTCGATGATGGTGACGCGGCGCAGCATCTGGCGGACGATCACCTCGATGTGCTTGTCGTGGATCGACACACCCTGGGCGCGGTAGACCTCCTGAACCTCGCGGACCAGGTGGATCTGCACCTCGCGGGGGCCCTGCACGCGCAGCACCTCGTGCGGGTCGGCCGAACCCTCCATCAGCTGCTGGCCCACCTCGACGTGGTCGCCGTCGGACAGCACCCGCTCGGAACCGTCCTCGTGCTTGAACACGCGCAGCCGCTGTCGCTTGGAGAGCTTGTCGTACACGACCTCCTCGCTCCCGTCGTCGGGAACGATGGTGATCTTGTAGAAGCGCTCGCCCTCCTCGAGTTGCACCCGCCCGGTGACGTCGGCGATCGGCGCCTTGCCGCGCGGGACGCGGGCCTCGAAGAGCTCCTGCACCCGGGGCAGACCGCCGGTGATGTCCTCACCGACACCACCCTGGTGGAACGTACGCATGGTCAGCTGCGTGCCGGGCTCACCGATGGACTGGGCCGCGACGATGCCGACGGCCTCGCCGATGTCGACCAGCTTGCCGGTCGCCATCGAGCGGCCGTAGCAGGTCGCGCACACGCCGGTGCCCGTGGTGCAGGTCAACACCGAGCGCACCTTGACCTGCGTGATGCCGGCCGCCAGTAGGGCGTCGATCTCCGGGTCACCGAGGTCCTCGCCGCGTGCGACGACGACGTTGCCCGCCTCGTCGACCGCGTCGGCGCCCAAAGTCCGCGCGTACGCCGAGGTTTCGATGTACGGGTCGCGGATCAGGGTGCCGTCCGACTGACGCTCGGCGAGCTCGACGATGATGCCGCGCTCGGTCTCGCAGTCGTGCTCGCGGACAATGACATCCTGGCTCACGTCCACCAGACGACGGGTCAGGTAACCCGAGTCGGCGGTGCGCAACGCGGTGTCCGCCAAGCCCTTTCGGGCGCCGTGCGTGTTGATGAAGTACTCCAGCACGGTCAGGCCCTCGCGGAACGACGACTTGACCGGACGCGGGATGAACTCACCCTTGGGGTTGGTCACCAGACCCTTCATGCCGGCCAGCGTTCGGGTCTGGGTGAAGTTACCCGTGGCGCCCGAGTCGACGATCGTGATGATCGGGTTGTCGCTGGGGTAGTGCTCGCGGAGCGCCTGACCGACCTCGTCGGTGGCTTCCTTCCAGATCTCCACCAGCGCCTCGTTGCGCTCGTCGTGGTTCAAAGCACCTCGCTGGAACTGCTTTTCGACCTTCTCCGCCCGCTCCTCGTACTGGTCGAGGATCTCCTTCTTGCGCGGCGGAACCAGCACGTCGGCCATCGACACGGTTACACCACTGCGGGTGGCCCAGTAGAAGCCGGCGTCCTTGAGCTTGTCGACAGTCTGCGCGACCACGATCATCGGGTAGCGCTCGGCGAGGTCGTTGATGATCGCAGCCTGCACCTTCTTGTGCATCTGCTTGTTCACGAACGGGTAGCCCACCGGCAGCAGCTCGTTGAACAGCACCCGACCCAGCGTGGTCTCGGCCAACCAGGCGTCGCCCGGCTGCCAGCCGTTGGCACCGAACACCTCCGCCTCGACCTCGGCCGGCGGACGCAGCTGCGTCAGCCGCACCTTGATCTTGGCCCGTACCGAGAGCACGCCGCGGTCGGCGGCCATGATCGCCTCGGCCGGCGAGGAGTACACCCCGACCTCCGGCTGATCCTTTGCGGCGGGGGCGAATTCGCCCTTGTCGCCGTCGACCTCGGTGGTCAGGTAATACAGCCCGGTCACCATGTCCAGTCGCGGCATGGCCAGCGGGCGGCCCGACGCGGGCGACAGGATGTTGTTACTCGAGAGCATCAGGATGCGCGCCTCGGCCTGCGCCTCGGCGCTCAACGGCAGGTGCACCGCCATCTGGTCACCGTCGAAGTCGGCGTTGAACGCCTCGCAGACCAGCGGGTGCAGCTGAATGGCCTTGCCCTCCACCAGCATCGGCTCGAAGGCTTGGATGCCCAGCCGGTGCAGGGTCGGCGCGCGGTTCAGCAGCACCGGGTGTTCGGCGATGACCTCTTCGAGGACGTCCCACACCTGGGGACGCTGCCGCTCCACCATCCGCTTGGCGCTCTTGATGTTCTGTGCGTGGTTGAGGTCGACGAGCCGCTTCATCACGAACGGCTTGAACAGCTCGAGCGCCATCAGCTTGGGCAGGCCACACTGGTGCAGCTTGAGCTGCGGGCCGACCACGATGACCGAACGGCCCGAGTAGTCGACGCGCTTACCGAGCAGGTTCTGCCGGAACCGACCCTGCTTGCCCTTCAACAGATCCGACAGCGACTTGAGCGGACGGTTGCCCGGCCCGGTGACCGGGCGGCCGCGGCGGCCGTTGTCGAACAGCGCGTCGACGGACTCCTGCAGCATCCGCTTCTCGTTGTTGACGATGATCTCGGGCGCGCCGAGGTCGATCAACCTCTTGAGGCGGTTGTTGCGGTTGATGACCCGGCGGTACAGGTCGTTCAGGTCGCTGGTCGCGAAGCGGCCACCGTCGAGCTGCACCATCGGGCGCAGCTCCGGCGGGATCACCGGGACGGCGTCGAGCACCATGCCCATCGGCGAGTTGCCCGACTGCTGGAAGGCGGCGACCACCTTGAGACGCTTGAGGGCGCGAAGCTTCTTCTGCCCCTTGCCGTTTCGAATGACATCACGCAAGATATCGGCCTCGGCGTCGATGTCGAAGTTCTCGATGAGCTTCTGGATCGACTCCGCGCCCATGGCGCCGGTGAAGTACTCGCCGTAGCGGTCGACGAGCTCGCGGTAGAGGTTCTCGTCGACGATCAGCTGCTTGGGGGCCAGCTTGGTGAAGGTGTTCCAGATGTCCTCGAGCCGGTCCAGCTCGCGCTGGGCACGGTCGCGGAGCTGGCGCATCTCCCGCTCGCCGCCGTCGCGCACCTTGCGGCGGGCGTCGGCCTTGGCGCCCTCGGCCTCCAGCTCGGCCAGGTCGGCCTCCAGCTTCTGCGCGCGGGCCTCCAGGTCGGCGTCGCGCTGGTCCTCAACGGCCTTGCGCTCCACCATCATTTCGGCCTCGAGCGTGGACAGCTCGTTGTGCCGCATCTCGTCGTCGACCGACGTGATCACGTACGCCGCGAAGTAGATGATCTTCTCGAGATCCTTCGGGGCGAGGTCGAGCAGGTAACCGAGCCGGCTCGGCACACCCTTGAAGTACCAGATGTGCGTGACCGGCGCGGCCAGCTCGATGTGGCCCATCCGCTCGCGGCGGACCTTGGCGCGGGTCACCTCGACACCGCAGCGCTCACAGATGATGCCCTTGAAGCGGACGCGCTTGTACTTGCCGCAGTAGCACTCCCAGTCGCGAGTCGGTCCGAAGATCTTCTCGCAGAACAGGCCGTCCTTCTCCGGCTTCAGCGTGCGGTAGTTGATCGTCTCCGGCTTCTTGACCTCGCCGTAAGACCATTGCCTGATGTCCTCCGCGGTAGCCAAGCCGATACGGAGTTCATCGAAGAAGTTGACGTCGAGCACGTAACTCCCTTTCCCCTTGCGGGTTTAGTAACTAAAAGTGATTAAGCCAGGTCCTCAACGGAGGCGGATTCGTTGCGCGACAAGTTGATTCCCAGGTTGGCCGCAGCCCGCTCCAGGTCCTCGTCCTCGCCTTCGCGCAATTCGATCGCCGCGCCGTCCGACGAGAGCACCTCGACGTTCAGGCACAGCGATTGCAGCTCCTTGAGCAGCACCTTGAACGACTCGGGGATGCCCGGCTCGGGGATGTTCTCGCCCTTGACGATCGCCTCGTACACCTTGACCCGGCCGACCGTGTCGTCGGACTTGATGGTCAACAGCTCCTGCAGCGTGTACGCGGCACCGTAGGCCTGCATGGCCCAGCACTCCATCTCACCGAACCGCTGACCACCGAACTGCGCCTTACCACCGAGCGGCTGCTGGGTGATCATCGAGTACGGGCCGGTGGAGCGGGCGTGGATCTTGTCGTCCACCAGGTGGTGCAGCTTCATGATGTACATGAAGCCGACGGTCACCGGGTACGGGAACGGCTCACCGCTGCGGCCGTCGAAAAGCACCGCCTTGCCGTCGCCGTTGACCATGACGTCGCCGTCCCGGTTCGGCAGCGTGCAGGACAGCATGCCGGCCAGCTCCTCCTCCTTGGCGCCGTCGAACACCGGCGTCGACACGATCTGGTTCGGCTGCGCGTGCAGCAGGTCCTCGGGCAGGTTGACCGCCCACTCGGGCGAACCGTCGATGTTCCAGCCGGACTTGGCCACCCACCCGAGGTGGGTCTCCAGGATCTGGCCGATGTTCATCCGTCGCGGCACACCGTGCGTGTTCAGGATGATGTCCACCGGGGTGCCGTCCGGCAGGAACGGCATGTCCTCGACGGGCAGGATCTTGCCGATCACGCCCTTGTTGCCGTGCCGGCCGGCGAGCTTGTCACCGTCGGAGATCTTGCGCTTCTGGGCCACGTAGACGCGAACCAGCTCGTTGACACCGGCAGGCAGCTCGTCGTCGTCCTCGCGGGAGAACACCCGGATGCCGATGACCTTGCCGGACTCGCCGTGCGGCACCTTCAGCGAGGTGTCGCGGACCTCACGCGCCTTCTCGCCGAAGATCGCCCGCAGCAGCCGCTCCTCCGGGGTCAGCTCGGTCTCACCCTTCGGGGTGACCTTGCCGACCAGGATGTCGCCGTCGCGGACCTCGGCGCCGATGCGGACGATGCCGCGCTCGTCGAGGTCGGCCAGCACCTCGTCGGAGACGTTCGGGATGTCCCGGGTGATCTCCTCGGCGCCCAGCTTGGTGTCGCGGGCGTCGATCTCGTGCTCCTCGATGTGGATCGAGGTCAGCACGTCCTCCTCAACCAGGCGGTTGGAGAGGATGATCGCGTCCTCGTAGTTGTGACCCTCCCACGGCATGATCGCCACCAGCAGGTTCTTGCCCAGCGCCATCTCACCGTTCTCGGTGCAGGGTCCGTCGGCGATGACCTGGCCGGCCTCGACCCGGTCCCCGGCGTCCACGATCGGCGACTGGTTGGCGCAGGTGCCGTGGTTGGAGCGCTCGAACTTACGCATCCGGTAGGTGTGCCGGGTGCCGTCGTCGGCCATCACGGTGACGTAGTCGGCCGAGACCTCCTCGATCACCCCGGCCTTGTCCGCGACGACGACGTCGCCGGCATCGATCGCGGCGCGCAACTCCATGCCCGTGCCCACCAGCGGCGCCTCGCTGCGCACCAGCGGAACCGCCTGACGCTGCATGTTGGCGCCCATCAGGGCACGGTTGGCGTCGTCGTGCTCGAGGAACGGGATCATGGCGGTGGCCACCGACACCATCTGGCGCGGCGAGACGTCCATGTAGTCCACCTCGGACGACGGCACGTATTCGACCTCGCCCGCCTTCCGGCGGACCAGGACGCGCGACTCCTCGAACCGGCCATTCGCATCGATCGGCGAGTTGGCCTGCGCCACGACGTGGCGGTCCTCCTCGTCGGCGGTCAGGTAGTGGATCTCGTCGGTGACCACACCGTCGACCACCTTGCGGTACGGCGTCTCGATGAACCCGAACGGGTTGACCCGCGCGTACACCGACAGCGAGCCGATCAAACCGATGTTCGGACCCTCCGGCGTCTCGATCGGGCACATCCGGCCGTAGTGCGACGGGTGCACGTCACGGACTTCCAGCCCGGCCCGCTCACGGGACAGACCGCCGGGGCCCAGCGCCGACAGGCGGCGCTTGTGGGTCAGACCCGACAGCGGGTTGTTCTGGTCCATGAACTGGGAGAGCTGGCTGGTGCCGAAGAACTCCTTGATCGCGGCGACGACCGGTCGGATGTTGATCAGCGTCTGCGGCGTGATCGCCTCGACGTCCTGGGTGGTCATCCGCTCGCGGACGACGCGCTCCATCCGGGACATGCCGACCCGGATCTGGTTCTGGATCAACTCGCCGACCGTGCGCAGCCGGCGGTTACCGAAGTGGTCGATGTCGTCGGTCTCCACCGGCACCTCGGTGCCGCCGGGGACGGTCATGACAGCCGGCTGGCCATCCGTGCGGGCGTGGTGCAGGCGAACCAGGTACTCGATGGTGGCGACGACGTCTTCCTCGGTCAGCGTCGACGACGTGATCGGCTCGCCGACGTTCAGGCCGAGCTTCTTGTTGACCTTGTAGCGGCCGACGCGGGCCAGGTCGTAGCGCTTCTCCTTGAAGAACAGGTTCTCCAGCAGGGTCTGCGCGGACTCCTTGGTCGGCGGCTCGCCCGGGCGCAGCTTGCGGTAGATGTCCAGGAGCGCCTCGTCGGTGCCGGCGGTGTTGTCCTTCTCCAGCGTGCCCATCATGATTTCGGAGAAGCCGAACCGCTCGTGGATCTGCTCGTTGGTCCAGCCGAGCGCCTTGAGCAGCACGGTGACGGGCTGGCGGCGCTTGCGGTCGATGCGCACGCCGACGGTGTCGCGCTTGTCGACGTCGAACTCCAGCCACGCACCGCGGCTGGGGATCACCTTGACGCTGTGCAGCAGCTTCTCGGTGGACTTGTCGATGGTCTCGTCGAAGTACACGCCGGGCGAGCGCACCAGCTGGCTGACGACCACACGCTCGGTCCCGTTGATGATGAAGGTGCCCTTCTCGGTCATCATCGGGAAGTCACCCATGAACACCGTCTGGCTCTTGATCTCGCCGGTGTTGTTGTTGATGAACTCGGCCGTGACGAACAGCGGGGCCGCGTACGTCATGTCCTTGTCTTTGCACTCGTCGACCGGCGCCTTGACCTCGTCGAAACGCGGGTCGGAGAACGACAGCGACATCGAGCCGGAGAAGTCCTCGATCGGTGAGAGCTCGTAGAGCACCTCTTCGAGGCCGCCCACCGGGCTGGGCTCGCCACGATTGGCGGCGGCCTCGCGCCAGCGCGGTGAGCCGATCAACCACTCGAAGGAGTCGATCTGCACGTCGAGCAGGCCGGGAACCTCGAGCGGTTCGCGCAGCTTGGCGAAGGAAACTCGGTTAGGCGCTCCGGGGACGGAGCCGTTTGGGGAACTTCCGTTAGAGGAACTTTGTGGGCGATCCGTTTTGCTCTGGCGAGAATCAGCCAAGATGCATCCTTCCAGCACCTCGTGCGACTCACGAAGACCGGAACACCCGGTTGCGTTCGCCGCGAATTGTGTCGGTTAGGCCGGCGAACAATCTGTCCGGATCTCACGCGCACGAGCAAAGAACTAAGCCGCTTACAGGGGGCTCAGGCTTAGACCACGGTGTCAGGTGGCGGGTGAGGTGGGCAGGAGGTAGCCAGCGCAACGTCCAACAATAGCGTAGGGCGGCGCATTCCTCAACTGTCCAGCGCAGGACATCCAGGGACATCGGCGCTGGCTGGCATCTCGACTCTCCGCTGGATACATGCTGCCCAACAGACTGGCCCGTTTACGGCCCGTCGTCAAGAGGGCGGGCCGGGAGAGTTACGCGAAGTTATCGCGAAATCTC
The DNA here is from genome assembly GCF_001667775.1 of Mycobacterium sp. E1747. GTDB lineage: Bacteria > Actinomycetota > Actinomycetes > Mycobacteriales > Mycobacteriaceae > Mycobacterium. The sequence goes on from NZ_LZJI01000206.1 coordinate 13,888, forward strand.
GGGCCGAGCGAGCTAGTCGCCGACCTCGTGCGCCCGGTACTTGTGGGTGCCCTCCATGTCGTCGATGATCGCGGCTTGCGCCTTCGGCGGCAGGGTGTGCAGGATCTCGCGCACCCGCGCCTGGCGGCGGCCGACGGCCTTGCGCTCGGGCATTCCGGGGGACGCGACGATCTGCGGCGGCACGCCCTCGATCTCCTCCACACCGCCGGCGTGCTGGCCGGCCTCGAGGGCGGCCTGCTCTTCGGCCATCGTCGACTCGTCCTTCTCCTCGGACATGCCGATCGGGCCGATGCGGCGCCCGTTGAGGAACTGCCGCACGACCGGCTCGTCGCTGGTCAGCAGCACCTCACGCGGGCCGAACATGACCAGCTTGCGCCGAAAGAGCATGCCCATGTTGTCCGGCACGGTGCGGGCGATGTTGATGTTGTGCGTCACGATGAGGACGGTGGCGTCGATCTGGGCATTGATGTCGAGGATCAGCTGGCTCAGATAGGCGGTGCGGACCGGGTCCAGACCGGAGTCGGGCTCGTCGCAGAGGATGATCTGCGGGTCCATCACCAGCGCGCGGGCCAGGCTGGCGCGCTTGCGCATACCGCCGGAGATCTCGCCGGGGAACTTCTTCTCGTCACCGCCCAGACCCACCATGGTCAGCTTCTCCATGACGATGTCACGGATCTCGCCTTCCTTCTTCTTGGTGTGCTCGCGCAGCGGGAAGGCGGCGTTGTCGAACAGGTTCATCGAACCGAACAGGGCGCCGTCCTGGAACATGACGCCGAACAGGGTGCGGATCTCGTAGAGTTCCTTGGCCGAACACTGCAGGATGTCGGTGCCATCGATCACGACCGAACCGCGCTCAGGCCGCAGCAGACCGATCAGGGACTTCAGGAACACCGATTTGCCGGTACCCGACGGCCCCAGCAGGACGCTCACCTCCCCGGCAGGGATCTCCAGGGTCACGTCTTCCCAAATTCTCGACGACCCGAAGGACTTCGTGAGGCCGTTCACCTCAATAGCGACACCCATGCGAGATCCTTCCGTCGATGCTCATGCCCGCCACCTGCCCCTATGTGTGGCATCAGTCACTGTAGCGCACGCTTGCTGCTCGGCATCAGGGTTGCGTGGCACAGCCGGGAAAAATTGGCTGACCTGAGATCCCGCCATCGCCGGCGACCGCCATCCTATTCGACACGCGTTAGCCAGTGGGCGCCCAATTGCCGTGAAAGCCCATCGGCACCCGCTGCGGCAAATGCACGGTCGCCACCGGCTCGAGCGTCCCGGCGTCCAGCAACACCAACTGGCCCTCGTCGCGGCCCCGGTGATACCCATAGCCCATCAGAACGCCCTCGTCCTCGGCCGCCGCGCCGGGGGTGGGCACAAAGGACATCTCGCCGAGCAAAAGGTCGGGATCGAGCGGAGCGACCTCTCGGGCGCCGGTCGCGTAGTCGTGCTTGTACAACGCCGAGGCGCCGCCGGCGAAGTACGCCCCGACGGTGTAGCCGAACCGGTGCGGAGCGCCCAACAGGTCCTCGTTGATCCGCGGAAACTCTTGCGGCTGATCGTCGCGGCATTCGGTGGCCACCGCGCCGGTCGCCAGGTTGATGGTCCACCGGTCCAGCGTCGGCGGCGTCTCGCCGGGCCCGCGCCGGTCGCGGTCGAACATCCGCGCATACCGCACCACGTCGAGCACCAAAACCTCTGCGCCATCCCGCATCTCGGAGTAGGCGTTGAGCGGGTGGTAGACGTAGCAGGGTTCGATGTCGAACCAGCGGATGGCATCCTTGCCCGCGTTGCTCCCGTGGCCGTCGCGCGGCATGACGCCGATGCGCGCCGGATAGCGGGGGTTCCAGGCGTACGGCATGCGGTCCGAATGCTTCGGGTTCCGGTTGATCATGGCGTTGATCGGGCTCGGCACCCGCACCCGCCCGATCAGCGACTGCATCGCCAGCCGCGCGGGCAGGCTGAGCCAGCGGGGCATGGTCTGCGGCAGCATCTGCACGGGGTCGAAGGTCACCGGCAGGTCGTAGATGACGACGTACTTCTCGGTCAACGAGAAATCGTGCATCATCGGCGACCCCGACACCTCGATGTCGACCGTGCGGCGGGCCCGGCCCTGTGTGTCGATCACCGAGTACTGCACGGTGCGCCCGCGCGCGAACGAGTAGGACACGGCGTGCAGTTCGCCGGTGCGCGGGTCGCGGTGTGGATGGGCGGTGTAGCCGCCGGCCAGGGTGCCGTCGAAGTCGTAGGTCCCCACCGTGTCCAGCTCGTCGGTCAGCTCATAGTTGGCCACCCCGCCCTCGATCAGCGCCAGGGTGCGCCCGGCATGGGTCAAGACGTTGGTGTTGGCGCCCAGCGAGAGCATGCCCGCCCGCGGGTCGAGCCGGCCCGGCGTCGGTTCGGCCAGGGCCGCGCACACCGACAGGCTGCGCACCCAGCGGTTGCGGTACCAGCGAGCCCCGCCCTCGCTCAGCGCGACGCCGTGCACCATCCCGTCGCCGCTGAACCAGTGGTAGGTGGCGGGGTCGACCTCTTCGGCGGGGTTGGGACCGTTGCGCAGGTAGCGACCGTCGAGGTGTTCGGGGATGTGCCCGGTGACCGGCAGGTCGGCCGCGGTCACCTCGCCGGCCACCGGCGCCAGCAGTCCCTCGAGATACGGGTTCGCGGTTTTGGCGGTGTGCGTGACCGTCATTTCTGAGCTCCTATAACATTGATATGACGCTGTTATACCGACGCTACGCCGCGAATGGGAGGATGGCAACGATGACTTCGGAATTGACGCGCGGGCAGCGCGGCGTCCGCGACGAGATGCTGCGCGCCGCCGTCGACCTGCTGCACGAGCACGGCCCGGACGCGTTGCAGACCCGCAAGGTTGCCGGCGCGGCCGGAACGTCGACGATGGCCCTGTACACCCACTTCGGGGGGATGCGCGGCCTGATCGCCGAGGTGGCCGAAGAGGGCTTGCGCCAGTTCGATGCCGCGCTGACCGTCCCCGCGACCGACGATCCGGTCGCCGACCTGTTCGTGCTCGGTGCGGCCTACCGGCGTTACGCCATCAAGCACCCGCACATGTACCGGCTGATGTTCGGCAGCACCAGCGCGCACGGCATCAATGCCCCAGCGGGCAACGTCCTGACGCTGACGGTCGCCGAGGTAGAACGCGAAATCCCCAGCTTCGCCCACGTGGTCCGCGCGGTGCGCCGATCGATACTCGCCGGCCGTATCACGGCGTGTTCCCCCGACGACGACCCGACGATCGTTGCCACGGCGGCCCAGTTCTGGTCCCAGGTGCATGGCTTCGTGATGCTGGAGCTGGCCGGGTTTTACGGCGACGACGGCGCGGCCGTCGCGCCCGTGCTCATCTCGATGTTCACCAATCTGCTTGTGGCCCTGGGTGATTCCACCGAGCAGATCAGGCTGTCGGTGGAGTCCTGAGGACGACGAAACCCCCGGGAGCCGCAGGGCGGTCCCGGGGGTTTTCGGCGTGGAGCTACTTGACGGTGACGGTGGCGCCGGCGGCCTCGAGCTTGGTCTTGGCCTCGTCGGCGGCCTCCTTGGCGACCTTCTCCAGCAGCGGCTTGGGCGCGCTGTCGACCAGGTCCTTGGCCTCCTTGAGGCCCAGGCCGGAGACGATCTCGCGGACCACCTTGATGACGCCGATCTTCTTGTCGCCGGCGGCCTCGAGGATGACGTCGAACTCCGACTGCTCCTCGGCGGCCTCGGCGGGGGCGCCACCGGCGGCGGGGCCGGCCGCGGCGACGGCGACCGGGGCGGCCGCGGTGACCTCGAAGGTCTCCTCGAACTTCTTGACGAAGTCGGAGAGCTCCAACAGGGTCATTTCCTTGAAGGCGTCAAGCAGGTCGTCGGTAGACATTTTCGCCATGGTGTGGGTCCTTCCTTGTTTTCCCAGGTTTGCGGGGTTGGTTTTATTCGGCTTCGGCCGGTGCCTCGGCCGTTTCGGCCGGTGCCTCGGGGGTTTCTTCGGCGGGCGCCGCCGCTGCTTGTGCGACCGGAGCGGCGGGCTCCGGCTCGGCGGGCTTCTTCTCCTGCAGGGCGGCCAGCAAGCGAGCCATCTGCGAGGTCGGGGCGGCGAACAGGCCGGCCGCCTTGGCGAGGTTGCCCTTCATGGCGCCGGCCAGCTTGGCCAGCAGCACCTCGCGCGACTCCAGGTCGGCGATGCGCTCGACCTCGGCGACGGTCAGCGCGCGACCGTCCATGTAGCCGCCCTTGATGACCAGCGCCTTGTGGTCCTTGGCGAAGGTCTTGATGGCCTTGGCGGCGTCGACCGGCTCGCCGGTGACGAACGCGATGGCGGTCGGGCCGGCGAACAGCTCGTCGAGGCCTTCGACGCCCGCCTCGGACGCTGCCCGCTTGATCAGCGTGTTCTTGGCCACCGAGTAGGTGGCCGAGCCGCTCAGCGACCGGCGCAGCTCGGCCAGGTTGGCCACGGTCAACCCGCGGTACTCGGTGATCAGGGTCGCGGTCGCGTCCCTGAACTGCTCGGCGATGTCTGCAACGGCGGTGGCTTTGTCAGCCCTGGCCATGCGTACCTCCTGAAGTGAAAGCCATGCGACGTGTCGTCTGTGATCACCCGAAAAACGACGAAAGCCCCGGCGCAGGATGCGGTCGGGGCGTGAATGCGCGCCGGCGGTGCCGGCGCTGCTACCTCGTCCTCCTGCGTGGGCCGCCGGGATGCTCCCGGACCTTCAACCGATTGCTCGGTGACCGACGGTCTTCGGTGGATCGGAACCCAGGATAGCCTGACCCGTCCGCGTCAGCCAAAACGGCGGTCAGCGCGCGCCGGCCAGCCGCGCCGCGCCGACCAGGCCCGCCTCGCCGCCGAGTTCGGCGGGCGCCACCCGCAGACCGGCCAGGAAGTCCAGCCGGGCGTACTCGGCCAGCTTCTCCCGCAGGGGGTCGAAGAGCAGGCCACCGGAGTTGGCTACGCCTCCCCCGATGACGACGAGGTCCAGGTCGCAGACCGCGCCGACCGAGGCGATCATCGCCGCGAGCGCGGTGGCACCCCGGCGGAATGCCCGGCCCGCCAACGGATCCCCGGCCGCCGCGGCGGCGGCCAGGTCGCGGGCGCCGGCCGTGGGCGGGGCGGACCATCCGTTGGCCCGCGCCCAGCGCACCATGGACGGTCCGGAGGCGATCGCCTCGACGCAACCGCGCCCGCCGCATACGCAGGGCGGGCCGCCGTCCTCCACCACCACATGCCCGACGTGGCCGGCGTTGCCGGTCCGGCCGGTGTACGGAACGCCGCCGAGCACCAGCCCGCCGCCCACCCCGGTGGATACCACCATGCCCAGCAGGAAGTCCGCGCCGCGGCCCGCGCCGCGCCAGTGCTCGCCCAGCGCCATGCACAGGCCGTCGCCGCCGAGCCGCACGGGGACGCCCGGAACCGCGGCCGCCACCCGGTCGCGCAGCGGGAAGCGTTGCCAGCCTTTGATGTTGACGGGGCTGACGGTTCCGGCACGCAGGTCGATGGGGCCGGCCGACCCGATGCCCACGGCGGCGACCGCACCGTCGGCCACGCGCAGCGCGTCGGCGATCGTCGCGTCGACCGCGGCCCACACCTCCTCGGCCCCGCCGCCGGGTGTCGGCAGGATGACGGTGTGCACCAGCGCGCCGTCGGGATCGGCGAGGCCGGCGGCGACCTTGGTGCCGCCGATGTCCAGGCAGAGGGTGAGCATCGCGATCAGTGCCGGTGGGTGTTGTCGGGTTGGCGTGGGTCGCCGGGATGCTCGTAGCCGGGAGCGAGTCGCACCAGCGCCGCCCGCCGCGCGTCCAACCACACCCGGAAGGCTCGGCGCCGCGCGGCACCGAGCAGATGGGCGGCGATCGCCGACCGCACCTCGTCGAGCGGCGGGGCGGCCGGCGGCGGGACCCGCCAGCCGTGCGATCCGCGGCGCGGGTCGGCGAACCGCAGCGGGTTGCGGGCGTGGTAGGCGGCCACCTCCTCGTCGGGGACGCTCACCGCGGCGGTGACGTCGGCGAACAGCGCCCGCGCGTGCGGGTCGGCCAGGACGGCCGCCGCGACGCTGCCGATCTCCAGCCGGGCCGTCGCGTCGGGCAGCAGTTCCTGCTCGTCCGGCGCGCCCCGCCCGCTCAGGCCGCGGGCCGCGGCCTCGGCGGCTACCACCCGCTCGGTCACGATCAGCTGGGTTAACCAGCGCCGCAGTTGGCGTCCCTCGGCGGTACCGCGGGCCGGCAGGGCGGCCGCGCCCCGCCGGCCGCGCAGCCGCGTTTCGGCCGCGTCGACCTCGTCGACCGGGACCGCAACGCCGCCGACCGTCGCAACCACGCTCATGTCACCGTCACCTTGGCCGCCGGGGTGTACAGCAGCCGCCCGGCGCAGCCGACCCGGACCAGGGCCCACCATTGGCCAGGCTCCAGCCAGGCCGGCGGGGTCACCGAGAAACACAGCTCGGCGGATCCGCCGGCGGGCAGGTCCGCGCCCGCCGCGGCGGGGCCCAGCCACTCCCACGTGCCCCACGGGCTGATCAGGTGCGCCTCGAGCGCGAGGTCCGCCCCGGCGCGGCTCCCGACCGTGACGGTGAGCGCCGCCGCGGCCCCGGCGGCCACCGCGATGTCGGCCGGGCCCTCGGCGAGGTAGATCAGCTCGCCCTCGTCGGTCGCGCCGACCTCGAGGATGCACACGTCCTCGACCGTCTGGCGCCACGCGGCCGGGGCCTCGTCACCGGTGATGCGGAGCTGGGCCCGGACCGGGTAGCGGCCCGGGGTGGCGTGGGCGGGCACCGACACCGCCACGTCGGCCTCCCGGACGTCGCCGGCGCGCAACGTGAAGGGCAGCTCGTCGGGCTTGGCCGTCCAGCCGTCCGGGCACACCAGGGTGACCGTGCCGGTGAGGGTGGCATCGCTGCAGTCGCTGACCGCGGTGAGCCTTAGCACGGCCTCGCCGCCCGGTTGGGCGGGCACCCGCGCGGGGTGCAGATGCGCGACGGCCGGCAGCCCACCCAGCGGCGCCGGGCCCCGGTTGTGCAGCCAGTAGCGCGCGTACAACGGCTGGGCGGTTTCGGCGTCCTGGGCCAGCGCGACGGACGCCGCCCGCGCGTGCGGCGTGTCGAACCGGGCCAGCACGGTGGCCACCTGGTAGCCGTGCAGGTCGAGCGGGCGGCGGCCGGCGCGCGCCGTTTCGAGCAGGTCGGCCGGGCGCACGTCGGCGAGTTCGCCGACGTCCGAGCCGATGACGGCGGCGGCCCCCGCCCCCGTCGTCTCCACCAGGCGCAGCGCCACCATGTGCGGGTCGACCGGCCGGGCGCTGCCAGCCGTGAGCGGGTTGCCGGCCGCCTTCAGGGCGGCCAGCTGCACCCGGCCCGCGGGTTCGACACGCAGCAGGGACCCGGCCGCGGGCTGAGCGCCGTCTGCCCCGCCGGCGGTGACGGCGAGCAGCGGGTGGGCGAATTGCGCGCTGCGGCTGGGGATCTCGGCGCGGCGCCAGTCACCGTCGCCGCAGACCAGCGCGTAGTCGAAGGCGTGCGTCCAGTGCTGGAGTTGGAAGTTCGAGCCGTCCGGGGCGGTGCGGCGCGGCTCGTCGATCCAGGTCCCCGACGGCCAGCCGGTGCAGGAGCGCATCAGCGCGGTGTGCAGCATCCCCTCGGCGTCGACGGCGAAGCTGGGGACACCCCGGTTGAGCAGGGCGACGGTGCGGTCCTCGAAGTCGTCGGCGTCCGCCGGCGCCCGCTGGGTGACGACGAGTTCGGCATCGCCGAGGTCGTCGGCCGCCGCCGCGATCGCGGCGGCCAGGCTCTCCTCGTCGCGACCGGCGATCACCAGCACCGGCAGCGCCGCGGGCGCGCGCAGGTCGGCACCGGGCGCCCACGCCGCCGCCAACGGGGCGGCAGCCGGCACCCAGACCGCGGCCCGGCCCGTCGCCGCCAGCTGGCGGTCGAGCTCGTCGGCGTACGCCGCGTCCGCCTGCGCCAGCACCGCCCTGGTGAAGGCGTTGCGGGTCGGCCCACCCAGGGCGATCCGCACGTCGGGCAGGTTCGAATCGATGTCGAGGTCGCCGTAGCGGGACTTGTCCGCGCCGCTGCAGGTCGCCGTCACCCCGGCGCGCACCAGGGCGACCATCAGATCGCGCGCCAGCGGCCCCGACTCCGCCTCGCCGGGGGTGACCACCTCGGCCACCGAGATCGCCCGCACGCGCGGGCCCACCCGGACCCGCGCCGCAGAGGACAGGCCGAACCAGCCGTAGGCAGGGTTGTCCAGGGTCCAGAGGTGCTGCGCGGTGTCCACCGACCGCGCCCCGTCGTGCAACAGGGCGAAGCCCCGCCCCACTACGGCGTCGCCAACCTCGCTGACCGGCATGGCGCCGGGCACCGGGCAGGGCCAGCGCAGCCGCACCAGCTGGTCGGCGCCGGTGAACTCGTCGATGGTGGTGCGGCAGTCGACCCGCGTCACGCCGTGCCACAGGGTGAGGGTCTGGGTGTAGCGCAGCAGCGCGCCGATCCGGCCGGTGACGACGATCCGCTGCCCCAGCGGGCCGCGATAGGCCTGCGACCGGGCCGGCGACTCCGCGGAGCACACCACCGGCCCCCTCGGCAGCAGGTGCCACGGGCCCTCGCCCTGCGTCGGGTGCGACGGATACTCCTCGTAGACGGCCAGCTCATTGCCCACCCGGCCGTCGGCGATCAGCTCCCGACCGTCATAGACCAGCGACACCACTCCCCCGCCGCGCGCCGGGTCGACCTCGAGGCGGTAGCGCTCGTTGGCGATCGCGGCGCCGGGCACCGCCTCCCAGCCGGCCGGACCGCCGCCGGGGACGAGCCGGTAGGCCCGCCAGCCCAGCGACGGAACGTCGCGCGCCAGCCAGCTGACCGACCGGCCACCGTCCTCGACGTGTACGGGCAGCTCGCTGCCGTCGGTGTCCAGCACCCGAACCCCGGCCCCGAGTGGCGCGTCGAGCCGCGCGGTGACGACGTCGGTGCGCTGCTGGGCCAGCGGGTTCCACACCGCGACGTCCCCGCCGAGCGGGCGGGACAGCAGCGCCAGCGCGGCGTCGCGGGTCGCGCGGCCGAGCTCCCACGCGTCGCGCCACCCGGTCAGCAGGTCGAGGTAGACCTGGTCGGACTCCGACCCGGTGATGGCGTCGTGGTGCGCCCCGTAGGCCAGCTGCACCCAGGCCTTGGCCAGCGCGGCTTGCGGGTACTCGGCGCCCGCTGTCAGCCCGGCGAACACGGCGAACCGTTCGGCTTCCAGGACGGCGTTCTCCGCGGCCCGGTTCGCCTGCTTGGTGTCGATGTAGGACACGTCCTTGCCGGTGTAGATCGGGTTCATGTCGCGGGTCTGCGGTGACGGCGCGCGGCCGCGCTCGGCCAGCTCGGCGCGCACGGCCGCGAAGAACTCCCGCGGCAGCGCGCAGACGAAGCGCGGCCAGGCGTAGCGGCTGGCCCAGTCGCGGTGGATGGCGGTGACCCACTTGTTCGGCGGCGTGTAGTCGGTGCCGACGGGCAGCAGCACGTTGCGCGTCAGCGCGACCCGCTTGAGCCGACGGAACAGCGCGTAGGTGGCGTCCTGGGCCTCGGCGAGCGAGGCCGACTCGTCCATCCCCCAGCCCGCGCCGTAGTGCGCGGGCATGTAGTGGGTCAGCAGGCCGCGGCCCGACGGCGCGATCCACTCGAACTCGCTGCAGAACTGCATGCGGTCGACGTCATCGCCCGGGCCCCACTGGTGATGTGGCCCCCGGGCCCACGAGCTGGACGTCAGCCCGGCGTCGGCGGCCATCCCGGGGAATTGGGGGTCGTGGCCGAACACGTCGAGCTGCCAGGCGGTGGCCGGGTCGGCGCCCAGCACGTGACGCTGAAACCCTATGCCGTGCACCAGGTTTCGGATCGTCGTCTCCGGGCTGGTGAGGTTGGTGTTGGGTTCGTTGTAGGTGCCGCCCATCACCTCGACGCGGCCCTGCGCCAGGAAGCGGCGCAGGTCGGCGCGGTCCTCGGGGTGGGTGTCCCAATACGGCTTGAGGTAGTCGACTTCGGCCAGCACGAACTTGTACTCCGGTTCGCGGCGGGCCATCTCCAGGTGCGCGTGGACCAGTTGGAAGCTGTTCGTCTGCCGGCCCGGCGGGTCGGAAACCCACTCACTGGTGTAGGCGCCCTGGGTGTTCCACCAGACCGGGTCGTAGTGGAAGTGGCTGACCATGTACATGGTCCACCCGGGCTCGGCGACGACGAACTCGAACGGCTGCCGGGCGCCGCCGGCCAGCGCGTGCGCCGCCCGCCGCTGCCCGACGACCGGGCGGTCCACCCGGACGGGGACCTCGACCACCTCGTCGCCGGCTCCGGCCACCGCCTCCCCGCTCACGCCGTCCCCGTCGATGCGGATCGGAGTCGGCTCGGCCACGGCGGAGAGGGTCACCCGCGCCAGCTGCACCGGCGCGTCCGGCGGCCCGACGAACAGCTCGGTCGAATGGGCCGAAACCAGCTGCATCCCCGCACTTTACGGCCTTCCCGCGATCTACGATCGGCTAATGCCCGCCCTCGCCCCGCCGGTGTCCGACGAGCGCAGCGCCCTGCGCGAGTACCTGGCGTTTCACCAGAGCGCCTACTTCGCGGTCAGCCACGGCCTCACCGATGAACAGGCCCGGTGCGCCCCCTCCGTCAGCGCGCTGTCGATCGGCGGCCTGGTCAAGCACGCCACCGCCATGCAGCGCAGCTGGATGGGCCGGGTCGCCGCGGCGCCGGGCGCGCCGCCGAAGGACCCGCGACCGTTCGAGCAGATCGCGCAGGAATTCGCGGATCAGCACGTGATGCGGCCCGACGAGACGCTGGACGGGTTACTGCGGGCCTTCGAAGAACAGAACGCGGAGACGCTGGCGTTGGTGGAGACCGCGGACCTCGACGCCGCCGTGCCGGTGCCCAAGGACATCCCCTGGTTCCCGAAGAACCTGCAGGCCTGGTCGGTGCGCTGGGTGATATTGCACGTCATCAACGAGCTGGCCAGGCACGCCGGGCATGCCGACATCATCCGGGAATCCATCGACGGGGCCACCATGTACGAGCTGATCGCGGCGCTGGAGGGCTGGACGATCCAGGGCTGGGTGCAGCCCTGGACGCGACGCTGAGCCCCGGCCCGCACCGAACGTGCTCTGAGGGCGACAATCGGGCCGGCCGATTTTCCGGCGTGAATGCACGCTCGGCGCTCCCCGGTTTCCGGTGGTCGCGGTCACAGCGAATTGGGCCTGGACACCACCGATTTGGCAGACTACTTAAATGAGCTCTACCAAGCATCGAGACGTGGCCAGGCTCGATCGGGTGCCGCTGCCGATCGAGGCGGCCCGGGTAGCGGTCACCGGCTGGCAGGTCACCCGCACGGCAGCGCGCGTCATCACCAAGCTGCCGGGAAAGGGCCCGTGGCAGCAGAAGGTGATCAAGCAGCTCCCGCAGACCTTCGCCGACCTGGGCCCGACCTACGTGAAATTCGGGCAGATCATCGCCTCCAGCCCCGGGGCATTCGGCGAATCGCTGTCCCGCGAGTTCCGCGGGCTGCTGGACCGGGTGCCGCCCGCCGACACCGACGAGGTGCACCAGCTGCTGGCCGAGGAGCTCGGCGGCGACCCCGCGGAGCTGTTCGCCGAGTGGGAGGAGACGCCGTTCGCGTCGGCGTCCATCGCCCAGGTGCACTACGCGACGCTGCACACCGGGGAGCAGGTCGTCGTCAAGATCCAGCGCCCGGGCATCCGCCGCCGGGTCGCGGCCGACCTGCAAATCCTCAAGCGTTTCGCCCAGGCCGTCGAGCTGGCCAAGCTCGGTCGGCGGCTCTCGGCGCAGGACGTGGTCGCCGACTTCTCCGACAATCTGGCCGAGGAGCTGAACTTCCGCCTCGAGGCGCAGTCGATGGACGCGTGGGTCTCGCACCTGCACGCCTCGCCGCTGGGCCGCAACATCCGGGTGCCGCAGGTGCATTGGGACTTCACCTCCGAGCGGGTGCTGACGATGGAGCGGGTGCACGGCATCCGCATCGACGACGTCGCCGCCATCCGCAAGGCGGGTTTCGACGGGACCGAGCTGGTGAAGGCGCTGCTGTTCTCGCTCTTCGAGGGCGGGTTGCGGCACGGCCTGTTCCACGGCGACCTGCACGCGGGCAACCTCTACGTCGACGACGAGGGCCGCATCGTGTTCTTCGACTTCGGGATCATGGGCCGCATCGATCCCCGCACCCGCTGGCTGCTGCGCGAGCTGGTCTACGCCCTGTTGGTCAAGAAGGACCACGCCGCGGCGGGCAAGATCGTGGTGCTGATGGGCGCCGTCGGCACCATGAAGCCCGAGGCCCAAGCCGCCAAGGACCTGGAAAAATTCGCCACCCCGCTGACGATGCAGACGCTGGGCGACATGTCCTACGCCGACATCGGGCGCCAGCTGTCGGCCCTGGCCGACGCCTACGACGTCAAGCTGCCCCGCGAGCTGGTGCTGATCGGCAAGCAGTTCCTCTACGTCGAGCGGTACATGAAGCTGCTGGCACCGAAGTGGCAGATGATGTCCGACCCGCAGCTGACCGGCTACTTCGCGAACTTCATGGTCGAGGTCAGCCGCGAGCACCAAGCCGAAGAGGTCTGATGGAGGTCCGTACCGGGCACGCCACGTCGGGCGGCGAGGTGAAGCTGTACTACGAGGACATGGGCGACATCGACGACCCGCCCGTGCTGCTGATCATGGGGCTGGGCGCCCAGCTGGTGCTGTGGCGGACCGCGTTCTGCGAGCGGCTGGTCGGCCACGGGCTGCGCGTGATCCGGTACGACAACCGGGACGTCGGCCTGTCGAGTAAAACGCAGCACCGCGGCTCCGGCCAGCCGCTGGTGGCGCGGTTGGCCCGGTCCTGGCTGGGGCTGCCTAGCGACGCGCCCTACAAGCTCGAGGACATGGCCGACGACGCCGCGGCGGTGCTGGATCACCTTGGCATCGAGCACGCACACATCGTGGGTGCGTCGATGGGCGGCATGATCGCCCAGATCTTCGCCGCACGGTTCCGTGAGCGGACCAAGACACTCGGGGTCATCTTCTCCAGCAACAATTCGGCGTGCCTGCCGCCGCCGGGTCCCCGCCAGTTGCTGGCGCTCATCAAGGGTCCGGCGCCGAACTCGCCGCGCGACGTGATCGTGGACAACGCGATCCGGGTGAGCAAGATCATCGGCAGCCGGCGCTTCCTGGCGCCCGAGGAGCAGCTTCGGGCCGAGGCCATCGAAAGCTACGAACGCAGCTACTACCCGTGGGGCGTCGCCCGGCATTTCGACGCCGTGCTGGGCAGCGGCAGCCTGAAGCACTACAACAGGCGGATCGCCGCGCCGACGGTGGTGATCCACGGCCGGGCCGACAAGCTGATGCGGCCCTTCGGGGGCCGCGCGGTGGCCAGGGCCATCGACGGCGCTCGGTTGGTGTTGTTCGACGGGATGGGACATGATCTGCCACAGCAGTTGTGGGATCAGGTGATCGGCGTACTGACGAGCAACTTCGCCCGGGCGAGCTAAGCCAAAAGCACTCGAACGAAACGCTTCCCCCTACGATCTCAGTCCAAGTCGCGGGGTTGTACGGTTGTCAAAGGAGGTGGGTCCACAATGGCCAAGCTGAAGCCGTATTACGAAGAGTCGCAAGCAACCTACGACATTTCAGACGACTTCTTCGCGCTGTTCCTCGACCCCAACATGGTGTACACCTGCGCCTACTACAAGAACGACGACATGACGCTGGAAGAGGCGCAGCTCGCCAAGCTCGATCTGGGGCTGGACAAACTCAAGCTCGAGCCGGGGATGACGGTGCTCGACGTCGGTTGCGGTTGGGGTGGGGCCGTGGTCCGCGCGGTGCAGAAGTACGACGTCAACGTCATCGGTATCACGCTCAGCCGCAACCATTACGCCCGCACCAAGGAAAGGCTGGCCGCCATCCCAACCACGAGGCGGGCCGAGGCTCGGCTGCAGGGCTGGGAGGAATTCGACGAACGGGTCGACCGGATCATCAGCTTCGAGGCTTTCGACGCCTTCAAAAAGGAGCGCTGGCCGGCGTTCTGGGATTGGGCTTACAAGACGCTGCCCGATGACAGCCGGATGATGATGCACAGCATTTTCACCTATCCGCAGTCGTCCTGGAAGGAACGCGGCATTCAAATCACGATGTCGGATCTGCGTTTCTTCCATTTCCTGGGCAAGGAAATCTTTCCCGGCGGGCAGATGTGCGGCGAGACCGATATCGTCGACCTCGCGCAGGCCAGCGGTTTCTCGATCGAGCAAATCCAATATCTGCAACCGCATTACGCGCGGACGCTGGACACCTGGGCGGCCAATCTGGAGGCCAACCGCGAACAGGCCATCGCCATCCAGTCCGTCGAGGTCTACGACCGCTTCATGCGCTACCTGACCGGCTGCGCGGACCTGTTCCGCAAGGGCATCTCGAACGTGGCCCAGTACACGCTCACCAAGTAGCGCGCCGCCCGCGGAAACTCCGGCGCACCCGCGCGCAAATGCGCCGTTTTGAGTCCCCGGCGGGTACCGTCCCCGATTGGGCCGCCACCTCTGTCGTGCCCGCCCCTGGGGAGGCCAGATGTCTGACAACCCGGCCGGCGCCGAGCGTACTTCCCCCGCGAGGGCGAGGTACCTGACCGGCTGCGCCAGGGCTTTCCGCGTGGGCAACATCGACTGCAACCAATCCACGCTGGAAAAGTAGAGTTGGGTATGGTTGCACGTCACACACAAGGCGAGTGCGCAGCGAATTCGCAGTGAACTCCATCCAGGAGAACGAGACTAAAATGGCTGATCAACCGGCTAGCCCGACGAAGATTCGGACGGCTCCCGAGGACATCCAGGCGCACTACGACGTCTCCGACGACTTTTTCGCCCTGTTCCAGGACCCGACGCGGACCTACAGCTGCGCCTACTTCGCCCGCGAGGACATGACGCTGGAAGAGGCGCAGTACGCGAAGATCGACCTGAACCTGGACCAACTGGACCTCAAGCCGGGCATGACCCTGCTGGACATCGGCTGCGGTTGGGGCACCACGATGAAGCGCGCCGTCGAGCGGTTCGACGTCAACGTCATCGGTCTGACGCTCTCCAAGAACCAGCACGCCCGTTGCGAGCAGGTGCTGGCTTCGATCGACAGCGACCGTTCGCGCGAGGTCCGGTTGCAGAACTGGGAGGACTTCACCGAGCCCGTGGACCGCATCGTGTCGATCGAGGCCTTCGAGCACTTCGGACACGAGAACTACGACGACTTCTTCAAGCGGACGTTCGACATCATGCCCGAAGACGGCCGGATGACCGTGCAGAGCAGCGTCAGCTACCACCCCTTCGAGATGGCCGCCCGCGGCAAGAAGCTGACCTTCGAGACGGCGCGCTTCATCAAGTTCATCATCACCGAGATCTTCCCGGGCGGGCGGCTGCCGTCCACCCAGATGATGGTCGACCACGGTGAGAAGGCGGGCTTCATTGTGCCCGAACCACTTTCGCTGCGGCCCCACTACATCAAGACGCTGCACATCTGGGGCGATGCGCTCGAGTCCAACCGCGAGAAGGCCATCGACGTCACCTCCGAAGAGGTGTACAACCGCTACATGAAGTACCTGCGCGGCTGCGAACACTACTTCACCGACGAGATGCTCGACGTCAGCCTGGTGACCTACCTCAAGCCCGGAGCCGTCGGCTGATTTTTTTCCGACGCTGTCGGATCAGGGCTGCGTCGTTCGTCGGATAGGTAGAGAGTGGAGCACGGGGCTTCGCTCGCTATCTGGAGGTGACGAGACATGCAGTACTTCGCCTTGTTGATCAGCAGGGAACAGGACCGCGCGCCCGAAAGCCCGGACGCGATGGCCGCCTGGGGGAAGTTTCACGCCAAGGCCGGCCCCGCGATCAAGTCCGGGGACGCCCTGGCGCCCGCCGGCGCCGCGGCGGTCATCACCGGCGGCCCCGACGCGCCGGTGGTCACCGACGGCCCCTTCGCCGAGTCTGCCGAGGTGGCCTGCGGGTTCTACCTGTTCGAAGCGGAAAACCTCGACGAGGCGCTGGCGTTGGCGCGCGACGTCCCGCTCGCCACGTTCGGCGCGGTCGAGGTCTGGCCCACAGTGCACTCCGTCGAGCTGTCCCGCGGGCTCACCGGGAACGACTGGCTCGCGCTGCTGCTGGAGCCGGCCGAATCCGCGCACACGCCGGGCACACCGGAGTGGGAGGCGGTGGCGGCAAAGCACGCCGACCTGCAGGCGGTCGCGGGCGATCACATCATCGGCGGCGCCGCGTTGCACGATCGGTCCACGGCAACCACCGTGCGGGTGCGCGACGGCGAGGTCCTGATCACCGACGGGCCCTATGTGGAAGGCGCCGAAATCGCCACCGGGATCTACCTGTTGAGTGCCGCTGACCGCGACGAGGCCGTCAAGCTGGCGTCGATGATCCCGGCCACGACGGTGCAGGTGCGGCAGCTGGCTGGGCTCTCGGGGCTCTGAGCGTCGCCGGTGTCCGACCTGGACGGCGTCTTTCGTCGGGAATGGGGGCCCGCCGTCGCCGCGCTCGCGCGGTGGTCCGGCGACCTCACCATCGCGGAGGACGCCGTCCAGGAAGCCTGCGCCGAGGCGCTTGAAAGCTGGGGCCGCGACGGCCTGCCGGACAATCCCGGCGGATGGCTGGTGACCGTCGCCCGCAACCGGGCGCGCGATCGCCTGCGCCGCGAAACCGTCCGTCCCGGAAAGGAATTGGCGGCCGTGAAGAATCACGTCGACGAAATACGGGCGCGCACCGATCACACCGACCCGTCCCCGGTGCGCGACGACGAACTGCGGATGATGTTCACCTGCGCGCACCCCGCCCTGGACCGCCCGTCGCAACTGGCGCTCACCCTGCGGCTGGTGTCGGGTTTGACGGTCGCCGAGATCGCCCGGGCGCTGCTGCAAAGCGACGCGGCGATCGGCCAACGGATCACGCGCGCTAAGAGCAAGATTCGGCACGCCAACATCCCGCTGCGGGTGCCGCCCGCCGAGCTGCTGCCCGAACGCACGCCGCACGTACTGGGTTGCGTGTACTCGGTGTTCACCGAGGGGTACTGGTCGACGGCCGGCCCGTCGGCGATCCGCGACGAACTGTGCGACGAAGGGATCCGGCTGGCCGGCGAGCTGTGCGGGCTGATGCCGCAGGAGCCCGAGGCCCACGCGCTGGCCGCGCTGATGCTGCTGCACGATTCGCGACGAGCCACCCGGGTCGACGACACCGGCATGCTGGTGCCGCTCGAGGAGCAGGACCGCCGCCGGTGGGACCGCGGCCGCATCGCCCGGGGGCTCGATCGGCTCCGGCTGGCGGAAGGGTCGGCGGGCCCCTACCTGCCGCAGGCGGTGATCGCCGCGCTGCACGCGACGGCGCCATCCTGGGAGCAGACGGACTGGGTCACCATATGCGCGGCGTACGACCGGTTGGTGCGGCTGACCAATTCGCCGGTCGTGCGCGCCAACCGCGCCCTGGCGGTCGGCATCCGCGACGGCCCCGACGCCGGCCTGGCCGCCCTGGACGAGGTGGCACACGACGCCCGGTTGAGCCGCTCCAACCTGCTCGCGACGGTGCGCGCCGACCTGCTCCGGCGCGCGGGCAGGCCGGCCGACGCCGTCGTCTGGTACCGAGAAGCGTTGGCGGTCAACGGTTCGGAACCGGGCCGCGAGTTTCTGCGGCGCCGCATCGCCGAGTGCGGCGGGTAGCCACCAACGCCGAGCAGACGCAGAATCGCATCGCCAGTGCGGCATTTGTGCGATTCTGCGTCTGCTCGCGCAGAGAAATCAGGCCTCGGCGAAGTTCCGGGTGACGGACGGGTCCACCGGGATCCCCGGGCCCGTGGTCGTCGACACCGTGATCTTCTTCAGGTAACGGCCCTTGGAGGCGGACGGCTTGAGCCGCAGCACCTCGTCGAGGGCGGCGCCGTAGTTCTCCGCGAGGGCCTTCTCGTCGAAGGACGCCTTGCCGATGACGAAGTGCAGGTTGGCCTGCTTGTCGATGCGGAAGTTGATCTTGCCGCCCTTGATGTCGGCCACGGCCTTGGCGACGTCCGGGGTGACGGTGCCCGTCTTGGGGTTGGGCATCAGGCCGCGCGGGCCCAGGACGCGGGCGATGCGCCCGACCTTGGCCATCTGGTCGGGCGTCGCGATCGCGGCGTCGAAGTCCAGGAAGCCGCCCTGGATCTTCTCGATCAGGTCGTCGCTGCCGACGATATCGGCGCCGGCGGCCTGTGCCTGCTCGGCCTTGTCGCCGACCGCGAACACCGCGACGCGGGCGGTCTTACCGGTGCCGTGCGGCAGGTTGACCGTGCCGCGGACCATCTGGTCGGCCTTGCGGGGGTCGACGCCGAGGCGGATCGCCACCTCGACCGTCGCGTCCTGCTTGGCCGACGCGGTCTCCTTGGCGAGCTTGGCCGCCTCCAGCGGGCTGTAGAGGTTGTTGCGGTCCACCTTCTCGGCGGCGGCGCGATATGCCTTGCTGGTCTTGCTCATTGATTCATCCAATCTCGTGGTTGGTTGTGGTTGACGGGCCGAAGCTGGCCCTCCCACGGGCAGAGTCGTACTGCTATTCGACGGTGATGCCCATCGACCGGGCGGTGCCGGCGATGATCTTGGCGGCCGCGTCGATGTCGTTGGCGTTGAGGTCGGTCTTCTTGGTCTCGGCGATCTCGCGCACCTGGTCCCAGGTGACCTTGGCGACCTTGGTCTTGTGCGGCTCGGCCGAGCCCTTGCCCACGCCCGCGGCCTTGAGCAGCAGCTTCGCGGCGGGCGGCGTCTTCAGCGCGAACGTGAAGCTGCGGTCCTCGTAGACCGTGATCTCCACCGGGATGACCTGGCCGCGCTGGTTCTCCGTGGCGGCGTTGTAGGCCTTGCAGAACTCCATGATGTTGACGCCGTGCTGGCCGAGCGCGGGTCCGACCGGCGGCGCAGGGTTGGCCTGCCCCGCCACGATCTGCAGCTTGATCAGCCCGGCGACTTTCTTCTTCGGGGCCATGAGGTGTTGGTGTTCCTTCCTAGCTGACGTTCTAAATCTTCGACACTTGGCTGAAGGTCAATTCGACCGGCGTCTCGCGGCCGAAGATCGACACCAGCACCTTGAGCTTCTGCTGCTCGCCGTTGACCTCGCTGATGGTCGCGGGCAACGTCGCGAACGGCCCGTCCATCACGGTCACCGACTCGCCGACCTCGTAGTCGACCTCGATGGCCGGGCGCTCCAGCCCACCGGCCTCGGCGGCGGCAGCGGTGGTGGCCGCGCCCTTGGCGGCCTTCTTGGTCGCGCCGCGCGGGAGCAGGAACTTGACCACGTCGTCGAGGGTCAGGGCCGACGGCCGCGACGTCGCGCCGACGAACCCGGTGACACCCGGGGTGTTGCGCACCGCGGCCCACGAGTCGTCGGTCAGGTCCATGCGCACCAGGATGTAGCCGGGCAGAACCTTGCGGTTGACCTGCTTGCGCTGGCCGTTCTTGATCTCGGTGACCTCTTCGGTGGGCACCTCGACCTGGAAGATGTAGTCGCCGACGTCCAGGTTCTGCACACGGGTCTCGAGATTGGCTTTGACCTTGTTCTCGTATCCCGCATAGGAGTGGATCACGTACCAGTCGCCCGGCTTGCTGCGCAGCTCCGCCTTGAGCGCGGCCGCCGGGTCGACCTCTTCGGTCGACTCCTCGGGGGCCTCGGCCGCTGAGGTTTCGGTGGTCTCAGTGTCCTCGGTGCGCTCTTCTACGTCGACCGCTTCACCCGCGGACGTGTCACCGTCGAAGGTAGTCACGGTTTTCAGTCCTCTCTATCTGTCGCTCAGCCGAACACCAGCAGCACGAGCTTGGTGAGGCCGAAATCCGCGAGGCCGACCAGCGCCACCATGAAGGCCAGGAACGCCAGCACCACCGACGTGTAGGTGATCATCTGCTTGCGGTTGGGCCAGATGACCTTCCGCATCTCCGCAACCACCTGCTTGAGGTAGTTGAAGACGAAAACGAACGGGTTGGCCGAACGATCTCCGGGCTTCTTCGGCTTCTTGTCCTTCTTGGCTTTGGCGCCCTTGTCCTCCTTGGCGACCTCGGCCTCGCCCGCCGACTCTACGTCGACGTCCTCGCCCGCGTCGGCCACTCGCTGCCGGGATCGTTTGCCGGTCGGGCGTTGCGGCCGCGTCACCACAGCGGTCCGACCGCCGCTTGCACGGTCTTCCTCCCTGTCGGCGCCGTCGCTTGTGGCGTCGTTGGCAGCATCGCCTTCGTCGCTCACCGCATGCTCCTTAAATTTGCTCTTGTCCCGCGGGACGTCCCGTGGTGGACGGCCACTATTCCAGTGTCCACCATGGCACGCCTTCTTCTATTGTCCGGCTCCTCCTCGGGCCGGGCCGGCCCGCATCGTCACCGGACGTCGCGTTCAGCAGGGGCGACAGGACTTGAACCTGCAACCTGCGGTTTTGGAGACCGCTGCTCTGCCAGTTGAGCTACGCCCCTTCGCGGTTGGCAGGCCAACCTGCGCTTACCTGCCGGGGCTTACATGACACGCGCGCCCTCCGATTGCTCGAATCCCGGAAAGCGCGCTGATGCTGGGAAAACCCCGAGGTCCGAGTGTACATCGACCCGCGAGCCAGATACTAATTACGCCGTTCGCATGACCTGGCCGGACTCCGGGTCCCATTTTAGGTTCTCCGACTCGGCGTACTGACTCATCAGCGTCGTGTAGGACTGCAGGACCACCTGGCCCTGATCATCGGTGCAGGTGTTCCTGGTGACGACGATGTCCGCACCGAACCGCTCATCGACCGAGTGGATGTCCATCCGGGCCCACAGCTTGTCGCCGGCCTTGATCGGCCTGGAGAACACGAACCGCTGGTCGACCTGGACGATCACCAGGTTTTCCATGCCGATGTCGACGTGCCGGAAGAAGTCCAGCTGGACGAGCTTGGCGAAGATCGTCGCAAACGTCAGCGGCGCCAGGATCGCGTCGTGGCCGAGTTCGGCGGCCGCGTCCTCGTCGTAGTGGGCGGGGTGGCGGTCCTTGACGGCAAGCGCGAACTGGCGAAGTTGTTCACGGCCCACGACGAAGTAGTCCGGGTACCGCCAGATCATCCCGCGGATATCGGTCTTGAGTGCCATTAACCAGGCCCCGCCTATGCGAGGGTCGCGGAGGCGATGGCCCTACCAAAGATCTTCTTGCCGCCGGTGGTGGCCGTCAACGCGATGGTCACGGACTTGGTCTCCGGATCAGCCGACTTCACCCGGCCGTTGAAGACCAACTCGGCGCCTTTGCCGTCGTTGGGCACCGGCACCACCGCGGTGAACCGCACGTTGTACTCGGTGACCGCGCCCGGGTCGCCGATCCACGCGGTGACATAACCGCCACCGATGCCCATGGTGAGCATGCCGTGCGCGATGGCGGTGTCCAGCCCAACAACCTTGGCCATCTCGTCGTCCCAGTGGATCGGGTTCAGGTCGCCCGAGACGCCCGCGTAGTTCACCAGATCCTGACGGGTCAGCGGGTAGGTCCGCTCAGGGAGCTGGTCACCCACCTTCACCGAGCTGAACTCACGCAGTGGCATCAGAAAATCCCTCTTCTCCATCCTCGCCGGCACGGCCCGCCAGGGTCGTGTAGGTCTCTTGCACGACATCACCGGCACCGTTGGTGATGATGTTCTTGGTGACGATGATCTGGGTGCCGTGCGACACCCGCATCGAGTCGACGTAGACGTCGCAGTACAGCTTGTCGCCCGCCACGATCGGCGCCATGAATTTCAGCACCTGATCGACCTGCACGATCTGCGCGTCGTGGACGGCGACATTCGCGTGCTTGAAGAACGCCGTCTGCGCCTGGTAGCCGAACACGCAGATGAACGCCAGCGGCGCGACCAGGTCGGCATAGCCGAGCTCCGCGGCCGCCTTCTCCTCGAGAAACATGGCGTCGTCGTTCTGCACGGCGACGGCGTACTCACGGATCTTTTCCCGCTCCACGACGTAATAGTCGGGATAGCGGTAGTGCATCCCGACGATGCTCTCGCTTAACGGCACGGCTCTAAAATCTACCTAGTCAGTGGCGAATAACCGGTCGCGGGTCGCGCGCTAGCGCGTTTCCCGGTGGGCCTGGTGCTTGCCGCAGTTCGGGCAGAACTTCTTCAGCTCCATGCGGTCCGGGTCGTTCCGGCGGTTCTTCTTGGTGATGTAGTTGCGGTGCTTGCACACCTCGCAGGCCAAGGTGATCTTTGGCCGCACGTCGGTACTGGAAGCCATGACAGTTCTCTCAACTCTCTGAAAAAGTGCGCGTTGTTGTGTTGTAGCGATGGCCGGACTCGAACCGGCGACCTAACGATTATGAGTCGTTCGCTCTAACCGACTGAGCTACATCGCCTCTGGCCACCCCTTTTGGGGTAGGGCCGCCCACGCCTGCTCGGCGTCCGCCGAGCCCCCTAACGGAATCGAACCGTTGACCTTTTCCTTACCATGGAAACGCTCTACCGACTGAGCTAAGGGGGCCGTTCACCCGAATCGGACGCAGTGCCGCGGGCCTAAAAGAGGGTACAGCCTGGCCCACAACCGGACCAAACCACGCGCGTTAGGGGGCGGCGCCGCCGCCGGGACGGAGCTGCCAGGCACTGAGGTCGCTGAACTCGTCGTACTCCTCGGCCGGTTCGTCGGCGTCGGCCTCGGTGAGCAGGGTGCGCAATGCCAGGTTGACGGCCTCGCGGGCGTCGGCCAGATGGAAGCGGCGGATTGCCTCGTCGATCAGATCGACGTCGATCTCGATTTCGACCTTCTTCCTCATGCGCCAACAATACCCAGCGGGCGGCAGCCCATCGCTGCTCGCGTGCGGTGTTGCGGCAAAGTTCGCGGCGGCGCTGCGGGCCTGGGCTGAGCACGCCCTAGTCTGGTCACGTGTCAACGGACCGGCTGTATTTTCGCCAACTGCTTTCCGGCCGCGACTTCGCCGCCGGCGATATGGTCGCGACCCAGATGCGCAACTTCGCCTACCTGATCGGCGACCGCCAAACGGGCGACTGCGTGGTGGTCGACCCCGCCTATGCGGCCGGTGATCTCCTCGAGACGCTCGAGGCTGACGGCATGCAGCTGTCGGGCGTGCTGGTGACCCATCACCATCCCGACCACGTCGGCGGATCGATGATGGGCTTTTCGCTGCAGGGCCTGGCCGAGGTGCTCGAACGCAAAGCCGTGCCAGTGCACGTCAATTCCCATGAGGCGCAATGGGTTTCGCGAGTCACCGGGATCAGCCTCGGGGACCTGACCGCACACGACAATCACGACAAGGTCAGCATCGGTGACATCGAGATCGAGTTGCTGCACACGCCCGGCCACACGCCCGGCAGCCAGTGCTTCCTGCTCGACGGCCGCCTGGTCGCCGGTGACACGCTTTTCCTGGAGGGCTGCGGGCGCACCGACTTTCCCGGCGGCGACTCCGACGAGATGTACCGCAGCCTGCAGCAACTCGCGACATTGCCCGGTGATCCGACCGTCTTTCCCGGGCACTGGTATTCGTCGAAGCCAAGCGCTTCGCTGTCGGATGTCAAGCGTTCCAACTACGTGTACCGGGCCGCGGACCTCGCGCAATGGCGAATGTTGATGGGCGGCTGAGGGTCGCTCGACCACAATGGATCGGCAACCGGCCTGTGATATAAGCGGAGGGTGGATTCCATGGGGTGGATCCAGGACAGCTGGAACGGGATCACACATGCCGGCTCCAGCACCTGGATTGCGTGGGCGGCGTGGGCGGCGATTGCGCTCGCCGTCATCACCCTGGTCTTCACCAACACCCAGATCGCCCGCAACCGCCGACTGGCCGCGGAGCAGACGCGCCCGCAGGTCTCGATGTTCATGGAACCGCATCCCGCCGACTGGCACGTGATCGAGCTGGTGGTCAGGAACTTCGGTCAGACCGCGGCCTACGACATCACGTTCTCGTTCGTGAACCCGCCGACGGTGGCCGAATACGAGAACGCGACCGACGGCTACGCCGACGTCGTCGAACTGCGGCTTCCGCGCGAGTTGCCGTACCTGGCCCCCGGCCAGGAATGGCGGATGGTGTGGGATTCGGCGCTCGACCGCGCCGAGATCGGCAGCGGTATCGAGTCCCGCTTCACCGGCACGATCAGTTACTTCGACCGGCCCGAGCACCCGCGCGGGTGGCGATTCTGGGAACGCGACCGTCTTCCGCTGGAAACCCAGGTGGTGCTCGACTGGGATTCCTTGCCGCCCGTCCAGCGCATCGAGTTGATGACCACCCACGACCTGGCGAAGCGGGAGAAGCAGAAGCTGGAGCTGCTGCGCGGCCTGCTCACGTACTTCCATTACGCGAGCAAGGAAACCCGCCCCGAGGTGTTCCGCAGCGAGATCGAACGGATCAACGACGCCGTGCGGGAAACGCAGGACAGATGGCGCACCCGCCAGCTCGACGACCCCACCGATGTCAGCCTGCGCTGGAGTGAGACCCCGGACGACCTGGGTAAACACCACAGTCAGCCGACGTGACGGCAAGGAGCCAGCAACCATGAGCGGCCCGGTTCACTACAGCCTGCAGGATTCGATCGCGGTCATCCGGATGGATGACGGCAAGGTCAACGCCTTGGGCCCGACGATGCAGCAGGCGCTGGGCGAGGCGATCGACCGGGCCGAGGCGGACAACGCCGGGGCGCTGGTGATCACGGGCAACGAGCGGGTGTTCAGCGGCGGGTTCGACCTGAAGATCCTCACCTCCGGCGAGACGCAGCCGGCGATCGACATGTTGCGTGGCGGCTTCGAGCTGTCCTACCGGCTGTTGTCGCATCCCAAGCCGGTGGTGATGGCCTGCACCGGCCACGCCATCGCGATGGGGGCGTTCCTGCTGGCCTCGGGCGACCACCGGGTGGCCGCGCACGCCTACAACATCCAGGCCAACGAGGTGGCGATCGGCATGGTCATCCCGTACGCCGCCCTGGAGATCATGAAGCTGCGGTTGACGCAGTCGGCGTACCAGCAGGCCGCCGGGCTGTCCAAGACGTTCTTCGGCGAGACCGCGCTGGCCGCCGGTTTCGTCGACGAGATCGTGCTGCCGGAGATGGTGGTGAGCCGCGCCGAGGAGGCCGCGCGCGAGTTCGCCGGTCTGCGCCAGCACGCCCACGCCGCAACCAAACTCCGTGCCCGCGCCGATGCGCTCAAGGCCATCCGTGCCGGGATCGACGGCATCGAGGCCGAGTTCGGCCTCTAGGCTGCCTGGCCAGTGGATTTTGCCCAACGGCGCCGCGGGTGTCGATGACCTGAACGTCGAACGCGGTGGCCGCTGCTAGCCGCCACCGCGTTCCCTTCGCCTCCTCAACGCCAGTTTGACACGCGCGCGAAGCGTCGTCACCTCACCGGTTCGCCGCCGCCGCGACAGCGCACCCCGGGTCTACCGGTTCGGCCGCGGGCGCTATTTCAGTTCTCCGTCGAAACCCATTGATAGGGAAGGAATTTCCCGTCCAGGGTCACCACGACGCGATCGCCCGACGGGTGCGACTTCTTTTGCAGGTCGACGCTGAAGTTGATCGCGCTCATGATGCCGTCGCCGAACTGTTCGTGGATCAGCTCCTTGATCGCGCCGCCGTAGACCTGCAGGGCCTCGTAGAACCGGTAGATGGTGGGGTCGGTCGGCACCGCGGTGGGCAGCCCGCCACGCATCGGCGGCGCCGCCAGCACGGGCACCACCGATTCGTCCAGTCCGAGCTTCTCGACGAGAACCCTGGCCAGCTCGGGCGGAATGGGGTGTTGGCCCAGCAGCGCCGCGGTGGTCCATACCACCGGCCTGTCGATGGCGTCGGCCAGCTCCTGCCACGTCAGGCCGCGCCTCAGGCGAGCCAGGACGACCTGCTCGGTGATCTCATGTCTGTTCATAGCCCCCAAGCATGCACGCACCGCGCGGCGCCGCGTCGGGACCATAAGGCGCTCCCCAAATTTGATATCGCATGCGATATCAACCACCACCGGCGGCGATAGCTCCCCGGGCTACCGGCCCTCACGCCCGCTTCGTCGCGGTGACCAGAGCCGTCGATTCCGTCGTCGTCCCGGTGGTCGTGCAGGGTGACGAGGTTACGGCCGCTTGTTCACCAGCGCCCGTGGTGAACCACCTCGGCGAAAGGGCGCCGGTTCGGCTTGCGGATCGGGGTGAGCGGGCGGTCGCCCGGATACCCGACACCGAGCAGGAACGCCACCAACCGGTCCTCGGGGACACCCAGGATGGCGCGGGCCTTGTCCTGGTCACCCACCGACGAGTGGCCAGTCCCGATCCCCAGGTCCGTGGCCGCGATCATCATCGCCATCGTGGCCTGGCCGACGTCGTAGTTGTCGGTGATCACGCGGCGCTCGTCGGGCGGCACGGGCACGACGATCGCGATCGCGGCGGCGGCACCGGCGATGTGACCGGCCCCCTGCCAGACGGTCGACAGCTCCTGCAGCTGCGCCCGGTCGGTGACGATCACGAAGTCCCA
Organism: Mycobacterium sp. E1747; assembly: GCF_001667775.1. Classification (GTDB taxonomy): domain Bacteria; phylum Actinomycetota; class Actinomycetes; order Mycobacteriales; family Mycobacteriaceae; genus Mycobacterium. The sequence continues at coordinate 40,317 of NZ_LZJI01000206.1, forward strand.
CGGCTGCCGGTTTTTCGCCGACGGCGCGCGCCATCCGGCCTCGGCGATGCGGTTCAGGTCCGCTTCGGAAACCGGCTCCGGCTGGTACTGCCGGACGTTGCGCCGGGCGCATATCGCGTCCCAAGCCTCCATGTGTCCCTCCTCGCATTTCACTTGACCTCGGCTAAACGGGCGTAACGTCGGCGGAATTCCCCGCGTACGGGCCCGCCGAAGTTTCATTCCGGCCCATCCGGGAAGCCATGGTGAACCAGCTGCTCCGCGCGCTCGTGTACAGCTGAATGGCCCCGGATTCAGAAAGGCGCGTAGCCGGCATGACCGAAAACCTGACGCCGCACTTCGAAGACGTCCAGGCGCACTACGACCTGTCCGACGACTTCTTCCGGCTGTTCCTCGACCCCACGATGACCTACAGCTGCGCCTACTTCGATCGGATGCGCGATATCCCGCTGGAAGAAGCGCAGCTACGCAAGATGGACCTGGCCCTGGGCAAGCTCGGGCTGCGGCCCGGGATGACGCTGCTGGACATCGGCTGCGGCTGGGGCGGCACGATGCGGCGAGCGATCGAGAAATACGACGTGGACGTCATCGGTCTGACCCTGTCCGAGCACCAGGCCGCCCACGTGCACAAGCTGTTCGACGCGATGAACACCACGCACAGTAGGCGGGTGCTGTTGCAGGGCTGGGAGCAGTTCGACGAGCCCGTCGACCGGATCGTCTCCATCGGGGCGTTCGAGCACTTCGGCTACGACCGCTACGACGACTTCTTCCAGAAGGCCTACCGCCTCCTACCCAGCGACGGGGTGATGCTGCTGCACACGATCACCATGCTGACACCGGAGCAGATCGTCGAGCACGGCCTGCCGATGACCGAAGAGCAGACCAGCTTCAACAACTTCATCGCCACCGAGATCTTCCCGGGCGGCCAACTGCCGCCGATCGAGATGGTGGAGTTCCACGCCTCGAAGATGGGGTTCAACCTGGCCCGCAGGCAGTCGCTGCAGCTGCACTACGCCCGCACCCTCGACCTGTGGGCCGTGGCGCTGGAAGCCCACCACAGCGAGGCGGTCGCGATCCAGTCCGAAGAGGTCTACCAGCGGTACATGCGGTACCTGACCGGTTGCGCCAAAGCGTTCCGGGACGGCTACATCGACATCAACCAGTTCACGCTGGCCAAGTAACCCACTCGCGTCGGTGTCCGGGGCTATCGTGGCACCGCGATGTCGCTTCATCTCCACCGTGCCGAGCGCACCGATCTCCTTGCCGACGGCCTCGGCTCCCTGCTGGCCAACCCGCCGATCGACCCCTTCACCGAGGAACTGGTGCTGGTGCCGGCGCGCGGCGTCGAACGCTGGCTCAGCCAGCGGTTGTCGCACATGCTCGGCCGCGACCGCGGCGGCGACGGGGTGTGCGCCGGGGTGTCGTTCCGCAGCCCGGCTTCGCTGATCGCCGAACTCACCGGCACGGCCGACGCGGACGCGTGGTCACCGGAGGCGATGGCGTGGCCGCTGTTAGAGGTGATCGACTGCTCGCTGGACGAGCCGTGGTGCCGCACGCTGGCAACGCATTTAGGTCACTTCGCGTCGACGGAGGCGGAGGCCGAGCTGCGCCGCGGTCGCCGCTACTCGGTGGCGCGCCGGCTGGCCGGTCTGTTCGCCTCGTACGCCCGGCAGCGTCCGGGGCTGCTCGCCGGTTGGCTGGCCGGCGAGCAGGGCGACCTCGATCCCGACTTGGCCTGGCAGCCTGAGCTCTGGCGGGCGCTGGTGGCCGCCGTGCCCGCCGAGCCCCCACACGTCCGCCATCAGCAGGCCGTGACCCGGCTCCGGGCGGGCCCGGCCGACCTGCCGGAGCGGCTGTCGCTGTTCGGGCACACCCGGTTGGCGAGCACCGACGTGGAACTGCTGGACGCGTTGTCCGCCCACCACGATCTGCACCTGTGGCTGCCGCATCCCAGCGACGAACTGTGGCGCGCGCTGGCCGGCGCCCGCGGGCCGATCCCGCGCCGCGCCGACACCGGCCACCGCGCCGTGCACCATCCGCTGCTGGCGACGCTCGGGCGCGACCTGCGGGAACTGCAAAGAGCCCTGCCCGCCGGTCCGCACACCGACGAGTACCTGCCTGCGCCGGAGCGGCCCGACACGCTGCTCGGCTGGCTGCAGTCCGACATCGCGGCGAATACCGTTCGGCCACAAGGCCGCACGCTCGCCGACCACGACCGCTCGGTGCAGGTGCACAATTGTCACGGCCCGGCGCGCCAGGTCGACGTGCTGCGCGAGGTACTGCTGGGCCTGCTGCAGGACGACCCGACGCTTCAGCCGCGCGACATCCTGGTGATGTGTCCGGACATCGAGACGTACGCGCCGCTGATCGTCGCCGACTTCGGGCTCGGCGACGTGGTACGCGGCGCGCATCCCGCGCACCGGTTGCGGGTTCGGCTCGCGGATCGCTCACCGCTGCAAACCAATCCGCTGCTCGGGGTCGCCTCGCGGCTGCTGGCGCTGGCGGGCAGCCGGGTGACGGCCAGCGAGGTGCTCGACTTCGCCGAGGCCGCACCGGTGCGGGCGCGCTTCGGTTTCACCGACGATGATCTGGAGGCCATCACCCGCTGGGTCCGCCAGGCGAACATCCGGTGGGGGTTCGATCAGGAGCACCGGCGGCCCTACCACGTCGACTTCGTACACAACACTTGGCGTTTCGGTATCGATCGGGTGCTGGCCGGCGTCGCGATGTCCGACGACTCGCACGCCTGGATCGACGCGACACTGCCGCTGGACGATGTCAGCAGCAACCGCGTCCAGTTGGCCGGCCAGCTCGCCGAATTCGTGTCCCGACTGCAGCTGGTGGTCGACTCGCTCACGGGCACACGGCCGTTGTGCGACTGGCTGGCCGCGCTGGCCGACGGGATCGAGCTGTTGACCCGTGTCGACGACGCGGATGAGTGGCAGACCGGCCAGATGCAAAGGGAATTCGCGTCGACGCTGGCCGACGCCGGGCCGCGGGCCGACATCGTGCTGCGGCTGCCCGACATCCGGGCGCTGCTGCACGGGCGCCTCGCGGGGCGCCCGACGCGGGCCAACTTCCGCACCGGCACCCTGACCGTGTGCACGATGGTGCCGATGCGCTCGGTGCCGCACCGGGCGGTGTGCCTGGTCGGCCTCGACGACGGGGTGTTCCCCCGACTCGGCGTCGTCGACGGTGACGACGCGCTGGCGCGCGACCCGATGACCGGCGAACGCGACATCCGTTCCGAGGATCGGCAATTGCTGCTCGACGCCATCGGCGCGGCCACCGAGAAGCTGGTGATCACCTACACCGGCGTCAACGAGTACTCGGGCCAGCCGAGGCCGCCGGCGGTGCCGCTGGCCGAACTGTTGGACACGCTGGACATGACGGTGTCCGGAGAGGGGATTCGCGGGCGCATCGTGGTCGAACATCCGTTGCAGCCCTTCGACGTTCGCAACGTCATCCCGGGCAGGTTGGTGCCGACGGTGCCCTTCAGCTTCGACCCGACCGTGCTGCGGGCCGCCCGGGTCGCCGCGGGCGAGCGGGGCGAGGCACCCCGGTTCATCTCGGGACCGCTGCCGCCACCGCCCGCGGACGACGTCATCCTGGCCGACCTCATCGGCTTCTTCAGGGACCCGGTCAAGGGCTTCTTCCGCGCGCTGGAGTTCACGCTGCCGCGGGATGTCGACGGCGTGCAAGACGCCATGCCCATCGACCTCGACGCCCTCGAGGAGTGGACCGTCGGCGACCGGATGCTGGGCGACATCCTGCGCGGGTGGACGCCGGACGATGCCCGGCAGGCCGAGTGGCGGCGGGGCACGTTGCCGCCCGGCCAACTGGGTTGGCGCACCGCGACGGAGGTCCGCGACCAGGCCGCACTGCTGGCGTCGGCGGCGCAGCAATACCGCGGGTCCGACGCCGGGGCGTACGACGTCGACATCGATCTGGGGTCCGGGCGGCGGCTCACGGGCACGGTGTCGCCGGTGTACGGCGAGCGGCTGGTGTCGGTGACGTACTCCAAGCTGGACGGCAAGCACCTGCTCGAGTCCTGGATTCCGTTGCTGGCCTTGATCGCTCACAACCCGGGCCGGGACTGGTCGGCGGTGTGCATCGGCCGCCCGAAACGGGGCACCACCCCGCGGGTGGAGGGGCTCAGACGGCCGCACGAGGATGCCGTGGCGTTGCTGCGCGAGCTGGTGGTGGTCTACGACGCGGGCCGCCGGGAGCCGATTCCGTTGCCAATCAAGACGTCCTACGCGTGGGCGGCCGCGCGGCACTGCGGCGACGATCCACTGCGCGAGGCGCAATACCGGTGGAAATACGAGCACGAGGAGCCGGCCCATGTGCGGGCCTGGGGCAAGAACACCCGGATGACCGATCTGATGCGGCCCGTGCGCCCGGGTGAGGAGTTCGACGGCGAAGAAACCCGGCTGGGCGCCTACGCCGCGCGGGTCTGGCTGCCGATGCTGCGGGCCGAGAGGAATCCTTGACATGAGGCAGGTGACGGAGCGCTTCGATCTGCTCGGCCCGCTGCCCGCCGATCGATCGACCACGGTGCTGCAGGCCAGCGCGGGCACCGGCAAGACGTTCGCGCTGGCCGGCCTGGTAACCCGCTACCTCGCCGAGGGCGCCGCGACGCTTGACCAGATGTTGCTGATCACGTTCGGCCGGGCCGCCAGCCAGGAGTTGCGCGAACGGGTGCGCGGCCAAATGGTCGAGGCGGTGGCGGCTTTCGATGATCCGTGGGCCCCCGGTGACAACCAGTTGGTGGCATACCTGCTGGACGGCACGGACGACGAACGCGCCGCGCGCAGGCAGCGGCTCCGCGACGGGCTGGCGGGTTTCGACGCCGCGACCATCGCCACCACCCACCAGTTTTGCCAACTGGTGTTGAAGTCACTGGGCGTGGCCGGCGACACCGCCGCGAATGTCACGCTGCTGGAAAGTCTCGACGAGTTGATCGTCGAGATCGTCGACGATCTGTATCTCGCCCACTTCGGGCGCGAGCGCGACGACCCGGCGCTGGCCTACCGCGAGGCGTTGCGCCTGGCGCGCGAGGTCGTCAGGAACCCGTCGACGCAGCTGCGCCCGCGGGACCCGGAGCCCGGTTCGCGGGCGGCCGTCTGCGTGATGTTCGCGAAAGACGTTCTGGCTGAACTGGACACCCGCAAGCGCCGGCTGAGCGTTCTGGACTACGACGACCTGCTGGGCCGGCTCGCCGACGCGCTGGCCACCGAGGATTCCCCCGCGCGGGCGCGCATGCACCACCGCTGGCCGATCGTCATGGTCGACGAGTTCCAGGACACCGATCCGGTGCAATGGCAGGTGCTCGACCGCGCGTTCAGCGGCCGCTCCACGCTGATCCTGATCGGCGATCCCAAGCAGGCCATCTACGCGTTTCGCGGCGGCGACATCGTGACGTATCTTCGGGCGGCCGAGACGGCGGGTGAGCGCAAGACGCTGGCCACCAATTGGCGCAGCGACGCGGCGCTTATCGAGCGCCTGCAGGTGGTGTTGCGGGGTGCCCAACTCGGCGATCCCGCGATCGTGGTGGACGACGTCGACGCCTACCATCGCGGCCACCGGCTGGCCGGCGCCCCGCACAACGACCCGTTCCGGTTGCGGGTGGTCCAGCGAGAAACTTTGGGGCGCAGCGGTATTCAGAATCTGCCCATCGACGAGCTGCGGGCCCACATCGGCGCCGATCTGGCCGCCGACATCCGCGCCCTGCTGGCGGCCGGCGCGACGTTCGCGGGCAGGCCGCTGCAGGCCCGCGACATCGCCGTGATCGTGGAGAAGCACAAGGATGCGGCCGCCTGCTTCAAAGCGTTGTGCGACGCGGGCGTGCCGGCGGTCTACACCGGCGACTCCGACGTTTTCGGGTCGGACGCGGCCGAGGACTGGCTCTGCCTGCTGGAGGCGTTCGACCAACCGCACCGCCCCGGCATGGTGCGCGCCGCGGCGGCCACCATGTTCTTCGGCGAGACCGCGGAATCGCTGGCGGCCGGCGGCGACGCGCTGACCGACCGGGTCGCGGAAACCCTGCGGGAGTGGGCCGGCCACGCCCGCGAGCGCGGCGTGGCCGCCATCTTCGAGGCCGCGCAGCTTTCGGGCATGGCCGACCGGGTACTGTCCGCGCACGGCGGTGAACGCCACATGACCGACCTCGCGCACATCGCGCAGTTGCTGCAGGACGTCGCCCACCGCGAGCGCTCCAGCCTGCCGGCGCTGCGCGACTGGCTGCGCAGGCAGCGCGAGGAACGCGCCGGCGCGCCAGAACGCAACCGGCGCCTGGACAGCGACGCGGCCGCCGTGCAGATCATGACGGTGTTCGTCAGCAAGGGCCTGCAATACCCGATCGTGTATCTGCCGTTCGCGTTCAACCGCAACACCCAGGACCGCGACGTGGTGTTGTTCCACGACGCCGGCGTGCGCTGCCTGCACATCGGCGGCAAGGACAGCCCGGACTTCAAGGCCGTCGAGGTACTGGGCCGCAAGGAGGACGCCAGCGACGACAGCCGGCTGACCTATGTGGCGCTGACCCGGGCCCAGTCGCAGGTCGTCGCGTGGTGGTCGCCGGCGTTCGACGAACCCAACGGCGGGCTGTCGCGGCTGCTGCGCGGTAGACGGCCGGGAGACCCGTGCGTGCCGGACCGCTGCGAGCCGGCGAAGATTTTCGACGACGACGCCCTTGACCGGTTGCGCGAATGGGAGGCGGCGGGCGGCCCGGTGATCGAGCGGTCGGTGGTGGCCGCCGCGCCGTCGGTGCCGCCGCACCCGGTGCCAACCAACCTCGACAGCCGCCACTTTCACCGCGCCATCGACACCGGGTGGCGGCGCACCTCCTACTCGGGACTCATCCGGGTCGCGGAAAACTCCGCGGCCGCCGGGGTCGGCAGCGAGCCGGAGGTCACCGAGCTGGACGACGAGGTCGGCGAAATACCGTTGATGCAGACCGCTTCCGGGCCGGAGGTGCCGTCGCCGATGGCCGACCTGCCGATGGGCGCGAAGTTCGGCACGCTGGTGCACGCCGTGCTCGAAACCGCCGACCCGCTGGCCGCCGATCTGGCCGCCGAGCTCGAGGCGCACATCCGCACCCAGTCGGTGTGGTGGCCGGTCGACGTACCTCCCGACGCGCTCGCGGCGGCCATGGTGCCGATGCACGACACCCCGCTGGGACCGCTGGCCGGCGACCTGACGTTGCGGCGCATCGGGCTCTCGGACCGGCTACGCGAGCTGGACTTCGAATTCCCCCTGGCCGGCGGGGATCTGCGTTCCGCGGCGCCCGAGATCCGGCTGGCGGACATGGGCGCGTTGCTGCGTGCGCACCTACCGGCCGATGACCCCCTGGCGTCTTATGCCGACCGCCTGGCGAGCCGCCCGCTCGGCGATCAGCCATTGCGCGGCTACCTGACCGGCTCGGTCGACGCCGTGTTGCGCGTGCCCGACGGCGCGCGGCATCGCTATCTGGTGGTCGATTACAAGACGAACTGGCTCGGTGACCCGGATCGGCCGTTGACGTCCGCCGATTACGAGCGGCCGCGCTTGGTCGAGGCGATGCTGCATTCGGACTATCCGCTGCAGGCGTTGCTGTACAGCGTTGTGCTGCACCGGTTTCTGCGGTGGCGCGTGCCGGGCTACGACCCCGGCGCGCAGCTCGGCGGTGTCCTCTACCTGTTCGTGCGCGGCATGTGCGGCGCGGTCGCCCCGGTGGTCGACGGTCACCCGTCAGGAGTGTTCAGCTGGCGGCCGCCTCCGTCGTTGATAGCCGAGCTCTCGGACCTGCTCGACGGGAGGAGGGTCGCGTGACGCTGGAGGCGATCACCGCCGAGGGTTTGCTGCGGACGTACACCGACGCCGGGGTCTTCGAGGCCGCCGATGTCCATGTGGCGCAGCGGCTTACGGCGCTTGCCGGCGCGCCCGACGAGGGGGTGGCCCTGGCGGTCGCGCTGCTGGTGCGGGCGCTGCGCAGTGGTTCGGTGTGCGTGGACCTGCGGGCGGTGGCGGCGCAAGTCGGCGTCGCCGACCTGCCGTGGCCCGACCCCGCCGGGTGGATGGCCGCCGTGCGCGCCAGCCCGCTGCTCGGGTCGCCGCCGGTGCTGCGGCTGTTCGGCGAACTTCTGTACCTGGACCGGTACTGGCTCGAGGAACAGCAGGTGTGCGCCGACCTGCTCGCGCTCTCCGCGCCCGGGGCGAGGGCCGACGCGTCGGACTTGGATCGACTGTTCCCGCCGGGCTACGAGGAGCAGCGAGCGGCCGCGGAAATCGCCGTCTCACAAGCGGTTACCGTGCTGACGGGTGGTCCCGGAACCGGCAAGACCACCACGGTGGCGCGGTTGCTGGCGCTGCTCGCCGGGCAGGCCGAGAGCGCCGGGCTGCCGCTACCCCGGATGGCGCTGGCCGCCCCGACCGGCAAGGCCGCGGCGCGGCTCGCCGAGGCGGTGGCCGCCGAGGTGCACAGGCTCGACGCGGCGGACCGGGCCCGGCTGGCCGGCCTGCCGGCGACGACACTGCACCGGCTGCTGGGTTCGCGGCCGGATACGTCAGTGCGGTTCAAGCACAATCGTGGCAACCGGCTCCCCCACGACGTCATCGTCGTGGACGAGACGTCGATGGTGTCGCTGACGATGATGGCCCGGCTGCTGGAGGCGGTGCGGCCCGATGCGCGGCTGATCCTGGTGGGCGATCCCGACCAGCTGGCCTCGGTGGAGGCCGGTGCGGTGCTGGCCGACCTGGTGGACGGGCTGACGGCGCGAGCGGACGTGCGGGTGGCGGCGCTGCGCACACCGCATCGATTCGGCGAGTCGATCGGCGCGCTGGCCGAGGCGATCCGGGTCGGCGACGCCGACCGCGTGCTGGGGCTGTTGCGGGCCGGCGGTGAGCACATCGAGTGGCTCGATTCCGACGGGCCGACCGAGCGGCTGCGCACAGTGCTGGTCCCGCACGCGCTGCGGGTGCGGCAGGCGGCGGTCCTCGGTGCCCCCGAGGCGGCGTTGGCCTCGCTCGACGAGCACCGGCTGTTGTGCGCGCACCGGCACGGCCCGTACGGGGCGTCGCACTGGAACCGACAGGTGGAGCGCTGGCTCACGGAGGAGACGGGTCAGCAGCCGTCGTCGCCCTGGTACGCGGGCCGGCCACTGTTGGTGACGGCCAACGACTATGGGCTCAAGGTCTACAACGGCGATACCGGGGTGGTCGTGGCGGGCGACGACGGGTTGCGGGCCGTCATCGCCGGCGCCACCGGAAGGTTGAGCTTCGCGACCAGCCGGCTCACGGACATCGAGACCATGCACGCCATGACCATCCACAAGAGTCAGGGCAGCCAGGCCGACGAGGTGACGGTGCTGATGCCGCCGGAGGATTCGCGGCTGCTGACCCGGGAGCTGTTCTACACGGCCGTGACCCGGGCGAAGGCCAAGGTTCGGGTGGCCGGAAGCGAGGCGTCGGTGCGGGCGGCCATCGAACGCCGGGCGGTGCGGGCGACCGGGCTGGCGCAGCGGCTGCAGACGTCCTGAGGGCGGCGTCGCCCTAGTGCGCACCGCCGGATTGCGCCTTGGCGGCCATCTGCTTGAGCATGACGTCGTGGATGATGTCGATCCGCGAACGAGCCTCCGCGCACACATACGGGTCGCGGATCACGCTGAGTTGGTTGTCCTGCTTGGATTCTCCGCCGGTGGACCAGTTGGTCGAACCGGTGATGACGTCGACACCGTCGATGATCACCATCTTCAAATGCATGATCGCCGACTTCTCACTGTGACCGATGGCGATGCTGTTGCCGATCTTGTCGTTGAGCCACGGGGCCAACAGAGCCCGCTCGGATTTCCCCGCGGCTTGGGTGGAGTCGAGACTCATTTGCACATACATCTTTTCGTCCTTCAGCGCCGACTGCAGCACCGAATTCAATTCGGCGTCGTCGTAGCCGTACATCGCCACCACGATGCTCTTGTCGGCCGACGTCAGCAAGGCTTTGAGCGCCTCGTGCACCCGGTCGACCGGACTGTAGAACGTTCGCGTGTCGTCGGGGTAGCCGGGCGGAAACGGCGCGGCTTTGTATTGGTCCAACTCGGTGAGCGAACGCAGTGCCATGGCGGTTTCTCCTTCACAACGCGGGCGACGTCCAGTCGGTCGGGTCGGCGCTGCGCCGTTGCGCGTCTCCGGTCAGATCGGGCAAATAGCCGGGGTCGTCGCGACGGCGCACCAGCACGCTCGGATGCACCAGCGCATCGGCGCCCATCGGCCGGCGCCGGCAGCCAACCAGGTACCAGAGCTTGCCATTGTGGTGGATCGGCGCGTCCGCGAAGTCTTCTGTCGCCGCGCACTGCTGCCGGTAGGCCGCCGCGTCGATCGCCACTTCGCCAGCGACTCCGTCGGTGACCCACTTCAGCGCGATCGTGGCCAGCCGGTGATCGGGCATGAACGTGCCGCCGACGTCGGCGTGCACGCCGGCGAACCAGCGTTCCTCCAGCGCCAGCGGATGGCGTTCGACGAGGTATTCGCGGTAGGGACGGCGCCGTTCGTCGATCGAGACGGCGTGGCGGATGCGCGCGACGTTCGGCAGCGAGCGGGTGTAGGGCCAGCGCAGGTTGCCGAACCGCAGGAACCCGGCCGCCTTGACCGTGTCCCAGAGACCGAGGTACGCGATCGGCACCGCGTGGTGCCACACCTGATTCGGGCTGTTTTGCCGCACGGTCGAAAACAGCGGCTCGCCCTCGGTGCGCCAGCAGAACGCACGGGCGAACTCGGCCCAGTGGGCGTACTCGTCCTGGGTGAAATACCGGTTGATGGCGTACTTTTCGACCGCGTACGGCAGCAGGTTCTCCGAGCCGGGCCGCAGCAATCCCGGCCGCAGCAACATGCCGGCCAACGCGCGCGCGGTGTAGGCGCCGCGGCTGAAGCCGAAGATGTAGAGCGCGTCGCCTGGGCGCCAATGCTGCATCACGTATCGGTAGGCTTGCGCCACATTGCCTTTCAGGCCCAGGCCGAAGGCCTTCTGGGTGAGTAGGTCGATCGTGCGCGACAGCGACGAGTGCGCCGACGCGGGCGCCAGCGTGCCGACGCCGGGGTCGTAGTAAGCGAGCTGGCCATCGTCCTTGTCCAGCATCTCGAACAGCTTGGCGACGTTGGTGAGGTTGCCGGCCCCGATTTGGTTGGCGGTGCCGTCGAGGCAGACGACGATCCGCTTGCCCCGCGGCGGTTCAGGGTGCTCGGACATCTCGGGGAACGCCTCTCACAGGTATGCAACTCCCTGATGTGTGGCACTCTACGACGGCCGGGCACGGTGCGGAAGAATCGACGGTCAGCATGGACGACAGCGAAGGCAATTCCGCGCCGACACCGGAGCCCGCATCCCGGCGCGCCCATATCGTGCGGCTCGGCGTGTTCGTCGCGTTCCTGCTCCTGATGTTCTACCTGGTGGCGATCGCGCGCGTCGTCCACGTGGAGGAGGTGCGGCGCGTGGTCTCGGCGACGGGTCCCGCGGCCCCGCCGACCTACGTGGTGGCGTCGGCCGTGCTCGGGGCCGTGTTCGTGCCGGGCTCGGTCCTGGCCGCGGCCAGCGGGCTGCTGTTCGGTCCCCTACTCGGCATCTTCGTCACGCTGGGCGCGACGGTCGGCACCGCGATCGTCGCGAGCCTGATCGGCCGGCGGGCCGGGCGCGACAGCGCCCGGGCGCTGCTGGGGGCCGACCGCACCGACCGCATCGACGCGCTGATCGAGCGCCGCGGGCTGTGGGCGGTCGTCGGGCAGCGATTCGTCCCCGGCCTCTCCGATGCGCTCGCGTCCTACGCCTTCGGGGCGTTCGGGGTGCCCTTGTGGCAGATGGTCATTGGCTCGTTCGTCGGTTCGGTACCGCGCGCGTTCGTCTACACCGCGCTGGGCGCGTCGATCGGCAACGGGTCGTCGCCATTGGCTTACGCGGCGATCGCGGTGTGGTGCGTGACCGCCATCGTCGGCGCGTTCGCCGCGCGGCGCGGATACCGGAATTGGCGCGCCAGCCGAAAAGCCGGGGAGGGCTAAGCGGGGCGCTCCGCGGCCACGAACAGGTTTCCCGGCACCGCGTCCGCGACCTCCTTGGCCGCCGTGCGCCCGTAGCCGGCCATCAGCTCGTCGGCCGGCGTGACCGTCACGCTCCAGCCGTGGCGGCGGAACCAGTCGCCGACGTCCTCGCGCTCCTCGAAGTACCACAGCTCGTCGGTCCTCGGCACCTGCCGGTCCGGGTCCACCCGCGCCATCAGCGCGCGGACCCGGTCCATCCGCTCGCGGCGCCTGGCGCGGAACTCGGGATCACAGAACTTGGGCCCCAGCGCCTCCACGGCCACCCGGCTGCCGGGTGCGGTGAGCCCGTGCACACGCTCGAACAGCAGCTCCTGGGCGGCGGCCGGCAGGTAGGGCATCAGCCCCTCGGCGGACCACGCGCTGGGTGCTGACGAGTCAAAACCCGCCTCGCGCAAGGCCGTCGGCCAATCCTGGCGCAGGTCCACCGGGACGGCGATCCGATTGCACGCGGGCTCTGCGCCGTGTTCGGTCAGCGTCGACAATTTGAAGTCCAGCACCCGGGGCTGATCCAGCTCGTAGACGCATCCGTCGTCCGGCCAGGGCAGCCGCCATGCCCGCGCGTCCAGACCCGAGGCCAGGATCACCGCCTGGCGGATGCCGGCGCGCGTCGCGGCGAGGAAGAACTCGTCGAAGAACGCTGTCCGCGAGGCCATGTAACCGACCATCGCCTGCATCTGCAGCGGCAACTCGGGTTCGGCCTCGATGAGTTCGTCCGGCAACTGCGGGGCCGAGTGCCAGTTCCACACCCCGTCGCCGGCGGCGTCGAGGAAGACCTGCGCGAACGGGTCGGAGATCAACGGGTTCTCACTTCGCGTCTCCGCGGCGCGCGCCGACGCCACGCCCAGCGCCGTCGCCCCCACGCTCTCGGTGATCTCCCAGCTGTCGTTCTCGGTCCTGGCCACGCGCGTCCCCCGAATCGATAGTTCGCCTACATACTCGACCGTACGCGCACCGGATGGGTGGGAGCTGTCGCGGAACCGGCTATCCGGTTAAGTTGTCGGCGAGCCGGCAAGCGGCAATTGTTTGCGGCGCCGAACGGATCCGAAGGATCACCATGCGAGTCGACGGGCGCGAGGTCAGCGTTTCCGGCAGCTTGCTGCAGCCGTTGACCCGGCGCACCAACGACATCCTGCGGCTCGCGGCCAGCGCGACCTTCCTCGCCGTGGTGATCACGAGTTCGCTGATCACCCGGCCGCAGTGGGACGCGCTGGAAAAGTCCATCTCGCAGATCGTCGGCGTGCTTTCCCCGCGGCAGTCCGACCTGGTGTACCTCGCGTACGGCGTGGCGATCCTGGCCCTGCCGTTCATGATCCTGATCGGCCTGGTCGTCGGCCGGCAGTGGAAGCTGCTCGGGGCCTACGCGGCCGCCGCTGTGCTCGCGGCGTTACCGCTGTCGATCGGCGGCAACGGGTTTTCGGCGCCGCGCTGGCACTTCGACCTGTCCGAACGGCTGCAGACCGTGTTGGGCCAGTTCCTTGACGACCCGCGTTGGATCGGCATGCTGGCGGCGGTGCTGACCGTCTCGGGACCCTGGCTACCCGCGCGCTGGCGGCGTTGGTGGTGGGCGCTGCTGCTGGCGTTCGTGCCGATTCACCTGGTGGTCAGCGCGATCGTGCCGGCGCGCGCCCTGTTGGGCCTGGCGGTCGGCTGGCTGGTCGGCTCGCTGGTGGTGCTGGTGGTCGGGACCCCCGCGCTGGAGGTGCCGTTGGAGGCCGCGGTGCGAGCGATGGCCAGGCGCGGGTTCGTGGTCACCCGGCTCACCGTGGTCCGGCCGGCCGGCCGCGGCCCGCTGGTCCTTTCGGCCGGATGCGAGGAGCCCGACGGCGCCGCGGTCGTCGAGTTGTACGGACCGCATCAGCGCAGCGGCGGCACACTGCGGCAACTCTGGATAAAGCTGCGGCTGCGCGATACCGAGACCGCACCCCTGGTGACCTCGATGCGCCGCGCCGTCGAGCACCGCGCGCTGATGACGATCGCCATCGGGGAGGTGGACCTGGCCAACACCTCGACGATCGCCGTCGCCACCCTCGACCGTGGCTGGATTCTCTACTCGCACATGCCACCCCACGGCCTGCCGCTGACTCGCTGCGCGCAGTCGACGCCCGTGGACCGGGTGTGGGAAGCGCTGCGGAGCCTCAACGACCAGCAGATCGCGCACGGCGACCTGCGCGGCAACGAAATCACCGTCGAGGGCGGCGACGTGCGCTTCGGGGGCTTTCACAACGCCGAATACGGCGCCACCGACGCTCAACTGCAATCCGACATCGCGCAGCTGCTGGTGACCACCTCCGCCCTGTACGACCCCAAATCGGCGGTGGCCGCAGCGATCGATGCGTTCGACAGGGACACCATCCTGAGCGCGTCGCGTCGATTGACGAAAGTGGCTGTGCCGCGGCTCATCCGGAAGTCCGTCTCGGATGCGGGCGCCGTCATTTCGGCCGCCCGCGCGGAGGTGAAGCGGCAGACCGGGGCCGACCAGATCAAGACCGAGACCATCACCCGGTTCACTCGCAGCCAGCTGATTCAGCTGGTGCTCTTCGGGGCGCTGGTCTACGTCGCCTATCCCTTCATCAGCACCGCACCCACGTTCTTCTCCCAGCTGAGGTCCGCCAACTGGTGGTATGCGCTGCTCGGGTTGGCGGTGTCGGCCCTGACGTACCTGGGCGCCGCCGCGGCTCTGTGGGCCTGCACCGATGGGACGGTCAACTATTGGCGGCTGTCATTCGTCCAGGTGGCCAACACCTTTGCCGCGACCACCACGCCCGCCGGCGTGGGTGGGCTCGCGCTGTCCACGCGGTACCTGCAAAAGAGCGGCCTGTCGGCGATGCGGGCCACCGCGGCGGTCGCGCTGCAGCAGGCCGTTCAGGTGATCGCGCACCTGTTCCTACTGATCTTCTTCAGCGTGGTCGCGGGCGCGTCGATGCACCTGTCACACTTCGTGCCCAGCGCCACCATGCTGTACCTGATCGGGGGCGTCGCGCTGGGCATCCTCGGCACCTTGCTGTTCGTGCCGAAGTCGCGGCGCTGGCTGGCCACCGAGGTGCGCCCGAAGCTGAACGAGGTGACCGGCGACCTGGTCAAGCTGGCCCGCGAGCCGCGGCGACTGGCGCTGATCCTGCTCGGTTGCGCGGGAACGACTCTCGGCGCGGCCCTGGCGCTGTGGGCCAGCGTCGAAGCCTTCGGTGGCGGCACCACGTTCGTCACCGTCACCGTGGTCACCATGGTCGGCGGAACCCTGGCCTCGGCCGCGCCGACACCCGGCGGCGTCGGCGCCGTCGAAGCGGCGCTGATCGGTGGCCTGGCCGCCTTCGGCGTACCGGCGGCCGTCGGCGTGCCGTCCGTGCTGCTGTACCGGGTGCTCACCTGCTGGCTGCCCGTGTTCGTCGGCTGGCCGGTCATGCGGTGGTTGACCAAGAACGAGATGATCTAACGGACGCTGGGCACGCTCACTCGCTTCCGGCCTGCACGACCACGAGAACCGTTGAGGCGCGGGCGCTTTCGCCCACCCTGGAGGTCAGGTTCACCAGGTAGTACTCCTCGGGCACCGACCGTGCGACCACGATCGGAACGTCGACGGTCGCCGACCCGTCGGCGGAGAACTTGCCCACCGTCGGCGTCACGGTGATCCCGCGGTCCGAGGCGGCGCCGGTGATCGTGTAACCGCCGTCGCCGCGCATCCGTTGCGCGTCGAGTCTCACCGTGCCCTTGCTTCCGGGCGCGATCGTGACGACCGGGTTGGGGACGTTGACGGTCACCGCCGAGGCGCCCGCGCCGAAGGACGGCGGTGCGGACGATTCGCTTGTGCCCCAACGCCTGTCCGGGTAGGCGACCAGCGAGAAGGCCAGTTCGCCGCCGGTGCGGATGAACGACTCGGGCAGCCACGTGTCATCGGTGGCGCGGCCGTCGACGCGCAAGCCGCTGACGTACTTGAGGTGGTACGGGCCGGACGCGCCGGGAGCCGAGATCCGGATGGTTTTGCCGCCCGGGAGCGCGATTACCGCGCGGTCGAAAAGCGGCGCGCCGACGGTGAGGATCGCCGTTCCGGGTGTGCTCGGGTAAAGGCCCAGCGCCGCCCAGACATACCAGCTGGCCATCGCGCCCAGATCGTCGTTGCCTGGCTCGCCGTCGGGCGTCGGGCCGAAGAGCCCGCGCACCCGGTCGACGGTGCGCTGCGTCTTCCATGGCTGACCGATGTAGTTGTACAGCCACGGCGTCCCGAAGCCCGGTTCGTTGCCGGCCCACAGGTAGGGCTCGTTGGGCCCGACGTTGAGTTTCTCGGTGAAGGCGTCGAGGCGCGCGGCCACCGCGTCGCGGCCGCCGAGCGCGGTCACCAGGCCGGCCACGTTGTGCGGCACCAACCAGACGTATTGCGCGGCGTTGCCCTCGTCGTAACCGATCTGGCCGAAACTCGACTGCGGCTCGACGAAACCCGGGCCGTCGCGGAAGAAGCCGGTCCAGCTGCGCGGGGAGACGTAACCGGTGCTCGGGTTGAACAGGTTCTGCCAATACTGCGATCGGGCCTGGAATTCGGCGGCCGTGGCGTCCTCGCCGAGCGCGTCGGCGAACCGCGAGATAGCGAAGTCGTCGACCGACCATTCCAGCGTGATCGATGCGTCGGCGATCCAACCGTCGAGACCGAATTCCAACGTGAAAGGCGCATAGCCGCGCTCCAGGTAGGTGGCGATGCCCGGGCGCTCGACGTACTTGTTGAGCCCGTCCCCGCCCTTCGTGGCCGCAATCACCATGTAGCGCAGGGCCGTTCGGGTGTCGAAGTTCTCGGCCCCGAACGCGTGGAAGTTCACGATGAGCGGTACCACGTTGTCTCCGCTCATCTCCGCGGTCGCGGCGTTGGCGAAGGCCCAGCGGGGCAGCGCGCCGCTCTGCTCGGCGTCGTTCACCAGCGACTGGGCCATGTCGCCGGCCCGGTCCGGGAAAAGGAGCGCCTGCAGCGCCGCCAGACATCGGTAGGTGTCCCAGTCGGAGAAGTTGGCGTACTGCGTGCGCCCCGCGGCCACGGTGTGCACGGCGTTGTCGAACCCCAGGTAGCGCCCGTCCGCGTCGTTGAAGGTGTTGGGGTGCAGGAGGGATCGGTACAGCGAGGTGTAGAAGGTGTTCAGGTTATCGACGTTGCGGCCGGCGACGGCGATGCGAGACAGGCTGGCATTCCATTCCCTCGACGCCGCGGCCCGCACGTCGTCGAAGCTCGCGCCGCCCTCGGCGGCCAAGTTCTCCCGCGCCCCGTCGATGCCGACGTAGGAGATCGCGGTTCGCACCTCGAGCACCGCGCCCGCCGGGAACTGCACGTATCCGCCGCTGTACGGCGAATTCGCGCTGCGGGCACCCGGATAAACCGCGAAGCCGTCCCACGCCCCGTAGGCGGTGAACGACTGGCTGAACTTCATCGCGAAATACACCGTGTAGGTGTTGTTCTTGCCGCAGAATCCGCCGCTCGTGGCCCAACCGGTGATCGTCGTGTTGTCCTCGCCGATCTGGATGGTAGCCCGGGAGTTGCCCGCCAGCGATGCGCCGGACCGCACCTGCAGCAGGGCGGGGCGGCCGTTGCGTGGGTAGCTGAACCGGCCGACACCGGTGCGCGTCGTCGCGGTGAGTTCGGCCTTGACCCCGGTCTCCGGGAACCGCACCCTGTAGTAGCCCGGCACGCCCTGTTCGGTGTCGTCGTGGGCGATTCGCTCCCATGACTTCCAGGGTTGTGCGCCAATTCCGTTGGTGGTAGGCAACATCGAGATGTCGCCGAACGCCGCGCAGCCGACCGAGGCGTGGGTCATGCTGAACCCGCTCGCGCGCGGGTTGTCATAGTTGTAGCCGGCGTAGTTGCCCACGGTGTCCGGCGAGTACTGCACCATGCCGAACGGCACGGTGGCGCCCGGGAAGTTGTTGATCTCCCCCACCGTCTGGCCGCCCGTCCCGGTGCCGATCAGCGTGGCGACGTGGTCGACGGGGTTGGTCACCAGTGCGGGCTCGCCGTCGTAGGCCATCGGCGGCGCCGCGGCGATGAACGCCATGAAGACGACCGACGCCGCGAGGATCGCGACGATGGTCCTTCGTGCTCGCATACCTGTCTCTTACTGGACAACGGTGAATTGAGTGGGCACTTTTCCGACCGAATTGGATAACGATTTGCGGGCGATCACCGTGGCGGCGAAATGTTCAAAAGATATCGGCAAACTCGCGTGCCATTTCGGCTACTGTCATCTCGGCGTGGCCGGTGCTGGTACCGGCCCCAATTTTCGGGAGATCGGATCGATGAAACATTTGACGACAGCAACCATTTCCGTAGCGCTGAGTTTGGCGCTCGTCGGTTGCGGCAGCGACCACAAATCCGGCAATCAATCGACGACATCGACGACCACGTCCACCTCGACATCCACCTCGTCGTCGGCGACCAGCGCGGCACCGGGCGCCAAGGCCAAGTACACCATCGCCGACTACGTGAGGGACAACCACATCGCGGAGACTCCCGTTCACCACGGCGATCCGGGCCCGAGCGTCGACCTGCCGGTGCCCAACGGTTGGCAGCTCAACCAAGACGCCGGCACGTCGTACGGCGGCATCGTGATGACCCAGCCCAGCAAGCCCGGCGACCCGCCCACGGTCTCGGCGCTGTTCTCCAGGCTTTCCGGCAACGTCGACCCGGCCAAGATCATCCAGTACGCCCCGGGCGAGGTGCAGAACCTGCCCGGATACCAGGGCAACGGTGACGGCAAGGCGTCCACGCTCGGCGGTTTCCAGGCCTGGCAGCTCGGCGGCACGTATCAGAAGGACGGCACCACCCGCGTCATCGCGCAGAAGACGGTGGTGATCCCCAGCCAGGGCGCGGTCTACGTGCTGCAGCTCAACGCCGAGGGCCCGCAGGCCGACCAGGGCCCGCTGATGGACGCCACCAACATCATCGACGACCAGACCACCATCACGCCCTGACCGGCGACCGTGCCGCCGTCGCGAGGCCGCTCCCGCGGCGGCGTCCCTGGCAGGCCTAGGCTGCGGGACCCGATTGGCCTTACCGTAAGCGCATGGCCGAGCAGTCGTATCAGATAGAGGCCGGGCATCCCCCGTCGGCGCTGATGCGCATCGTCAACCCGCTGATGGGTTTCCTGCTGCGCACCCCACTCGCCGGCCCCGCCCGCAAGCAGCTGATGGTGCTGAGCTTCACCGGGCGAAAAACGGGCCGGCCGTTCTCACTTCCGTTGAGCGCCCACGTGATTGACGGTCAGCTCTACGCGCTGACCGGCGCCTCCTGGAAGCAGAACTTCCGCGACGGCGCACCCGCTCAGGTTGTCTACGACGGCAAGACGACCGCGATGCACGGCGAGCTCATCCGCGACCGCGCTGCCGTGTCCGACCTCTTCCTGCGCTGCGCCGAGTCCTACGGCGTCCAGCGCGCGCAGCGGATGATCGGGCTCAAGTTCCGCGATCACTGCATACCGACGCGTGACGAGTTCGCCGAGGCGGTCGACCGGATGCACCTGGCAGCGGTACGCCTGAGCCCGGTGCAATAGCCGCTCAGTCGTCGGTGCCCGAGGCCCGCGGGTCCGCGGTGAGCAGTCGCCGCTCGATCCGTGAGCGCGACGTGGCGACCTCACTGCCGACCTCGCAAAAGTCCTTCGCGATCTGCTCGGCGGGCGAGCTCTCCCAGCTTCATGTTGTGCACCTGAGACAGGGACTTGAGCAGATTGAACGCCGCCAGCTCACTCGCACGGCCCCGCACCGGCCGCGGCGCGGGTTCGGGTGATGACCGGCGGCTCGAGACCGGCGTCGCGCACCGCGCGTCGCACCGCCTCGTCGACGGCGCCGGTGCGGGCGGACGGCACCAGCGCGATCACACAGCCGCCGAACCCGCCGCCGGTCATCCGCGCGCCCAGCGCGCCGGCCCGCTCCGCGGTGTCGGCGATCAGGTCGATGTGTTCGGTGCTGATCTGGAAGTCGTCCCGCATGGAGGCGTGCGAGGCGGAGAAGATCCGTCCGGCCGCAACGAAGTCCGAATCACTAAGCGCAGCAACACAATCGAACACTCGCCGATTCTCGCTCAGCACGTGGCGGGCCCGGCGGGCGTCGACGGGGTCGCGGACAGCGGCGACGGCGGACGGGCCCCGGTCCTCGACATCCCGCAACGACGACGCCCCGAGGTCCGCGGCCGCCCGCTCGCACGACGCGCGGCGCGCGGCATAGTCGCCCCCGGCGTGACTGTGGCGGGCGCGCGAATCGATCAACAGCAGCGCGACACCGGCCGCGTCCGGGTCGAAGGCCACCGGCTGGACCGTCAGGCCGCGGAAATCAATCAGCAGCGCCGTCGCGGGCCGCCCGAACAGCGACGACAGCTGGTCGAGCAGGCCCGTGGGGGCGCCGACGTAGTCGTTCTCGGCGCGCTGGGCCAGCCGCGCCTGCTCCAGGCGGTCGATGCGCACCCCGGCGGCCGCCGCGATCGCGCCCAGCGTCGCGCACTCCAGCGCCGCCGACGACGACAGTCCCGACCCCATCTCCACGTCGCTGGTGATGCGCATCGCGCCGCCGGGCACCGGATGGCCGGCCTGCCGCAGCGCCCACACCACCCCGGCCACGTAGGCGGCCCAGCCCGACACGTCACCGGGGGCGGTGTCCAGCGCGATGCGCACCGGCCCGTCCGCGCGGTCGCTGACCACGGTGATGGCATCGCCGCCGTCGGGCGCGAACGTCACCACCGTGCGCTGCGGCAAGGCGATCGGCAGCGCCAAACCCAGGTTGTAGTCGGTGTGCTCCCCGATCAGGTTGACCCGCCCGGGCGCGGCGTAGCGGACCGTCATCCAAGCTCGCGCAGCCGCCGGGCCACGCTCTCGGGCGTGACATCGCTGATAAAAGCGTCCATCGCCGACTCGGAGGCCGCCAGGTACTTGAGCTTGTTGGCGCTGCGCCGGATCGACATCAGCTCGACGTGGAAGTAGCCGTCGGCCTGCGCGTCGGTGTCGGCGTATTGGTGCAACGCCGAAATATAGGGCAGCGGTGCCGAATACATCCGGTCGAATCGCCGCAGCACGTCCAGGTAGAGCCGTGCGAAGCCGTCCCGTTCGTCCTCGTCGAGTTCGGTGATGTTGCGCACGAACCTGTTCGGGTAGATGTGCACCTCGACCGGCCACCGCGCGGCGAAGGGCACGAAGGCGGTGAACCTGTCATCACGCGCGATGATTCGACTGCCGTCGGCGATTTCGCCCGCGAGTAGGTCGCCGAAGAGGTTGGTGTCGTGGCGCATTCGGTGCTCGCGCGCTTGGCCGAGCATGGCGGCGGTGCGTGGCGTCAGATACGGATAGCCGTAGATCTGGCCGTGCGGGTGGGTCAACGTCACCCCGATCTCCTCGCCGCGGTTCTCGAAGCAGAACACCTGCTCGATGCCCGGGGTGGCCAACAGCTCGCCGGTGCGGTGCCGCCACGCCTCGATGACCAACCGGGCGTGCGCGGCCTGAAGCCCCGCGAAGGAGCCGGTGTGGTCGCTGGAGAAGCAGATCACCTCGCTGCGGCCGTGTCCCGGGGCGGACACGAAGCCGTCACCCGCGGGCGGGAGCGCCGCGCCTGCGCCGGACAGGCTGGGGAACCGGTTCTCGAACACCACCACGTCGTAGTCCGGCGCGGGCACCTCGCTGGTCAGTCCGGTCGGGCCGGGGCATAGCGGGCACTGGTCCGGGGGCGGCTTGTAGGTGCGGTCCTGGCGTAGCGAAGCGACGATCACCCATTGCCCCGTCGTCTGGTCGAACCGCAGCTCGGACCGCTGGCCGTCGCGAGGCGGCAGCGGCCTGCGGTCTTCGACCGGCGCCGGACGGTGCCCCGGCAGCGCGAAGAAGAGCAGGTCACGGCCGTCGGCAAGCGTGGCCCGCGTGGGCGCTGTCACGATGTCGAAGACTAGCTGGTGCCGAAGTTCGGGTAATCATGATGGGTTCAACAGGCCAGAAGGGGGCGTGGCGATCACCGACTTCTACGAACAGGCCCGCAACTGGGTGATCGGCTCGGATCCCGGTCTGCTGCGGCTGCGCATGGCGACGCGGACGACGGCCGCGCTCGGCTGTTCCCTGCTGGCCCTCTATGTCCTGACCCGGGCGACCGGACAACCGCTGACCGTCGCGTTGCTGGGCGTCGTCATCACGATGGTCGCCTCGCGATCGGTCAACGAGCCGGACCCGCGGCAGCAGCGGATCACCATGGCGCTGCTGCCCGTGCCCGCCGCCGTGTCCATCACGGCCGCGGCGGCGCTCGCGCCCCACCAGGTGCTCAGCGACGCGGTGTTCGTGCTCGTCGTGTTCGCCGCCGCCTACATCCGCCGCTTCGGGGCCCGCGGCCGGGCGCTGGGCATGGTCGCGTTCATGTCCTACTTCTTCACGCTGTATCTGCGCGCGAGCGTCTCGGAGCTGCCCTGGATGATCGGGGCGGTCGCGGTGGGCACGGTGTGCACGTTCGTGATGACCACCTACGTCATGCCCGATCGGCCGGAGCGCGTGCTGCGAGCGACCGTCCGGGCGTTGCGGGCGCGGATGGCGATCGTCGTCGACACCACCGCCGACGCCGTCCGCACCGGCCGCCTCGACGAACGGCGCCGCCGCCGGATGCGGGCGCGCACCACCCGGCTCAACGAGACCGCCCTGATGGTGCAGAGCCAGATCGAGGACAAGGCCGACCCCGCCGTGCTGTGGCCGGGCGTCACCGCCGAACAATTGGCCCCGTGGCTGCTGGACGCCGAGCTGGCCATCGAATGGGTGGCGACGGCGGGGCGGCGGGCCGCGGCACTCATGTCGCAGGACCCGAGCGCGATACCCGCCCCGACCCGGGTCGCGCTCGTCGACGTGCTCTCGCGGCTCGCGCGGGCCATCCGCCTGCCCGAGCCCGACGGCCTCCGGCAAGCCGCCGCGCGTGCGCAACGGCTGCTGGACGAGCAGCGCGGCGCCGCCGGTGCTGATGACCCGGGCAGCGCCGCGGTGCGCCGCCTCGCGCTGGCGATCATCAACGCCGCCACAGCGACTTCCGACGTGCGGGCCATCGTCGATCGCGCGGCGACCGGCGATGTGGCCTTGGAGAGTACGGACAGCGAGCGGCCGCCGGCCTCGGACGGCGCGCCCCCGGACGCGCCCGCCGAGCCCGCTGACGAGGAACCACCGCAGGGGCTCCGGCCGACCACCCGGCAAGCCATCCAGGTCGCCGTGGCCGCGTCGCTCGCCATCGTCGCGGGCGAGCTGGTGTCGCACGCACGCTGGTACTGGGCCGTGATCGCCGCGTTCGTCATCTTCGCCGGCACCAACTCGTGGGGCGAAACCCTGACCAAAGGATGGCAGCGCATGCTCGGCACCCTGCTGGGCGTACCGTGCGGCGTGCTGGTGGCCACGCTGCTGGCCGGCGACAAGACGGCCGCCCTCGCCGGCATTTTCGTGTGCCTGTTCTGCGCCTTCTATTTCATGACCGTCACCTACAGCCTGATGACCTTCTGGATCACCACGATGCTGGCTTTGCTGTACGGCTTGCTCGGCCAATTCTCGTTCGGCGTGCTGATGTTGCGGATCGAAGAGACCGCCCTGGGCGCGGTGATCGGGGCCACGGTGGCCGTCGTCGTGCTGCCGACGCACACCCGGGAAGCGATCCGCGATGACACCCGCACGTTCCTGGGCAACCTGTCGGGACTGATCGAGGCGTCCACCGCGACCATGCTCGGTGCGGACGCGAGCGGGAGCCCGTCCGAGCAGGCACGCCAGCTGGACCGGGACCTGCAGCAGTTCCGCGTTACCGCCAAGCCACTGCTGGCGGGCGTCGCCGGCCTTGCGGGCCGGCGCAGCATTCGCCGCGCCCTGCGCATCTTCGCGGCGTGCGACCGGTACGGGCGCAGCCTGGCACGCAGCAGCGAGCGCTATCTGGACCCGGTGGGAGCGCAGCCGCTCACCTTCGAACTGGCCCAAGCCTTCTCGGCTGCCGCGGCCCGGACGCGGCGCAACATCGACGCGCTGGCCGCCGCGATCGGCAGTGGCCGCGCGCCGACCATGGTGTCGGCCGCCGACGAGCTCGACGCCGCCGAGACGCTGGCCCGACAGCGGGACGGCGAAGCCGGATCACCGGTGCGACCGCTGCCCGACACCCGCCGGCTCCTCACCGCGGTGCACGCGCTGCGGCAGATCGAGCGGGCCATCGTGACCGCGGCCACCAACCTCGGCGGGCGCGAAACCGCCGCGACCGAGTTTCACACCGACGGGTTTCAGAGGCCGGGCAGGCACGCCGGGAAATAGCACGGTTGGTTGGGCCCCTGGGCCTTTCGCACCAGGTCGAACAGCGCAAGCATGGTTTGCAACAACCGCAATTCGACGCCGGGCCGTTGGGCGGGAGGCAGGTTCTGCACATCGTTGGACACCGTGGTGGACTGCTGCTGCAGCTGTGCCAGCCGTTGCTGGCGTTGCGCCGGTGTGAGGTTGTCCCAGTTGTCGTGCAGGTCGTTCACCTGCCACTGCAGCTCCGCGACCTCCGCCTCGGGATCGGGCTGCGGGGCCGGGGCCGGGGCCGTCGCGTAGAACCGGATCGGGGCGGGCGCCGCGACCTCGGCCTGCGCGCAACCGGCCGCCGCCAGCGCGCCGGCGACCAGACCGGTCGCGATTATCGCTGTGATTTTCATGAAGGCTTCTTTTCTTCAGGGCTCGGCTTTATGGCAGTAGGACACGTCGGGTTTGCTACCGATCCCAATAGTCGCCAGGAAGATTCGGCTGCCGGTGCCGGAGTTTCGCCGAACTGCGCGCCACGGAACCGATCCGGTGGGACCGGCAGCGCCCGATGGAGTTCGGCATGTTCGTGGTCGCGCTGGCCGTCGCGGGCAACGAGACGACCCGCAATTCGATCACGCAGGGCATGATGGCCTGCACCGACCATCCGGCGCAGTGGGAGTTGTTCAAGCCGCGGCGGGGACGTCCTTGATCGCCCTCAGGCGAATGCGGGCGCCGCGATGTGGCACCAGGACAACGAATTTCAGCCTCTGGCGTTCATCGGCCGCGGTCGTGGTGCACAGCTCGACCCGGCGCAGAATCTCGCGCAACACCACGCGCATCTCCACCGAAGCGAAGCCGGCGCCCAGACAGCGGCGGTTGCCGCCACCGAACGGGAACCACGTCGTCGGCGTGAGAGTGGCGCCCAGCATGCGGTCCGGGTCGAATCGGTGCGAGTCCGGATACACCGCGGAGCTGGTGTGTACCAACCCGATTCCGGGTGCCACCATGACCTTGGCCGGCAGGCGGTAACCGGCCACGTCGGCCGGTTCGGTGAGCACCCGCCCCACGTCGAAGACCACCGGGCGGATCCGCAATGTCTCCTTCACCAGCGCGTCGAGGTACTCGTCTCCGGCCGGATCACCGGCGGCGCTGGCCTCGGCGGCGGCCACGGCCTTGGCCAACACGGCCGGATGGCGGGTCATCCGCTCGAGCGCCCAGGACAATCCGTTCGCGGTGGTGTCGTGCCCGGCCACCAGCAACGTCATCAGCTGATCCCGCAGCTCACGATCGGACATCGGGTGCCCGCCCTCGTCGGCGCGGACCAGCATGGCCAACACGTCGGTACGGTCGGCCAGATCGGGATCGGCGCGGCGCTCGGCGATCTCCGCGCAGAGCAGCCGGTCCGCCTCGGCCATTCGCCGACGCAGCGACCGCCATGGGAGGTAGCGCTGCAACTCCGGCCTGGCCAGCGCGAGAGTCGCCCAGGGGCCCACGGTGAGCAGCCTGGGCATGATCGCGCGCAGGCCGGCGAGCCGGGCCGGATCCGTGGCGCCGATGACCGTCCGCAGGATGACCTCAAGGGTGATCTCCGACATCTTGGGAGCGGCCGCGAAGCTCTTCCCCACCGGCCACTCGGCGATCTTGGCGGCGGCGATGTCGGCCATCTGCCCGGCTTGTCGAGCGACGGCGTCCCGATGAAAGGGCGGCAGCATCAGCCGCCGCCGGTCTCGGTGGACATCGTCGTCGATCACCAAGAGCGAGCTTTCACCCAGCAACCCGCTCAGTATCGAATTCGCTTCCCCGGCGTGGAAAACGCGCGGGTCGCCGGCGAACACCGTCTTGATGTCGGCCGGGTCGGCCAAGTACACCAGCGTGCCCATCCCGGCGACGCGCAGCGTGAAGACGTTCCCATAACGTCGCCGGCAGGCGGCAACGAAGTGCGACCCGCGGTGCAGCATCAACGCGGCCTGTAATGCCCGGGGCAGCGCGGGCCCCGGCGGGAGCATGGAAGGCGCGGCTTTGCGCATCGCCATGAATTTTACGGCCGGCACGCCCGGGGAAGGGCAATTACGTTGGCCGCCCCTTCGGGCTCACATGTGCAATTGGGTGCTGTCCGTCTCGTGGCGGTCGCCGGTCGCGATGAAGTCTTCGATCAGCTCCACCACCTGGTTCGGCGCCTCGACCTGTGCGAAGTGACCCACGTCGGGCAGGATTTCCAGCCGGGCGTCGGTGCGGGCCTCGTGCGCCGCGTACGCGTGGTCGACGGGGATGATGCCGTCGCGCTCGCCCCAGATCGCCATGACCGGCAGGTCCTCCCGCAGTCGTAGCCTGCTGAGCGCGCTGACCGCCTGCCCGCGGTAGTCCACGACCGATCGCAGCGTCCGCAGGAACGATTGCCGCGTCTCGCCGTCGGACAGCGACGAGTAGGCGCTCCACAGCTCGGCCCCGCGCGGAGACTGGATGCCGGCGCTCTTCAGCCACGACCTCAGCCGGTTGCCGACGGACAGCACCGGCTTGGGAGCGATGATCGGCAACACCAGCTCCGCACCGGGCGCCGACAGCAGCCGCAGCACCCAGCCGACGTCGGGCCCCAGCCCGCCGCTGCTGATCAGGATCAACCGCTTGGCGTAATCGGGGTGCTGGTAGACGAACTGCATAGCAAC
This sequence comes from Mycobacterium sp. E1747, assembly GCF_001667775.1. Classification (GTDB taxonomy): domain Bacteria; phylum Actinomycetota; class Actinomycetes; order Mycobacteriales; family Mycobacteriaceae; genus Mycobacterium. The sequence continues at coordinate 67,249 of NZ_LZJI01000206.1, forward strand.
GCCGCCGCCGAGCGATTGACCGACCAAGGTGGCCTGGCTGACGCCCAGCTCGTCGAGTAGATCACGAAGCCAGACCGCGAACGCGCCCAGCGAATAGTCCGTGCGGGGCTTCGCCGATTCGCCGTGGCCAAGCAGGTCCGGGGCGATGACCCGGAACTTCTTGGCCAGCGGCGGAATGATCGACCGCCACGTCTCCGAGCTGCCGGCCATCCCGTGGATGAGCAGGAGCACCTCGCCGTCACCCTCGTCGCGGTAGGCGACCCGGTCGCCGTGCAACTCCAAGAACTTCAACTGGCTCATTCCCTGGTTGTACCCGCTCCGGCCCCGCTCAGGGCATTGCTGGGGGGAAATCGTGACGGAAAACGCTTCCGGGCCCCGCGGCGCCGGAGGCCTCAGCGATGATCTAGGGCATGACCGAACCGGTTGCGGCCCGCGTGGCCGTCTACCTCGACTTCGACAACATCGTGATCTCGCGATATGACCAGGTACACGGTCGTAACTCGTTCCAGCGGGACAAAGCCAAGGGGCTCGACCAGTACGGTGAGCGGCTGGGCCGGGCAACCGTGGACGTCGGCGCCATCCTCGACTTCGCGTCGTCGTTCGGGACGCTGGTGCTCACCCGCGCCTACGCGGACTGGTCGGCCGACATCAACGCCGGATACCGCGGCCAGCTGGTGGCCCGCGCCGTCGACCTGGTGCAGTTGTTCCCCGCGGCCGCCTACGGCAAGAACGGCGCCGACATCCGGCTGGCCGTCGACGCGGTCGAGGACATGTTCCGGCTGCCCGACCTCACGCACGTGGTGATCGTCGCCGGTGACTCCGACTACATCCCGCTGGCCCAGCGGTGTAAGAGGCTCGGCCGCTATGTGGTGGGCATCGGGGTCGCCGGCGCGTCGAGCCGGGCGCTGGCGGCGGCCTGCGACGAATTCGTCATCTACGATTCGCTGCCCGGGGTCCCCGCGCTGGAACCGCAGGCCACCGAGGCCGAGGCCAAGCCGGCGAAGCGCCGCTCCGGGCGCGCCAAGGAGCCCCCGCCCGAGGAACCCGAGCCGCCCGATCCCCAGGCCGCCGCCACGGCGCTCTTGACGCGTGCGCTGCAGATCGGCCTGGAAAAAGATGATGTCGACTGGCTGCACAACTCCGCGGTGAAGGCCCAGATGAAGCGGATGGACCCGTCGTTCAGCGAACGGTCGCTCGGGTTCCGGTCGTTCAGCGATTTCCTGCGGTCGCGGTCCGACGTCGTCGAACTGGACGAGACGTCGACGACGCGGATGGTGCGACTGCGTGCGCAGGACTGACACCGAAGCGGGGCCCCCCTGGCTGACTCGCAACGTTCGGGTGCTCTCCGGGGTCTCATTCCTGCAGGACGCCGCCAGCGAACTGTTGTATCCGCTGTTGCCGATTTATCTGACGGCCGCCCTGGGCGCCCCGCCGTCGGTGGTGGGGGCGGTCGAGGGCGCGGCCGAGGGCGCCGCCTCCCTGACGAAACTCGCGTCGGGGCCGCTCGGCGACAGGTTCGCGCGGCGCCCGTTGATCGCCACCGGTTACGGCATGGCCGCCCTCGGCAAGGTCATCATCGCGGTGGCCGGGGCGTGGCCGGGCGTGCTGGCGGGTCGCGTCGTCGACCGGCTCGGCAAGGGCATTCGTGGCGCACCGCGCGACGCGCTGCTCGTGGATGGCGTCGACGACGCCTTGCGCGGCAGGGTTTTCGGCTTCCACCGCGCGATGGACACCTTCGGCGCCGTCGTCGGTCCGCTGCTCGGGCTGGTGGGTTATGAACTGCTGGACCACCGGATCGCGCCGTTGCTGTATGTCGCCATCGTGCCCGCCATCCTGTCGGTGGCGCTCGTCTTCGGCGTGCGCGAGCGTGGGCGCCGCGGTCCGCGGGAGCGGCGGCAGTCGATGTGGGCGGGGGTGCGCTCGCTGCCGCGACCCTACTGGCGGGTGACCGGACTCCTGGTGGTCTTCAGTGTGGTCAATTTCCCCGACGCGCTGTTGTTGTTGCGCCTCAACGAGATTGGCTTTTCGGTGGTCGGGGTGATCCTGGCCTACGTCGGCTACAACGCGGTGTACGCGCTGGCCAGCTACCCTGCAGGAGCGCTCGCCGACCGCATCGGCAGGGCGGCGCTGTTCGGCGTCGGGTTGGCCTTCTTCGCGGTCGGCTACCTCGGGTTGGGGTTGACCACCGACGCCGTGACGGCATGGCTGCTGATCGGTGCCTATGGAATGTTCACCGGGTGTACCGACGGCGTCGGGAAGGCGTGGATCTCGGGGCTGGTCGACCCGGCGCATCAGGCCAGTGCGCAGGGCGTGTTCCAGGGCGCCGTCGGCCTGGCCGTGCTGGTGGCCGGGTTGTGGGCGGGCGCCCTGTGGGGCGCGAATGGCCAACTGCCACTGCTCATTTCAGGAGTCATCGGCGGCGTGCTCGCGGTCGTGCTGATCGGCGGTCGGCTTATCGACGCGATCAGCACCCGGTAGGCCACACACGACCCTGCGGTTGCACGACACCATGGTCAACGTGATGAATGGGCTCGTCGATGCCGTGATCGACGCGGGTCGGTGCGACGTCGTCGCCGACCTCGCCCGCCCCTACCCAGTGCCGATCATCTGCGCCTTGCTCGGCGCCCCGCGCGAGGACTGGCAACAGTTCTCCTTATGGGCGGACGACGTCTTCAAGGCCTTCCGCTTCAGTGTCGACATCCGGGAGGTGGAGCCGGTCGTCATGCGCGCGTGGGGCGAGCTTGACGACTACGTCGACGACATGGTGGCGCGGCGGCGGCACAGCCTGACCGACGACCTGATCTCCGACCTGATCCGCGCCGAGGATGACGGCGACCGCCTGAACACCGCCCAACTGCGGATGCTGGCGGGCGGCCTGCTCCTGGCGGGGACGGACACCACCCGCAACCAGGTGGCCGCGTCGGTACACGTCCTGTGCGAGCACCCCGAGCAATGGGAGCTGCTCAAGGAGCACCCGGAGCTGGCGATGCGCGCCGTCGAGGAGCTGGCGATGCGCGCCGTCGAGGAGACCATGCGCCACTCGCCGATCGCGGGCGGGACCCTGCGCATGGTGGTCGATGACGCCGAGCTGGACGGCTACCTGTTTCCCGCGGGCACGATGGTCCTGGTCAACACCGCCGCCGCCAACCGCGACCCCGCGGTGTACGACGACCCTGACCGGGTGGACGTCACCCGCGAGGGCGCCCCGCCCATTTTGACGTTCGGCGGGGGTGTGCACTACTGCCTGGGGGCCAATCTGTCCGGGCGCGAGATCGCCGAGGCGCTGAACGTCATCGCGGGCCGCTTGCTCAATCCGCGTATCGCCGGGCCGGTCCCGTGGAAGCCGATGGTGAGCCTGAGCGGCCCGAAGAGCCTGCCCGTCGAGTTCGACCGATAGCCGGCCGGCGGGTGTGGTGTGACGAAGACCGCCTGACCCGAGTCGCGGTTGGCGCGGAGCCGCTTTACGCTCTCTGGTTACACGAACTTAACGGGGGTTTTTGATGCGTGCGTTTACGGGGCAAACTGCGCCCAAATTTGGGCTCGCCCTAACCACGCTGGTCGCCTGCCTGGCGCTCGTGTCCTGTTCGGAAACCGCATCCCCACCGGCGGCGACCCCTACCACCTCGACTTCTCCGTCGAAAACCGCCCCCAACGCGGTCGCCGCACCCGCGCCGATCACCGGTCCGTTGGAGAAGGATTGGAAAAGCTACGGCGGAACGGCGTACTTCGGTTGCCCGGAGAAATTCTCCGACAGCAAATCCGCACTCGACGACATCCGCCCCAAAATATTCGACCCGAAGACCGGACAATACGTCGCGCCGGCGCTCCCGTCGGTGCCCGCCGGTGAGAATCTGACCGGCGCCATCTGCGCGCTCACCGGCACGGCGGAGGACATGCGGGTCGTCTACCTCGTCACGACGGTCAAACCCGCCCAGGCCCAACAACCCGCGGTCACCAAGGCGACCGCGTACGCCTACGACTTCAAGGCGGGCCAACCGCTGGCGACCAAGGATCTGCAGCCGCCGACACCCGACCTCAAGCTGACCGCGCCGAAGGACTGGTCGCTGTCCTCGACGGCGTCGGGCGTGGCGTGGATCAACGCCTTCACCGACGGGCATGCCCCCACTTCGCCGCCGCGGACCGTCATCCTGTCCGGCGCCGACCTGTCGATGCCGTGGAACGATCCGCAATCGGGACGCGCCTGGCAGGACGTTCTCGCGTTCCAACGCAACACCGACCCCGCCAAGACCTCGGGCGCCGAGCTGCGCCGGCCCAGCGGGGAGCCCATCTATCAGGACAACGACATCCGCAGCGTGGACGCCGAATTGACCGATGGCCCGGACAAATTGGTGAAGATCACGCGCTGGGATTCCTACAACCCGCCGGCACTGTCGACGATGTTCTACGACCTGAACGCCAAGTCCGTCATCAAGGTCGGCGACTCCGACCGCGTTCCCGGCGGCGGGCTGTCCGCGACGTTGTCGGACGGGAAACTCTTTGTCGACGGCCATGATTCGGACAGCTCATCGTTCGGTTTCGGGGTGTGGAACCTGCGCAGCCAGCAGTGGGATTTCCTGAAGACGCGCGACGAGGCGAAGAAGATGTCGATCGCAAAGATGGCGTTCTTCGAAGACCATCTCTATATCACCAACGTCGCCAACACGTTCGCCGTCCTCGCCCTGCCCGCCACCGAACCGATCGCGACCACCTGGTCGGTCCGGCCGTTCGCGCGGATCTCGGGGTGGACGTTGGTCTGCCGCGGCGAGAATGCCGTCGCCCTGAACGGCGAGTGCAAGGACATCGTGATGGTGCAAGATCAGGACGGGCGCTTCCCCGGCCCCTGGTCTTGAGCGTCGTCAGCCATTCATCGAGACCAGGTGGCGGTGCAGAAATTCGGCCTCGCGCAGAACCATTCAGGCCGGGCGCGCATGCTCGCGCAGTACAGCCAGCCGGTCCCGATATTCGGTTTCGTTGATTTCGCCGCGGGCGAACCGCGCGGCGAGCACTTCTTCGGGGGAGGTGGTCGGGGACGTGTACGGCGGGGACTGGCGATCCCCGCGATCTCCATTGATGTAGTTGACGAGGGCAACGATGCCGGCGATCAGCAGCGCCCAGAACAAAATCATGCCGATGCCCATCCCAGCCCATCCCCACCAGCCCATGTTGTGGCCGTACCAGACCATCATTGAGATCGCCTCCCATCGGACAGCTTGACAAGCTTCCCCTACCTCGCGTTTGACTTGGTCTCAGCGACGTCGGCACAAGCGCCAAAGGCTCGCGCCCATGGTGGACGGCAATGGGTCGGGTGGCCCGTCGGTGGACGGTGGTGTCGTTTCGATCCGGCGTCCTCGGTGAACGCGCATCAGTCCCGCGGCCGTAGTCGCAAGGAACGTGAACAACAGCACCACGCCGATGAGCAACGCGGCCCAATGGCCGCCCGTAACCTGACCGGACACCGCCATATCGCTCACCTCTTCCGCTGCGCGGCCCGCCGTGCGACCGGTCGAGCATCCGTCCAACATACCCCCTGGGGGTAGGGCCTTGCGTCACTTCTCTTGGGGAAATAGGTCTCTAGTTACCGGGCGCGCAAGGCCGCAGGATCAGGGGACGAAGGTTTGGCGCTTGTGCCGACGTCGCTGAGACCAAGTCAAACGCGAGGTAGGGGAAGCTTGTCAAGCTGTCCGATGGGAG
>NZ_LZJI01000207.1 GCF_001667775.1 Mycobacterium sp. E1747
CCGGCGGCGCGCGCGCTGCGGGTCGACAAACTCACGCTCGCCGCGCTCGAAGCCACCCTGACCGGCCCGCCCCCGCCCGTGGCCGAGGCGTTGGTCGCCGACGTCGGCGAGTTGCGGGCCCGCGCCGCGTCGCTGGCCGCCGCCCTGCCGGGGGCCGAGGCGGTGGATTGCGTCGCGGCCGTCGGCGGGGGCGGGCCGGTCAGGGTGGCTTCGAGCGCGGCGAGCGTGAGTTTGTCGACCCGCAGCGCGCGCGCCGCCGGGTGGCGGCGCAACCGCTCGATGAGCTCGGCGTCGCCCAGCAGCAGGCCGGCCTGCGGGCCGCCGAGCAGTTTGTCGCCGCTCGCGGTGACCAGGTCGGCGCCGTCGCGCAGCGTCGATGTCGCGTCGGGCTCGTCGGGCAGCACGGGGTGCGGGGACAGCAACCCCGAGCCGATGTCGACCACCAAAGGCACCCCCAGCTTCGCCAGCTCCGCGACGCCCACCGCCGAGGTGAACCCCGTGACGTGGAAGTTCGACGGGTGAACCTTCAGCACGAAGCCGGTCTGCGGCCCGATCGCCTCGACGTAATCGCGCAGGCTGGTGCGGTTGGTGGTGCCGACCTCGCGCAGCCGTGATCCGGCGGAGGCCAGCAGTTCGGGGATGCGGAAGCCGTCGCCGATCTCGACCAGCTCGCCGCGGCTGAGCACGATCTCCTTGCCCGGGGCCAGCGCCAGCGCCGTCAGCAGCAGCGCGGCGGCGTTGTTGTTCACGACGTGCACGCCGCCGGCGGTGGGCACCGCCCGTGACAGCGCGGCCAGGGCGGCCCGGCCCCGACGCCCGCGGCGGCCTGTGGCGAGGTCTAGCTCGACGTCCGTGGTCCCGGCCGCGGCGACCACCGCGTCGACCGCGGCCCGGGACAGCGGCGCCCGGCCCAGATTGGTGTGCACCACCACGCCGGTGGCATTGATGACCGGCCGCAGGCTCGACGCGGTGGCCGGGAGGGCCGCGACGGCGTGCTCGGCGACCTGCTCGGGGTCGATCTCCCCGGCCCGCGCCCGCTGCTGCGCCTCGGCGATCACGGACTTGACCAGCGAGCGGCCCAGCACGCGCTGGGCTTCGATCAGGCGCGGGTCGGCGAGCAGCGTGTCGGTGCGCGGCACCCGCCGGCGCGGGTCGCTCATGCCGGGCTCGAAGGAGTATGGCGGAGGCGGACGGGAATCGAACCCGCCAGCGGCAGCGTCTGCCGTTCGACGGTTTTGAAGACCGCGCCGGTCACCAGACCGGACACGCCTCCTCGGACCATAGGGACAAGTATGGACGGGTGAGCTACCGACTGACGCAGTACGCCCACGGGGGCGGGTGTGCGTGCAAGATCCCGCCCGGCGAGCTGGAGGACATCGTGCGCGGGCTGGGGGTGAGCCCGCCGCGCGATCCGGTCGGTGAGTTGCTGGTGGGCCTGGACCACGGCGACGACGCCGCGGCCGTACGCATCGACGGCGGCACGGCGCTAATCGCGACGACCGACTTCTTCACCCCGGTGGTGGACGACGCCTACGACTGGGGACGCATCGCCGCCACCAACGCGCTGTCGGACGTCTACGCGATGGGCGGGCGCCCGGTGGTAGCGGTCAACCTCCTGGGCTGGCCGCGCGACGTGCTGCCGTTCGAGCTGGCGGCCGAGACCCTGCGCGGCGGGCTGGACGTCTGCGGGCTGGCCGGCTGTCACCTCGCCGGCGGGCACAGCGTCGACGACCCGGAGCCAAAATACGGGCTGGCCGTCACCGGAATCGCAGACCCGAACCGGTTGCTGCGCAACGACTCCGGCAAACCCGGCACGCCGCTGTCGCTGACCAAGCCGCTCGGCGTAGGCGTGCTCAACAGCAGGCACAAAGCCACCGGCGAGCGCTTCGAGCAGGCGATCGAGGCGATGACCACACTCAACGCCGACGCGGCCGCCGCGGCGCTGGCCGCCGGCGTCGAATGCGCCACGGACATCACCGGATTCGGCCTGCTCGGGCACCTGCACAAGCTGGCGCGGGCCAGCGGGGTGACCGCGATCGTCGACGCGGCGGCGGTGCCCTACCTGGACGGCGCCCGGGAGGCGCTGGCGGCGGGCTACGTCAGCGGCGGCACCCGGCGCAACCTCGACTGGGTGGCTCCGCACGCCGACCTGTCCGGGGTCGGCGAGGACGAGGCCTTGTTGCTCGCCGACGCGCAAACGTCGGGCGGTTTGCTCATCGCCGGCGAGATCCCGGGCGCGACCGTGATCGGGGAACTGGTGCCGCGCGGCGAGCACACGATCGTGGTCCATTAATCGGCTCCGACGCGGGCGGAGTTTCGCCCGGGCGCACTAGGGTAAAGGCCATGGCTATGCGCAAGCTTTTCCTGGAATGGCCCGTCGTGCGTCAGCTGCGTTCACCGGACAAGCTCGGCCGCGGGTCGGCCGTCACCTCGAAACAGACCCGCGCCGTCACGCCGCGCACGACGACGGCCGACCGCGTGGTCCAAAGCATCTGTCCCTACTGCGCCGTCGGCTGCGGGCAGAAGGTGTATGTCAAGGACGACCGGGTGGTCCAGATCGAGGGCGATCCCGACTCGCCGATCTCGCGAGGCCGCCTGTGCCCCAAGGGCGCTGCCAGCGAACAGCTGGTCAACTCACCGGGCCGGCAGTTGCATGTGCTCTACCGCGCGCCGCGAGCGACCGAGTGGCAGCCCCTCGAGTTGGACACCGCGATCGACATGGTCGCCGACCGCTTCGTCGAGGCGCGCCGCCACTCCTGGCAGGACGTCGACCAGAAGGGCCACCCACTGCGGCGCACCATGAAGATCGCCGCACTCGGCGGCGCCACGCTGGACAACGAAGAGAATTACGTCATCAAGAAGCTCTTCACCGCCGCCGGCGCCATCCAGATCGAGAACCAAGCCCGTATTTGACACAGCTCCACGGTTCCCGGTCTGGGGACCTCCTTCGGGCGCGGCGGCGCCACCCAATCACTGCAAGACATGGCCAACGCCGACTGCATCGTCATCCAGGGCTCCAACATGGCCGAATGCCATCCCGTCGGCTTTCAGTGGGTCGAGGAGGCGAAAGCGCGCGGCGCCAAGGTGATTCACGTCGATCCGCGCTTCACTCGCACCTCGGCGGTGTCGGACAAGCACATCCCCATCCGGGCCGGCTCGGACGTGGTGCTACTCGGGGCGCTGATCAACCATGTCCTCAGCAATGACCTGTGGTTCTCCGAGTACGTCGTCGCGTACACCAACGCCGCCACCCTGATCAACGAAAACTACCGCGACAGTGAGGATCTCGGCGGTCTGTTCTCCGGATACGATCCCGAGACGGGGCAGTACGACTCATCGACCTGGGCCTACGCCGGACAGGAAGAGGACCAACGCCGTCAAGAGCACGGCGCCAGCGCATCCGCCCGCGCGGCCGGCGATGTCCACGGCAGCGGCGGGCCGCCGTTGCCACACGCCCGCGTGCAGCGTGACGAGACCCTGCAGCATCCCCGCACGGTGTTCCAGATCGTCAAACGACATTACGCGCGCTACACGCCGGAGATGGTGCGTGACGTCTGCGGCATCAGCACCGAGGACTTCGACTACCTGGCCCGCTGCGTCGTCGAGAACTCCGGCCGTGAGCGCACCACCTGCTTCGCATATGCCGTCGGCTGGACGCAGCACACGCTGGGAGCCCAATTCATCCGCACCGCAACAATTTTGCAGCTGCTGCTGGGCAATGTCGGTCGCCCGGGCGGTGGGATCATGGCGCTGCGCGGACACGCCACCATCCAAGGGTCGACCGACATTCCGACGTTGTTCAACCTACTGCCCGGCTACCTGTCGATGCCGAAGGCCGGTGTGCACGACACTTTCCGGGAGTACATCGAAGCGGTCGGGCCGAAGAACCAGAAGGGTTTTTGGGCCGACGCGGACACCTACATAGTCAGCCTGCTCAAGGCGTGGTGGGGAGATGCCGCCCGTGCGGACAACGACTGGGCCTACGACTACCTGCCGCGGCTGTCCGGCCCGCACGGCACGTACCAGACGGTCATGGCGATGCTCGACGATGAGGTCGACGGGTACTTCCTGCTCGGACAGAACCCGGCCGTCGGTTCGGCGCACGGCCGGTTGCAGCGCATGGGTATGTCGCATCTGAAGTGGTTGGTGGTGCGCGATCTGAACCTCATCGAGTCGGCCACGTTCTGGAAGGACGGTCCCGAGATCGCCTCCGGTGAGCTGAAGACCGAGGAAATCGACACGGAAGTGTTCTTCTTCCCGGCGGCGACGCACGTCGAGAAGGCCGGTTCGTTCACCCAGACACAACGCCTCGTGCAGTGGCGGCACAAGGCCGTCGATCCACCCGGCGACTGCCAGAGCGAGCTGCAATTCTTCGTCGAGCTGGGCAAGCGAATCCGGCAGCGGCTGGCCGATTCCACCGACGAACGGGACCGGCCGCTGCTCGATCTGACATGGGACTATCCCACCGACGAGCATGGCGAACCCGACCCCACCGCGGTGCTGGCCGAGATCAGCGGCTGCTACCTGACCGGGCCCAAATCCGGCCAGCCCGTGCCGGGGTACACCGAACTGGGCGCCGACGGATCGACGTCGTGCGGATGCTGGATCTACTCGGGCGTGTACGCCGAGGGCGTCAACCAGGCCGCCCGGCGAGTTCCCCTGGGCGGTCCGAGTCCGAGCCAGTCGGAGTGGGGGTGGGCCTGGCCGGCCGATCGCCGCATCCTGTACAACCGCGCATCGGCGGACCCCGACGGTAAACCGTGGAGCGAGCGCAAGCGCTACATCTGGTGGGATGAGCAGGATGCCCGTTGGGTCGGCAATGACGTGCCCGATTTCCCCGTCGACCGCGCTCCCCATGTCCGGCCGGATCCGGAGATCGGTGGCCCGGATGCCCTGGCCGGCGACGACCCGTTCATCATGCAGGCCGACGGCAAAGGCTGGCTGTTCGCCCCCAAGGGGATGGTCGACGGCCCGTTACCGACGCACTACGAACCGCAGGAGTCCCCGGTCGGCAACGCGTTGTATCCCCAGCAGCGGAATCCGGCGCGAATCACGTTCCCGCGCAAGGATAATCTGAGCGCGCCCAGCGCCGGGGAGCCCGGGGCCGACGTGTATCCGTACGTGTTCACCACCTACCGGCTCACCGAGCATCACACCGCGGGCGGGATGAGCCGGTGGCTGCCCTACCTATCGGAGCTGCAACCGGAGATGTTCTGCGAGGTTTCGCCGGAGCTGGCGGCCGAACGCCGTCTCGAGCCCTACGGGTGGGCGACGATCATCTCGCCGCGCGCGGCCATCGAGGCCAGGGTGCTGGTCACCAAACGCGTTGCGCCGCTGGTGATCAACGGTCATACGGTGCACCAGATCGGACTGCCGTACCATTGGGGCGTCGGCAGCGACGCCGTGGTCAGCGGGGACGCGGCCAACGATCTGCTCGGCGTGACGCTCGACCCCAATGTGCAGATCCAGGAATCGAAGGCGGGCTCGTGCGACATCCGCCCGGGGCGGCGCCCGCACGGTGAGGAGCTGCTCCGCCTGATCGCCGAATATCAGTCCCGCTCGGGCGTCACCACCGAGACCGGCAACGCACGGATCAGCGACGGCGTCTGGGAGGGGCCAGCCGATGGGTAAGCTAAGCGGACCGACCGACCCGACGCGCGATGCCGGTTGGGCCCAGCCCGGGCCGCGCAAGGGATTCTTTACCGACACCTCGATCTGCATCGGCTGCAAGGCCTGCGAGGTCGCCTGCAAGGAGTGGAACCGCAACCCGCGTGACGGTGACCTGGAGCTGCTGGGTTCGTCCTACGACAACACCGGAGCGCTGGGCGCCAGCACCTGGCGCCACGTCGCCTTCGTCGAGCAGGACCGCGACCGGATCCAAGAGGCGCGCGAATCCGGGCGCGCCCTAACCGATTTGGGGATGCCCCCGCTCCCCGGTGGCGCGCCCGCGCCGGACCTCACACCGCCGGACACCCCGGAATTCCGCTGGCTGATGTCGTCGGACGTGTGCAAGCACTGCACACACGCCGGCTGCCTGGACGTCTGCCCGACGGGGGCGTTGTTCCGCACCGAATTCGGCACGGTCGTCGTGCAGGCGGACGTTTGCAACGGCTGCGGGACCTGTGTCGCCGGCTGCCCGTTCGGCGTGGTCGAGCGCCGCAGCGACGGCACCTACACCACGCCGGCGCAGCGCCCGGATCGTCCCGCCGAGACACCCGTCGCCGGGGTGGCCCAGAAATGCACCCTGTGCTACGACCGGCTGGTCGAAGACCAGATCCCGGCCTGCGCCCAGACCTGCCCGACGACGTCGATCAAGTTCGGCGACTACGACGACCTGGTGGTGCAGGCCAGGCAACGGGTGGCCCAACTGCACGCCCGCGGCCAGACCGAGGCGCGCCTCTACGGCGCCAACGAGCGCGACGGCGTGGGCGGCACCGGCTCGATCTTCCTGTTGCTCGACGAGCCGGAGGTCTATGGCCTGCCGCCCGACCCGCGCGTGTGCACGGCCGACCTGCCGCAGATGTTCAGGAGGGCGAGCGTTGCCGCGGCGGGGATGTTCGCCGCCGCTGCGCTGGCATTCTGGAAGGGTCGGTGAAAAGCCCATGAGCACTTCGGAATACGACAGCCTGCGCCCCCCGGAGCCCGCGGGTGGCAAGCGCCGCAAGGGCAGGCGGGCCGGCCGCCGGGGTGGGGGCGACGGCTCGCGCGAGATGCCGATGGTCCCCGAAGCCGAATTCAGCTCGTACTACGGACGTCCGGTGGTCAAGCCCGCGCCTTGGGGGCACGAAGTCGCCGCCTACCTGTTCCTGGGCGGCGTCGCAGGAGGTTCGGGCCTGCTCGCGGCCGGCGCCCAGCTCACCGGCCGGGAAACGTTGCGCCGCAACACAAGGCTGTCCGCTCTGATCGCGGTCATGCTGGGTGCGATCGCGCTGGTTAAGGACCTGGGCCGTCCCGAGCGCTTCGTCAACATGCTGCGGACGGTCAAGCTGACCTCGCCGATGAGCATCGGCTCGTGGATCCTCAGCTTGTTCGGCGCCGGCATCGGCGTCGCCGCGGTCTCCGAGGTAGACCGGATGACCGGTGAGCGAATCCCATTGGGTCCGTTGCGGTCTGTTCTGCGCGCCGTCGAGGGGCCGGCCGGATTGGAGGCCGCGGTATTCTCTCCGCCGCTCGCCGTCTACACCGCGGTGCTGCTCACCGACACCGCGACCCCGACGTGGAACGCCGCGTACCGGGACCTGCCGTTCGTGTTCGTCAGCTCGGCGACCCTGGCCGCGTCGGGGTTGGCGATGATCACCACCTCGGTCGCCGAAGCCGGTCCCGCCCGCACGCTGGCCGTCATAGGCGCGGTCGGTGACCTGGTCTCCGCGCGGTTCACGGAATACCGGATGGACCCGGTGACCAGGGAACCGCTGCACCGGGGCAGGCCCGGCCGGCTGTTGGCCTGGAGCGAACGGCTGGCCGCCGCGGGCGGCTTGGGGGCATTGTTGGGCGGGGGGCATCGCGGTGTCGCCGCGGTGTCCGGCCTGGCGTTGCTGTCGGCGTCGGCGATGCTGCGGTTCGGCTTCTTCGAGGCGGGGCTGGAGTCGACGCGCGACCCCCGCTACACCATCGAACCGCAGAAGCGTCGGCTCGAGGCGCGTCGCGCGGCCGGTGTCACGGGGGACTCGATCGCCACCGCTCGCTGACGGCGGCTTGCGCCGCCGCTCGCGAGCGTAAGCCCACTGCGATTTTCGGCTCGACTTTTCGGACTGCGCTTACGCTCGCGCGCGGCGCGGGCGCCGAGCGCGCGGCGGTTTGCGCTCGGCGGACCGGGGTAACTATAGGAACATGACGAAATTTGGATACACTTTGATGACCGAGCAGAGTGGACCCAAAGAGCTTGTACAGCAAGCGATTTCAGCCGAGGAACGCGGTTTCGACTTCGAGGTGTGCAGCGACCACTTCTCCCCTTGGCTGACCTCGCAAGGGCATGCACCCAACGCCTGGACCGTGCTGGGCGCGGTGGCGCACGCCACCGAACGGGTGGACCTCTACACCTACGTCACCTGCCCGACGATGCGCTATCACCCGGCCGTCGTCGCCCAGCAGGCCGCCACCGTGCAGATCCTGTCCGACGGCCGGTTCACCCTGGGCCTGGGCAGCGGCGAGAACCTCAACGAGCACATCGTGGGCAAGGGTTGGCCGACCGTCGAGCGCAGGCAGGACATGCTGCGCGAGGCCATCAAGATCATCCGCGAGCTGTTCGGCGGGCAGCTGGTGAACTTCAGCGGTGAGTACTTTCACGTGGATTCGGCGCGCCTGTGGGACGTTCCCGAGGTCCCGGTCGGTATCGCGGTGGCGATGGGCGGGGAAAAGGCGATCGAGAGATTCGCCCGGTTGGCCGACCACTTCGTGGCGGTCGAGCCCGACGGGGAGCTCGTCGACGCCTGGCACGCGGCGCGGCAGGCCGCCAATCTCGCCGGCGGCGGGCGGGTGGTCGGTCAGATCCCGGTGTGCTGGGATCCCGACCGTGACGCCGCCATCGAACGCGCCCACGACCAGTTCCGTTGGTTCGCCGGTGGGTGGAAGGTCAACGCCGATCTGCCGACGCCGGCCGGCTTCGCCGGCGCGACCCAGTTCGTCCGCCCCGAAGACGTCGCCGACTCCATTCCCTGCGGGCCGGACCTCGATGCGATCGTCGAGGCCGTCCGGCCTTACTGGGAGGCCGGATTCACCGACGTCGCACTCGTGCAGGTAGGCGGCCAATCGCAGGACCTCTTCCTGTCCGAAGCCGCCGAACCTTTGCTTGCCGCACTGCGTGACGCGGCAAAGTAATCCCAGGTTTGGCTGATATCTGCCCGGGTATCCGCCTTCCATCGTGCGTGCCGGCCGTACGGGATGCTGCGCCGCGCGAACACGGCAAGCAGCACCGAGAGTCTGTTGACCTGCAAAGCAGCTGTCTTGCAGCAACTTTGCCGAGATGAGTTCGCCGCAAGGCAGAAAGAGCTGACGATGGGCGATCGAAACGCCAACACCACCTCCGCGTTGGTCAAGGCGCTCAGCGGCGCCAGTTTCGGCCTGGGCTTGAGCGAGCTGGTGGCCCCCGGAAAAGTTGCTGCGCTCGCCGGTGTCGATGACACGGCTCGGTCGCGCCGGGTCATCCGCGCGCTGGGGGCGCGGGAATGCGGCCATGGCGCGGCGCTGCTGGGCGGTCCCGACAAGCTGGTCTGGACCCGGGTGGCCGGTGACGTCCTGGACATGGCGCTGCTGGTGGCCGCAGTGGCCGCCCGTGGCCCGGGACGGCGGCGGCAGGGCACCGTCTCGGCCGCGGTGCTCGCCGGCATCGGCGGGCTGGACCTCTACACGGCGCTGCGCACGGTGAACGGCGGCGGCCGGCACGCGAATGGCTCCCGGCACCGCACCTTGCGGGCCGCGGTCACCGTGCGGCGAGCGCCCGAGGAGGTGTACCGCTTCTGGCGAGACCTGGAAAACCTGCCCAGCTTCATGCACCACCTCAAGTCGGTCACGCCGACCACCGGCGGGCAGTCGCATTGGGTCGCCAACGCCCCGGCCGGCCGCACGGTGGAGTGGGACGCGCAGATCACCGAGGACGACACCGACCGGCGGATCGCCTGGCAGTCGCTGCCCGGGTCGGTGGTCGAGAACGGCGGCAGTGTCGAGTTCACGCCCACCGCCACCGGCGACGGCACCGAAATTCGCGTCAGGATCGGCTACCACATTCCCGGCGGCCTGTTCGGCAAGGCGGCGGCGAGCCTGTTCGGGGAATCCCCCGAGCAGCAAGTCAACGACGACCTCCGCCGCTTCAAGCAAATCCTGGAAACCGGGCAGGTGCTGCGTTCGGACGGCTCTCCCGAGGGAACTGCGGCGGTCCGGCAGATGCATCAGCAGCCCGCGCAACCGAACAAAGGAGCCAGCGTATGAAGGCCACCGTCTGGGCGGGCCGCAACAGCGTCCAAGTGGAGTCGGTCCCGGACCCGAAGATCCTCAACGATCGGGACGCCATCGTGCGCATCACCTCGACGGCGATCTGCGGTTCGGATTTACACCTGTACGACGGCTACATCCCCACCGTGAAGCACGGCGACGTGCTCGGACACGAATTCATGGGCGAGGTGGTCGAAGTCGGTAGGGGGGTCAACAACCTGGCCGTCGGCGACCGGGTGGTCGTTCCGTTCCCGATCGCGTGCGGGGCGTGCTCGGCTTGCCAGCGCGACCTGTACTCGCTGTGCGAGAACTCCAACCCCAACGCCGGCGTTGCCGAGAAATTCATGGGTCACTCGCCGGCGGGGCTGTTCGGCTATTCGCACATGCTGGGCGGTTTCGCCGGTGGCCAAGCCGAATACGCGCGGGTGCCATTCGCCGATGTCGGCCCGCTGAAGATCGAAGACGACCTGACCGACGAGCAGGTGCTGTTTCTGTCGGACATCCTGCCGACGGGGTACATGGGCGCGGAGATGTGTGGCATCACCCCCGGTGACATCGTGGCGGTGTGGGGCGCCGGACCGGTCGGCCTGTTCGCGATCATGAGCGCCTACCTGCTGGGGGCTTCGAAAGTCATTGTCGTCGACCGGGTTCCGTATCGCCTTGAGCTTGCCCAAAAGATCGGCGCCGTACCGGTCAACTTCGCCGAGACGTCGGTGCTCGAGGAATTGCGCGACCTCACCGCCGGCCGGGGACCCGACCATTGCATCGATGCCGCCGGCATGGAAGCGCGCAGCGGATCTGCGCCCGTGGATGCCTACGACCGCGTCAAGCAGGCGGTCCGCCTGGAAACCGAACGCCCGCATGCCATCCGGGAGGCGGCGATGAGTTGCCGCAACGGCGGCACCCTTTCGATCATCGGGGTGTACGGCGGCCTGATGGACAAGTTTCCCATCGGCGCGGTCATGAACCGGTCGTTGACGATCAAGACCGGCCAGTGTCACGTGCACCGCTATATGCGCCCACTATTGGAACGCATTCGCAACGGTGACATCGACCCGACCATTGTTGTCAGCCACCACTTGACCCTCGACCAGGCGCCCCACGGCTACGAAATTTTCAAGAACAAAGAGGACCGCTGCACCAAGGTGATCCTCAATCCGACATAGCAAGTCCGGGAGAAAGGGGAATAGCCATGGCAAATGAATTGCAAGGCAAGAAGGTCGCGATTCTGGCGGCCGACGGCGTGGAGAAGGTCGAATTCGAACAACCTCGCGCCGCCCTGAAAGAGGCCGGCGCCCAAGTCGAGCTTCTTTCGCTGAAGACGGGTGAAATCCAAGCCCGCAACCACGACCTCGAGCCAGCCGGAACCTTCAGCGTCGACCGCGCGGTGTCGGACGTTTCGCCATCCGAATTCGACGGCCTGGTGCTTCCCGGCGGCACGGTCAATCCGGACAAGCTACGCATGGACAGCTCCGCCGTCTCCTTTGTGCGTGACTTCGTCGCTTCCGGAAAGCCGGTCGCCGCAATCTGTCACGGTCCTTGGACGCTGGTGGAAGCCGGTGTGGCGGAGGGCCGGACGCTCACGTCGTATCCGTCCATTCGCACCGATCTGCGCAACGCGGGCGCGAACGTGGTTGATGAGGAGGTCGTCGTCGACGGAAATTTGATCTCGAGTCGCTCACCGTCGGACTTGCCGGCGTTCTGCGCGACCATTGTCAAGCAATTCGCGCATGCGCCCGCTGGTTAGCGGAGATGGCCCTTTCCCCACACCGTTTGAAGGCAACGGTTTGCGGGCATTACACAGGCCAAGCAGTGATCGTCGCGGCGATCTGTCGAAAGGCCAACGTTGACCACAACATATCCAGGACCCGCTGTCTCGGCTGTTTCGAACGTGTATCAGCCTCAGCATGATTCCCGATTACTGGTAGATGTGATGCAGGAAAGCGCTCTCATTCCGGGGCGACGCGTTCTTGACTTGTGTACTGGCAGCGGATTCGTGGCGATCGCCGCCGCCGAGATGGGCGGCGCCGACGTGACGGCTTTCGACATCTGCCCGCACGCGGTGGGTTGCTCGCGCAGCAACGCCGCCGCCGTAGGCGTGAATGTCGATGTGCGCAAAGGCACCTGGACCGATGCGCTCGACTGCGCGCCGTTCGACGTCGTCGTGTCGAACCCGCCGTATGTGCCGACCCCGCCGGACGGTGACATGGAGTACATCAGCCCCAGCGTGGGCCCGTCGTGGGCCTGGAACGCCGGCCCGGACGGCCGGATGTTGTTGGATCCGCTGTGCGAAGCGGCGCCGAAGTTGTTGTGCGACGGTGGTTCCCTGCTGCTCGTGCACTCGGCGCTGGCCGGGGTTCGGCAATCACTGGACTCCCTCAAGTGGGCGGGGATGGACGCGAGGGTCGTCGCCTCCAAGTGGATACCTTTCGGGCCGGTGATGACGGCGCGGGCGACCTGGCTGGAGAGCGTTGGCCTGATACCGCGCGGACTGCGGGAAGAGAAACTGATCGTGATCCGGGCGGACAAGCGGTGACCGCCACCCGCGTCCAGGTGGTGGCCGGCGGGCCGGTGCTGGTGTCCGGCCCGGTGCGCATCGAGATGCCGAACGGGGAGGTCGTCGAGTCCGACCGGTTCATGGTGGCGATTTGCACCTGTCGGCGCAGCGAGAGATACCCCTTGTGCGACACCAGCCATCGCCGATGCCGGAATCTGGCGCGCCGAACCGCTAGTCCAGCGCCGCCCGCAACGACGTCCGACCCTGCTGCCACGACGCCATAACCGCATCGGCCAAACGGTTTTCGACCGCGGCGTGCGCGCGGATCCCGAACACGATGTCGCGATCGAGGTGCGGCTCCCGGGCGACGAGGTCACCGACCACATCGATGCGCACGACGTGCTCGTGCACCGCGTCGGCCTCCACATGCTCGGCATAGAACTCGACACAGGCCGCCGGTGCGCCCATGCGCTGCAGCGCCTGCACCATGCGGCGGGATCCCGGCGGCGAGGTGATCTCGGTCGACGCGAAGTGCCCGATCGCCGCGCCACGTAGCTCGCGATGCAGTCCGAACAGTGACATCAGGTTTACCGCCGCCAGCGCTTCGGCGGGCACGGCGTCCGCGTAGGCTAGATACGTCGCGTCCAAGTTCGCGGCCGCCATCAGATCGGCGAAGAGCTGCTGGTGCAGCCGGGGGCCGTGTCCGGCGCCGTATTCGTCGAATTCGATTGCCACGAAAGCCGCTTTCGCGACACCCATCAGACGCGGAATCGCCCACGCGTGCGGATCGCCCTCCTTGAGGTGATACACCGAGCGGTGCACGAAGTATTCGCGCATCTGCTGCCAGGTGCCGCTGTCGCGCAGGTAATACGACGGTCCGGTGCCGTCGACCGGTTCGACCGAAATGGCGTCCATCGCGGCGGCCGCGGTGTGGTCTGAGGCGATGGGCCCGACGTCGCGGCGCACGCCCGCCAGGAAAACGCGCTCCAGTTCGCCGCGCAACGCCAGCAGCGCCGGATTCCACTCCCAGCTTGGGTCCACACCCGTGAAGCCGCGGTAGTGCAACTCGTAGCACATGCACAGCGCCAGCTGCAGATCCAGCCCGTACGGGTCCGAGTCGCGAACGGACGCGCCGATGCGAGTCAGGTGGTCATGCGACGGCGGCCCCGTCAGGGCGCGGCGAACCGCGGTCGACAGCGGCCCATGTGCCGCCGGCAGGGCGGGCTCGGTCGAGATCGATGCGCGGGTCACGCCCACGACTACCCGCTATCCGGGGGCAACAAACGGTGCGCCGTCACTCCGGCCGGGCCTCGGCGCGCACTCGAAAGGTGAGCTCGGCCGTGGTGCCGGTGGGCGTGCAGTCCATTTCCATCGCGTTGCTGAGCGCTCTCATCAGCAACAGGCCCCGGCCGCCGTTGCGTGGGTCGGCGGGCGGCGTCTTCCACGAACCTTGGTCGGTGATGCGCGCGCGGATCTCGTCGTCCGCGAGGCCGACCTCGACCGCCATCGCACCCGACGGTTGTCCGCAGTACGCGTGTTCGACGCAGTTCGTACAGGCTTCGTTGACCACGAGCACGATGTCGGCGGCCAATTCGTCGGGCACGCCGGCGCTGTCCAGCCAATCGGCCAGCCGATGCCGGATGCCGACCAATCGCTCTGCGCTGGCCTCGCATTCGATCCGCAAGGGGGACTCCTGGTGCCGGTAGATCACCATCGCCACGTCGTCGTCATACCCAGCCGGAGGCGCCAACTCACGCAAAACCGCATCGGCGACGGAATCCAGCCGCAGCGCCGTGGTCTTCACCAGCACCGCTGCGGCCCGGTTGATTCCGTCGTCGATGGATTCATGCTTGCGCTCCACCAGCCCGTCGGTGAACAGCATCAGGGTGGATCCGGGTGGCAGCACGCGACTGGTCTGCGGGCGGGATTCCCCGCGTCGGACGGCCAGCGGCACCGACGCCGCGTCGGTCAACACCGAAATCATGCCGGGTTCGGGCCCTACCAGCAGGGCCGGCATGTGGCCGGCGTTGCTGTATTGCAGGACCCCGGATTCGGTGTTGAGGATGGCCAGGAAGACGGTGGTGCAGTACGCGTTCGGGATGAGCGAGGCCGCCGAGTCCAGCTGTTCGAGCAGCAGGGCCGGCTCGGCGCCGTTGATCAGCAGCGCCCGCGCGGAGCTGCGTAGCTGACCCATCACCGCGGCTGCCGGCAGGCCCCGGCCCACGCAGTCGCCGACCACGATGCCGATGCGGTGGTCGCCGAGCGGTAGCACGTCGTACCAGTCGCCGCCGATCTCCAACGGCGGGACGGCGGGCTCGTAACGCACGGCGAAGCGCGGCGGCGGCTCCATCGTCGGCAGCAGGGCGCGCTGCAAGGTCAGCGACGTCTCGCGGGCACTCTCGAATTGGCGGACGTGTTGCATTGCGAGGCTGAGGTGTCCGATGAGGACCGTGATTAGCAGCCGGTCTTCGGCGCTGACCCAGCGTGGCGAGCGCAGCTCCAACCACAACGCCAGGTCGCCCGCGCCGGAGAGCACCGCCACTAAGCCCTGTGCCTTGCCGGGATTGTCGGGGTGCTCGACCGTTTTCGCCGTCAGCGGCAGCTGATGACGGGCGTCTTCAAACGTATGGCGCAGCCACGGATCGAGCCTGCGCCAAGGTATTTGGGACGGCTCGCCCGCCACCTGCACGGTCGGTTCGCCCTCGCCGGTCGGCCAGGAGATCGCGACCACGCGCTGCACGTCGATCGCCGTGCTGCATTCGTCCAGCGTGATGGACAGCAGCTCATCGACGGTTTTGGCGACCGCCACGGCGGTCGCCAGGCGCAGGACGGCGCTTTCCCTTGCGGCGAAGGCCCGTTCGGCGGTGATGTCGCGGATCGTCCCCACGAAGACGTTTTGGTCGCTGCCGACGTCCTGAACGGCGTTGATGCTGACCGTCACCCAGACCAGGTGTCCGTCGCGGTGCCGAATGGGCGTCTCGTAGGCGGCGGTGCCGATGCTCTGAACCAACGCCTGTTGTTGGTTGGCGCCCTTCTGGTCGACCAACCACGGGTGTGGCCACCGGTAGGGCAGACCCTCCGCGGGGTAGCCCAGGATCTCGATCAGTGCGTTGTTCATCTCGATCACGGAGCCCTCGTGATCGGCGACGAAGAACCCCTCCTGCAACGAATTGACCAGCGCGGTGCGGAATCTGTCGCGGTCGGCCAGCCCTTCGGCGCGGGCGCGCTCGCGCGCGAATCGCCTGGTTCCGTCCAGGAATCCCCGGGTGGCGATGTCGAGCGGGACCAGCATCTGCAACAGGAATTCCAGCGCGATCGGCGCGTCGGTCTCGATGTCCTTGGCCAGCCCGAGGATCAGCTGGACGTGCCGCTCGATGATTGCGAGCAAGCTGACTTCCTGTTGCAGTGCCCGGCGGCCGAGCTCATAGGCGGCGGCCAGGCTGTCCTCGTCGCGCGCCTGCATGTAGGCGCGCAACGCCGCGGCGTACTGGGCGTGAAAGTCGTCGCTGTCGCTCACGACGAAGCCCCCCGATGACGAGCGGTCAGCACCATCGCATCGTCGGTTTCCTTGGCGTCCTTGCCGAGCAGCTCGTCGGCGATGGCGACGGCGGTGGCCGAGAAGTCGATGTGGTCCAGGTAATTTTCGGCGATCCCGTCGGTACTCATCACCAGCAGGTCCCCGGGACGGATCGAAATGACTTGTGCCGGCCTGATTTCCGGTATGCGGTAGCCGACGATGCCCCCGGTCAGCCGCGCGCTGGATCGGATTTGCACACCGGTCACGGACTTGGCCACCAGGTCGGCGGTGACGTTGCCGACACCGGTCCAGCTGAGCGTGTTGGCCGCAAAGTCCACCCGCGCCAAGGTCATCGCGACCCCTCTGGTGCCCTCCAGCATGCGGTGACACAGCTGAATCAGCACCTCCAGCCGCTCACCGCTGGAGCGCTTCACCGCTTCGATGGCGCGCAGCGCGGCGGCCGCGGCCTCCGGGCCGTGGCCGAGGCCATCCATCAGGCCGAACAGAGCGGCGGTGCCGTCGATGTCGACGGCAAGACCCCGGTCGCCCGAGGTGTACTCGCTGGGCAGAGGGCGCCCCGCCCTGGCCCACTCGATGGGTCCGAACCGGCCGTTCTCATGCACGGGGCGGCACCCATTTCCACATCTCGACGACCGTTCCCTTGCCGAGCGCCGACACCACGAACAGCCTGTCCATCAGCCGGCGGGAGCCTGGCAGGCCCATCCCCAGCCCACGGCCGGTCGAGTATCCGTCCTCCATCGCCCGCTCGATGTCGGCGATGCCCGGGCCCTCGTCCTCGGCGCGCACCACCAGGGCCTTGCGCCCGTCCCGGTCGGCGACGAACACTCGGACGGCGCCCCGACCGGCATAGCTGGTGATGTTTCGCGCGATCTCGGAGATCGCCGTGGCGATCATCGTGACGTCGGTGAGGGAGAATCCCAGATCGAGGGCGAGTTGGTGTCCGGCTTTGCGCGCTTCGACGATGTCGTCGGAATTGCCGATGTGGACGACGATATCAGCCGCCACCGTCGCGCCCGATCATCGGTTTCCGTTGCGCCAGCTGGCGATTCAGCAGTGCCAAGCCCTCTTCGAGGTCGAGCGCGGTGCTCATGTCGTCGAACGCCAAGCCCAGTTGGACCATGGCGAAGGCCACCTCCGGCTGCAGGCCGACGATCACGGTGTCCGCGCCGCGCAACCGGGTCATGTGCGCGATCGTGCGCAGCGACCGGGCCGCGAAGGAATCCATTACGTCGATGGCGGTGACGTCGACGATGATGCCCTGCGCGCGGAACTGGCTGACGCGTTCCATGAGGTCGAAGCGAAGGCGTTCGGCGTCGGAGTCGGTGAGGGCGGCCTGCACCGAGGCGATGAGGATCGAGCCCTGTTTCAGAATCGGTACCGGCATGGGGTGCTCGTGTCGATCGCAACTATCCGGTCTGCTCGCCGGTGCGGGTGACCTCGTAGCCGAGCAGGCGCTCGGCTTCCTCGATGCCGCCCTGCAGGTCGCCGACCGCGTTCATCTTGGACAGGTCCAGGCCGATGGTCACCAGCGTCAGCGCGATCTCGGAGGACAGGCCGGTGATGATGACGCTGGCGCCCATCAGGCCCGACGCGTCGACCGTCTGCACCAGGTGGTTCGCCACCGTCGAGTCGATGGTGGGCACACCCGTGATGTCGATGACGACCACTTTGGCGCGGTTCGCGCGAATTGCCCGCAGCAGCTGTTCGGTGACCTGGCGGGCCCGCTGACTGTCCAGCACACCGATGATCGGCAGGATCAGCAGCTGCTCGCGCACCTGCAGCACCGGCGTCGACAGCTCGCGGATGGCCTCCTGCTGCTGGCGGATGATGCGCTCGCGTTCCTGCACGAAGCTAACGCCCACGGTGTTGGCGATGCGGTTGGCGGCCGGTTCGTAGGCGTCGAGCACCCGGTTCAGCATCTCGAACTCGGTTTGGTACTTCTCGAACAGCGAGCGCGCCAGCACGTCACGCAGCAGCAGCACGATGCCGAGCACCTCGTCGGTTTCCACGCCCCGGGGGATGATGCGTTCCGACAGGTCTCGGGCATAGGCCTGCAGCGCCTCGACGCTGCCGGTCTCGAGCACCTCCACATAGTTGTCGTAGACGGCGGTCGCCTCGGAGAACAGCTCCTCGGGCGTCATCGCGGTGAGCAGTTCGGCCTCGGTGATCCTGCGCGCCCATTCCTCGCGCAGCACCGTCCGGTTCTGCCGCAGATGCTGGACGAGCTGGGGTAGCAGGCCCTCGCTGGAAATACCGACCGCCTGGGCGGTGGCGCTCCCGCTGCTGAACTCCGACGGCGAATCTGACATGTGGCCTCCCGAGTGCCGGTCCGCGCCCCGCCGTGTGCAGGCCCGATTTTGCGAGACTAGCGTGGGTTGTCGCGGGGCAGGTGTTGAGGGCATATTCTTCTCGCAGTTCGCAACGCAGGCTAGGCTTGCACCACACTTAAAGCCCAGGACAAAGGATCGCCATTGTCAGCTCCTGATTCGATTACCACGTTGGTTGAGGACCACGATGGCGTGTCCGTGGTCAGTGTCAGCGGCGAAATCGATTTGGTCACGGCGCCCGCCCTGGAACAGGCCATCGGCGCGGTAGTGGCGGAGAACCCGACGGCACTGGTCATCGATCTTTCAGCGGTGGAGTTCCTCGGTTCGGTGGGGCTGAAGATCCTGGCAGCGACGTATGAGAAGCTGGGCAAATCGACGGGGTTCGGAGTAGTCGCACGCGGTCCTGCGACCAGGCGGCCAATTCATCTCACCGGGTTGGACAAGACGTTCCCGCTGCACCCGACGCTGGACGACGCCCTGACCGCGGTCCGGGACGACAACATCACCCGCTAGGCGCTCAGATATCGCCGCGGCTTGCGGGGCAACGTAATTGGTGGAATTGGATTGCACATAGGCGGACCGCCGAATGCAATTCGAAATCAACACTTCGATTCTCTGCCGCGAAACGGTGCTGGCGCATACGACAGGTGCGATGATCACGGCTATGGACGTCGATCACCCTCAAGACGACCAGCACTGGGATAGCCGCGAGCGCGGCGAGACAGAAATCCAACGGCTGGACCGCAATTGGAACAGCCTCCTGCAGGAGCTGCGCGTGGTGCAGACCGGGGTGCAGCTACTCACCGGCTTCCTATTGACGCTGCCGTTCCAGCAGCGGTTCGACGTCCTGGCGCCCACCCTGCGCGACGCCTACCTGATCACGGTGGGTTGTTCGGTGGGGGCGACGGTCCTGCTGATTGCCCCGGTCGGGATGCACAGGATGCTGTTCCGCCGGCACCGCCTGCAGGTTTTGGTGTCGGCCGCCCATCGGTGCGCCTACGCCGGGCTCGCGCTGCTCGGCCTCGCGTTGACCGGGGTGACTGTCATCGTGTTCGCCGCCGTAGCCGGTCGCAGCCCGGCTCTGATCGCGGGAGCATGTGCGCTCACGCTGTTTACGTTCTTCTGGTGGCTGTTACCGCTGTTGCTGCGCACTCGCGGCATGTAGCGCGAGTTCGCGGATTCGGGTGGAGTCCAGCTGGTTCAGCAGGTCCTCGGGATCGGCGAAGATCGGTGACGCGCCCGCCGCCTGCAGCTCCTCGCGCGCGGTGCCGCCGCTGAGCAGCCCGATGCACGGCAATGGGACGCCCGCAGCCGCATGCGCGTCCCACACGGCATCTCCGACGAACACGGCATGCTCGGCGCCCACCCCGGCGCGGTCCAGCGCGACCTGCACGATGCCCGGTTCGGGTTTGGCGGTGTCGACGTCCCGCGACGACGTGGTCTCCGAAATGACCTGCTCGCAATCGAGGACCTTGCGCAAGATCTCTAATTCGTCATCGGGCGCCGACGTCGCCAGCACGACTTGCAGGCCCAGGTCGGCGACCCGCCGCAGCAGCGCCCGGGCTCCTGGCAGGGGAGCGAGCAAGTGAGTGCTCTCCCGGTAGAAACGGCTGTGTCCGTCGCTCAGCCGCTTCTGAACCTCATCCGGCGCGCCCTCGGAGAGGGTTCGCACCAACGTGGAGCCGTCCATCCCGATACAGCGGTGGATCTGCCAGGCGGCCACGGGAAGGCCCTCGTCGTCGAAGGCGCGCAGCCACGCGTAGACGTGCAGATAGTTGGAGTCGACCAGGCTTCCGTCGACGTCGAATAGAACGGCGGGTTTCATCTGCGCGGCATACCCACGCCGGGGCCGGCTGACACCGACGCGCCGCGGCGTTTGGGACCGGCGGCGGCGGGTAACCGCCGTAGATGATCTCGCGATGCGGCCACCCGCCCGCAGGATGGCCACCGCAGACGAAAGCCCGATCGGCGGACCGCGTTACCCCTGAAACACATTGAGGCACAATATTTCTCGCGAGGAGGCCAGTTGGATTCCCACAGCCGTGACCCGGTCGATCATCAGCGGACCTTTCGTCAGCACGCCGGCGAAACCGTCACCAACGGTGCTAACGCGCCCGGCTTGGCGGGCTCGGCCGTCGCGGTGCTCGCCTTGATTGTGGGTCTGTTCGCGTTGGCGACCGGGCACTTGTCGGCCGGCCTGACCGCCGTGGTTCTGGCGGCGCTGTTGGGTGCGGTGAGCGCGGTGTGGCTGGCACGCACCCATCGCAAGGTGCGCGACGCCGAAATTGCCTGGCACGCCGCGAATTCCGACCAGCCAGCCCCGCCGCCCACGAGCTGACCCGGTGAGCTAACCAACGCCGTCCCGCGGGGCGCCGATCAGACGTTTGATTGCGACCATGACCGGGTAAAAACCGATCATGGTCGCGCCCGTCCCCATGCGAGCAGCAAACTATCCGGTCGAGTATGAGCGAGACTTTCCACTCCTCGGCCTCGCTGCGGTCGCGGTCTGGGCGGTCAGCCTGGCGTTCGGCCTGTTTGAGCTACTGGTGGGGCACGAAGCGGTGGCCATCGGGGCGCTGATCGTGTCGGTTGTCGCGCCGTGGCTGGGCCTGGCCCTGGCCCATTACCCCACTGCGGCCCGCCGGCTGAGGCAGCTCAGGTTCCGCCGGCGCAACTTTTTCGAGACGGTCGGTGTAACTCGCGCCTGAATTGGGTACTGCCTGCGCCACGGGATGACTACAGGAAAGTGCGTCAACCCGGCTGATTAGCAGGAAGGAACCGCCATGCCGACCGCAAGCGACTATGACGCACGCCGGGTCTCCGACATGGAAACTCAGGACAAGTCCGCGATACGCGAGCTAGCACCGACCTTGCAGGGGTTTGCCACCGCGGTGGTCGATGAGGACCCCAACGACATCCACTTCTTCGAGCTGCCCGGCGCTGACCTGTCCGGTGAGGAGCTCTCGATGACGGTGGTTCCCCAGCGCTCCGACGAGTTCACTTGCTCGAGTTGCTTTTTGGTGCAGCACCGCAGCCGGTTGCGCAGCACGAGCGCGGGCCTGCAGATCTGCGCCGACTGCGCGTAGCACCGCAACCTGGCCGGGGTTGCGGCGTTGGCGGGCAACCGATTTCAGGACTGCGCCCATTCGCGTTCGCACACGGCGCATCGCCGGGTGATCATTGCCCAGTCCGGCTCGTCCTTGACTGGCTCGCGGATCAGGTGCGCGGAGGTGTCGCCGCAGCCCGGGCAGGCGCAGATCGCGCGATAGGGCTCCACCGGTTGGGCCGCCATCAGCCGCAGGTTTTCCGCCCGGGTGAAGGGCACGATGGCCAGCGACGCGGGGTGGGGGAGCGGGTGCGGATTGTCGAACCACAACAGGCCACAAGTCACCGTGCCCACCGCCGTGAAGACGGCCAGAATCATCGTCGGGATGTCCCAGGGCCAGTTCGGCGGTAAGGGGGTCACCACGAGAGCCACCAGCACGGCGCAGACCAGCGCCCCGATGATGGTGCCGGGTTTGGCGAACCGGTAACCGCCTACGTTGAACACTTCCCAGGCCTCGATCTCCTGCTGGCGCTGGGCGATCTCCGCCAGGGTCGGGTGGCCGGGCGCCCCGGCAGGCGACGTGGCGTCAGCAAATGGCGCGGCCGATCGGCCCACCTCGCGTCGCCGCCGTTGCCCGGGCGACCGGCTCACCATCGCCATGCGGGTCGAGCTTAATGGCAAAGCCGCATGGCTGCAGCGTCAGACGCTGTGGCCGGCCGTCCTGCCAGCTGACACGAACTGGGTCGGGGTGGCGGGATTTGAACCCACGGCCTCTTCGTCCCGAACGAAGCGCGCTACCAAGCTGCGCCACACCCCGCTTGAAGCTCCGACAGCCTATCGCACCCGCCCATCGGCTGGCCAAACCGCGGTCTGCCGAGTCACTGCCACCGGCAGGATCGCTCGAACTCCGCCAGCGCCTCGGCCGGACCGCTCGGGTTGAGTCCCTGCGCGGCGACCCACTCGTCATCGAAGTAGGTGTCGTGATAGCGGTCGCCGCTGTCGGCGAGCAGCGTGACCACCGAACCGTTGCGCCGCTCGGCGACCATCTCGGCCAGCAAGCCGAAGGCGCCCCACAGGTTGGTGCCCGTCGAGGGCCCCACCCGGCGGCCCAGGACGGCGCTGACATGGCGGGCGGCGGCGATGGACGCCGCGTCGGGCACCGCCACCATGCGGTCGACCACCCCGGGCAGGAACGACGGCTCGACCCGCGGCCGGCCGATGCCCTCGATGCGCGACGAGGCGGGCATCACCAAGTCGTTCAGGTCGTTCCGACCTTCGGCGTAGGCGGGGAAGAACGCGGAGTTCTCCGGGTCGACGACGCACAACCGGGTCGCGTGCCGCCGGTAGCGGATGTAGCGGCCGATCGTGGCACTGGTGCCGCCGGTGCCCGCCCCGACGACGATCCACTCCGGAATCGGATGGGTCTCCTCGCCCATCTGCTCGAAGATCGACTCGGCGATGTTGTTGTTGCCCCGCCAGTCGGTGGCGCGTTCGGCGTTGGTGAACTGGTCCAGGTAGTGCCCACCGGTGTCGCGGGCGACGCGTTCGGCCTCGGCGTAGACCTCGCTGGACCTCTGCACGAAATGGCAACGGCCGCCCTGGGCTTCGATCAGCGCCACCTTGGACGAGCTGGTCGACGCCGGCATCACGGCGACGAACGGCAGACCGAGCAGGGCCGCGAAGTAGGCCTCCGACACCGCCGTCGATCCCGACGAGGCCTCGACCACCGTGGTGTTCTCGTTGATCCACCCGTTGCAAAGGGCGTAGAGAAACAGCGAGCGGGCCAGCCGGTGTTTCAGGCTGCCGGTGATGTGGGTGGTCTCGTCCTTGAGGTACAGCGCCACATCGGCGTCTGCGCCGTTTCGGGCCCATGCCTCCGGCAGCGGGTAGCGCAGCAGGTGCGTGTCCGCGCTGCGGCGGGCGTCGGCCTGGATCAGCCGGACCGCGTTGTCCGTCCAGCACCGGGAGTGGCTGCGGACCGCGACCCGGGCCCGCTCGGTCAACGCACCGAAACTGTTGGCTGCGAACGGCTCAGGTCGCTCGCCGAATCCCGACCGCCCATCGGCGTGGCGATCAACGTCAGCAAGGTGGCATCGGGCCGGCAGCAGAACCGCACCGGCGCGAACGGGGAGGTGCCGATCCCGGCGGAGACGTGCAGCTGCATGTTCGCGCCCCACCGGGAGGGTCCCTTCGCGCGGGAGCGGTCCAGGCCGCAGTTGGTCACCAGCGCACCGTAGACCGGCAGGCAGACCTGACCGCCGTGGGTGTGCCCGGCCATTACCAGCTGGTAGCCGTCGGCGGCGAAGCGGTCCAGCACCCGCGGCTCCGGCGAATGGGTAAGTCCCAGGCGGAGGTTCGCGGCCGGGCTGGCCGGGCCGGCGATCGTCTCGTAGCGGTCCCGGTCGATGTGCGGGTCGTCGACGCCGGCCGCTGCGACGTGCAGCCCGGCCACCTCGAACTCGCGCCGCGTGTGGGTCAGGTCGAGCCAGCCGCGCTCGGTGAAGGCCGCCCGCAGGTCCTGCCAGGGCAGCGGTTCACCATGCACCCGGTGCGACGGGTTGGTCAGGTAGTTCAGCGGGTTCTTCAGGCGCGGGCCGAAGTAGTCGTTGCTGCCGAAGACGAAGACTCCGGGCCGCGACAGCAGGTCGCCCAGGGCCTGCACTACCGCGGGCACCGCCTTAGGGTGCGCCAGGTTGTCGCCGGTGTTGACCACCAGGTCGGGTTCCCAGTTGCTCAGCTCCCGCAGCCAGGCCTGTTTGCGGCGCTGGGTCGGCAGCATGTGCAGGTCGCTGATGTGCAGCACCCGCAGCGGCGTCGAACCCGGCGTCAGGACGGGCATGGTGATCTCGCGCAGCACGAAAGCGTTGCGCTCGACGACGGCGGCGTAACCGATGCCGGCGACGGCCGAACCGAGCGCGACGGCACCGGCGCGTATCAGCGTGGGCAACGCCCCGTGACGATGCGGTCCGCGCAGCGGACCGCTGTGGAGGGGGGCCATTGAGCTTGCATCAGCCATGCTGGCAGCCTACTGCCGGTTGCGCTTTGGCAACGCATAGCTTGCGCCGCGGCGTCACGGGTCGCCCGTCTACGGGGGCGGCTGGCCCGGTGGCGGAGGCGGCGCCAGGAGCGGAATGGTGATCGGCGGCAGACCCGGGATCTCCACCACCTGCGAGCCGACCGGCACCGGCGCGCCCTCTGGCGGCGGCGGGGGTGCCGGCGGGATGCCGTTACTGACCTGGATGGTGATGATCGACCCGGGAATCGTCGCGCCGCTCGGCGAGGTTCCGACCACCTCGCCCTGCTTGGCGGAACTGTTGACGAAGTTGTTCTGGTCGGCGACCTGGAAGCCCGCTTCCTTCAGTCGGGCGCGCGCCGCATCGATGTCCAGGCCCGCGATGCTGGGCACACGCGACCCGGGTGAGCCGTCGACGTAGCGGGGATCGGTGGGCGGCAGCTGCACCGGGCCGAAATTGTTGGCGATCGGCTTCATCGCCGTGAACCAGGTGCGGGCCGGCTCGTTGCCGCCGTACAAGTCGCCCTCGCCGCAATGGCGCAGCGGCGACGAGCACAGGTCCGTCGGCGAGGGTGAGTCGTCGTAGATGTAGTTGGCCGCGGCGTAGTGGTTGGTGAAGCCCACGAAGCCGGAGGAGCGGTGCGCCTCGGTCGTGCCCGTCTTACCGGACATCGGCAGCGTCCATCCTGCGGCACCGGCCGAACCGGAGGCCGTGCCGCCGCCCACCGCGTCCTTGCTCATCGCGTTGGCCAGAGTGTTTGCCAGGCCTTCTGGCACCACCTGGTCGCAGTTCTCGGTGGTAACCGCGACCTCGTTGCCGTGCCGGTCGATCAGCTTGTCGATCGGGTTGGGCGGGCACCACGTGCCGCCGGAGGCCAGCGTCGCCGCGACGTTGGACAGCTCGAGCGCGTTGACCTCGATGGGGCCCAGCGTGAACGAGCCGATGTTCTGTCTTTTGACGAAGTCGGCCAGGCTCTCGTTGCTGTCGGGGTTGTAGTCGCGCGCGGTGCCGGGATCGGCGTAGGACCGCAGGCCCAGCTTGATCGCCATGTCCACGGTGCGGGTCACCCCGACCTGCTGAATCAGCTTGGCGAAGGCGGTGTTCGGCGAGGTGGCCAGCGCCTCGGTCACGTTCATCGACCCGCGGTAGTTGCCGGCGTTGACCACGCACCAGTTGTCCTTGGGGCAGCCCTTGGCGCCACCGCTACCCATGCCCTTGGTCTGGAAGCGCGGCGGCACGTCGAGCGTGGCGTTGATGCCCATGCCCATGTCCAGGGCGGCGGCCGTCGTGAAGATCTTGAACACCGAGCCCGCGCCGTCGCCGACCAACGAGAAGGGCTGCGGACGCATGGTTTGCCCGGCGTCGCTGTCCAGCCCGTAGGTCCGGTTGCTGGCCATCGCCATCACCTTGTGCGAGGTCTTGCCCGGCTGTATCACGCTCATGACGCTGGAGATGCCGGGCAGCGTCGGGCTCGCGAACTGGTCGATCGCCGACTTGACCGGCACCTGCACGTCGGGGTCCAGCGTGGTGCGGATCAGATAGCCGCCGCGCGCCACCTGTTCTTTGCTGATGCCGGCGCGCGACAGGTACTCCTGAACGTAGTCGCAGAAGAACGCGCGATCGCCGGCGGCGATGCAACCCCGCGGTAGCTCGTGGGGCTGCGGCAGCACGCCCAGCGGGGCGGCCTTCGCGGCGCGCAGCGCGTCGGCCTCTTGCGGGATGTTCTCGATCATCGTGTCCAGCACCAGGTTTCGCCGCGCCAGCGCGCCCTCGGGATTGGTGTAGGGGTTGAGCGCGCTGGTCGACTGCACCATGCCCGCCAGCAACGCCGCCTGCTGCCAGTTCAGGTCCGAGGCGTTGATGCCGAAGTAGGTCTGTGCCGCGTCCTGCACGCCGAAGGACCCGTTGCCGAACGACACCAGATTCAGGTAGCGCGTGAGGATCTCGGGCTTGGTGAAGGTCTTGTCCAGCGTGAGCGCCATCCGGATCTCGCGCAGCTTGCGCGCCGGGGTGGTCTCCACGGCGGCACGCTTTTCGGCGTCGGTCTTCGCCGTCACCAACAACTGGTAGTTCTTGATGTACTGCTGTTCGATGGTCGAACCGCCCCGGGTGTCGACGTCGCCGCGGGCATAGCCGGCCAGCCCGGTCAGCGTGCCCTTCCAGTCCACCCCGTTGTGCTCGGCGAATCGCTTGTCCTCGATCGATACGATCGCCAGCTTCATCGTGTTGGCGATCTTGTCGCTGGGCACCTCGAAGCGGCGCTGGGAGTACAACCAGGCGATGGTGTTGCCCTTCGCGTCGACCATCGTCGACACTGCGGGCACCTCGCCCTCGAGGAGTTGGGCTGAGCCGTTGGCGACGACTTCGGAGGCCCGGTTGGACACCAGTCCCAATCCGCCCGCGAACGGAAACATCAGCGCCGTGGCGACGACACCGGCCAGCAAGCAGTACCCCGCAAGCTTGAGGATCGTGAGGAAGGCCTGGGGGCGCTCTGACATGGCTACTACAGTAGCGGCCCCCAGTCACGCCGCCACGCTGCACGTTCGCCGACTTTTCGTCCCGTCATGACCAGCGGCTTACGGCCGTGGCGGGAAATTAATTGCGCGTGCGTCAGTTCGCGTGACCCCCAACGGGCGCGTCCAAGATCACTTCAATGCCGATCGTTTGGGACGAGACGGCACGCCCGTCCCAAAAAAAGCGTTATCGGACTGTTGCGCAATTGGGGGCTGACCACCTAACTTAGACACACGGTGAGATTCAGGTAACACCGATTTACACAGTGTGGCGTAGATCGCAGGTGAGGATCTGCACCCCAGGAGGGCGGTCGGTCGTGAGAGCGGCCGGTAGGGAAGGGAACAGTTCGTGTCAGGAACACGGCCTGCGGCGCGTAGGACAAACATTGCGGCCGCACAAGGGGTACTCCGCAGCGTTGATGCCGAAGAACGGATCGCCTGGGTTTCCAAAGCACTGTGTCGAACCACCGATCCGGACGAGCTTTTCGTCCGTGGGGCCGCGCAGCGCAAAGCGGCGGTCATTTGCCGGCACTGCCCGGTGATGCAGGAGTGTGGGGCCGACGCCCTGGACAACAAGGTTGAGTTCGGCGTCTGGGGCGGCATGACCGAGCGGCAGCGCCGCGCCCTGCTCAAGCAGCACCCCGAGGTGGTCTCCTGGGCGGACTTCTTCGACAAGAGGCGAATCCGCGGCGTCGGCTGACCCGCGGATCGACCGCTCCTGCTAGCGCAGGGGCCCTTGCGCGGCGGTGCTGGCCGCGTCATCGGCCAACGGTGCGATCTGATCGGCGAGGGCGCGCAACGCGTCCAGATCCGAGACGTCGAAGGGCAGCGACGGAACCCCGATGACGGGCACGTGCGGATTGGCCCCGGTGAACCGCGACAGCAACCTGATTTCGCGTTTGGCGGTCTGCGCGCGGTCGGCGTGAATCCTGAGCACGGCCGCGGCCAGCGACGCCGCCTCGGAATCCGTCTCGGCCTCGAGCGTTTCCGTTCCGTCGATCGCCCGCTCGGCGGGCAGCGAGCACAAGGTCGGGTGGGTGCGGTTCAAGACCAGTCCGGCCAGCGGCATGCCTTCGGTGGACAGCCGGTCGACGAAGAAGGAAGCCTCGCGCAGCGCATCGGGTTCGGCCGCCGACACCACGACGAATTGCGTGCCCCTGCGCTTCAGCAGCGCGTACGTGCGGTCGGCCTTCTCCCGGAAACCACCGAAGGTGGCATCCAGCGATTGCACGAAGGCGGCCGCGTCGCTCAACATCTGTGACCCGAGCACGGTAGACAGCGCCTTCATCGCCAAACCCATTGCGCCCGTGACCAATCGGCCGATACCGCGGCCCGGCGCGAGCAGTAGCCGCCACAACCGGCTGTCCATGAAGCTGCCCAGCCGCTTGGGTGCGTCCAGGAAGTCCAGCGCGTTGCGCGACGGCGGGGTGTCCACCACCACCAGGTCCCAGCGGTCCTCGGCCAGCAGTTGGCCGAGCTTCTCCATCGCCATGTACTCCTGCGTGCCGGCGAGCGAGCTGGCAACCGTTTGATAGAACTGGTTGTCCAGAATCGCTTGCGCGCGACCGGTTCCGGAATATTGGACCACCATTTCGTCGAACGTGCGGCGCATGTCGAGCATCATCGCGTGTAGCTCGCCGGAAACCTCGGGCGTCAGGGGAACGCGTTGCGGTGTGTTGCCCAGGTCGTTGACCCCGAGTGCCTGTGCCAGCCGCTTGGCCGGGTCGATCGTCAAAACGCAGACGTTGCGGCCGTATTCGGCCGCGCGCAACGCGATCGCGGCCGCGGTCGTGGTCTTGCCCACCCCGCCGGCGCCGCAGCACACCACCACCCGGTTGGTCGTGTCGGCCAGGATCGCCCCCATATCAAGCCTGTTCGGCGTGGTGCTCATCGAACCCCCTGCTGCGCAAGCACTTCGGACAGCTCGTAGAGGTTGCCGAGGTCGACGCCGTCGGAGATCGCCGGCAGTTCGAGCCGGGGCACCTTCAACGCGTCCAGTTGTTGTGCGATCTCGGCGCGCGCGGCAATGACCGTCGCGTGCTCGATGGTTTCGGTCAGCAGGCCCGCGAACTCGGTGTCGTTCAGCTTGATGCCGGCCATTTCCAGCCCGGTCCGCACCGAGTCCGCGTCGACGTGTCCCTCGGCGGCCTTGGCCAGGTCGGCGGGCTGCAGGTGCGACGCGATGTTGCGATTCACGATCACGCTGCCGATCGGCAGCTCCATCTCGGCGAGCTCCTCGATGGCCTCGAGCGTTTCCTGCACGG
Source organism: Mycobacterium sp. E1747 (assembly GCF_001667775.1). GTDB lineage: Bacteria > Actinomycetota > Actinomycetes > Mycobacteriales > Mycobacteriaceae > Mycobacterium. Next base: position 29,127 of record NZ_LZJI01000207.1, read on the forward strand.
GCAGCGCCTCCAACAGGGTGACGAGGTGGATCGCGGTCTGCTCGGAGTGCAGCAGCTTCACCACGCCCTCACTCTGCGAGTGCACCGGGCCGCCCTTGGCCAGATCCGACACGGCCTTGGTGACGTCCAGGAAGCGGGCGATCCGACCCGTCGGCGGTGCGTCGACCACGACCGCGTCATAAACCGGAAGCCGGTTTTTGTCGACCCGCACCACCGATTCCTTGATCT
>NZ_LZJI01000208.1 GCF_001667775.1 Mycobacterium sp. E1747
CCCACACCAGCACCGGCCACATACAACTCACCCACCACACCAACCGGCACCGGACGCAACCAGGAATCCAACACAAAAAACGCAAGGTGCTCCAACGGCCCACCGATCGGACTGACCGCGCCCTCCAGATCGCCGGCGCCGATCTCCCGATACGACGCGTGCACCGTGGTTTCAGTCGTGCCGTACATGTTGATCAAGCGCGGCCGAGCCGGATGATGGTCCAGCCAGGTCCGAAGGCGCTGCGGTTCAAGGGCTTCCCCGCCGAACACCACCGCCTGCAGCGACAGTTGTTCTCCAGGCTCGGGGGCGAGGGCGTCGGCGGTTTGCAGCGCATAAAACGCCGACGGCGTCTGACTCAAGACGGTGACCCGCTCACCAACCAACAAGGCATGCAAGTCCTGCGGCGACCGCACCACGTCGTCGGGCACCACCACCAGCCGACCGCCACGCAGCAGCGCACCCCAGATCTCCCACACCGAGTAATCGAACGCCAACGAGTGACACTGTGACCACACGTGGGCCGCATCCGCGGGCACTTGGTCTTGCAGGGCCGCCAGCAGCTCGGTGACGTTATGATGCGTGACCGCAACACCTTTAGGAACACCGGTGGTACCCGAGGTATAAATCAGATACGCGACATCCCCCGGCGCGGGCACCGGCAACCCGGTGGCCGGCCCACCACCGACGGCCCGATCATCCAACTCCAGCACCGCCACATCGAACCCAGTCAGCACCCCACCCAGCCCCGCCGTCGCCAACACCAACACGGGCGCCGCGTCAGCAAGCAGGAACCCCAAGCGCTCCAGCGGCAGTGCCGGGTCGATGGGGACATAGGCGGCCCCCGCCTTGAGCACCGCCACCATCGCCGTGATCGCCTGCACAGAACGCGCACACAACAACCCCACCAAACACCCCGGGCCCACCCCGCGATCAACCAACAACTGCGCCAACCGATCCGAGGCCTCATCAAGCTCGCGATAGCTCACACCGCGGTCCTCAAAGGTGACCGCCACCGCTTGCGGTGTCCGCGCCACCTGCTGAGCGAACACCGCCGGAATCGAACCCGACGCCGGCACCGCCGCCGTCAACACCGCCCGATTACCCCACCGATCAAGCCGGGTGAGCTCGTTCTGACTGAGCACATCGATCGATGACAGCCGTTTCCCCGGGTCGGCGACCATGGCCGCCAGCACCCGCTGGAACCGCCCAACCAGGATCTCGATGGTCACCGCGTCGAACACGTCCGTGCGGAACTCCACCGTGCCGCCGATTCCGTTCGGCTCACCCGACTCGGTGAAACGGTCCGCCAGGTTGAACATCAAGTCCATCCGGGCGGTGCGGGTGTCCACAGGCAGTGGCTTGATCTGCAACTCGCCCAAGGATGAACCGGCCGCGGGGCTACCGTTGAGCCCGGCGGAGTCCTGCCAGGCGAACAGCACCTGGACCACTGGGTGGTGGCTCAATGACCGGGGAGGGTTGAGTCGTTCGACGAGCACTTCAAAGGGCACATCTTGGTGCTCGTAGGCGTCCAGGCTGCGCCGACGCACCTGGGCCAGCACCTCGCCGACGGCGGGATCCCCGGAAAGATCCACCCTCAGCACCAAGGTGTTGACGAAGAACCCGATCAAGTCGTCCAGGGCGGGATCGGAGCGGCCGGCGATCGGGAAGCCCACCGCCACATCCGAACTCGCGCTCAGCTTGGACAGCAGCACCGCCAAGGCAGCCTGCAGCACCATGAAGGTGGTTGCGCTGTGTTCGCGTGCCACCGTGACGACCTGCCGTTGCAATTCGGCCGGCCAGTCGAGCTCCACGGTGGCACCGCGGTGGTCAGCCACCACCGGGTAGGGCCGATCGGTGGGAAGCGCCAATCGCTCGGGCATGCCGGCCAGGACATCCTGCCAGTAGGCCAGCTGGGCGGCGACACGACTGGTCTCGTCCTCGAGATCACCCAACCTGGCACGCTGCCACAATGTGTAATCGGCATACTGCACGGTCAACGGCGCCCAATCGGGCGCGCGCCCTTGGCACCTGCTGGCATAGGCCACGCCCAGATCACGCATCAGCGGTCCGATCGACAGCCCATCCGCAGCGACATGGTGCACCACGCCCACCAGGACGTGCTCATCCTCATTCACCCGGAAAAGCCGTGTCCGCAAGGGAATTTCGGCGGCCAGGTCGAACGGGTGTCGCACCACTTCCTCGACGCCCCCACCGACCTGCGCGACTGACCACGCGGTGGCGTCAACGACATCCCAACCCACGTCGACCTGCCCGGCAGAGATGACCAGCTGCTGCGGCATCCCCTCGGGCGCCACAAACATCGTGCGCAGGCTCTCGTGCCGGGCCACCACATCGGCCAGCGCTGTCCCGAGCGCGTCGGCATTCAGTTCGCCGCGCAGCCGTAGCGCGATCGGCATGTTGTAAACCGCTGAACGCCCCTGCAACTGGTCGATGAACCACAACCGCGACTGCGCAAATGACAACGGAACGACCGCAGGCCGCTCGACAGCCACCAGCGGCTCGCGCCTGCCCTCGCCCCCGCCGATACGCGCCGCCAATCGGGCCACCGCCGGCGCCTCGAACACCGCCCGCACCGAAAGATCGGCATCCAAGCACACGTTAACCGCCGCGATCAAACGTATGGCCGCCAACGAATCGCCACCCAACTCGAAGAACGAGTCATGCACGCCGACCCGCTGCACCCCGAGGACCTCGGCGTAGATGCCGGCCAGGATTTCTTCGAC
>NZ_LZJI01000209.1 GCF_001667775.1 Mycobacterium sp. E1747
GGAGCAACAGCGCCGCCGGGTTCAGCAGGTCGGCGACCCGGGTCGCGGGCCGCTTCATCATCGCGGACGACGCCATGCTTTCGAGTGAACCACGACCCGGACGTTACAACCGGCCCAAAACGGGCACGCCTAGCCCATGAGCACCCAATTCGGTGTCCCGGCCTCCGGGCCGGCGCGCCACGCGGCGAGCGCACCGACGAGCGCGTTCGACTCGCCCCTGCTGATGTGGTGGGTGATCGTCGTGCTGATCGCCGCGGTGGTCGTCGCGGGCATCTTCGCCATGGCGTAGGCCGCGCTGAGGCTCGTCTGGCCGGCGCGCGCCGTGTGAGACGCTGCCAGGGTGTTGGCGATGCGGAGCCGGCTGGCCGGCGTGCTTGGCGGCTACCTGGCCGACGTGGCACTGGGCGACCCGGCGCGGGGGCATCCGGTCGCGGCGTTCGGCCGGGTGGCCGCCGAGCTGGAGGCCGTGACCTACCGCGACAGCAGGCTCGCGGGGGCCGTGCACGTCGGCGTGCTGGTGGGAGCGGTGGGCCTGCTCGGCGCCGCCCTGCAGCGGGCCGCCGAGCGCGGCGGCCGGCCCTGGTCGGTCGCGGCCACCGCCGCAGCCACTTGGGTGTCGGTGGGCGGGACCTCGCTGACGCGCACCGGCCTGGCGATGTCCGAACTGCTGGAGCGCGGGGACGTCGAGGGCGCGCGCCGCCTGCTGCCGTCGTTGTGCGGGCGCGATCCGGCCCGGCTGGACGCCGTGGGCCTGACGCGTGCATCGCTGGAATCGGTCGCCGAGAACACGTCCGACGCCCAGGTGGCGCCCCTGCTGTGGGCCGCCGCGGGCGGGGCGCCCGCGGTGCTGGCGTACCGCGGCATCAACACACTGGACTCGATGGTCGGCTATCGCTCGGCTCGCTACGCCCGATTCGGTTGGGCGGCAGCACGATTGGATGACGCGGCGAACTATGTCGGCGCACGGGCGACTGCGGTGCTGGTGGTTCTGTGCGCGCCCTTCGTCAGCGGGTCGGCCTCGGGGGCGGTGCGGGCCTGGCGCCGCGACGCCGCCCGTCACCCCAGCCCGAACGCCGGCGTCGTCGAGGCGGCATTCGCCGGCGCGCTGGGCGTGCGCCTCGGCGGGCCCACCCAATACCGCCACGAGCTGCAGATCCGGCCCACCCTGGGCGGCGGCCGCGAGCCGACGGTCGCCGACCTGCGGCGCGCGGTGGCCCTGTCGCGGGCGGTGCAAGCGGCGGCGGCGCTGCTGGCGGTCATGTTGTGTTACCTGCGGCGGCCGTAGCGGTCGGCGAGTTTCGCCTCCACGGTCGTCGGCGGCTCCGGGGCCTGGTCCACCGCCACCTGGGGTTGCTTTTCGCGGCGGCGGGCGCGGATCTCGGAATACACGAAGTAACCCAAACCCAGCGGGGCGACGACGCCGAACGAAATCCACTGGATGCCGTAGGACAGGAACGGACCGGCGTCCAGATGCGGCACGCCGATCACGCCGAGCCCGCCGGGCTGGTCCTCGGTCAGCTGGAGATAGGAGCCGGCTAGGGCCACCTTGGTCAGCGCCGCGACCTGTTCGGTGTTGATCGAATAGACCTGCTGCGCGCCGTCTTGAGTGAACGGTTCTCTGCCCGGGGCGACGGCCTCGGGATCGCGCAGCCGCGCGGTGATGGTGACGGGCTCCTGGGGTGGGCGGGGGATCGGCGGCACATGGGAGCCCTGCTCGGGCCGCACGTAGCCCCGGTCGACGAGGACGGTGGGTCCGTCGTCGACGACGAACGGTGTCAGCACCTCGAACGCGGGTTTGCCCTCGATCACCCGCAACCGCGCCAGCACCTGGACATCGGGCAGGTAGTGCCCGGTGGCCGTCACGCGGCGCCACTGCGCGTTCGGAGCGGCCGAATCTTGCTGCGGTAGAAGTGTTTTCAACGGGACGGGCCCGGTGTTGAGGGAATACTCGATCTGGTGGTTCTCCCGCGATGTCCGGTTGTGCTTGCCCAGCTGCCAGGGCGCCAGCACCGTGAAGCACAGGTAGGCGAACGCGATGACCACCAGCGCCAGCGCGATCCAGCCGGGCCGCAGCAAGAACGCCAACCGACGCATGTCAGCCAGATCCGTTCCGGTCCAGCCGATCGTCGACCCAGGCGTGCAAGCCGGGCAACGAGGCCTCGATGACGGCGAACGCGTCCTCGAAGTCCTGCGCGTCACCGTAGTAAGGGTCCTCGACGTCGAGCGCGTGGGCGCCCGACCGCGGATCGAACGACCTGAGCATCCGCACCCGCTCCTCGTCGACGCCCAGCTCGCGCAGCATCCGAAGATGGTTGCGGCCCAAGGCCACCACCAGGTCGGCGGCCAAGTGGTCCTCGTCCACCTGTGCGGCGCGGTGGTCGGTCGAGTAACCGTGGGCGCGCAACACGTCGGTCGCCCGGTCGTCGGCGCATTCCCCGACGTGCCAGTTGCCGGTGCCCGCGCTGCTCACCCGGACCGCGTCGGCCAGGCCGCGGCGGCGCAGCTGGTCGGCGAACATCTTCTCGGCCATCACCGACCGGCAGATGTTGCCGGTGCACACGAAGGTGACGTGCAGCTGCTCGCGCTCAGACACCGAGCACCGCCCGCAGTTCGTCCACGGTCGCGGCGTGCGTCACCGCCGTGGCCCCGGTGGCCGCCGCGCCGTCGGGGAAGTCGTCGCGCCCATAGCCCCAGCCGACCACCACGGTGTCGATGCCGTGCGCGGCCGCGCCGTGCACGTCGTGGCTGCGGTCGCCGACCATGAGCACCCGCTCGGGCAGGGGCTGCAGCTGTTCCAGTGCGTGCGCCAGCACGTCGACCTTGGATTTGCGCGAGCCGTCGGGGCTCGCGCCGGCGATGACCTCGAAATGCCGATCGAGCCCGAAGTGGGCCAGGATGCGGCTTGCGGTCGGCTCGAGCTTCGAGGTGGCCACGGCCAGCCGGACGCCGGCGGCCTTTAGGTCGGCCAGCAGCGGCTCGATGCCGTCGAACAGGGTGTTCATCGCCCAGCCGCGGTCGGCGTATTCGGCGCGGAAGGCCGCGATCGCCCGCCCGGCGTCCTCGCCCAGCATCGAATGGAAGGTGTCGTCCATCGGCGGGCCGACGATCTGGGCCACCAGGTCGCCCTCGGGGACGTCGACGCCGACCTGCTCGAGCGCGTGCAGGAAGCTGGCCACGATCCCCTCCGCGGAGTCGGTGAGGGTGCCGTCGAGGTCGAAGATCACCAGCTCGGTCGTCAGGCGCGGCGAAGGGCGATCGGTGGACGTTGTGCCTGTCACCTCACCATTGTCCTCGACGCCCGGCGGCCGGGTGTGCCGGTGTCGCTGCCACACCCGGACGCGGCACACTAGTGTTTCTCGGATGGCGAGTCTGAACATGAGCCCGCCTGCGGCGCGCTACCACGGTGATCAGGCCGTCGCGCCCGGGATGCTGGATTTCGCCGTCAACGTCCGTCACGCCCGGCCACCCGAGTGGCTGGTGCGGCGGCTGGCCGCGCGGCTGCCGGACTTGGCGCGCTATCCGAGCGCCCAGGACGTGTGCGCGGCGCAGGACGCGGTCGCCGAGCGGCACGGCCGGGCCCGCGACGAGGTGTTGCCGCTGGCCGGGGCGGCCGAGGCGTTCGCGTTGTTGAGCAACCTGCGCCCGGCGCGGGCGGCGATCGTCGCGCCCTCGTTCACCGAGCCCGCGGCGGCGCTGAGCGCGGCCGGGGTGCCCGTGGACCACGTGCTGCTGGAGCCGCCGTTCGGCCTGGACGGCGTGAGGATCCCCGAGGACGCCGACCTGGTTGTGGTGGGCAACCCGACCAACCCCACCTCGGTGCTGCACACCCGCGAGCAGCTCCTCGCGCTGCGGCGGCCAGGCCGCATCCTGGTGGTCGATGAGGCGTTCGCCGATTCGATCCCGGGCGAACCGGAGTCGATGGCCGGTGACTCGCTGCCCGACGTGGTGGTGCTGCGCAGCCTGACCAAGACCTGGGCGCTGGCCGGGTTGCGGGTGGGCTACGCCCTGGGCGCACCGGAAGTGTTGGATCGCCTCACCGCTCAGCGCGCCCACTGGCCGGTGGGCACGCTGCAGCTGGCGGCGATCGCGGTGTGCTGCGGCCCGCAGTCCGTCGCCGAGGCGGCGGCGGGTGCGGCGCGCCTGACGGAGTTGCGCGCCGAGATGGTGGCCGGGCTGACGTCGGTGGGCGCCGAGGTGGTCCACGGCCAGGCCCCGTTCGTGCTGTTCCACCGGCCGGACGGTGTCCGAATCCGAAAAACTCTGCAGTCCAAGGGGATTGCCATCCGTCGCTGTGACACATTCGTCGGCCTGGACGAGCGCTACCTGCGGGCCGCGGTGCGCCGGGAATGGCCGCTGCTGGTCCAGGCCATTTCGGAGGTGCGCCCGTGAGCGTGCGGCTGGCCGACGTCATCGACGTGCTGGACGAGGTCTACCCGCCGCGGTTGGCCGAACCTTGGGATTCGGTGGGCCTGGTGTGCGGTGACCCTGACGATGCGCTCGAGTCGGTGACCGTTGCGGTCGACGCGACGCCGGCCGTCGTCGACGAAGTTCCCGACGGGGGGCTGCTGCTGGCCCATCACCCGTTGCTGTTGCGTGGGGTCGACACCGTGGCGGCCAGCACGCCCAAGGGCGCGCTGGTGCACCGCATGATCCGAACGGGGCGTTCGCTGTTCACCGCGCACACCAACGCCGACTCGGCTTCCCCGGGCGTCTCGGATGCGCTCGCCGAAGCCCTCGGCCTCATCGTCGAGGCGCCCCTGGAGCCGCGCACGGACGCGACCGACCTCGACAAGTGGATCGTCTACGTGCCGCGCGAGAACGCAGAAGCGGTGCAGGCGGCCGTGTTCGAGGCCGGCGCCGGGCACATCGGAGACTATTCGCACTGCAGCTGGAGCGTCAGCGGCATCGGGCAGTTCCTGCCGCACGAAGGGGCGTCCCCCGCGGTGGGCAGCGTCGGCACCGTCGAGCGGGTAGCCGAAGACCGCTTCGAGGTGGTCGCGCCCGCGCGGATCCGGGCCGCCGTCCTGGCGGCGATGCGCGCCGCCCATCCCTACGAGGAGCCGGCGTTCGACCTTTTCGCGATGGTGCCGCCGCCCGGCGGCGCCGGATTGGGTCGCATCGGCACCCTGCCGCGGCCGGAACCCCTGCGCGACTTCATGTCCCGCGTCAACGCCGCCTTGCCGGCCACGGCGTGGGGGGTCCGCGCGGCGGGCGATCCCGACCTGCCGGTGTCCCGGGTCGCCGTTTGCGGCGGCGCTGGGGACTCGCTACTGGCGAATGCTGCCGCGGCGGGCGTGCAGGCCTACGTGACGGCCGACCTGCGACACCATCCGGCCGACGAACATCGCCGAGGCTCGGATGTGGCGCTGGTGGACGTGGCGCACTGGGCAAGTGAATTTCCGTGGTGCCACCAGGCCGCAAACCTGTTGCGGTCCCGTTTCGGTGCGGCGCTGACGGTGGGGGTATGCACCATCCGCACCGACCCCTGGAACATGGGGCAGTGCGGCGACGAGACTGGGGGTGAGGCGTGATGAAAGCCGAAGTCGCTCAGCAGCGTTCGCTGCTCGAGCTGTCAGAACTGGATGCGGAGCTGTCCCGCATCACGCACCGGGCCGGCCATTTGGCGGAGCAACAGGCCTGCGAGCGGTTGCAGGACGAACTCAACGCCGCCGCCGACCGGGTGGGCGCCATTCGGATCGCCTTGGAGGACATCGACGTCCAGGTGTCACGGTTCGAATCCGAGATCGATGCGGTCCGGCAGCGCGAAGACCGCGACCGGTCGCTGCTGCAGTCCGGTGCCGCCGACGCCAAGCAGCAGTCCGACTTGCAGCACGAGCTGGAGACGCTGACGCGCCGTCAGGGCAGCCTGGAAGATTCGCTGCTGGAGGTGATGGAGCGCCGCGAGGAGCTGCAGTCCCAACTGGACGACGCGCAGGGCAAGGTCGAGGCGCTGGAGGCCGAATTGGCCGGCGCCCGAGAAGCCCTCGACGCCGCGCTCGCCGAAATCAGCGCGGCCCGGCAGGCCCATTCGTCGCGCCGCGAGACCCTCACCGCCGAACTGGATCCCGCCCTGGCGGCCCTCTACGAGCGGCAACGCGCCGGTGGAGGGCCGGGCGCCGGACCGCTGCTGGGGCGCCGATGCGGCGCTTGCCGACTCGAGATCGACCGCGGCGAGATGTCCCGCATCTCGGCCGCCGCCGACGACGACGTGGTGCGATGCCCCGAATGCGGCGCGATCCTGTTGCGGGTCAAGGGGTTCGACCAATGAAGGTCGTGATCGAGGCCGACGGCGGGTCCCGGGGAAATCCCGGCCCGGCGGGTTACGGCGCCGTCGTGTGGACCGAGGACCGCTCGACAGCGTTGGCCGAGAACAAGCAGGCCATCGGCCGGGCCACCAACAACGTCGCCGAATATCGAGGCCTGCTGGCCGGTTTGGAGGACGCCGTGGCGCTCGGCGCCTCCGAGGCTGCGGTCTTCCTGGATTCCAAGCTGCTGGTAGAGCAGATGTCGGGGCGGTGGAAGGTCAAGCACCCCGACCTGGTCGAGCTGCACGGCCAGGCCCGAGCGCTGGCCGCACGATTCGACCGGATCAGCTACACGTGGATTCCGCGCGAACGCAACTCCTATGCCGACCGGCTGGCCAACGAGGCGATGGACGCGGCGGCCGTCAGCGACCTGGCGGACGAACCCGAGGAGCGCGCGGTCGAAACCCCGAAAACCGTTGCGCCGCAATCCCCGCAGGCGCCCGGCTGGACGGGCGCACGGGGCACGCCGACCAGGATGCTGTTGCTGCGGCACGGCCAGACCGAGCTGTCGGCGCAGCGCCGCTATTCGGGCCGCGGCAATCCGGCGCTCACCGACGTGGGTCGCCGGCAAGCCGACGCTGCGGCGCGTTATCTGGCCGGGCGCGGCGGGATCTCGGCGGTGTTCGCCTCGCCGCTGCAGCGGGCCTACGACACCGCGGCCCGGGCGGCCAAGGCGCTCGGCCTGGACGTGACCGTCGATGACGATTTGATCGAGACCGATTTCGGCGCCTGGGAGGGGCTGACCTTCGGCGAGGCCGCCGAGCGCGACCCGGAGCTGCACGGTCGCTGGCTGCGCGACACCGGCACCACTCCGCCGGGCGGAGAGAGCTTCGACGACGTGCTCGACCGGGTCGTCCGGGCCCGCGAACGGATCATCGCCGCGCATCCGGGTACGACCGTGCTGGTGGTATCGCACGTGACGCCGATCAAGATGCTGTTGCGGCTGGCGCTGGAGGCCGGTCCGGGCATCCTCTACCGCCTGCACCTGGACCTGGCATCGCTGAGCATCGCCGAGTTCTATCCCGACGGGGCGTCTTCGGTGCGCCTGGTGAACCAGACCGGGTATCTGTAGCTGGGTTAGGAGACGTCGATGCAGCCGTCTGAGCCGATCCGTGAATCCATTCCCGCCGATGTCCGGGCGCGGCTGATGCCGGCGGTGCTCGATGAGTTGTCCCGCTGGGGTGTGGAAAGGTTCAGCATCGAGGCGTTGGCTGACCGTCACCGCCTCGACGCGGCCATGGTGTACCGGTACTGGGGGGATCGGCGCCAACTCATCGTGGATGCGGTGCTTTCCGACCTGGAGAGCGAGATCTCGGGGACCGACACCGGCTCACTGCGCGGCGACCTGGAGGCGCTGGCGCGCAACGTGACCAATCGGATCAACACCAACATCGGCCGCACAATGCTGCGCGCGTTGGTGATGGACAGCCGCGGCGGGCACGACGAAGCCACTCGACTGCGCTTCTGGCACGCGCACTTCGCAGCCGTGCGCGCGGTCGTGGACCGCGCCGGGGAGCGGGGGGAATTGCGGGAGGGCGTCAACACCCTGGCCGCCGTGCAGATCGTACTGGCGCCGCTCAACATTCGCGCCCTGTACTCCGACGTCCCCGTCGACGACGACTATTGCGCGGCGATCGTCGACATGGCGTGGCATGCCCTGGCCAGCCGCTGAGCCTGGCCGTAGCATCCGGCGTATGCGAAGGACGTTCGTCGCCACATTCGCCTTCGGGCTGATCGTCGCGTTGTTCGGTTCGATCTGGGCGCTGCAGGGATTCGGGGTGCTTGGCGGCAGCCCGATGAGCAACACCACGACATGGTCGGTCATCGGCCCCATCACGGCGGTCATCGGTGCCGTGATCGCGGTCGTCAGCTGGCGGAAGCTCTCGTCGAGATAGTGCGTCATGTCCCGCTGACGGTGAAGTCCACCGTGTGCCAGCCGGTGGCGCCGTCGGGAACGGGTGCGGCCCTGTCCGAGGTCTGAGTGGCCCCGGTGTTGTCGGTGGCGCGCACCGTGATGGTGTGCTGCCCTGGCCTTTCCGCCTGCCAGGGAAAGCGCCACAGCCGCCACGTTTCGTTGGAGTAGCTGGCGCCCTGTTCGGCGGCGTGCCAGGCGCCGTCGTCGATGCGGACTTCCACGGACCGCACGCCGCGATTCTGCGCCCAGGCGACGCCGCCGAAAACCACCGGACCCAGCGGCACCCGCTCGCCGCTTTTCGGCACGTCGATCCGCGACTCGGTCTTGACGGGTGCGCGCGCTGCCCAGCCCTGCCGCGTCCAGTACGCCTGCGCCTTGTCGAAGCGGGTCAGTTCCATGTCGACGACCCATTTGGTGGCCGACACGTATCCGTACAGCCCCGGCACGATCAGCCGGGCCGGATAGCCATGCTCGATCGGCAGGGGCTCACCGTTGAGGGCGATGGCCAGCAGCGCGTCGCAGCCATCGGTGAGCGCATCCACCGGTGTGCCGGCGGTGAACCCGTCGATCGACGTCGACAGCACCATGTCGGCCTCGGGACGCACACCGGCCGCCGCCAACAGATCGGCCAGGCGATACCCGGTCCAGATCCCGGTCGAAATGAGTTTGCCGCCAACGGGATTGGACACGCAGGCGAGTGTCGCCACCTTTTCGACCACCTCGAAGCCAGCCAGGTCGGCGAAGCCGTAGGTGGCTTCCCGGCTCACCATGCCGTGAACGCGCAGCCGCCAGTCGGAGCGGCTGAGTTGGGGGACGGCGAGCGCGGTGTCCACCCGGTAGAAGTCGGCGCTGGGCGTGATAAAGCTCGGCAGCGCAACGCCTTTCGGTTGCACATCGGCGGGTACCGGGGGGGTCGGGGTGCGCGGATCGGGCAGCGTGAAGCTGGTGCGGTCCGCGGCGACCGAATGCACCAACCGCGTGAAGACCGCGCCCGCCACGCCGCTCACAACTCCGAATCCCAGCACGCCGACCACGACCAACCTGCGCCTGCCGGCATCCGGCTCGTCATGTTCGCCGGTGTCTGCGGGGCGGAAACGACGGGTGAGCAGGCGCAGGACCGCGACGCCGCAGGCCGCGCCCGCGATGGTCGGGATGGTGTCCAGCGCCGTCGCTCCCGGCCGCGACAGCACCGCGACGCAGCCGAGCGCGCCCGCCGCGGCGATCACGGCGCTACCGACTGGGCGGCGCCGCGTCTCGAATGTTCCGGCGATGCCGGCGATTGCAGCGATCACCACCAGCACGGCCACGGCGAGGAAGAGCTTGTCCGACGAGCCCAGGGACTGAATCGCCCACTCTTTGACCGGGCCCGGTGTCAGGTCGACGACGGCCCCGCCGACCGCGGCCCGGGCGTCGGCCCGCCCGCCGAACGGGATGCCGACCAGCTGAGCCACCCCGAGCGCGACGGACGCGGCGGCAACCCCGGCCATCATCCGCTCGTTCGACGGCACGCTAGCCACCGGAGTCACGTTGTGCCTCAACGGAACAGGGAGACGGCGCCTTCGGGGCAGTTCTGCTCCGCGGCGACGGCCCGCGCCTCGAGGTTGCCAGGGACGTCACCGACCAGCACGACGAACGCGTGCGGTGACCGGAACACCGGGCTCGATTCGGGCAACGCCTTGTACGTCGGCTGCGGCTCCGCGAGGCCCGTCACCGTTGGGTCGACGAAGCCTTCGGTATCTGTCATCTGGTCAGACTGGCACCAACATCCCCGTCGGGCAATGGTCTTCCCTCAGGCCGCGTCGTGGAAGATCAGCCCCATCGCGTAGCGTTCGCCGGACCGCACGATCGAAACGCCGTGGCGCACCGGCGCCGCGGACCAGCCACGGCTCGAGGGCACCGGCCGCTCGCGCGTGGTGAACACGAACCCGTGCCCGTGTGGCAGTTGGGTTGCCATGCCGCGGGATTGCGCGCGGGCCCGCTGCTCCACGAGCAGGAATTCGCCGCCGGTGTAATCGGTGTCCGGGTGGCTGAGGTTGATCACCACCTGCAGCGGAAAGACCAAGTCGCCGTAGAGGTCTCGATGCAAGGCATTCCAGTCGCCCGAGCCGTACCTGAGCATCAGCGCGGTGGACCTGGTCTGGCCGGCCGCGTGGCAGATGGCCAGCCAATCGTCGAGGCAGTCCGGCCAGGGCGCATCGCGGCGCAGCCTGCCCCACCAGTCACGGGCGATCGGCAGCAGGCGCGGGTAGAGCGCCTGTTTGAGGTCTTCGATCGGCTCGGGATAGGGCGCGTGGAAATAGCGATACTGCCCGGCGCCGTACCGCCGGGGCGCCATGTCGACGGTCGAGCGGAACAGGGTGTCGTCGTCGTAGAGCCGGCGGAGCCGGGCGGCCTCGTTGTCGGTGACCAAGCGCGGCAGCAGCGCCCCGCCGTACTCGTCGATCGCGGCAGCGATGGCGTCCCAGTCGCCGGACTCGACGCGCTTCTTCCATCGGGACATCGGCGCCCTTCCGTGTGCCTGTCTGCGACGTCCACGATAAAGCCGCTTTAGCGGGGCAGGGAAAGCTGCTGGCCCCGGGATCGCGCGGGTAGTACCGTGGATCGTCGCGGACGAGTTGGCCGGGCGGCCGCGGACCGTCGCGAGGCGGTTCGAGGAAAGTCCGGACTTCACAGAGCAGGGTGATTGCTAACGGCAATCCGAGGTGACTCGCGGGACAGTGCCACAGAAAACAGACCGCCACCCTCGCGGTGGTAAGGGTGAAACGGTGCGGTAAGAGCGCACCAGCATCCCGGGTGACCGGGGTGGCTAGGCAAACCCCACCCGAAGCAAGGCCAAGAAGGCCGCGCCGTGAGGCGCGGCCGCGCAGGCGTTCGAGGGTTGCTCGCCCGAGCCTGCGGGTAGGCCGCTCGAGGCACCCGGCAACGGTGTGTCCAGATGGATGGTCGCCGCTGCGCGTCTCCGGTTACCGGCGGCGCGCAGAACAGAATCCGGCTTACAGGCCAACTCGTCCGCCCCGCTCAGCGCTGTGCTTTGTGCACCGCCTTGGCGAGTTTGCGCAACGCGTCGTCGAGTTGCTGCTCGCACCGCTGGGCCAAGTCGGCCTCCTGCTGATACAGCAGGCCGTAAGTGAAGGTGTCCTCGCCGGCGGCGTGTGCGGCTTCGGATTCGTGGCCCAGGTGCTCCCGGCTGACCACGCTGTCCTGGTGATCGCCGAGCAGCGACTGGACGGCCTTCGCCTGTTCGGACACCTTGTCCTGACCGGTGGCCGCGGCGGTGTAGCGAAGGCGCTTGGCCCGCTTGCGGATCCGATGGATCGCCTCGTCGCGCTCATGGGGATGGTCGGGGTGGCTTTCGTCCACCTGAGCGGCGGCCTTGGCGGCTTTGCGCACCTTCTTGTAGGCGGCGTCGATGGTGACCGGCGCATGGTCCTCGCCCGTGGCGCTGCCGGGGGGTTGGGCCGCAATCGCATCGAGGGCGTCGAGCAGGCGGAAATAGCGCTGCGACCGCATAGCCATCAGCGACCGGCGCAGCCCGGTCTGGTAGCGCCGCTGGGCACCGCCGACCAGGCGTTCGTGCACCGGTCCGCGCACCAAATCCGACGCTAGCCCGTCCAATTCGCGCTCGTAACGCTCAGCGAGCACCTCGGCGTCGCGCGCGATACCGAGGATCCCGGCCAGCTCGCGCAGCTCGTCGAGCACCCAGCCGTCGTCGGGCAATCCGAACGACTCCTGATAGTCGCGCAGCAGGCTGCGCAGCTTGCGGGTCGTGACCCGCATCTGGTGGATGGAATCGAAGGCGTCGGCCCGCACGGCGCGGTCCCACACCAGCAGTTCACGGATCTGCTCGGCCACCGCGCGTTGCAGCGGGTGCTCGGCGGGGTCGGCGTCGGGTTGCGGTGTCGTGCCGAGTACCCGGGCCAGCTTGGAGGCGTGGCCGGCGGGTGCGGCGCCGGCGTCCAGCAGCCGGTTACCCAGCCGGTTGAGCAGATCGGTGTCCGGGGCGCCGTTGGACTCGACGAGTTCGAGTTCCCACTCACGCCACTCCTGCTGGGTGGGCTCCAGGTCGGCGTCCTCGGAAGTGCGGGCCGACCACGCGGTGACGTGGTCATTGCTGAACTCCGCCAACGCCGCGCCGTCGGCGGCGTACAACACCTGGCTTTCGCGCTGGGTGGTGATGCGCGCGACCGGTACCAGGGGGCGGTCGCGGACGATCGCCAGCACGACGTCCACCAAGTCCTCCGGCACCGTGTCGGGCCCGGACGCGTCCAGCGGCATCCGGACCTCGGTGCGCGCCTCGGGACCGGTGGGCAGCTTCAGGTGCCACCCCGCGTCGGAGCCACCCGTGCGGCGGCGCAGGGTGACCTTGTTGCGGGCGAGGTCCTGGTTGGGGGTGTCGAAGTACGTCGCGTCCAGCGTCTGGACCGGCGACTTGTCGACGTGCGCCACCGCGGCAATGCCTTCGAACGAAGGTGACACGGCGGACTCGCCGACATCGAACTTGCGCTCGACCTCTAAATGCCGGGAGGTTTGTGGCGCTTTTGCAGGCATTTTCGGCTCCGTTGAGGGCGCGTCGCCGCGGCCTTGAACGTCGGGGACGGTGGTGATGGGCTCCCATAGCCTGCCATACCGTGGTTACACGAATGGCGGCGATGGCCGCCGCGTGGCATAGGCCGACGTCGCAGAATCGATGGTCAGTAGCTCAGCCGGGCGGCGGGTCTTCGCGCAGATGCATCGCCAGGCCGCTCAGCTCGCGAATCGCCTGAACCTCGGGATCGCGGAACGGCCGTCCGTCGGGCGCGAGCAGGTCGTGGAACCACTCGGCGGGCACGGCGTGGTACGGGTGCTCCCATGAGTCCCAGGGGAATACGGTCTGGGTTTTCCCGGCGACCAGCCCCCAATTGAACGCGCCGACGTTGTAGCGCTTGGCGACCGGCAGGATGCTCTGGACCGTGCTGCCCAACGACCGGGCCATGTATTCGGTGCACAGGATGGGGCGCCCCTGGGGTGTGAGCTCGGCGATGCGGCTTTCGAATTCCGCCGGCTCGGCATAGGAATGGAACGTGATCACATCGGAGTTGTCCAGCTGGATGCCGCTGATCACGCTGCGACTCCCGGGGTCCGCCCACTCGCCGTCCCAGACTCCGCTCGTGAGCGGTTGCGACGGATCGACCGAGCGGGCCCAGCCGAACACCTGGGGGAGCAGGTCGGCGACGAGATCGAGCTTGTCGTCCCGCTCGACCGAGCGGTAGTACTTCGACGGGTTGTCGGGCTCGTTCCACAGGTCCCAGCCCAAAACGCGGTCGTCCGTGCGGAACTGGGTCAGCACCCCGGTGACGTAGCCGCGCAGTGTTTGAACGTAACCGCGGTCACCGAGGCGTTGCGCGCCCGGGCTCTGCACCCAGCCGGAGTTGTGCACGCCCGGCGTCGGCGCGCGTTGTGGACCGGCCTCGGGCCGCGGATCCCAACAGGAGTCGAACAAGACGAACAGTGGCTTGATGTCGTGGCGCGCCGCGATGTCGACGAACTGGGCGAGGCGGGCCTGGAAGCCTCGAGGGTCCTGCGTCCATAGCTGGTCGTGCAGGAAGACCCGCACAGCGTTGAGCCCGTTGGCGCGGGCCCAGCCGAGTTCGGTGTCGATGCGTCGGGGATCGAACGTCTCCGGCTGAAACATCTCTAGCTGGTTGATCGCGTTCGAGGTGATGTAGTTCGCCCCGACCGGCCAGCCCTGCGCCTGATACCAGCGGTTGGCGCGCTCGACGGACCAGCGGCCCGCCTGCGGAGAGGTGCCGGGCGCGGGCTGCGCCGCCGCGCGTGGTGTGTTGGCCAGTGCGGTGCCTCCTGCCAGCAGCAGCGGTATCTTCAGCACCGTTCGGCGGTGCACGAAGTCACCGCGAGTCCCCCGGTCGATATGCTCACCCTTGCTTAAGTCGAGAACTTACCCAAGAGCCATCGTACGCGCTTGCCACACAACGAGTTTCGGTTTGGCCGTCAGCGGCGTCCGGGTTGGTCAGAAGCAGTGCTGGTCGGCGGGAAAAGCGCCCTCTGCGACCTCTTGCGCATATTGCATCGCGGCCCGCCGCAATTCCCCACCGATGTCGGCGAACCGCTTGACGAAGCGGGCGGCCTTACCGCTGCTGACGCCCGCCATGTCCTGCCAGACCAGTACCTGACCGTCGCAATTCGGGCCCGCCCCGATGCCGATGGTCGGGATGGTCAGCTTGCCGGTGATCTGGGTGGCCAATTCGGCCGGCACCATCTCCATCACGACGGAGAACGCTCCGGCTTCCGCGACGGCGATCGCGTCCGCGACGGTCTGTTCGGCGCCGTCGCCGCGGCCCTGCACCCGGAAGCCGCCCAGGCTATTCACGCTCTGTGGCGTGAACCCGATGTGGGCCATCACCGGGATGCCCGCCGCGGTGAGGCAAGCGATCTGCTCGGCCACCCGCTCGCCGCCCTCGAGTTTGACGGCGTGCGCGCCGCCCTCCTTCATGAAGCGGGTGGCGGAGGCCAAGGCCGCGGCCGGTCCCGCCTCGTAGCTGCCGAACGGCAGGTCCGCGACGACCAGGGCGTGCCGGGCGCCGCGCACCACGCCGCGGACTAACGGGATCATCTCGTCGATCGAGACGGGCACTGTGGTGTCGTAGCCATAGACGACATTGGCGGCCGAATCGCCGACCAGCAAGACCGGAATGCCGGCTTCGTCGAAGATCCGGGCGGTGGAAAAGTCGTAGGCCGTCAGCATGGCCCACTTGTGCCCTTCGGCCTTCATCTTCTGCAGGTGGTGGGTGCGGATTTTGGTGAGCGCCGGTGTCTGCTCGGACGTGGCTGCACCATAAACGTTCTGCTCAGACATCATTGTCCTAGTGGTGGTCGGGTCGATCCTCGTGGCCCTGATTGGGGTCCCCGGGTTCGTCTGACGGTGCCATTCTGCCATCTCCACTGCGCCGTTGCACCGTCGGTGTGATGTGAGACATGCCATGCGGGCATGCAGCGGCTCAGTGGCCAATGAGTTTGCGACGGCGCGGGAAGAGCTGCTGGCGGCCGCCCGGTAGCCGGATGGTGGCGCCGCTCATGAGGATCTCAGGTTTCCTCTGGCAGCATATGTGGGCATGGGTCTGTCTCGCCGCGTCAAGGTCGCGCGCACGCTGCTGGTTTGGACAACGGTCGCTGCCGTAGCGCTCCTTCTCGCGGGTTGCGTGCGCGTCGTCGGTGGGCGCGCCCTGCTGGCCGAGCCGAAGCTGGGGCAGGCGGTGGAGTGGACACCGTGTCGGTCGGCGAACCCTAAGGCCAAGATTCCCGCTGGAGCGCTTTGCGGCAAGCTGGCGGTGCCCGTCGACTACGACCACCGCGACGGCGACGTGGCGACGCTGGCGATGATTCGCTTTCCCGCGACCGGGGACAAAATTGGCTCGTTGGTGATCAACCCGGGTGGTCCCGGTGAGTCCGGCATCGAGGCCGCGCTGGGCGTCGTGCAGTCGCTGCCCAAGCGGGTCCGCGAACGGTTCGACCTGGTTGGCTTCGACCCTCGCGGGGTCGGGTCGTCCCGGCCGGCGGTCTGGTGCAACTCCGACGCCGACAACGACCGGCTGCGCACCGAGCCGAACGTCGACTACAGCCCGGCGGGTGTGGCCCACATCGAGGACGAGACCAAGGAATTCGTCGGCCGCTGCGTCGGCAAGATGGGCAAGAACTTCCTGGCCAACATCGGCACGGTCAACGTCGCGCGTGATCTGGACGGGATCCGCGCGGCGCTCGGCGACGACAAGCTGACCTACCTCGGCTATTCGTATGGCACCCGGATCGGCTCGGCCTACGCCGAGGCATACCCGGACAAGGTGCGAGCGATGATCCTCGACGGCGCCGTCGACCCCAACGCCGACCCGATCGAGGCGGACCTGCGCCAGGCCAAGGGATTTCAGGACGCCTTCAACGACTACGCGACCGAGTGCGCGAAGCAACCGACCTGCCCGCTGGGCACCGACCCGGGTAAGGCCGTCGACGTCTACCACAGCCTGGTCGACCCGCTCGTCGACCCCAACAATCCGATGGTCGGCCGGCCGGCGCCGACGAATGACCCACGGGGACTGAGCTATAGCGACGCCATCGTCGGCACCATCATGGCGCTGTACTCGCCGACGTTGTGGCACCACCTGACCGACGGACTCAGCGAACTGGTCAACCACCGGGGCGACACCCTGCTCGCCCTGGCCGACATGTACATGCGCCGCGACGCACACGGTCACTACACCAACGCCACCGACGCTCGGGTCGCGGTCAACTGCGTCGATCAGCCGCCGATCACCGACCGGGCCAAGGTGATCGACGAAGACCGGCGCTCGCGGGAGATCGCGCCGTTCATGAGCTACGGCACGTTCACCGGCGACGCGCCCCTGGGCACCTGCGCGTTCTGGCCGGTACCGCCAACGAGTAAGCCGCACACCATCTCCGCGCCCGGGCTGGCGCCGACCGTGGTCGTGTCGACCACTCACGACCCGGCGACCCCGTACAAGGCCGGCGTCGATTTGGCCAACCAGCTGCGCAGTTCGCTGCTCACCTACGACGGCACCCAGCACACGGTCGTGTTCCAGGGCGACGGGTGCATCGACAACTACGTCACGGCGTACTTGGTCGGCGGCGCCACGCCGCCCAGCGGCGCAAAGTGCTAGCGCGCGTACGGGTCTGAGGTCAAGCGCAATCCAACGCGCCGGTGCAGCGGCGCAGACGAGACCAAGGCGTAACCGTTTCGCGCCGATTCGGGTACCCGAGGCTGACACGATGACAGCCATGTCGCGCCTGAGATCCTTGAGCTCGGCGCTGGTGTCATTCGGGCTGCTGGTCGCCCCGTCCGCGGTGGCATTGCCGCTGGCCGGCGCGACACCGGAACCCGGCGCGGGGCAGACCCCAGCCCCCATGCCGTCCGCCGCAACCCCGCAGACGTGGGGGAGTTGCGGTCAATTCGGCACGGACACAAAGGATATCCCGACCGCGCAGTGCACCACTGTCTCGGTCCCGATCGACTACGACAATCCCGGTGCGGGGCAAGCCAAGCTAGCCGTGATCCGCGTTCCGGCAACCGGCCAACGGATCGGCTCGCTGTTGGTCAACCCGGGCGGACCCGGCGGGTCCGCGGTCGACATGGTGGCCGGCATGGCGTCGAATCTGGAGGGCTCGCCCATCAGAGGCAACTTCGACCTGGTCGGCTTCGACCCGCGAGGGGTGGGCCACTCGACCCCGGCCCTGCGCTGCCGGACCGACGCCGAGTTCGACGCCTACCGCCGCGAGCCGATGGTCGACTACAGCCCGGCCGGCGTGGCGCACATCGAACAGCTCTACCAACAGGTGGCTCAGCAGTGTGTGAACCGGATGGGCACCGGTTTTCTGGCCAACGTCGGCACCGCGTCGGTGGCCCGCGACATGGACACGGTCCGCCAGGCGCTGGGCGACGATCAGATCAATTACCTCGGCTACAGCTACGGCACCGAGCTGGGCACCGCGTACCTGGAGCGCTTCGGTGCCCACGTCCGGACCATGGTGCTCGACGGCGCGATCGACCCGACCGTCGGCCCGGTCGACGAAAACGTCCAACAGATGGCGGGATTCCAAACCGCCTTCAATGACTACGCCGCCGACTGCGCCCGCTCGCCCGGGTGCCCGCTGGGCACCGATCCGGCCCAGTTCATCAACCGCTACCACGCCCTGGTCGACCCGCTGGTCGCCAAGCCGGGCCGCACCTCGGACCCCCGCGGCTTGAGCTACGCGGACGCGACCACCGGCACCATCAACGCGCTGTATACCCCGGCGCACTGGAAGTACCTGACGAGTGGGCTGCTCGGGTTGCAGCGCGGCACCGACGCGGGCGACCTGCTGCTGCTCGCCGACGACTACGAGGGCCGCGACCGCGGCGGGCACTACACCAACGATCAGGATGCTTTCAATGCGATCCGGTGCGTCGACGCGCCCACACCGAAGGACGCGGCGAGCTGGGTGTCCGCCGACCAGCGCATCCGCCAGGCGGCCCCGTTCCTCAGCTACGGCCAGTTCACCGGGAACGCGCCCCGCGACCTGTGCGCGCTGTGGCCGGTTCCGGCCACGTCGACGCCGCACGCCGCGTCGCCCGCCCCGCCCGGCAAGGTCGTCGTCGTCTCCACCACGCACGACCCCGCCACCCCGTACCAGGCGGGGGTCAACCTGGCCCGCCAGCTGGGCGGCCCGCTGATCACCTACGACGGGACGCAGCACACCGCCGTGTTCAACGGAGACCAATGCGTGGACTCCGCCGTCACGCGCTACCTCGTCGCGGGCACCTCGCCGCCCCCGGCCTACCGCTGCCAGCCCTGAGCAGCCTGTTTGCAATGTTCGCAATGGTTCCGATCGCGAGTCGGTAACACAGAATTAACAGCGGTTGCCTACTGTTTCGGTTATGGATCGCCAGAAGGAATTCGTCCTCCGCACCCTGGAGGAGCGGGATATCCGCTTTGTTCGGCTGTGGTTCACCGATGTGCTCGGCACGCTCAAATCGGTAGCCATCGCCCCGGCCGAACTCGAAGGCGCCTTCGAGGAAGGCATCGGCTTCGACGGCTCCTCAATCGAGGGCTTTGCGCGGGTCTCGGAATCCGACACGGTGGCCAACCCCGACCCGTCGACCTTCCAGGTGCTGCCCTGGGCCACCTCCTCCGGTCACCACCACTCGGCACGGATGTTCTGCGACATCACCATGCCCGACGGCTCGCCGTCCTGGGCCGACCCGCGGCACGTGCTGCGCCGCCAGCTGCAGAAGGCCAACGACCTCGGCTTCTCCTGCTACGTGCACCCCGAGATCGAATTCTTCCTGCTCAAGCCCGGCGCGAACGACGGGACGAGGCCGGTTCCGGTCGACACCGCCGGCTATTTCGACCAGGCGGTGCACGACTCGGCCTCCAACTTCCGTCGGCACGCCATCGAGGCCCTGGAGTTCATGGGCATCTCGGTGGAGTTCAGCCACCACGAGGGCGCGCCCGGCCAGCAGGAGATCGACCTGCGCTTCGCGGACGCCCTGTCGATGGCCGACAACGTGATGACGTTCCGCTATGTCATCAAAGAGGTCGCGATCGACAACGGCGCGCGGGCGTCCTTCATGCCCAAGCCGTTCGCCGAGCATCCCGGCTCGGCGATGCACACCCACATGAGCCTGTTCGAGGGCGACGTCAACGCGTTCCACAGCCCGGATGACCCGCTGCAGCTGTCCGACGTGGGCAAGTCGTTCATCGCCGGGATCCTTGAGCACGCCTCCGAGATCAGCGCGGTCACCAACCAATGGGTCAACTCCTACAAGCGGCTGGTGCACGGCGGCGAGGCGCCGACCGCGGCGTCGTGGGGCGCGGCGAACCGGTCGGCTCTGGTGCGGGTGCCGATGTACACCCCACACAAGACGTCGTCGCGGCGCATCGAGGTGCGCAGCCCGGACTCGGCCTGCAACCCGTATCTGGCCTACGCCGTGCTGCTCGCCGCCGGGCTGCGCGGGGTGGAGAAGGGCTACGTGCTGGGGCCCCAGGCCGAGGACAACGTGTGGGACCTGACCCCCGAGGAGCGCGTCGCGATGGGCTACCGCGAGCTGCCCACGAGCCTAGACAGCGCGCTGCGCGCGATGGAGTCCTCCGAGCTGGTCGCGGAAACCTTGGGGGAGCACGTTTTCGACTTCTTCCTGCGCAACAAGCGCTCGGAGTGGGCGAACTACCGCAGCCACGTCACGCCCTACGAACTGAGCACCTACCTGTCGCTGTAATCGACGCGAGCCTGCCTTACCCCTGCCGGGCACGCGGGTTGCGATACCGTCGTGGTCGTGACCAAACCCGCGACTCAGCGTCCCCGGCTGCCCAGCGTGGGACGGCTCGGCTTGGTCGATCCTCCGGCGGGCGATCGCCTGGCGCAGCTGGGTTGGTATGACCACGACGACCAGGCCCACGTCGACCTCCTGTGGTCGCTGTCGCGCGCGCCCGACCCCGACGCCGCGCTGCGCGCCCTGATCCGGCTGGCGGAGAACCCCGACACCGGCTGGGACGAGCTCAACGCCGCTCTGCTGACCGAGCGCCCGCTGCGCGGGCGGCTGTTCGCGGTGCTCGGCTCGTCGCTGACGCTGGGGGATCACCTGGCGGTGCACCCGCAGTCGTGGAAACTGTTGCGCGGCAAGGCGAAACTGCCCACGCGTGAGGAGCTGTGTGCGTCGTTCACCGCGTGCGTCGACGAGGCGTCGGCCGACCCCGCTGCGGCCGTGCCGCGCCTGCAAATCCTGTACCGGGACCACCTGCTGGTCCTGGCCGCGCTCGATCTGGCCGCGACGGTCGAGGACGAACCGGTGCTGCCGTTCACCGTGGTGGGCGCCCAGCTGTCGGACCTGGCGGACGCCGCGCTGGCCGCCGCGCTGCGGCTGGCCGAGGCGACCGTCTGCGGCGACCGGACGCCGCCGCGACTGGCGGTCATCGCGATGGGCAAATGCGGTGCCCGCGAACTCAATTACGTCAGCGACGTCGACGTCATCTTCGTCGGTGAGCGCGCCGACGCGCTGACCACCCGGCTGGCCAGTGAGATGATGCGGGTGGCCTCGTCGGCTTTCTTCCAGGTCGACGCCGGGCTCCGCCCGGAGGGCCGCAGCGGTGAGCTGGTCCGCACGGTCGAATCGCACATCGCCTACTACCAGCGCTGGGCGAAGACCTGGGAGTTCCAGGCGTTGCTGAAAGCCCGTGCGGCCGTTGGTGATTCCGAACTCGCCGAGCGGTACCTGAGCGCGCTGATGCCGATGGTCTGGGTCGCCTGCGAGCGTGAGGATTTCGTGGTCGAGGTGCAGGCCATGCGCCGCCGGGTCGAGCAGCTGGTGCCCGCCGACGTCCGCGGCCGTGAGATCAAACTGGGCAGCGGCGGGCTCCGTGACGTCGAGTTCGCGGTGCAACTGCTGCAGCTGGTGCATGGCCGCAGCGACGAGTCGCTGCACGTGGCGTCCACGGTGGACGCGCTGGCCGCGCTGGGTCAGGGCGGCTACGTCGGGCGCGAGGACGCCGCGAACCTGACCGCTTCGTATGAGTTCCTGCGCCTCCTCGAGCACCGGCTGCAGCTGCAGCGGCTCAAGCGCACCCACCTGTTGCCGGAGGCCGAGGACGAGGAGGCGGTGCGCTGGCTGGCGCGCGCCGCGCACATCCGGCCCGACGGGCGCCACGATGCGGCGGGCGTGCTGCGCCAGGAGCTGCGGCACCAGAACCTGCGGGTGTCCCAGCTGCACGCGAAGCTCTTCTACCAGCCGCTGCTGGAATCGATCGGCCCGGCCGGCCTGGAGATCGGGCACGGCATGACCGCGGAGGCCGCCGAACGGCAGCTCGCCGCGCTCGGCTACGAGGGGCCGCAGACCGCGCTGAAACACATGTCGGCGCTGGTCAACCAGAGCGGCCGGCGGGGCCGCGTGCAGTCGGTGCTGCTGCCCAGGCTGCTGAACTGGATGTCATACGCCCCCGACCCCGACGGCGGGCTGTTGGCCTACCGGCGGCTGTCCGAGGCGCTCGCCGCGGAGACCTGGTATCTGTCCACGCTGCGCGACAAGCCCGCGGTGGCCAAGCGGCTCATGCACGTGCTGGGCACCTCCGCCTACGTGCCGGATCTGTTGATGCGCGCGCCCAGGGTGATTCAGGACTACAGCGACGGACCGGCCGGGCCCAAACTGCTCGCGACGGACCCCGCCGCGGTGTCCCGGGCGCTGATCGCCTCGGCCGGCCGGCACCCCGACGCGGTGCGCGCGATCGCCGCCGCCCGCACGCTGCGCCGCCGGGAACTGGCCCGCATCGGGTCGGCCGACCTGCTCGGCTTCCTGGAGGTCACCGACGTGTGCCGGGGGCTCACCTCGGTGTGGGTGGCCGTGCTGCAGGCCGCGTTGGACGCCATCATTCGTGCCAACCTGCCCAAGGACGGCACGGCGCCGGCGGCCATCGCGGTGATCGGCATGGGCCGGCTGGGCGGCGCCGAGCTGGGCTACGGGTCCGATGCCGACGTGATGTTCGTGTGCGAGGCGGCGCCCGGTGTCGAGGATTCGGTGGCGATCCGGTGGTCGACGACGGTCGCCGAGCAGGTCCGCACACTGCTGGGCACCCCAAGCGTCGACCCCCCACTGGAAGTGGACGCCAACCTGCGGCCCGAGGGCCGCCAGGGGCCGCTGGTGCGCACGCTGGGTTCCTACGCCGCCTACTACGCGCAGTGGGCGCAGCCATGGGAGATCCAGGCCCTGTTGCGCGCGCACGCGGTCGCCGGCAACGCGGACCTGGGCCAGCGGTTCTTGTTGATGGCCGACAAGACGCGCTACCCGGCCGCCGGGGTGTCCGCCGAGGCGGTGCGGGAGATCCGCCGCATCAAGGCCCGGGTGGACGCCGAGCGGTTGCCGCGCGGCGCCGATCCGAACACGCACACCAAGCTGGGCCGCGGGGGATTGGCCGACGTCGAATGGACCGTGCAGCTGCTGCAGCTGCGGCACGCGCACGAGATTCCTGCCCTGCACAACACCTCGACGCTGCAGTGCCTCGACGCGATCGCGGCGGCCGAGCTGGTGCCCGCTGAGGAGGTCGACCTGCTGCGGCAGGCGTGGCTGACCGCCACGCGGGCCCGCAACGCGCTGGTGTTGGTCCGCGGCAAGCCGACCGATCAGCTGCCCGGGCCGGGGCGCCAGCTCAACGCGGTCGCGGTGGCCGCGGGCTGGCCGACCGACGACGGCGGGGAGTTCTTAGACAACTATCTGCGGGTGACCAGGCGGGCAAAAGCTGTGGTACGGAAAGTGTTTGGGAGTTGAGTCACGAAGCCGGCGCGTTGGACGCCGTATTCGAGGTGCTCGACGCGGCGGAGGCTGACCGCGTGACCGCCCTGTATGCGCCGTTGGCCGACGCCGTGCGCGAACTCATCGACGCCACCGTCCGCACCCAGGTCGACGACGACGTCGTCGCCCAGGCGCGATCGGCGATCCAGGCCGTCACCGAGTCCTTGCGGCAACGGACTCGGCCGCTCGGCGTGAGCTACCGCGTCAACGACCACCCGCTGCCGCTGGGCAACGCCGCCATCGGGGTGTGCAACCCGATCGCGCCGCCGGTGATCGTCCACCACGACGGGGGTGGCCGCTGCTCAAGCGAGTTCGTGCTCGGGACGGCATACGAGGGCCCGCCCAAGCTGGTGCACGGCGGCGTAAGCGCCCTGGTGCTCGACCACATGCTCGGCGAGGCGGCCAGCGAAGGGCTGTCCAAGGCGCGATTCACCGGCACCATCACCGTGAAGTACCTGCGCGGCACGCCGCTGGGCCCGCTTCGTTGCGAGGCCTGGGTCGAGAGCAAGGAAGGCCGCAAAGTGTTTGCGCGCGGCACCATTTCGGATGCCGCCGGGGTCACCGTCGAGGCCGAGGGAGTGTTCGTCGAGCCGGCGTGGGCGCGGGAAGCCGAATGAAGTTCTACATCAGCAGCGCCTTTCTGAACACCCGGGAGATCATCGAACTCGCCAAGGCCGCCGACGAACTCGGCTACGACGGCATCGGGATCCCGGATCACGTCGTCAACCTGGAGACCCTGGACACCCCGTACCCGTACACCAAGGACGGGCAGCGACGCTGGCAGCCGTTCACCGACTGGCCCGACCCGTGGGTCCTGGTGGGCGCGCTGGCCCAGGTCACCGCGCGGCTGCGCTTCGTCACCACCGTGTACATTCCCGCGATGCGCAACCCCTACTCGGCCGCCAAAGCCATTGGCACGGCGGCAGTTCTGGCGTCCGGCCGGGTGGCGCTCGGCATCGGCGTCGGGTGGTGCCGCGAGGAGTTCGCGTTGATGGGCGAGCGGTTCGAGGCCCGCGGGAAGCGGACCGACGAGATCATCGACTTGATGCGGGCGCTGTGGCGGCCGGGCTGGACGGAGTTTGAAGGGGCGTTCTATCGGACCCCGCGGCTGGAAATGGAGCCGACACCGCCGCCGATACCGGTGTATGTCGGCGGGCTCAGCGACATCGCGCTGCGCCGCGCCGCCCGCAACGATGGCTGGATCGGCGATCTGATCAAGACCGAGCGCGCCGTCGAGGCGGTGGGCAAGCTGCGCGAGCTCCGGGCCGAAAACGGTTTGTCGATGGACGATTTCACCGTCCTGACGCCGCTGACGGACGCCTTCACCACCGCCGACTACCGACGTGCCGCCGACGCCGGCATCACCGGCATCATCACCATGCCGTGGATGTTCTACGCGGGTCCGGATGCGTCGTTGGACGACAAGATCGACGGCATGCAGCGATTCCGGAAGGACCTGGCGCTCGGCGGTTAGGTCTTGGCCTTTTGCGGCTTCTTGACCCGGCCTACCGCGACACTTAACCTATGGCGACGACGCGCCGCAGACGTGCGCCATGGTTTAAGTCTCGCGAATTCGTCCGCGGCGGGTATCGGCTTGTAATCCCTTGTCGGCCTGGAAGAATGATCAGCATGCCAATCGGCCGGGTGCGTCCGGCGTCCGCGCGGGATGCCGAGGCGTGCCTTGTGATCTATCGCCCGTATGTCGAGGACACGGCCATCAGCTGGGAAACCGAAGTCCCCAGTGTGGGTGAAATGGCCGCCCGCATCGCCGACGCCCACGAGTGGCTGGTGCTCGAACGGGACGGTCAGGTCGTGGGTTTCGCCTACGGCCATGTGCTCAGGCGCCTGCCCAGCTTCCAGTGGTCGGTCGAGACCGGAATCTATGTCGAGCGCGGCCGCCACCGCAGGGGCGGCGGCCGCCAACTCTATACGGAGCTACTGCGCCGGCTTACGGCGCGCGGTTATCGGCGGGCTTTCGCCGGCATCACTCAACCGAACGAGGCCAGCAACGGGTTTCACCTGTCGTTCGGGTTTCGCGAAGCCGGCCTTTATCGTCGGGTGGAATGGAAACACGGCGGCTGGCACGACGTCGCGTGGATGCAACTCGACCTGGGTGGCCCCGCCGAAGCCGACGGGCCGCCCGGGCCGATTGTGTGATCGGTTAGCGGCCCCCGCCGGCTCCGCCGCCGATGAAGCCGCCGCCGGCTCCGCCGCCTACGAAGCGGCCGCCGCCGGCTCCGCCGCCGATGAAGCCGCCGCCGGCTCCGCCGCCTACGAAGCGGCCGCCGCCGGCTCCGCCGCCTACGCGGCTTCCGACCATTGTCTGTGCGGTGCTCATTGTCATGCGCTAGAAGCTAGCCCCCCATGCGTTGCGGCCGCAATACTTTTCGTCTGAACATTCGGCGTCGACCGCTTCTGTTGCGGCGGCTGGCTTTTCGTGTCGGGCGGCGCACCGCGGGATGGTCTTCTCGTGAAACGTCCGCGCTGACCCCGTTGTGCAGCATGTCTAACCGACGGGCTGTTCGCAGCAGGCCGTCTAGGGCATCTGAACTGTGATGGGCTGCCACATCAGTCACCGGTCGGGTGGTCCTGCGACCTCGGCCCCGGCCGCTAACCCACGGGCCGTCGCCAAGACGAAACCACCCGCGCGGCAGCTGCCGACGCGGGTGGGGTCGGTTGCGGCTTACACGTCGTAGTAGAGCGCGAACTCGTACGGGTGCGGGCGGATCTGCACCGGCAGGATCTCGTTCTCGCGCTTGAAGCTGATCCACGTCTCGATCAGGTCAGGCGTGAAAACGCCGCCCTCGGTGAGGTATTCGTGGTCCTCTTCCAGACGGTCGATCACCGCGGACAGCTGGGTGGGCGCCTGCGGGATGTTGGCGGCCTCCTCTGGCGGCAGCTCGTACAGGTCCTTGTCGACCGGGGCCTGCGGCTCGATCTTGTTCTTGATGCCGTCCAGCCCGGCCATCAACATCGCCGAGAACGCCAGGTACGGGTTGCCCGACGAGTCGGGGCAACGGAACTCGAGGCGCTTGGCCTTCGGGTTGCTGCCGGTGATCGGGATACGCACACACGCCGAGCGGTTGCGCTGGCTGTAGACCAGGTTGATCGGCGCCTCGTACCCCGGGACCAGTCGCTTGTAGGAGTTGACGGTCGGGTTGGTGAAGGCCAGCAGCGACGGGGCGTGGTGCAGCAGGCCGCCGATGTAGTGCCGCGCGGTGTCCGACAGGCCGGCGTAGCCGGTCTCGTCGTACATCAACGGGCTGCCGTCCTTCCACAGCGACTGGTGCGTGTGCATGCCGGAGCCGTTGTCGCCGAACAGCGGCTTGGGCATGAAGGTGACGGTCTTGCCGTTCTGCCACGCCGTGTTCTTGACGATGTACTTGTACAGCTGCATGTCGTCGGCGGCGTGCAGCAGCGTGTTGAACTTGTAGTTGATCTCGGCTTGGCCGCCGGTGCCCACCTCGTGGTGGCCCTTCTCCAGGCTGAAGCCGGCCTTGATGAGGTTCGACAGCATTTGGGCGCGCAGATCGACGTAGTGGTCCACGGGCGCGACCGGGAAGTACCCGCCCTTGGGGCGGACCTTGTAGCCGCGGTTGGGGGTGCCGTCGTTCTCGGTGGGCTCGCCGGTGTTCCACCAGCCCGAGATCGCGTCGACCTCGTAGAAGGAGCCGTTGGTGCGCGAGTCGAAGCTGACCGAGTCGAAGATGTAGAACTCGGCCTCGGCGCCGAAGTAGGCGGTGTCCGCGACGCCGGTGCTGATCAGGTAGTTCTCCGCCTTGCGGGCGATGTTGCGGGGGTCACGCGAGTAGGGCTCGAGCGTGAATGGGTCGTGCACGAAGAAGTTCAGGTTCAGTGTCTTGTATTCGGTGAACAGGTCGATCTGCGCCGTCGCGGGGTCGGGGAGGAGCAGCATGTCGGATTCGTGGATGGACTGGAATCCGCGAATCGAGGAGCCGTCGAAGGCCAGGCCGTCCTCGAAGACACTCTCATCGAAAAACGAAACCGGAATCGTGAAGTGCTGCATGATGCCTGGCAAGTCACAGAACCGGACGTCGACAAACTCGACGTCCTCGTCCTTAACGAGTTTGAAAACGTCGTCGGGCGTCGTTTCCGTCACAGAAATGCTCCTTTACTTGGTGAGATCCGCGGCCTGACGCTATGGAGCTGATGTTGCCCGCCAGTCAACCCCATGTTGCGCGCACGTTACGCGACCCATGTTGTTCACAAAGAGGCGCGGTCACAGGCGGGCTCTATTGTGGGGCCATGGATCGCTGGAGCGTATCTCTTCCGGTGCCCGGTCGCAGCATTCGGCCGGGGTTGCCGCACGCGCTGGTCGCCGAGTCGAAGCCCGGCCCCAGACGATGACGCCGAACTCGCCCCCCACCTATCCCGGCGAACGGTTGGGACTGCCGCAGACGGGACCGGGTTCCCTGGCCCCGATGGGACGCCGGCTGGGCGCGCTGATGATCGACTGGATGATTTCCTATGGGCTGGCGGCACTGGCCTTGCGCTTCGGCGTCTTCTCCGAGCACACGTTGGCGACGGCGGTGCTGGGCGTCTGGTTCGTGCTCGGGGTCGTCTCGGTGCGGCTGTTCGGCTTCACGCCCGGCCAGTTGACGCTGGGTCTGCAGGTGGTGACGGTCGACGGGCGCGGGGCGGTCGGCGTCGTCAGGGCGGTGATGCGGGGCGTGCTCGTCGGCATGGTCGTCCCGGCGCTGTTCACCGATTGGGACGGCCGCGGCATGCAGGACCGGTTGACGGCGACGGCCGTCGTGCGGCGCTGAATTTGGCGGACGCGGGGCCTAATGGCGGCGACCCGCCGCGCCCGGCTTCGCCGCGCTTGCGATCGCCGCGAAGCCTAATGGCGGCGACCCGCCGCGCCCGGCTTCGCCGCGCTTGCGATCGCTGCGAAGCCTAATGGCGGCGACCCGCCGCGCCCGGCTTCGCCGCGCTTGCGATCGCTGCGAAGCCTAATGGCGGCGAC
>NZ_LZJI01000210.1 GCF_001667775.1 Mycobacterium sp. E1747
GCGTCGAGGTGGCTGGAGGCGAAGGCGACGCCTTTGTCGATCATGGCGCCGTCGTCGGCGTAGGTGTTGTGGGCGGCGAAGTTCATGCCGTCGGAGCAGACCGGGTCTTCGGTGGCGCAGACCTTGATGGTCTTGTCGACGAAGGTGGGGCCGATGACGACGGGGGGTTCACCGAGGAAGCTCATGGCGCGCACGTTGGGCATGCCGAAGAGCACGACCGAGGAGACGTGGCTGGCCACCGTGGGGTCCAGGGGCTTGGGCACGGTGTTGGGGTCGATGCCCTCGGGTACCGAGGGTGAGGTGACAAAGCCCATGATGGCTGCGCCTTGGGAGTAGCCGCCGAGCACCATTTTGGTGTTGGGGCAGTCGTGGGCCATCGAAACGACGTGGGCGCCAGCGTCTCTGACGCCGTCGATGCCGGTGTCCCATTGGTCGCTGGCGGGGTAGTTCACCGGGTAGACGTCGAAGGACCGTGCGCCGAGGCGCGAGTGCAGGGAGTCGACGAAGGCTTGGCCGGTGGGGCCGACACCGGGGGCTTCGCCGGTACCGCGGGCGAATACCACCTGCACGTCCGGACATTGGGCGGCGGCGGAGGGGAGAAGGGAGCCGGCGAGGGCCGA
>NZ_LZJI01000211.1 GCF_001667775.1 Mycobacterium sp. E1747
AGCATCCCGATCGCGCAGGTCTCGCCCCGCGACGTCGCCGAGGCGGCCATCGGCGGGATGCTGGCGGGCCGGCGCTCCGTGGTGCCCGGCGTCGTGCCCAAGGTCGTCAGCACCGGCGGCCGGTTCGTCCCGCGCAGCCTGCTGCTGCCCGGGATCCGGATCGGCAGTCGCTTCCGCGGCGGGCCCAACCGCTAGTTTCGCCGAGCTGGGGGCACCTCCCCCTTGCGAGCTGGGGGCACGCCAGCGTGGCATTGAGCGCCGAGCGTCACGCCAGCGTGGCATTGAGCGCCGAGCGTCACGCCAGCGTGGCGTTCGAGGGCGCTAGGCTCCGCTGATGGCCGCCGTCGACCTCACCGCCGATCTGCCGATGAGCCCGCAGGAGATGTGGGATCGCGTCTCCGACCTGTCGGATCTGGGCGACTGGCTGGTGATGCACGAGGGCTGGCGCAGTGATCTGCCCGAGGAGCTCGGCGAGGGCGTTCAGGTGGTGGGCGTGGCCCGGGCCAAGGGCTTCCGCAATCGGGTGACGTGGACGGTGACGACCTGGGATCCGCCGCATGAGGTGGCGCTCTCGGGGTCCGGCAAGGGCGGCGCCAAGTACGCCGTCACGCTCACCGTGCGGGCCGCCGACCAAGGATCGACGCTGGGCCTGCGCCTGGAGTTAGGCGGGCGCGCGTTGTTCGGGCCGGTCGGTTCGGCGGCGGCGCGCGCCGTCAAAGGGGACGTGCAGAAGTCGTTGAAGAACTTCGTCGAGTTGTACGGGTAAGACCGCTTTCGTGGCGATCGCAAGCGCGGCAGAGCCGGGCGCGACGAGTCGTCACCAACAAACACAGACACACGTCGCGACACGCCCGACTCGTGTCGGGCCGCAGTCATAGACTGGCGTCCCTATGACAGGTTCGATTCCTCCTCACGCAAGCGTTCGTCGCGAGTCGTCGTTCGTGCACCTGCATAACCACACCGAGTACTCGATGCTGGACGGGGCCGCGAAGATCACGCCGATGCTGGCCGAGGTGGAGCGGCTGGGCATGCCCGCGGTCGGGATGACCGACCACGGAAACATGTTCGGCGCCAGCGAGTTCTACAACGCGGCGACCAAGGCCGGGATCAAACCGATCATCGGGGTCGAGGCCTACATCGCGCCGGGCTCGCGCTTCGACACCCGCCGGATCACGTGGGGCGACCCCGGCCAGAAATCCGACGACGTCTCCGGCAGCGGTTCCTACACGCACCTGACCATGGTCGCCGAGAACGCCACCGGCCTGCGCAACCTGTTCAAGCTGTCCTCCCTGGCGTCCTTCGAGGGCCAGCTCGGCAAGTGGTCGCGGATGGACGCCGAGCTCATCGCCGAACACGCCGAGGGCATCATCGCCACCACCGGCTGCCCGTCGGGCGAGGTTCAGACCCGGCTGCGGCTGGGGCACGACCGCGAGGCGCTGGAGTCAGCCGCCAGGTGGCGGGAGATTTTCGGCGCCGACAACTACTTCCTCGAGCTGATGGACCACGGGCTGTCGATCGAGCAGCGGGTGCGCGAGGGCCTGCTGGAGATCGGGCGCAAGCTGGGCATCCCGCCGCTGGCCACCAACGACTGCCACTACGTCACCCGCGACGCCGCCCACAACCACGAGGCGCTGTTATGCGTGCAGACCGGCAAGACGCTCTCGGACCCCAACCGGTTCAAGTTCGACGGTGACGGCTACTACCTGAAGTCGGCCGCCGAGATGCGCCAGCTGTGGGACGCCCAGATTCCCGGCGCGTGCGACTCGACGCTGCTGATCGCCGAGCGGGTGCAGTCCTACGCCGACGTGTGGGCGCCGCGCGACCGGATGCCGATCTTCCCGGTCCCCGAGGGGCACGACCAGGCGACCTGGCTGCACCACGAGGTGATGGCGGGCCTGGCGCGCCGTTTCCCCTCCGGTGTCGGCCAGGACTACATCGACCGGGCCTCCTACGAGATCAAGGTCATCTGCGACAAGGGCTTCCCGTCGTACTTCCTGATCGTCGCCGACCTCATCAACCACGCACGCTCGGTCGACATCCGGGTGGGGCCGGGCCGCGGTTCGGCCGCCGGCTCGCTGGTGGCCTATGCGCTGGGGATCACCAACATCGACCCGATCCCGCACGGCCTGCTGTTCGAGCGGTTCCTCAACCCCGAGCGGCCGTCGGCGCCCGACATCGACATCGACTTCGACGACCGCCGGCGCGGCGAGATGGTCCGCTACGCCGCCGACAAGTGGGGCCACGACCGGGTGGCCCAGGTGATCACCTTCGGCACCATCAAAACCAAAGCGGCGCTTAAGGATTCGGCGCGCATCCACTACGGCCAGCCCGGCTTCGCGATCGCCGACCGGATCACCAAGGCGCTGCCGCCGCCGATCATGGCCAAGGACATCCCGCTCTCGGGCATCACCGATCCCAACCACGAGCGGTACAAGGAGGCCGCCGAGGTGCGCGGCCTGATCGAAACCGACCCCGACGTGCGCACCATCTACCAGACCGCGCGCGGCCTGGAGGGGCTGATCCGCAACGCCGGCGTGCACGCGTGCGCGGTGATCATGAGCAGCGAGCCGCTCACCGAGGCCATCCCGCTGTGGAAGCGGCCGCAGGACGGCGCCATCATCACCGGCTGGGACTACCCGTCGTGCGAGGCCATCGGCCTGCTGAAGATGGACTTCCTGGGCCTGCGCAACCTGACGATCATCGGCGATGCGCTGGAAAACATCAAGGCCAACAGGGGAATCGACCTCGACCTGGAATCGGTGCCGCTGGACGACAAGCCCACCTACGAACTGCTGGGGCGCGGCGACACGCTTGGCGTGTTCCAGCTCGACGGCGGGCCGATGCGCGACCTGCTGCGCCGCATGCAGCCCACCGAGTTCAACGACATCGTCGCCGTGCTGGCGCTGTACCGTCCCGGCCCGATGGGCATGAACGCCCACAACGACTACGCCGACCGCAAGAACAACCGGCAGGCGATCAAACCGATCCACCCGGAGCTCGAGGAGCCGCTGCGCGAGATCCTCTCGGAGACTTACGGTTTGATCGTCTATCAAGAGCAGATCATGTTCATCGCCCAGAAGGTCGCCTCCTACACGATGGGCAAGGCCGACGCGCTGCGCAAGGCGATGGGCAAAAAGAAGCTCGAGGTGCTCGAGGCCGAGTACAAGGGTTTCTACGAGGGCATGACCGCCAACGGGTTCTCCGAAAAAGCGGTGAAGGCGTTGTGGGACACCATCCTTCCGTTCGCCGGGTATGCGTTCAACAAGTCGCACGCCGCCGGCTACGGCCTGGTCTCGTACTGGACCGCCTACCTGAAGGCGAACTACCCGGCCGAATACATGGCGGGCCTGCTCACCTCCGTCGGCGACGACAAGGACAAGGCCGCGGTCTACCTGGCCGACTGCCGCAAGCTCGGCATCACGGTGCTGCCGCCGGACGTCAACGAGTCCCTGGTCAACTTCGCCTCGGTCGGCCAGGACATCCGCTTCGGGCTGGGCGCGGTCCGCAACGTCGGCGCCAACGTCGTCGGCTCGCTGATCAAGACCCGCAACGAGAAGGGGAAGTTCACCGACTTCTCGGACTATCTGAACAAGATCGACATCTCGGCCTGCAACAAGAAGGTCACCGAGTCGCTGATCAAGGCGGGCGCGTTCGACTCGCTCAGCCACGCCCGCAAGGGCCTGTTCCTGGTGCACACCGACGCCGTCGATTCGGTGCTGGGCACCAAAAAGGCCGAGGCGATGGGCCAATTCGATCTGTTCGGCGGCGGAGAAGACGGGGCCGGCTGCGATTCGGTGTTCACCATCAAGGTGCCCGAAGACGAATGGGAAGACAAGCACAAACTGGCCTTGGAACGGGAAATGCTGGGCCTCTACGTGTCGGGGCATCCACTCAACGGCGTGGCGCACCTGCTGGCCGCCCAGGTCGACACCCAGATCCCGGCCATCCTGGACGGCGACGTCCCCAACGAGACCCAGGTGCGGGTGGGCGGCATCCTGGCGTCGGTCAACCGGCGGGTCAACAAGAACGGAATGCCCTGGGCATCAGCGCAATTGGAAGACCTCACCGGCGGCATCGAGGTGATGTTCTTCCCGCACGCGTACTCCGCCTACGGCGCCGACATCGCCGACGACGCGGTGGTGCTGATCAACGCGAAGGTCGCGATCCGCGACGATCGCATCAGCCTGATTGCCAACGAGCTTGTGGTGCCGGACTTTTCCAACGCCCAGCCGAATCGGCCCATCGCGGTCAGCCTGCCGACCCGGCAGTGCACCATCGACAAGGTCAGCGCCCTCAAGCAGGTACTGGCGCGTCACCCCGGGACCGCTCAGGTGCATCTGCGGCTCATCAGCGGGGACCGGATCACCACCCTCGAGCTGGACCCGTCGTTGCGGGTGACGCCCTCGCCCGCGCTGATGGGGGATCTCAAGGAGCTGCTCGGTCCGGGATGCCTGGGCGGCTAGGCCGGCGCCACCGAATACAGCTAGCCGTTCCGGCGTCAGGCGTCGCCCTCCTGCAGCCGCGCTCGGACCGCTTCCATGCGCTCAGCCAGCGCCGCCTCGTCGATGACGTTGCGGGCAACGAGGGAGTGCGCCAGCGCGACGAGTTGGCTCTCCGGATACGGAAGCGCCGCGTAGACCCCTTCGCCGAGGCGATCCTCGTCACTCCGGCGCATCAAGAGCTCCAGGGCCGATCCTTGCCGGTCGAGCGCTTCACACATCCCGTCGAGGCTGGACTTCCAGGGCGGCACCGGATTGCTCACGCCATATTTCTCGGCCATCCGGGCCCACACCTGGTCGCGCCCGGCGACCTGCTCCAGCGTCGGCACTCGGACGGCGGTGACGTCGATCTCGGCGGACATCGGGAGGCCTTCAGTAGTTTTCGGCGGGCCGGACCGCGGGATGCACGGGGCGTTCCATATTTGAGGTCACCCCCGGCTTGGGCAGGGCAACACCGATCATGCAGTCGCGCGTCACGATCTCGGCGAGCTGCTCCTCGCTCCACCCGTCGGTGCCTGCCGGCCGGAGCGGCAGGACGAGGAACCGGTGTTTGGAGTTCGAGTCTTCGACCCGGATTTCGACGTCCTCGGGCAGATACAGGCCGAACTCGGCGAGGACTTGGCGGGGCCATCGCACGATGCGGCGCCGGTAGTTCGGCGTCCGGTACCACTCGGGGGAGTTCCCCAGCAGCGGGCGTGGGTAGCACGAGCACAGCGTGCACACGATCACGTGGTGCAGCGTTTCGGTGTCCTCGAGTATGTGCAGTGCGGTGAAATCGCTGGGTGTGCCGAAGCCGGTCGGATGGAGCCAGTCGATGCCCACCTCGCGGCTGGCGGCGATGCCGTCCTGCAGGGCCAGCCGTTTGAAGTCCGGGTCCACCCAGGCCTTCGCGACGAGCCGCGCTCCCGGCGCCGGGCCTATCTGCTCGACGAACTCCGTGTAGCGCCGATGATCCTCGGCGGTGAACAGACCCTTCTCAATCGCCAGCTCGCGCAGAGCGATTTCCAACACTTCGAAGTCGGTGACCTCCTCGACCATCGGTGCCGCGTGGCGTTCGGGTTCGTGGGCTGCGTCGGTGTGCTCTGTCATCTCGCCATCCTGGTTGGTGATACGTGACGGCCGGGCTAGGAAGCCGGCTGCAGCCACCCTTCCGAAATCTCCGCTTGCAGCGTGTCGTTCGGCGGGCCCGCGTAGGGGTCCCAGAGGTCGGTCATCTTGAAGCGAACGATGTAGAACCACTCCGGCGGCTCATCTTCGCGGTCGAACGCCTCGTCTTCGGCGGCCAGGCTCTCGTATGACACCTGGACGACCGTGCCCGGCTTGCCCCGCAGGTATTCCTGGGTGCGGGTGTAGAAGATGGTGGGCAGGTCGCGCACCACCACCGGGTCGCCGACCGCAAATCGCGCGTCGCCGGCGAGGCCGTCGAAGCACTGCGGATCGCCCTTGCCGATCGCCTCAACGTGGTGGCGGTTTCTGGGCACCGCCGCCGCGTCGCCGACACTGCGAGGCGCCGGTTCCAGCGGGGTCGCGCCGGCCGCGGCGCGCCCACGTACTTCGGCCGCCCGTTCGATCAGCTCACCGAGGGTGATGTGGCGCTTGTCGATGAGGCACCGGGCGACCGCCAAAACCCAACGGCCGTAGTAGGGGAAGCCCTGATACAGCATCCTTCCGACATCGACGTTGCCGAGCCGTCTGCGCTCCTCCGATGTCCAGATGCCCCGCCAGCCGAGGACCTCACAGGTGACGAACGTGTTGAGTTCCCACTGCTCTTCCTCTTTCTCCTCGAAGACCGCCGGGGCATCCGGCTCGCCGCCCACGTCGTGGGATGTCTTCATGAAGGCGCGGAAGCGAGCGTGATCAATTTCGTCCGGGTAGGCCCAGTCCTGCAACCGGTGAAGGGCGACGCGCAGTTGGCTGACCAGGTCGCCCATAACAGAATTCGCCACGATTGCTACCTCAAAGTAGAAGCGGGACTGCATAACCCAGAGCCAACCGTAACACCGCGCGGGTCATCTGGCTGCGCCAAATCTGTGCCTTCCCGATGCCGAATGTGCGGCCAGCCGCACCCTCGTTCGCCCCGGTACGGCCAGCCGCACCCTCGCGGGCCGGCTAGGCGGACCTAGGCGGACCTAGGCGGACCTAGGCGGACAATCCCCGCGCCGCCTGATGGTCATGGGTCGGGATGATCGCCGCGGTCGGCACCGAGCCCGACACCTGGGGCAGCGCGGCCACCGTGACGGTACGGCGGGGTTCGGGCAGGCCCGCGTCGGTGACACCGCGGAGAAACCTTTCGTCGGGCCGCTTGGGGCGCAGCGCCGCCTACACCAATCCGGTTGCGGCGGCGCAGCATTGGCTCAGGGGTGGGGGAGCGAACGGAGTCGTGCCTCATGGCGCGTCCACCCGGACGATGACGCTGTCGGCCCATACGCCGCGATCGCGCGCGCGGCGCAGCTTCTCGCGCACGCACAGATCCTGGTGGACGCTCGTGACGCCCGGGATCTTGAGCAGCGGCACGATGTTCCACTGCCAGCCGTAGCGCCGGTGCAGGATCCGGTTGGCCCGCTCGGCGTCGGCCCCCGACAGGATGGTGGCGCGGCCG
This sequence comes from Mycobacterium sp. E1747, assembly GCF_001667775.1. Lineage (GTDB taxonomy): Bacteria > Actinomycetota > Actinomycetes > Mycobacteriales > Mycobacteriaceae > Mycobacterium. Next base: position 7,099 of record NZ_LZJI01000211.1, read on the forward strand.
GCGATCGTCGTCGCGCCGGGGCGAACCCGGCCCCGATAGTCGCACGCGGTGAGTTCGACGTCGCGGCGCGCGGCCAGCCGCTTTGTCTTCGGCCCCCGCTTGGTGCGAAAGAGCAGCGCGCCGCCGTCCAGCCCGAACCAGATCGGGGTGTCGACGGGTGTGCCGTCGCGGCGGAAGGATCGGAGCAGTGCGTAGCGCGCCGCGCCGAGCCCGTCGAGTGAATGTGTGTGCATGGCCCCAGTCAACGACTTAGAGTTGGCTCTAAGTCAAGCGTCGAGGGAGGCCCGATGAGTGCGCGGCTCACGATCGGCGAGGTGGCGCGCCGAGCCGGCGTCGCGGCGACCACGCTGCGCTACTACGAACAGATCGGCCTGGTGCCGCCGCCGGGCCGCCTCGGCGGGCAGCGCCGCTACGACGATTCCGTGCTGGCCCGGCTCGAGGTGATCCGGCTCTGCAAATCGGCCGGCTTCGCCCTGGAGGAGATCCAGTTGCTGTTCGCCGACGACGCGCCGGGGCGGCCGGTCAGCCGCGCCCTGGCCGAGTCCAAGCTCGCCGAAATCGATGCCCAGATGGAGGCGCTGGCCCGGGCGCGGGCAGTGATCGAATGGGGTATGCGCTGCACGTGTCCCTCAATCGACGCGTGCACGTGCGGGATTCACACCGCGTTGCCCGCCTGAGCAAAGGAGCTCCATGGCCCAGCCCATCGCCGTGCGCAACTTCTCGCATGTGTGCATCGGCGTCTCGGATATCGAGGCGTCGCGCGCGTTCTATACCGCGGTGCTGGGCATGGACGTCGTCTTCGACGTCGTGCTCGACGGCGTGGGGCTGGATTCGGTGACCGGCGGGGCCGCGCAACGGGGCCGCATGATCGGCGGGCTGATCGGCTCCGCGATGGTCGAGTTGCTCTGGTTAGGCGCCGTCCCCGAGTGCCCGAGCGGGCCGCACCTGGGCTACACCAATGTCTCGTTCCGCGTCGACGACCTGGACGCGACCTACGCCGCCGTGCGGCGCGAGCATCCCGGCGCGCGGGCCGAGCCGCCCGTCGACATCGGCGGGGTGCGGATGTTCTTCATCTACGACCCCGATGGCACCCCCATCGAACTGCTCGAGTTGCCGGCCGGCATATCGAGCACGCTGCAGCTCTGGCGCCCGGATCCGGCGTGATCCGGTCCGCGTCCCCGATCGCGGACGTACGCTCACGAAGGCAGAGCTGAGAGGACACCCATGACCGAGCGTCCCGTCACCCTATGCGAGGCGTTTGCGCGCAACGCCTCGATCGACCCCGACGCCGTCGCGCTGCGCACCCCGGGCAACACCGAGGCATTGACGTGGCGCGAGCTTGCGGCGCAGGTACGCAAGGTGGCCGCGGGCCTGGCCGGCCTGGGCGTCGGTCGCGGCGACACGGTGTCGCTGATGATGGCCAACCGCGTCGAGTTCTACCCGTTCGAGATCGGCGCCCAACACCTGGGCGCCACTTCGTTTTCCGTCTACAGCACGCTGCCCGCCGAACAACTGACCTACCTGTTCGAGAACGCGGGTACCCGGGTAGCGATCTGCGAGGAGCAGTACGTGGATCGCATCCGCGCCAGCGGCGCGCCGATCGACCACATCGTCTGCATCGACGGGTCGCCGCCCGGCACCATGTCGGTCGACGACGTGTACGCCGCCGCGCAGGAGGGCTTCGACTTCGAGGCGACCTGGCGGGCCGTGCGGCCCGACGACGTCGTCACGCTCATCTACACCTCCGGAACAACCGGAAACCCCAAAGGTGTGGAGATGACCCACGCCAACCTGCTTTTCGAGGCGTATGCCCTCAACGCCGTTCTGCCGTCTGAGTTCGGTGACCGTGTCACGTCGTACCTGCCGACCGCGCACATTGCCGACCGGGTGATGGGCCTGTACGGCCTGGAGGTGTTCGGCATCCAGGTCACGGTCGTCTCGGACGTCCGGGCGATCGCCGCCGCGCTGCCCGACGTGCGGCCCACGGTATGGGGCGGGGTGCCGCGGGTGTGGGAAAAGCTCAAGACCGGAATCGAATTCGCCGTCGCCAGCGAGACCGACGAGGTCAAGCGGCAGGCGTTGCAGTGGGCGATGTCGGTGGCCGGCAAGCGGTCCGCCGCCCTGGTGGCCGGCGAGCCGATGTCGGACGAGCTGGCCGCCGAATGGGCGCAGGCCGACGAGCTGGTGCTGTCCAAGCTGCGCGAGCGGCTCGGCTTCGGCGAACTGCGCTGGGCGGTATCCGGCGCGGCCCCGGTTCCCCCGGAGACCCTGGCGTTCTTCCTCGGCATCGGCATTCCGATCACCGAGGTCTGGGGGATGTCGGAGCTCAGTTGCGTCGCCAGCGTCAGCCATCCCCGCGACGCGCGGTTGGGCACCGTGGGCAAGCTGCTGCCCGGACTCGAGGGCAAGGTCGCCGATGACGGCGAGTTCCTGGTGCGGGGCCCGCTGGTGATGAAGGGTTACCGCAAGGAACCCGCCAAGACCGCCGAGGCCATCGACGCCGACGGCTGGCTGCGCACCGGCGACATCGTCGAGGTCGACGAGGAGGGCTACCTGAGGATCATCGACCGCAAGAAGGAGTTGATCATCAACGCCGCGGGAAAGAACATGTCGCCGGCCAACATTGAGAACACCGTGCTGGCCGCGTGCCCGATGGTCGGCGTGATGATCACGATCGGCGACGCTCGGCCCTACAACGCCGCGCTCATGGTCTTCGACGCCGAATCGGTCGGTCTCTACGCGGCGCAGCATGGCCTGGGCGACGCGTCGCCCTCGGCTTTGGCGGCACACCCGGAGGTCATCGCCCGCATCGCCGCCGGTGTGGCCGAGGGCAACGCCAAGCTGTCACGGGTGGAACAGATCAAGCGCTTCCGGATCCTGCCGTCAGTGTGGGAGCCCGGGGGAGACGAGATCACGCTGACCATGAAACTCAAGCGCAAGCCGATCATGGCGAAGTACGCCAGCGAGATCGAGGAGCTCTACGCACCCGAACTCCACCCGGACGTGCACGAGCCGTCCGCGGCGGCGGTCCAGCCGGCATGAGCGGGGGCCCGGGGGCGAGTGCCCGTGAGTTCGGTCGGACTGGGATGCGAAAGTTGCTGCAGCGCACCGGGATCGTGGAGGAATCTGCGACGCCGCTGACGTCCGACCCGGTGGAGGTCGTCCAACTGCTCGCGGCCCCGTGGTATGACGAGCGGTTGGCCGGACTGGCCGACGAGCTGGGTCGCGACCTGGCCGGCGTGCGCGCCGAGGCCGCCGGCTACCTGCGGGAGATGGCGCCGTCGCTGGACGAGCGGGCGGTTCGAGCGTGGCGCAGCTTCAGCTGCTGGCTGATGCGCGCCTACGACGTCCTGGTCGACGAGGACCAGATCGCGCAGCTGCGCAAGCTGGATCGCAAAGCGACGCTGGCGTTTGCCTTTTCGCATCGCTCGTATCTGGACGGGCTGCTGCTACCGGAAGTGATTCAGGCCAACCGGCTTTCACCGGCGCTCACCTTCGGCGGGGCGAACCTGAACTTCTTCCCGATGGGGGCGTGGGCCAAGCGGACGGGCACGATCTTCATCCGGCGCCAAACCAAAGACATTCCGGTGTACCGCTTCGTGTTACGCGCCTACGCCGCGCAGCTGGTGCAGAATCACGCCAACCTCACCTGGTCCATCGAAGGCGGCCGCACCCGGACCGGTAAGTTGCGGCCCCCGGTGTACGGCATCCTGCGCTACATCAGCGACGCCGTGGACGAAATCGACGGCCCGGAAGTCTATTTGGTGCCCACCTCGATCGTGTACGACCAGCTGCACGAGGTGGAGGCGATGACCACCGAGGCCTACGGCGCGACGAAGCGGCCCGAGGACTTTCGTTTCCTGGTCCGGCTGGCGCGCCAGCAGGGCGAGCGGCTCGGCCGCGCTTACCTCGACTTCGGCGAACCGCTGCCGCTGCGCAAGCGCCTCGAGGAGCTGCGCGCCGAGGAGTCCGGGACGGGCACCGAGATCGAACGCATCGCGCTGGACGTCGAGCACCGGATCAATCGCGCCACCCCCGTCACCCCGACCGCGGTGGTGAGCCTCGCGCTGCTGGGCGCCGACCGCTCCCTCTCGATCAGCGAGGTGCTGGCCACGGTGCGGCCGCTGGCGAGCTATATCGCGGCGCGGAACTGGTGTGTCGCCGGCGCCGCCGACCTGACCAACCGCTCGACCATCCGCTGGACGCTGCATCAAATGGTCGCCTCCGGCGTGGTGAGCGTGTACGACGCAGGCACCGAACCGGTCTGGGGCATCGGTGCCGAGCAGCACCTGGTGGCCGCGTTCTACCGCAACACCGCGATCCACATCGTGGTCGACCGTGCCATCGCCGAGACCGCTCTGCTGGCCGCCGTAGAGGATGCCGAGAGTTCGGTGGACGGTTTGGTCGAGCCGACGATGGTGCGCGATGAGGCACTGCGCCTGCGTGAGCTGCTCAAATTCGAGTTCTTGTTCTCGGCGCGGGCGCAATTCGAGAAGGAGCTCGCCGACGAGGTGCGCCTGATCGGGCGGGTGGAGGACACCAGCAAGGCGGCCAACGCGGCCGACGTGCGCGGCCTGTTGGAGAAGGCGGATCTGCTGCTGGCGCACCTGGTACTGCGGCCGTTCCTGGACGCCTACCACATCGTCGCCGACCGGCTGGTCGCCTTCGACGACGAATCGTTCGACGAGAAGACGTTTCTCGCCGAGTGCCTCGAGGTGGGCAAGCAGTGGGAGCTGCAACGCCGGATCGCCAGCGCCGAGTCGAGGTCGATGGAGTTGTTCAAGACCGCGCTGCGGCTGGCTCGGCATCGAGAGCTGGTGGACGGCTTCGAGGACGTCGACGTCGCCCAGCGCCGCCGCGACTTCGCCGACGAGATCGCCACGGCCGTTCGGCGCGTCAACACCATCGCGGGGCTGGCCGGGACACGGTAATCGGCATACCGTCGGGATACTGCCGATGCGGGTCAGCGCGCGGGTGGCACGGGCGTGTCGGCATGCCGAACCCGGTTTCCGCCCGCACGCTTTGCCTCGTACATCGCGAGATCGGCCGCGTTCACCAGGCGCTCGATCGTCTGCCGGTCGACGCTTTCAGCCGGTGTGCGCAGCTGGAAGCTGCTGACGCCCAGGCTGGCCGTGACGCCCCACGGCGTGGCGGCGATCGCCAGGCGTATCGCTTCGGCGGTCTGTAGGGCTTCGGAAGTTCCGCTCATCTCGGCGACCAAGAATTCCTCTCCACCCACCCGCGCGATGACCGTCCTGTCGCTGCCCATGCGACGAAGGTTGTCGGCGACGGACACCAAGATGCGATCCCCGGTCGCGTGACCGTACGTGTCGTTGATCCGCTTGAAATTGTCGAGATCGGCCATCAGCACGCTGAGACACGGTGTGCGCCCGTCGGCAGCCACCAGTTTCGAGGCCGATCGATAGAACCCCCTGCGGTTGGGCAGGCCGGTGAGCGGATCGGTCGAGGATTTCAGTGCGTCCACCGAAAGCCAGTGCACGAGTACCTGCCCGCAGAACGGCACCGCCAGGATCCCCGCGGTGAGCAACAGGAAGTTGGCCGCCGCCATTGATGTGTCACCGGACGTAGCGATGCGCGCGGCGCACGCCGCCGCCGCACCCAAAGCGGTGCCGAGCGTGAAGGCCAGTAGGCGCGCGGAGTGGCAAAACGCGACATAGCCCGCGAGGCCACCGAATGCCGCGCAACTCAGCATTCCGCTGCGGGGGTCGGCCTCGGTCACGGACACGGCGGCGATGCCGACCGTGCCCACCACCGAAAACACTTGTGATTCAACGCGCCCGGGCCAGCGCCGCGCCCACACCAGCGCCATGGCCGCCAGGCAGGCGACGAACACCGCCGCGAGACCGCGCCGCGCGGGGGTTTGCATACCCGAGGGGCTGTTCAGCATCAGCAACGTGGCCGCGGCCAGGATGGACAGGATGGCGACCATCAGGGAGCGGATGAACGGCTTCAATCCACGCGCGTCGAGGTAGTCAGAGAACCACTCGTAGTGGTCGGGCTGACGCCACCACACGCCCATCCAATGCATCGCGAGGCCCCTCACCCGTACCTTCGACATGATGCTACTGAGCGTCAACGGAATGGGGAGCCATTCGCGGTTTCGGGTGACGACCGGGTGCTCGCGGCCGACGGCGCCGGTTCTGGGCGGGGTTGCGGCCTGGCCACGGTCGCGCGGCCCACGTCGAGGAGACCGTAGGGGACGAACAACGTCGGTAACCTCGTGCCCAGACCCGTCCAACCGGCCGCCGAATGGAAGCTCATCATGTCCAGCGTCGGCAATCCCATTCCGCCACAAGACTTATCGGGGATCGTGGGATGCCGGTTCATCTACACCTACGCCAACGGCTGGCGTTACGAGATGTATGTCAAGAACGACCGCACCATCGACTATCGAATCCACTCCGGCCACGTTGGTGGACGGTGGGTCAAGGGCCAGGACGTCGACCTGGTGCGGCTTGACGACGACAGTTACAAGATCTCGTGGACCGAGCCCACGGGCTACCCGATCTTCACTGTGGCCGAATTCGCCTACATCACCCTGTTCGAGCGTGTCGGTGCCGACGACGAATCGGTGATCGACGTGGCCCCCGACCAGCTTCCACCGGGTTGGGCCGACCGCACCAATTGACACGTGGCGGATTTGGTAGCCGAAACTTGTCATACCCCGCTGCGATGATGAAGTCATGTCCTCGCTCGCCTCGGCTCCCGCTGCAGTGAACCCCGGTGAGCGTCTCGACGGGTTGTTCGATGAGTTAGCGGAGCTGGCCGGCCAGCGTACGCGATTGATGGGCGCATCGTCGAGATCGTCGCGGAGATGGATCGCGACGAACTCTGCGGTGCCACGGGCGCTCGGTCGGTGGCGGCGTTGGTGGCCTGGAAGCTCGGCTGGTCGTCGGCGAACGCCCACACGATCACCACCATCGCTCGCCGGCTCGAGGCGTTTCCGCGCTGCGCCCAAGGCATGCGAGACGGTCGGCTGTCGCTGGATCAAGTCGGTGTCATCGCGGCGCGGGCGGGTGATGGTTCCGATGAGCACTACGCGGAGTTGGCGCGCTGCGCCACGGTCAACCAGCTGCGCACCGCGGTCAAGCTGGAACCGCGCCCCGAACCCGATTCCCGGCCGCAGCCGCAGCCCTCGATCACCAAGACTGCCGGCGACGAGTTCACCTGTTGGCGGATCGAACTTCGGCCCCTGGATGCGGCAAAGTTCGACGCGGCGTTGGCATCTCATCGTGACGCGCTGGTCGCCGAGTGGAAGCACGATCGAGGTGATAGAGGCCGCGCATCCGATGCCATGCCGCCATTGCCAGGGACCCTCGAGGCCTTCATGCGGCTGGTCGAGGCCGGATGGGATGCCGAGACCGTACGCCGGCCGCACGGGCAGCACACCACCGTGGTGGTGCACGTCGATGTCGCGCAGCGCGCCGCGGCGCTGCATCTGGGTCCGCTGCTCACCGACGCCGAACGCCGCTACGTGACCTGTGATGCCACGTGTGAGGTGTGGTTCGAACGCGACGGTGAGGTCATCGGCGCCGGCCGGGCGACCCGCCAGATCAACCGGCGGCTTCGCCGCGCACTCGAGCATCGCCACCCCACCTGCGTGGTTCCCGGCTGTGGCGCTACCCGCGGTCTGCACGCCCATCACATCCGGCATTGGGAGGACGGCGGCTCAACTGAGTTGGCCAACCTGGTGCTGGTCTGCCCTTATCACCACCGGTTGCACCACCGGGGCGCCATCACGATCACCGGACCCGCCGACGATCTCGTCGTCACCGATGGCTCGGGCCGACCGCTTAGTGCGGGATCCCTTGCGCGGGCGCCCAACCATGCCCCACCCGCGGTCCCGCCGTGCCCGGGGCCCACTGGGGAACGCGCCGACTGGTGGTGGTACGAACCCTTCCAACCCCAACCACCACCGACCAACAACTAGGTTGGGCGCAACCGAACGGTGGTCGCGCGCGCCGACGCAGAACACCCACCGCCGGTGCGCCGGGAAGCAAGGTCTCATGATCCGAATGGCGACGCCGCAGGACGCGGACGCGATCGCCGAGGTCTATGCGCCGTACGTGCGCGACTCCGCGATCTCCTTCGAGGCGGTGCCGCCGACGGCCCAGGAGATGCGGTCGAGGCTGACCACCACGCTGACCGACCTGCCCTGGCTGGTCATGACGCTTGGCGGCCACATCGGGGGATACGCCTACGCGAGCCCGCACGGCGAGCGAGTCGCCTACCGCTGGTCCGTCGACGTATCCATCTACCTCGACCGGTCACTTCACCGGAAGGGAAATGGCCGCCGGTTATATTCCGCATTACTCAATCTGCTTGGGGCGCAGGGGTATATCAATGCGTTAGCCGCGATCGCGCTGCCCAATCCCGCGAGCGTCGGTCTGCACGAGTCGATGGGTTTCGCCTGCGTCGGCGTGTTCGACGGGGTGGGCTTCAAGAACGGAGCGTGGCGGGACATCGGCTGGTGGCGCCGCCGCCTGGCGGACCGGCCCGAGCGGCCCAGTGACCCGGTGCCATGGTCGGGTCTTCCGGCTCGCACAATTGAGGCTGCGCTCAACGGAACGACGTCGGCGTGAGGCGGCACCGCTAGACGCGTGCGTTAAGACTGGAGCGGACGACGTCCGCGGCAAGCGGCGAATCGAGGAGAGTCGATGAGCGACAAGTCCGGGGGCGCCACGCGCCCGCTGATCGCGTTCACCACCGCAGACAATGCGCCGCCGATCACGCCCGCGCCCATCAGCCGGCCGTGGATCTCGGAACTGCGCAACGGTTGGCCGAATCGGTGCCTGCCGATACTGATCGCCAACCAGAGCGGCTGGGAGCTGCGCAACCCCTGCGCGTTCACCGCGACGTGGATGGGTGGCGACGACAGCCTGGGGGTGATCATCGCGCCCGACCGGCGCGACCCGGCTCAGCTGTTGCCGTTCAGCCACTTCGGTCACGGCATCCTGACCTGGCACCTGCCGATGCTGTTCCGCACCCCGCCCGGGTACAACCTGTTGGTCCGCGGGCCGGCGAACTACCCGAAGGACGCGGTGTCGCCGTTGGAGGGCATCGTCGAGACGGACTGGGCCACATCGAGTTTCAGCATGAGCTGGCAGATAACCCGCAAGATGATGCCCGTGCGCTTCGAGGTCGACGAGCCAATCTGCATGATCGTCCCGCAGCGCAGGGCGGAGCTGGAAGAGTTCGCCCCGGAAATCAGGCCGATCGATTCCGACGAGGAAGTGCGGCGTAAGCACGAGTTCTTCTTGCGTTCACGAAACGAGTTGGGCCAGGCGCAGGCCGCGATCAACACCGAACTGGGCGAAAAAGTGCCGTGGCAGGGCGACTACACCCGTGGCACGCACGCCGACGGCGAGCCGGGGGCGCCCGATCACCAGACGCGCGTCCGCCTGCGCCCGTTCGTCGACACCCGGTAGGCACCCACCCCGCGTGCGTCGCGGCTCGAGGTCGGGTTCCCCGACCTGTCCGGCATCAGCCCCGATCGCGCCGCGGAAGGGGCCGCGCTGGTGGGCTCGCAGGTGCTGGGTCGCGGTGGCCAGCTACTTGACGGGCCCCGGCGCCCTCGGGGTCCCCGGCCTAGAGTCGGGTCATGCCACTTTCAGGGGAGTACGCGCCGAGTCCATGGGACTCGGCCCGCGAGCAGGCGGAGAAGTACGAGCAGTCGGGCGGTGCCGAGGCCACGGACATGAAGGGAAAACCCATCATCGTGCTGACCACGGTCGGCGCCAAGACGGGCAAGCTTCGCAAGACGCCCCTGATGCGGGTCGAGCACGACGGCGAGTACGCGATCGTGGCCTCGCTCGGCGGGGCCCCGAAGCACCCCGTCTGGTACCACAACGTCGTCAAGAACCCCCGGGTCGAGCTGCAGGACGGCGCCGTCACCCGCGAGTACGACGCCCGTGAGGTGTTCGGCGACGAGAAGGCGGTCTGGTGGGAGCGCGCCGTCGAAGCCTGGCCGGACTACGCCGAATACCAGAAGAAGACCGACCGGCAGATCCCGGTGTTCGTGCTGACCCCGGTCGGCTGAATTCCGGAGTTGCTCGGGTGGCATGGCACCATTGATCAGTGTCCGCCGAACTGAGCCAGAACCCGAGCGTCTCGCCGCTGTCCGGGGCTGACATCGACCACGCGGCGAAGCGGATCGCCACGGTGGTCACGCCGACTCCGCTGCAATACAGCGACCGGTTGTCGGCGATCACCGGCGCGCAGGTCTACCTCAAGCGGGAAGACCTGCAGGTGGTGCGCTCCTACAAGCTGCGCGGGGCCTACAACCTGTTGGTGCAGCTGTCCGAGGAGGAGCTGGCCGCGGGGGTGGTGTGCTCGTCGGCCGGCAATCACGCGCAGGGCTTCGCCTACGCCTGCCGGACGCTGGGGGTGCACGGCCGCGTCTATGTGCCCGCCAAGACCCCGCAGCAGAAGCGCGACCGGATCCGCTACCACGGCGGGGAGTTCATCGAACTGATCGTGGGCGGAACGACGTATGACCTGGCCGCCGAGGCCGCGCTGGCCGACGTCGAACGCACCGGCGCCACGCTGGTGCCCCCGTATGACGACCTGCGCACCATCGCCGGTCAGGGCACCATCGCCGTCGAACTGCTGGATCAGCTGGATGCGGAGCCGGACTTGGTCGTGGTGCCCGTCGGCGGTGGCGGATGCATCGCCGGCATCACCACCTACCTGGCCGAGCGGACGACGAACACCTCGGTGCTGGGCGTCGAACCGGCCGGGGCGGCCGCGATGATGGCCGCGCTGGCCGCCGGTGAGCCGGTGACGCTGGATCATGTCGACCAGTTCGTCGACGGCGCTGCGGTGCGCCGCGCGGGCACGCTGACCTACGCCGCGCTGGCGGCCGCCGGCGACATGGTGTCGATCACTACGGTCGACGAGGGCGCGGTGTGCACCGCGATGCTGGACCTCTATCAGAACGAGGGCATCATCGCCGAGCCCGCGGGTGCGTTGTCGGTCGCGGGGCTGCTGGAGGCGGACGTCGAACCCGGCTCGAGCGTGGTGTGCCTCATCTCCGGCGGCAACAACGACGTCTCGCGCTATGGCGAGGTGCTCGAGCGGTCGCTGGTGCACCTCGGCGTCAAGCACTACTTTCTGGTGGACTTCCCGCAGGAGCCCGGCGCGCTGCGGCGGTTCCTCGACGAGGTGCTGGGCCCAGACGACGACATCACGCTGTTCGAGTACATCAAGCGCAACAACCGCGAGACCGGCGAGGCGCTGGTGGGCATCCAGCTGGCGTCGTCGGCCGACCTGGACGGCCTGCTCGCGCGGATGCGGGCGACGGAGCTGCACGTCGAATGCCTCGAGCCGGGTTCGCCCGCCTACCGCTACCTGTTGTTCTAGATCCCGGGCCGTACCGCGTGGACCAGCATTATGGCCACGGCGGGCTCGGCACCCGCCGCGACGGATGCGAGCCTCAGGCTCTCCGCTCGCTGAGGTAGCGCTCGAACTACGAAAGCTGTTGGCGCGCCGGGCCGATGATCTGCTGGTGGTCGAGGACGATCACTGCGCGGGCATTTCGGGCGCGCCGCTGCACCCGTTGGCCGGCGTGACGCAGCGATGGGCGTTCGTGCGGTCAGCGTCCAAGGCGTACGGCCCGGACCTGCGCGTGGCCGTGTTGGCGGGGGATCGGCGCACCGTCGAGCGCGTGCACGGCCGCCTGCGGCTCGGGCCGGGCTGGGTCAGCCACCTGCTGCAGGACCTGGCCGTGAGCCTGTGGTCGGACCCGGCGGCCGCGCGCGGCGACGTCGCGCCCGGCCAACGCGGCGGACAGCCCCCGGCGCGTGTCGGCGTACCGCCGCTCGGCCGTGGCGACAAGGCGCGCGGCCGCCGGGTCCGACCACAGGCTCACGGCCAGGTCCTGCAGCAGGTGGCTGACCCAGCCCGGCCCGAGCC
>NZ_LZJI01000212.1 GCF_001667775.1 Mycobacterium sp. E1747
TGGCGCTGTCGGCCGGGCTGGGGCCGGCCGCCCGCTACCGGCGGTGGCTGGCGGCGCTGCGCGGTCAGGCCAGGCTGTCGTCCGCGTCGGCCCACACCATGACCAGGCCCAGGTCGCTCAGTGGCGCGAACACCGCACTGCGGGTGCCGATCACCAGCCTGGCCTGACCGCGCAGCGCCGCCAGCCACCGCCGGTAGCGGGCGGCCGGCCCCAGCCCGGCCGACAGCGCCACCACGCCGCTCTCGTCGATGCGCGCGGTCGCGGCCCGCAACAGCGAGTCCAGGTCGCGCTGGTCGGGCACGATCGCCAGCACCGCCCGGCCGGCGCGGATCGTCTGCGCGGCGGCCTCGGCGAATCGGTCCGTCCAGGACTCCCCCGGCAGGGCCTGCCAGACGGCCCGCGCGGCCCGTGACTCGGCCAGGGCGTCCAGGAACTGGGCGCCCCGCCCATAGACCGCCCACGCCGACGGGTCGACGGGCGCGGGCGGCGACGGCCGCACCACCGCCGCCGGTTCGCGCTCCACCCGGGCGTGCCGGGCCGGCACCGCCAGGCGCAGGACGTCCGGCCGGGTCCCGGCGTAGCGCGCGGCGACCGCGTCGACCAACCGACGGATCTCGGGGGTCAGCACCGGTTCGGCGGAGACGACACGGTCCAGGTAGCCGAGCTTGCCCTGATGGTCGGTGTCGTTGCGGCGTTCCAGCACGAACGCGTCGACCAGCCGGCCGTGAAACCGCACCCGCACCCGCACCCCCGGCTGGGCGTCGTCGGACTGCTCGGCCGACACCAGGTAATCGAACTCGCGGTCCAGGTGCGGCACCGAGAGCATCGGCAGCACCCGGGCGATGGGCTCGACCTGAACGGGGGTGCGCGCGGCGCCGCTCAAGGCGCTCTCATGGCCCGGCTCGTGCTCAATCCCCGTACCGTCCGGGTCAGCTTTCGGCCGGTTCCGGGCTGCCGGCGTCGGCCGGCGTCTCACGACCGAAGAAGAACCCCGCCGTCATCAGGATCAGCGCCGCGGCGTACGACCACCAGATCGGCACGGCCAGCGCGTCGTTGCCCAAGATGAAGCGGCCGACGGCGATCAGTGAATCGGATGCCGCGAAGCACACCGCCCCCACCGCCGTCCAGATCGTCGGCAGCTTCGCCACCAGGGCGGCGCACACCATCGCGGTCAGCACCAGGATGTAGGCCGTCACCGGGAGCGTCAGCTTGCCCAGGTGCGGCCAGAACCAGGCCAGCAGCGCGACGGTGGCCAGGCCCATGGCGACCACGGCGGCGACGCGCCATCCCGACGGGCGCCTGGCGGCCAGGGGCAGCAGCGCGCCCAGAAAACACAAGTGCGCCAACAGGAATGCGCCCAGCCCCACGACAAACGACTGGGTCCACCACGGGATCGCCAGCGCCCAGTCACCGATGGCCGACAACAGCAGCGCCGGCATCAGCCACCGGCGCTCACGGACGACGGCGTGGCCCGCCGCGGCGGCGGTCAGCAACAACGCCATCGACGCCTTGAACGACGGCTGCGCCACCCAGTGCCCGGTCAGTTCGGCCCCGGGCTCCGAACCCAATGCCAAGACCGTCAGGTACACGCCGTAGCCGAGGGCCGCCCAACCGGCCAGCACCCAGCCACCGAACACCAGTCGAGGTGCGTACGGTACGTCCATGCCCAGCTTGGACAACACAGCCGACGAAAAGCCCGCTATCGACCCCATCCTGCAGAAGGTACTGGATGCGGTTCCGTTCCGGCTATCCACCGAGGAGGGCGTCGACGCGGCGCGACAGCGGTTCCGCGACCTGCCCCGCCGGCCCCTGCACCCCGAGTTGCGCGTCGAGGACCGAGCCATCCCCGGCCCCGGAGGGCCGATCGACGTCCGGATCTATTGGCCCCCAATCGAATCCGAGAGCGCCGCGGCGCCCGTCGTGCTGTATTTTCACGGCGGCGGGTTCGTGGTCGGCGATCTCGACAGCTACGACGGCACCGCCCGCCAGCACGCGGTCGGCGCCGACGCCATCGTGGTCTCCGTCGACTACCGGTTGGCGCCGGAGCACCCCTACCCCGCCGCGATCGAAGACGCTTGGGCCGCAACGCTTTGGGCCGCCGCACACGCCCCGGAGCTGGGCGGTGACCCAAACCGGATGGGCGTGGCCGGGGACTCGGCCGGCGGCACGATCAGCGCGGTGATGGCACATCGGGCGCGTGACCACGGCGCACCGGCCATCGCGTTCCAGCTGTTGTGGTACCCGTCGACGATGTGGGACGCCTCGCTGCCGTCCTTCACCGAGAACGCCGGCGCACCGATCCTCGACGTCAAAGCCGTCGCGGAGTTCTCGCGTTGGTACGCGGGCGACGTCGACCTGTCCGCCCCGCCGCCGGGCATGGCGCCCGGGCGGGCTCGCGACGTGTCCAACCTGCCGCCCGCCTACATCGCCGTCGCAGGTTACGACCCGCTTCGCGACGACGGGATCCGTTACGGCGAACGGCTGGCGGCTGCCGGCGTGACCGTCGAGGTGCACAACGCCCAGACCCTGGTACACGGCTACCTCGGCTACGGCGGCGTGGTGCCCGCGGCCACCGCGGCGATGGAACGCGGGCTGACGGCCCTGCGAACGGGGCTGCGCCGGTGAAGCCGGAGCGTACGGTGAATCCATGGCGGAGCCAACCTTCGTTCGACCGGGGACCGACCGGGCCAACTTCGCCCTGGTGATCCCCGCGGCCTGTGCCGCCACCGACCGCGGGCTGGCCGCGCTGAAAAAAGCGCTACACCCCTAGACGGTCATGATGAGCAGCACTCCCGATTACCACACGCTGATCGTCGGCGCCGGCTTCTCCGGGATCGGCGCCGCCATCAAGCTCGACGACGCCGGATTGTCGGACTACCTCGTCGTCGAGACGGGCGACGGGGTCGGCGGGACTTGGCATTGGAACACCTATCCCGGCATCGCCGTGGACATCCCGTCGTTCTCCTACCAGTTCTCCTTCGAGCAGAGCCCGGACTGGTCGCGCACCTACGCGCGGGGCCGCGAACTCAAGGCCTACGCCGAACGCTGCGTCGACAAATACGGCATCGGGTCCCGAATCCGATTGAACACCAAGGTGCAGTCCGCCGAGTTCGACGACGAGCAGTCCCTGTGGCGGGTGCAGACCGACCCGGGGGGCACGGTCACCGCCCGCTTCCTGATCAGCGCCTGCGGCGTCCTGACCGTCCCCAACCTGCCCGACATCCACGGCGTGGACGGTTTCGGCGGCGTCACCATGCACACCGCGCGGTGGGATCACGGTCAGGACCTGAGCGGCAAGCGCGTCGCGATCATCGGCACCGGCGCCTCGGCCGTCCAAGTCATCCCCGAGATCGCGCCGATCGTCAAGCAGCTCACCGTTTTTCAGCGCACGCCCATCTGGTGCTTCCCCAAGCTGGACGTCGCGTTGCCGGCGCCGGCCCGGTGGTTGATGCGGGTTCCCGGAGGCAAGGTCGTGCAGCGACTGCTCAGTCAGGCCTTCGTCGAAGTCACCTTCCCGATCTCCGCGCACTACTTCACGGTGGTGCCGCTGGCCAAACGGATGGAGTCGGCCGGGCTGGCCTACCTCCGCAAACAGGTGCACGATCCGACGGTGCGCGACCAGCTCACCCCGCGCTATGCGGTCGGGTGTAAGCGCCCCGGGTTCCACAACGAGTACCTGGCCACCTTCAACCGCGGCAACGTGCGGCTGGTCACCGAGCCGATCGACAAGGTCACGCCCACGGCGGTGGCCACCACCGACGGTGCAGCCCACGAGATAGACGTGCTGATCCTGGCCACCGGTTTCAAGGTGATGGATCCCGACGACGTCCCGACGTTCGCGGTCACCGGCAGCGGCGGCAAGTCGTTGAGCCGGTTCTGGGCCGAGCGCCGGCTGCAGGCCTACGAGGGCGTCAGCGTGCCCGATTTCCCCAACCTGTTCACTGTGTTCGGGCCGTACGGGTACGTGGGCTCGTCGTATTTTGCGCTGATCGAGACGCAGACGCATCACGTCGTGCGGTGCCTGAAAAGGGCGCGGCGCGAGGGCGCCACGCGCGTGGAGGTCACCGGGGAGGCCAACGACCGGTACTTCGCCGAGATGCTGCGCCGGCGGCATCGGCAAGTTTTCTGGCAGGACAGCTGCCGGCTGGCCAACAGCTACTACTTCGACAAGAACGGTGACGTGCCACTGCGCCCCACCACCACGGTGGAGGCCTACTGGCGCAGCCGGCGCTTCGATCTCAACGACTACCGATTCACCGGGTAGTGGCGCCTGCCGGCCGCGCGGGAAACCTGGTGCGTGTTGTCACCGCGCGACGCTAGGCTGCAACCCGTGGCCAAGGAATTTCCGCGTCTCGACGAGTCGCTCACCGAGTTCATCAACGATCAGGCCATGTTCTTCGTCGCCACCGCGCCGTCCGAGGGTGGCCGAATCAACCTCTCCCCCAAGGGGTATCGAGACACCTTCGCGGTGCTCGACGACCACACCGTGGCCTACCTGGACCTGTTCGGCAGCGGTGTGGAAACGATCGCTCACTTGCGGGACAACGGCCGGATCACCATCATGTTCTGCTCGTTCACCCGCAACTCGCGCATCCTGCGGCTGTTCGGCACGGGACGGGTCGTCCGTCCCGACGACGCCGAGTTCGGCGAACTCGTCGGCCATTTCGGGACCCCGCACGCGGGGGTG
Source organism: Mycobacterium sp. E1747 (assembly GCF_001667775.1). Taxonomy (GTDB): domain Bacteria; phylum Actinomycetota; class Actinomycetes; order Mycobacteriales; family Mycobacteriaceae; genus Mycobacterium. The sequence continues at coordinate 4,688 of NZ_LZJI01000212.1, forward strand.
CGCGCCGTCATCGTGGTCGACCTCGAGCGAATCGCCGACGCGTGCGGGTTCGCGGTGCCGTACTACGAACTCGTCGACGAACGGCCGGTGCTCGACGACTACCACGGCAAGGCGCCCGATGAGGCGTACGTTCGCCTCGTCGGGCGCAACCGGCGAAGCATCGATGGATTGCCGGCGTTAGACGCCGACCACCCGCTGCCTAGATCGCGCGCTTGAGCTCGTCGACCTTGTCCAGCCGCTCCCACGGCAGGTCGACGTCGGTGCGGCCGAAGTGCCCGTACGCGGCGGTCTGCGCGTAGATCGGGCGCAGCAGGTCCAGGTCGCGCACGATCGCGCCGGGACGCAGGTCGAACACCTCGGGCACGATCTTCTCGATCTTGACCGGGTCGACCGTCGCGGTACCGAAGGTCTCGATGAACAACCCGACCGGGGCGGCTTTCCCGATCGCGTAGGCCACCTGCACCTCGACCCGCTCGGCCAGCCCGGCGGCGACGATGTTCTTGGCCACCCAGCGCATCGCGTACGCCGCGGAGCGATCCACCTTCGACGGGTCCTTGCCGGAGAAGGCGCCGCCGCCGTGGCGAGCCCAGCCGCCGTAGGTGTCGACGATGATCTTGCGGCCGGTCAGCCCGGCGTCGCCCATCGGGCCGCCGACGACGAACTTGCCGGTCGGGTTGATCAGCACGCGCGTCCCCGACGAGTCGAGGGTGTCGTGCGCCAGTTCGGCGAGCACGGCCTTGATCACGTGCTCCCGCAGGTCGGGATCCAGCGTCTTTTCCAGGTCGATGTCGGCCGCGTGCTGCGTGGAGATCACCACGGTGTCCAGACGGACCGGGACGTCGTCCTCGTAGGCGATGGTGACCTGGGTCTTGCCGTCCGGGCGCAGGTATCCCAGCGTGCCGTTCTTGCGCACCTCGGTCAGCTTGCGCGACAGCCGGTGGGCCAGCGCGATGGGCAGCGGCATCAGCTCGGGGGTGTCGGCGATCGCGTAGCCGAACATCAGGCCCTGGTCGCCGGCGCCCTGGGAGTCCAGCGGGTCCGCGGCGCCCTCGACGCGCGCCTCGTGGGCGGTGTCGACTCCTTGGGCGATGTCGGGCGACTGGGCGCCGATGCCGATGTTCACCCCACACGACGCCCCGTCGAAGCCCTTGTCCGAGGAGTCGTAACCGATGTCGAGGATGCGCGCGCGCACCGTGTTGGTGATGTCGGCGAACGCCTCTTTCGCCGTCGTCGTCACCTCCCCGACGACGTGCACCTGACCGGTGGTGACCAGCGTCTCGACCGCGACACGTGAGCGGGGGTCCTGCGCCAGCAGGGCGTCGAGGACCGAGTCGCTGATCGCGTCACAGATCTTGTCGGGATGTCCCTCAGTCACCGACTCACTGGTAAACAGGCGACCCTTTTCGCTCACAATCGAATCCTTCCGAATAGTTAGTTAACCGAATTATATCGGCTGGCATCGGGCCGGCCGGCACCTGGCCCCGCGCCACAGCAAAACCGAAACCGTCTTACCCGCCGCCGTGCAGGAACGCGGTGATCGCGTCCACGATACGACTGGCCATCAGCGTCTTCGAGCCGTGTTGCAGGGCGGACTCGGTGCCGTCGGAGGCCAGCAGCCAGCCGTCGTTGCTGTCCACCTCGAACGCCCTGCCGTCGCCCACCGCGTTGACCACCAACAGGTCGCAGCCCTTGCGGCGCAGCTTGGCACGGGCGTGGAACAGCACATCGCCGTTGGCGTCGCCCGTTTCGGCGGCGAACCCGACGATGGCCCGCATGTTGGGCAACTCACCATTGGCGCGCGCCCGGACCGCGCCGGCCAGCACGTCGTCGTTGCGGACCAGCTCGATCGTCGGTGGCCGTTCCTGATCATTGGAGCCCTTTTTGATCTTGGCGGCGGAAACCTGCGCGGGACGGAAGTCCGCGACGGCCGCCGCCATCACCAGCACGTCGGCCGCGGGCGCGTGCTTGGCCACCGCGTCGCCGAGTTGCTCGGCCGAGCTGACGTGAATCACCTCGACGCCGGCCGGGTCGATCAGGCCGGCGGTGTGCCCGGCGATCAGCGTGACCTCGGCGCCGCGCTGGGCGGCGACGCGAGCCACCGCGTAGCCCTGCTTGCCGGAGCTCCGGTTACCGATGAAGCGCACGGGGTCGATCGGTTCGCGGGTTCCGCCGGCGGTCACCAGCAGCTTGCAGCCGGCCAGGTCGTACGGGAGCGCGTCGTGGCGCTCCAGCAGCAGCTGGGCCAGCGTGGTGATCTCCTCAGCCTCGGGAAGCCGACCGGAGCCGCTGTCGGAGCCCGTGAGCCGCCCAAACGCCGGTTCCAGCACCACCGCCCCGCGGCGACGCAGGGTAGCCACGTTGTCCACGGTGGCCGGGTGCAACCACATCTCGGTGTGCATGGCCGGCGCGAACAGCACCGGGCACCGCGCGGTGAGCAGGGTGGCGGTCAGCAGGTCGTCGGCGCGGCCGTGCACCGCGCGGGCGAGCAGGTCCGCGGTGGCCGGCGCCACCACGACCAGGTCGGCCTGCTGGCCGAGCTGGACGTGCGGGACCTCGGGGACGTTCTCGAAGATGCCGGTGTGCACCGGCTGGCCGGAGAGCGCCTCGAACGTGGCGGCCCCGACGAACCGCAGCGCGGATTCGGTGGGGACGACGCGGACCAGATGGCCGGCCTCGGAGAGCTGACGAACGACCGTGCACGCCTTATAAGCGGCGATGCCACCGGAGACGCCGACGACAACCCTTCTTCGGTCCACAGCGCGCCGGCCTGTTACTCGCCCTCGGTGTGCTCGAGCAGGTCGGCGTGGATCTCGCGCAGCGCGATCGACAGCGGCTTTTCCTGAAGCCCCGGCTCGACCAGCGGCCCGACGTATTCGAGGATGCCCTCGCCGAGCTGGTTGTAGTAGTCGTTGATCTGACGGGCCCGCTTGGCGGCGTAGATCACCAGGGCGTACTTGCTCGACACGCGGTCCAGCAGCTCGTCGATGGGCGGGTTGGTGATGCCCAGCGGGGTGTCGTAGGCGCCCTGCCCGCCAGCCGATGGGTCGAACC
>NZ_LZJI01000213.1 GCF_001667775.1 Mycobacterium sp. E1747
CCCCGCCTCACGCATCCGACCCAGCAGCGCCGACGATTCCGGCGTGCACCGCGAGGCCAAGGAATACTCGAACATGTATTCGATCATACCGAGACCCGCTGACATTGATTCTGTTAAAGCGGCCGGGCTAGATGGTCGTGGCAGCCGCTGCCGGTGGTGACTCTCGCACCGACTGACGCCCTGCTGGGTCGTCTTCCAATTGATCTGTCCCACCGGTGCGCGGACGCCGAAGAAAGAGCCCCGACTGAGCGGACATGACTTCATCAGGAGCCTGGCAGTTCCCTCATCAATGTCTTGTCTGCCCGCCCGGCCGGGGTGTCCACCGTTGCCAGTAGGAACCAGCACAAGGAGACCCCACCATCGTGACAGCTTCACGGCTTGTCGTCATCGGCGCCGACACTCATCTCGACACGCTTCACCTCGCGGCCCTGGACTCGACGGGAAAACCGTTGGGCGACGCCCAGTTTCCGACCCGTCCGGTCGGCTATTACGTCGCGGTCAAATGGGCCCAAAGCTTCGGCGCGGTGCACATCGCCGGAGTCGAAGGCACCAGCTCCTATGGCGCCGGGTTGACTCGCGCCTTGCAAGACGCCGGGATCGAGGTAGCCGAAGTGATCCGCGCCGACCGGGCAGCGCGGCGCCGCCAGGGAAAGTCTGATCCGCTGGATGCCTATGCTGCAGCCCGCGCCGCCCTGGCCGGCTACGGCTTAGCCGTGCCCAAAGACGAACACACCCATGCCCTGCGGGCGCTGCTCATCGCGCGTCGCGGCGCGGTCAAAGCCCGTACCGCCGCGAGCAACCAGATCAAAGCGATGCTGATCACCGCGCCTGCCGAGTTGCAGGAACGCTACCGCCGCCACACCCCCACCCTGCTGACCCGCGCCCTGGCGCGATGCCGGCCCACCACCCAAGACGACCCCACCGCCGTGGCCGTACTGAGCGGGTGCAAAGCCCTCGCCCAACGCATCGAGTTCCTCGACCGCCAAATCAAAGACCTCACCGCCGAACTCGACACCCTCGTCACCGCCATCAACCCCGGCCTGCGCGCGGCCTTCGGCGTAGGACCTGACACTGCGGCCCAACTCATGATCACCGCCGGCACCAACCCCCACCGGCTGCGCAACCAAGCTGCCTTCGCCATGCTGTGCGGCGCGGCACCCATCCCGGCCTCCTCGGGCAAAACCACCCGTCACCGGCTGTCTCGCGGCGGAGACCGGGCCGCCAACAACGCCTTGCACCGCATTGCGCTCGTGCGCATGTCCAACGACCCACGCACCCGCGCCTACGTCACCCGCCAACTGGCCAACGGCCGCTCCAAAAAAGACATCCTGCGCCTACTCAAACGCGCCATCGCCCGCGAAATGTTCAGACTGCTCACCCAGCAGTGCGACATCGACAGCTACAGCGACCTACGCCCCACCCGACAAACCAAAAACATCACCCTGACCGCCCTCGCCAACCATTTCGGCGTCTGGCCCACCGTCATCTCCCGACTCGAACACGGACTCCAACGCGACGACGCGCTCGCACACAACTACCGCCAATGGCTCAACACCGCCTAACCCTTGACACCAATAGGAGCATCACGCTGCCTCGTCAGAAATGCGCGCGTACGCCCAGTGGATGGGGTTGACGTTGGCAGAGCGCCGAGCAGCGCTTACGGCAGGCGAGTCCGATGCCGCTTGGCGTGCGGCGGCACGCCGTTGACGCCACCGATCGACTCCGCGTAGCTGCCCACGGCGTATCCGACGCCAGAACCCAAGATGCCCAACGCGTCTCGGTTGATGGCGTCGACGGTCTCACGGGGACCTTGATAGTTGGGGTCGAACGGGGCGCCCGCTTGCCCACCCCACAGCCGGGCCTGCACCGTGGTCTTTTGTTGCGACGCCCCGGCCGTCATGCCCCCGACCGGCACTCCCGCGACCATGAAGGGGTGGTAGTCGGCGAGCGTGTTCAGCGGCATGTCCGCGGGCCGCTTGCCCGCCAGGTTGAGATAGCCGGCGAGGGTGCGCTCGATGCCGGCCGACCCGTCGGGGACGTCCGCGTACGTCACCCCCGGTGACGGCGGACCGGACTGATCGCCGTCTTCAGTGAAGAAGCCGGCGTTGGGCGAACCCAGCGTGGTGAAGTTGAGGTACATCGCGACGTCGTTGAGCTGATCGCTGTTCATGCCGAACACGTAATCCATGACGCCGTTGAGCCCGTCCTCGTCGGCCCCCCAGAACGCGAACCGCACCGCGTTGTTCACCGGCGCCAGTGGGCCCAGCTGCAGCGCCGTCTCCAGCACCGCGGCCACCCCGGTTCCGTCGTCGTTGATGCCCGGCCCGCCGCGGGGGCTGTCGAGGTGGGCGCCCACCACGATCACGTCGTGTGGCGAACCGGTCTTGGTCTGCGCCAGCACGTTTCGCGACGTGATCTTGACGTTGTGGGCATCCAGCACCAGGCGGATGGGCGCGGTTGAGCCGGCGAGCGCGGTCACGGTGGAGGGGTTGGCGACCGCGACCGGCACGGTCAGCTGCTTGAAGTAACCGGGAGTGAACAGGGTGGGCGGGGCGCCCTGGCCCGCGGGCGCACTGAGCACGACGAGCGCCGCCGCACCCCTGGCCACCGCGCTGTTCTGCTTGTCGACCACCGAACAACGCGTGTCGTCGACGACGGCGATCGAACCCTTGGGCAGCGCGGAAGGATAATCGCCCGCCGCGCAGCCCGACGGTTGGGTGGGCCGGACCGGCTGCCCGGTCAGGCCGCCGGGCGGTGTCTGGACCAGCAGCGAGGCCTGGTCGACGGTGTAGGCGCGGCCGGCGACCGTCATCGACGGCCTGCCCGGGGAGACGGTGTAGAGCCGGTCGAACTGGGGAGTCAGCACCTCGAATCCCTTGTCGCGCAGGGCTTTAGCCACGTAGTCGACGCTGGCGTCGTAACCCGGTGTGCCGTCGGCCCGGTTTCCCTTGTTCGCGTTGGCGATGTTCTGCAGCGCGTGTAGGTGGGTGAGCATCGCCTCGGCGGTCACCTTGCCGGCCAGGCTGTGGGCCAGATCCGGTGCGGCGGTGGGGGATCCCGGCCGCGCCGACGTGCAGGACGCCAGCAGCATGGTCGCCAGCAGGATTGCCGCGCTCAGCTGGCGGGTCATGGCTTGGTTAGCACGTGTCGCGTGCGGTCCTCCATCGTGGGCACACCGTTGTGGCCGCCGAGGTCCTGCGCGTACAGGCCCACCGCGTAGGCGACGCCGCCGCCGTTGATGCCCAGTGCCATCCGGTCGATGTGGTCGAGGGTGTCCGTCTTCTGGTGATAGTTGGGGTCGAACGGTTGGTCCGCGTTCCCGCCCCACAGCTTGGCCTGATCCGCGGACATCTTCGCCTCGGCGCCGGAGAACAGGCCGCCGGAGGGAACGCCCGCCAGGGTGAACCCGTCGTAGTCGGAACGGCCGTCGAACGAGGTGTCCTGCGCGGTCTTTCCGGCGGATTTCAGGTAGGCGACCAGCGTGCGCTCGATGCCGGCCGACCCCTCCGGCACCACCGGCTGGCCACGAACGTCCGCCGGCAGCGACTGGTCCCCGTCATAGGTGAAGTACCCGGGGTTCGGCGACGCGAGCATGTCGAAGTTCAGGTACAGCGCAATGCTTTTGAGCGCGGTCAGGTCCAGCGACTCGACGTAGTTGCGCGATCCGATCAGCCCGAGTTCCTCCGCGCCCCAGAACCCGAACCGCACCGCGTTGCGCACCGGTGGCGAATTACCCAGCCGCAGAGCGGTTTCCAATATCGCGGCCACGCCCGAACCGTTGTCGTTGATTCCCGGGCCTTCGGGCACGCTGTCCAGGTGGGCGCCGGCCATCACGACGTTGGTGGTCGAGCCCGTCTTGGTCTGGGCGATCACGTTGCGGGCCTTGAAGCTCTGGACGCTCGCGTTCAGCTTGATGGTGACGGGCCCCGGCTGGGTACGCAATTGCACGCCGACCGACTTGGTCACGCTCACGACCGGGATCTTGACGTTGGTGTCCGGCCCCAACGTGCCACCCATCTGTTGCTCGTCGACGTTGTCGGCGACGATCATCGCGACCGCCCCGCGCTGCGCCGCGGCGTCTTCCTTCTGGGCGAAGGGGCAACCGCCGCGGTCCACCAGGACCACGGCGCCCTGCGCGGGCAGGCTGCCGTAATCCGCAGGAGCGCAGCCGGGGCCGGTGCTGGCGGGAACGGCCACCAACGGCCCGCTCACGCCGCCCGGCGGGGTGCCGAGGCTGAAGTCCAGGGCGTGCGCCTCCACCGGCTTACCGCCCACGGTCACCTCCGGCTTGTCTCCGTGGAACACGCGCGCCGAGAATTCGGGCGTTTGCACGTCGAAACCCCTGCCGCGCAATGTGTTTACCACGTAGTCGACGCTGGCTTCGTAACCCGGGGTGCCGACCGCCCGGGTGCCGTTGTTGGCGTTGGCAATGTCCTGGAGCTTTGCCAGGTGCGCCATCATCGCGTCGCTCGTCACGTTGTCGTGCAAGGCGCTGGCGAACCGGGCCGCCGCGGCGGGGTCGCCCGTCGCCTGTTGCGAGTCGGCCGACTTGTGCCAGCAGCCGGCCGAGAATGCGGACAGGGCGACCACGACGAGCGCCGCGGGGACCGTCGTGAATTTGTTCACCATCGCGCCCCAGGTTAGACCGCGGCGCGACCGGCCATGATCAGGACACGGCAGTATCAGACGTACAGGGCGCTGAACGGCGCAAAGGGGATGTTGCGCACCGCAAACCACGCCCCGACCAACACCATGGCCACCACGGCGGACCAACGAGTGTGTTGCCAGCTGCGGATCCGCCTGCCCGCGAGCCGCCCGTAGGTCCAGGCGAGGTACGCCCACACCAAGAGCACGACAGCCGCCAGGCCCAATGCGTTGTACCTGGCGGCCGCCGTGATGTTGCCGTGCATCAGGGAATACAGCATGCGCAAGCTGCCGCATCCCGGACAGTCGATACCCAACAGCGCCTTGGTGGGGCACACCGGCAGCGGACCGTTGGGAGTGGTCGGGTCACCCGCCCAGATGGCGGCGCACATCAGCGTCGTGGACGCGGCCACCAGCAGTGGCGCACCCAGACTCGACGACGCCGACCCTTGACGGGTCACCATGATCGCGAACCGGGCTTAGAACATCGCGGCAAGCGCCGCATTGGTGTTCGTGTTCAGCGCGCCGACCGCCATCAGGATGCCGTAGATGATGCCCACGACGACACCGATGACCGCCGACCAGATCACCCATTTCTTGGCGCTCTCGGCGGACGCCTGCGCCTCGGCATAGCGGCCCTGCGCCCAGAGCCCGTTGACCTGGCTGGATTTGACGATCGCCACGATCCCGAAGGGGAGACAGCAGAACAGGGTCACCAGGATGGACCACACCAAATAATTATTCGGCGCTTGCCCGGCGGGCTGCTGCGGCGGGTAACCAGGCGGCGGAGGGGGCGGTGCCGGTGGCTGTGTCATGGATTCTCCAGTCCCGAGAAGTTAGCTGGCGTGAAGCGGTGCTAACCATACCCGAGCACAGTCGCGGCGGCACTAGCAATTTGAAAATCCCCTTTTGGCCCACTGACGCGCGTCGTGGCGGTCGCACGGCGTTCAGCCTGCGTTCTCCGGCCTACTCCTGCGGCCCGGCAGCGCTGACGGCAAGTCGTGATCCGAAACGTTATGAAAGGCAGCCATTTTCAGATAGGCCAGGAAGCAGGCCTCTACGCTGCGTCGCCGAAAAGGATGCCCAGACAGACAATTGCCAGCGGAATGTGTTGCTTTGTCACGACATAGCCCTACGATCCCTACTTAGCGGAAGCATGTTTTTCCGGTGAGTGGCGCCGGTACGACAACCGCCGAGGAGTCATGGGATGCCCTATCTCAGCAACGCGTTGCGAACCGTCGCGGCCGCGGCGCTCGCGGGCGGCTCCGCCTTAGCCGGCACGGCCACCTCTGCCGCGGATCCCGCGAACACCGGTAACGCGTCGGACATCAATACGCTTGCGGCATCGCTGTCAAAGGGCTACGGACCGAACAATTGCACGGCCCAGAGCCTCGCCACCGGCGAACTGGCGTCGCTGGCCTGCGGGCAGAGCCCCGACCCGGGGGGCCCCGTCCAGGCCAAGTACATCCTGTTCAACAACGGCGAGAACTTGGTCGGCTCGTTCAAGGCCAGCATCAAGGACGACGTGCTGAGCACGTGCGGCGACAGCGGCCAGTCGCCCACCAGTTGGCATCAGGGCAGCAACGGCAATGCCGGTCAGGTGGCCTGCGGGACTTATCAGAACGCCGCCGAGATCATCTGGACCACCGATGCCAAGAACACCTTGAGCTATATCCGTGGGCCGAACAACGACGCCGCGGCGTTGTATCAGTGGTGGCGGGCCAACGGCTGACATCTCGTTGGGGGGCAAGGGATTTCTGCATCACCCATCCAACAACCGCAGGGAGGCAACGAAAATGTCACATCTCACCATCGCGCTGCGAGCCGCATCGGCCGCGGCTTTCACCGGATGTCTGGCTTTCGCGGGTAGCGCCATCGCGGTGGCGGAACCCAACACGGGCAGCGCCGCCGATATGAACACGCTGGCCGCCAACCTGTCGAAGGGCTACGGCCTCAACAACTGCAAGCCGCAGGAGCTGACCGAATCCGGCGAACTGGCCGAGCTCCTGTGCGGACAGAGCCCCGACCCCAGCGGACCGGGCTCGGGCGTTTACGCCCTCTTCTCCAACGGCACGAATCTGAGCGCCGCGTTCAGTTCCACCATCAAGGACGTGTCCCTGGCCGCTTGCGGTGATGCCGGGCAGTCACCGGGAACGTGGAAGCAGAACGGCCAGACGGGCGGCCAGATCGCCTGCGGCACCTACAAAAACTACGCGACGTTGACCTGGACCACCGACGCCAAGAACGTGTTGGGCCACCTCACCGCGGCCAACTCCGACGTCAACGCCCTTTATCAGTGGTGGCGCACGAACGGCTGACCTCTCAGCCCAGCGCGGACACCAGTTCGGCCACGGCGCGCATCCCGGCCGCGTTCGGGTGCAACGGCGCCACGCGGCCCGGCAGCGGCACACCGGGTCTCGTGGTCCACGGGTCGCCCGACCACGCGTGATGCTCGCGGCTGGCCGCGGCGGCCCCGACGATCTCGCAGCCGGTCGCCATCGCCGCGTCGGCCGTGAGTCGCTCCAGCGTCGCGGCCACGTGGCGGCCGAGATCGGCATCGGCTTGCGAAAGCGGGGCGGCCGGCGTGCCCGCCGGCGGCAGGACGGTCAGGTAGTCGACGAAGACGACCCGGGCCCGCGGTGCGCGCTCGCGCACCGCGTGGCCGACAGCGCACAACGATTCGAACACCGTGTCGAGCGCCTCGATCCGGGCGTCGCGGTCCAGTAGTTCGGCAATGCGCCCACCCAGCAGTGGCAGCCGGCGGGCAGGGCGCGGCACCGATGCGGCCATCAGCAGCGGGATGTAGCCGACGTCGTTGCCGCCGATGGTGATGGTCACCAGACTTTCAGAGCCGTTCAGGGCGGCGATCTGCGGTGGTGCACCGCGCTGGCGATCGGCGAGCACGTGGGCGGTGGTCGCACCGGAAAAGGTGACGTCTACCAGATCCAGGCCGCATCGCCGCGCGATGAGGTGCGGGTAGTTGCGCGCCGACCGGCCCGAGCCCCAGGGAGCCCCCGCGACGCGGGGCCGGATGCCCGGTCCCGCGGCCATCGAACTGCCCAGCGCCACATAACGTTTCATCGCTGGGGGCTGGACGCCTGCGCCCAGAAACGCTTGGGAATCCGCCCCGCACGGCGGGCCAGATAGCCGGCGGTGACCGCGGCGGCCATCGCGGCCGCCATCGTCGTCGGATCGGCGGCCCGGGTCACCGCGGTGGCCAAAAGCACCGCGTCGCAACCCAACTCCATCGCCAGCGCGGCGTCGCTCGCGGTGCCGATACCGGCGTCGAGCACCACCGGAACGCCGGCCCGGGCGACGATCATCTCGATGTTGTGCGGGTTGGTGATGCCCAGGCCGGTGCCGATGGGCGATCCCAGCGGCATGACCGCGGCACAGCCGGCGTCCTCGAGCCGCCGGGCCAACACCGGGTCGTCGTTCGTGTAGGGCAGCACGACGAAGCCCTCGTCGACCAACTGCTCCGCCGCCCGGACCAATTCGACCGCGTCGGGCAACAGCGTGCGCTCGTCGGCGATCACCTCCAGCTTGACCCAATTGGTGTTCAGCGCCTCGCGGGCCAGCTGCGCGGTGAGCACCGCCTCCGCCGCGCCGCGGCACCCCGCGGTGTTGGGCAGCGGCGTGATGCCGAGCCGGTTGAGCAGGTCGAGCAGGCCGGTCCCGCCCTCGGCGTCGACCCGCCGCATCGCGACAGTGGTCAGCTCGGTGCCCGACGCGACCAGCGCCTCTTCCAGCGCGGCCAGGCTGGTCGCTCCCCCGGTGCCCATGATGAGCCGCGAGGCGAAGCTGCGATCGCCGATGGTGAGTTTGGTTTCAGCCACCCTGCACCGCCGTCAGCACCTCGAGCCGAGCGCCGCCGGAAAGCGTTGCGCTCCAGCGTGATCGGGGCAGCACCGCGTCGTCGATCGCCACCGCGACGCCCCGGTCCGGGTAACCGAGCGACTCCAGCAGCGCGGCCACCGTGGTCCGCTCGTCGATCTCGACCTTCCGCTCGTTGACCACGACGATCATGACCGCGCTCCGACCGGGGCGAGTTGCGAAACGATCTGTTCCGCGGTCCACGGCGCCAGCAGGAAACCCGACCGACCGTGGCCGCCGGCCACCAGTGTTCGCTCGTCCAGGCGGTGCACCAGGGGCAGGTTGTCGGGCGTCATCGGGCGCAGCCCGGCGGCGGACTCGGCCAACTCGTATTCGCCCAGCGCCGGCAACACCGCGCAGGCGTCGTCGAGCAGGTCGCGCACCCCCGACACCACCGGGGCGGTGTCGCGGCCGTGTTCGTACTGGGTGGCGCCGACCACCACCCCGTCGGCGCGCGGAACGAGGTAGACCTGGCGCCCGTGGACGCGGGCGCGAATGACGCGCTGCGGCACCGGCATACACCCCCGCCGCCAGCGCAGCCGCAGCACCTCGCCCTTGACCGGGCGCACCGGCAGGCCCGGCCACAGCGCGGGGGCGTCGATGCCGTTGGCGATCACCACCGCGTCGCCGTCGACCGACAGGTCGCGCGCCGGCGGCGCCCAGCGCACCCCGAGCCGCTCGCACTCCGCCGCCAGGGCGTCCAGCACCGCGCGGTTGTCCACGGCCAGCTCGGTGGGCGCCCGAAAGCCGTGCCGGATGCCTTGCGCCAGCAGCGGTTCGGTGTCCCGGGCGGCCGACTCCCAGACCACCGGGTGACCCTGTGCGGACAACCAGTCGGCGACGGTGCGCAGATCCGCGACGTCGGCCCGGTCGACCGCCACCACCAGCGACTCCCGCGCGGTCACCACCTGCGGCGGCAGCCCGTCGAGGAAGCCGCCCTCGCGCCACAGCCGCAGCGACTCGAGGCCGAGCCGCAACAGCCGTTCCTCGCCGGGCCAGCCTTCGCTGTGCGGCGCCAGCATGCCCCCGGCGACCCACGACGCGCCCTTCTCGGCGGTGCGGTGCACCCGCACCGACCACCCTTCCTGCGCCGCGCGGCGCGCCACTGCCAGGCCGATGATGCCGCCACCGATGACGGCCAGCGAGCCGAGCTCCGATGACATCCCGTCCATTCCGGGGCCTCCCTTCGCCGGCATGACCCGGATCAGGTGTGACGGTAAGGGCGGCGCGCCCACTCTCAGACCCCGTTCCCGGGACTCCCGTGTCTGCACGTTCTTCGGCCTCCACGCTAGCGCGCTAGCGTCGCGGTGTGCATCAGCGAGTTACCCGCCTGGCGGCCGCGCGCCTATATCTGTGCACCGACGCGCGGCGCGAGCGCGGTGATTTGGCCCAGTTCGCCGACGCCGCCCTGGCCGGCGGGGTCGACATCATCCAGCTGCGCGACAAGGGATCGCCCGGTGAGCAACGGTTCGGGCCGTTGGAGGCGCGCGACGAGCTCGCCGCGTGCGAGGTCCTGGCCGACGCGGCCCGCCGCCACGGCGCCCTGTTCGCGGTCAACGACCGGGCCGACATCGCCCGCGCGGCCGGCGCCGACGTGCTGCACCTGGGGCAGGGCGACCTGCCGCTGCACGTGGCCCGGGAATTCGTCGGCCCGGACACGCTGCTTGGCCTGTCCAGCCACGACCCCGACCAGGCCGCGGAGGCCGCCGAGGGAGAGGCCGACTACTTCTGCGTCGGCCCGTGCTGGCCCACTCCGACCAAGCCGGGCCGCGAGGCCCCCGGCCTGGGGCTGGTGCGGGCGGCGGCCGAGCTCGGCGGGGACAAGCCGTGGTTCGCGATCGGCGGTATCGACGAGCAGCGGCTGCCTGCGGTGCTCTCCGCCGGCGCCCGGCGCATCGTGGTGGTGCGGGCGATCACCGCCGCCTCCGACCCGCGTGCGGCGGCGCGGCGGCTCAGCTCAGCGCTTGCAGCAGCGAGTTGATGCGGGGATGAAGCGGCGCCTCATCGGCCTCCCCCGGCATACACCACACGAAGACGCCGTCGTCGATCTCGATCGTGCGCGGCAGGTGCCGCCGTCGTTCGTCGCCCCGGCCCAGCGGCAGCAGCGCCGTGGCGGTGCGCAGTCGTTGCCAGCTCGCCGCGAAGCCCGGATGCAGCGGCAGCTCGACCACCTCGTCCTCGGCGACCCAGCGCATCTCGGCGCTCTCCCGGTTGGGCACGGTGTGCAGCTGCTCGGCCGCGTCGGCGACGACCGTGGTGTAGGTCCAGCGCGCGCCGCCGAGCCCGGCGACCTCGGCGGTGACCACCGTCGACCGCACGGTCAGCAGCTCGCCCAGCAGGCCGGCCTCCTCGTGCGCCTCGCGGACCGCGGTCTCCTCCGGCGTCTCGTGGCTGTCGCGCGCCCCGCCCGGCAGGCCCCAGGTGCCGCCCTGGTGGCTCCAGACCGCGCGGTGCTGCAGCAGCACCGCCGGGGTGCCGTCCGGCCGCGGGGCGCGAAGCAGCAGACCCGCCGCGCCGAAACGACCCCAATAGTGGGCGCCGCTGTCGGAAACCACCCAGCCGTCACCGTCGCCCTGCACGCGTTCAGGATATGCACGTGATCGGCTGGTCAATTGGTCTGCCTCCACCCATCCGCCGCAACATTCTCTTAGAATTCGCTTATAGAGTTTCGTGCAGCGTTCCAGTGGCCGCGAAAGATGAGGGCTGATTCGACGTGACGGTTGAGCTGGCGCACCCGTCGACGGAACCGCAGGGTTCGCGGTCGCCGGCGGAACCAGCCCACCCGCGCTGGTGGTTCATCTCCACCACGCCGGGTCGCATTCTGAGCATCGGAATCGTGCTGGCCGTGCTCGGCGGCATCTGCGCCTTCGCCACCTCCACCACGATCAACCATCGGCAGCAGGTGCTGACCACGGTGCTCAACCACACCGAGCCGCTGTCGTTCGCCGCCGGACGGCTCTACACCACCCTCTCGGTGGCCGACGCCGCGGCGGCCACCGCGTTCATCGCGGAAGCCGAGCCACCGCCCGTGCGGCAGCGCTACGAGCAGGCCATCACCGACGCGGCGGTGGCGGTCACCCGGGCGTCCAGCGGGCTCACCGACGAACCGCTGGTGCAGCTGCTGGGCCGGATCAACGCCGAGCTGGCCGTCTACACCGGCCTGATCGAAATCGCCCGGACCAACAACCGCGAGGGCAACCCGGTCGGGTCGTCGTACCTGTCGGAGGCATCGGGGCTGATGCAGTCGACGATCCTGCCCGACGCGGCACGGCTGTATCAGGCGACGTCGGAGCGGGTGGACGCGGAAACCACTGCGTCCACGCAGATTCCGGCGCCGGTCATCCTGGTGGTCACCGCGACCGCTGTCTTCGGCGCCTTCTCCCATCGGTGGCTGGCCCGGCGCACCCGCCGCCGGATCAACCCGGGGCTGGTCGTGGGCGGCCTCGCTATTCTCGTCATGGTGGTATGGGTCGGAACTGCGCTAACGATCTCCACGGCCGCCAGCCGTAGCGCCAAGAACACCGCCGCGGACTCGCTGCGGATCGTGACCAACGTCGCGATCACCGCCCAGCAGGCCCGCGCCGATGAGACGCTGTCGCTGATCCGCCGCGGGGACGAAGAGAAGCGCAAGCAGTCGTTCTATCAGCGCATCGACTCCATGCACTCCCAGCTCGATCAGTACATGGTCCGCAGCGACGCCGTCGACAAGCCCGACCTGGAGGGCGCCGACCAGCTGCTGCTGCGCTGGCGGCAGGCCAACGACCGGATCAACTCCTACATCTCGGTGGGTAACTACCGGGCGGCCACGCAGGTGGCCCTCGGCAGCAGCGAGGACGACTCCACCCCGGCGTTCGACAAGCTCGAGGACCAGTTGGTCAAGGCCATCAACCAGAGCCGCAACCACCTGCGCAACGACGTCCTGAGCGCGCGCACTGGGCTGTCCGGCGCCCAGGTGGGCGGCGTGGTGCTCAGCCTCGGCGCCGCCATCGCGGTGGCCCTGGGCCTGTGGCCAAGGCTGAGAGAGTACCGATAATGATGACGCGCGCGCTCGCTGCGCTCGCCGCGCTGGCAACGGCGGGCGTGCTGGCAGGGTGCTCGCACACCGAGTCGCTGACGGTCGCCAAGGTGCCGACGCTGCCGCCGCCCACCCCGGTCGGCATGCAGCAGCTGCCAACGGAGCCGCCGCTGCCGGCCGACGACCCCAGCCAGGGCTGCGACCTGACCGCGAGCCTGCGGCCCTTCCCGACCAAGGCCCAGGCGGACGCCGCCGTCGCCGACATCCGCGCCCGCGGCCGGCTGATCGTCGGGCTCGACATCGGCAGCAACCTGTTCAGCTTCCGCGACCCGATCACCGGCGAGATCACCGGTTTCGACGTCGACATCGCCGGGGAGATCGCCCGCGACATCTTCGGCGCCCCGTCGCACGTCGAATACCGCATCCTGTCGTCCGACGAGCGCGTCACCGCCCTGCAGCACTCCGAGGTCGACGTGGTGGTCAAGACCATGACCATCACCTGCGACCGGCGCAAGCAGGTCAACTTCTCGACGGTCTACCTCGACGCCAACCAGCGCATCCTGGCCCCGCGGGATTCCCCGATCGCCAAGGTGAGCGACCTGTCCGGCAAGCGGGTCTGCGTGGCCAAAGGCACGACGTCACTGCACCGGATCCGCCAGATCGACCCGCCGCCGGTCGTGGTGTCGGTGGTCAACTGGGCCGACTGCCTGGTGGCGATGCAGCAGCGCGAGATCGACGCCGTCAGCACCGACGACTCGATCCTGGCCGGGCTGGTCGAGGAGGACCCGTACCTGCACATCGTCGGGCCCAACATGGCCACCCAGCCCTACGGCATCGGGGTCAACCTCACCAACACCGGCCTGGTCCGGTTCGTCAACGGCACCCTGGAGCGCATCCGCCGGGACGGTACGTGGAACACCTTGTACCGCAAGTGGTTGACGGTGCTGGGGCCCGCGCCGGCCCCGCCCACGCCGAGGTATCTGGACTGATGGCCGAGTCGGAGAAGATCGAGCAGCCCGAAACCGCTGCCGACGAGAGCCCGGGCACCCAACCGCCGGACACGCAGGGCCCGGCGACCGGGCGCATCCAGGCCACCCAGGCGCTGTTCCGGCCTGACTTCGACGATGACGATGACGACTTTCCGCACATCTCGCTGGGCACGCTGGACAGCGAACCGCAGGTGAGCGTGGGGACGCGGGTGCTGCCACCGGTCAGGCAACTCGGTGGCGGCCTGGTCGAGATTCCGCGGGTGCGCGACATCGACCCGCTCGAGGCCCTGATGAGCAACCCGGTGGTGCCGGAGGGCAAGCGGTTCTGCTGGAACTGCGGGAAACCGGTCGGCCGGTCCGGCAAGGAGGGCAAGGGCAAGTCGGAGGGCTGGTGCCCCGCCTGCGGCAGCGCGTATTCGTTTCTGCCACAGCTGAATCCGGGTGACATCGTCGCCAACCAGTACGAGGTGAAGGGCTACATCGCGCACGGCGGCCTGGGCTGGGTCTACCTGGCGGTCGACCACAACGTCAACGATCGCCCGGTGGTGCTCAAGGGCTTGGTGCACTCCGGCGACGCCGAAGCGCAGGCGATCGCGATGGCCGAGCGGCAGTTCCTCGCCGAGGTCGTCCACCCGCAGATCGTGCAGATCTTCAACTTCGTCGAGCACAAGGACCGCGGCGGCAACCCGGTCGGCTACATCGTGATGGAGTACATCGGCGGGCAGCCGCTCAAGCACGGCAAGGACAAGAAGCTACCCGTCGCCGAGGCCATCGCCTACCTGCTGGAGATCCTGCCGGCACTGACCTATCTGCACTCGATCGGCTTGGTGTACAACGACCTCAAGCCGGAGAACATCATGCTCACCGAGGAGCAGCTGAAGCTGATCGACCTGGGCGCGGTGTCGCGGATCAACTCGTTCGGCTACCTCTACGGCACGCCCGGGTTCCAGGCGCCGGAGATCGTGCGGACCGGCCCGACGGTCGCGACCGACATCTACACCGTCGGACGCACCCTCGCGGCGCTGACGGTCAACCTGCCCACCCGCAACGGCCGCTACGTCGACGGCCTGCCCGAAGACGACTCCGTGCTGGAGACCTACGACTCGTACCGCCGGTTGCTGCGCCGCGCCACCGACCCCGACCCGCGGCGCCGGTTCGCCAGCACCGAGGAACTGTCCGCCCAGCTGATGGGCGTGCTGCGGGAGGTCGTCGCCCAGGACACCGGCGTGCCGCGGCCCGGTCTGTCGACCATCTTCAGCCCGAGCCGCTCGACGTTCGGGGTGGATCTGCTGGTCGCGCACACCGACGTCTACCTCGACGGCCAGGTGCACTCGGAGCGGCTGACGGCCCGCGAGATCGTCACGGCGCTGCAGGTGCCCCTCGTGGATCCGGCCGACGTCGCCGCCCCCGTGCTGCAGGCCACGGTGCTCTCCCAGCCGGTGCAGACTCTGGATTCGTTGCGGGCGGCCCGCCACGGCACGCTGGACGCCGACGGCGTCGAGGTGTCCGAGTCGATCGAGTTGCCGCTGATGGAGGTTCGCGCGCTGCTGGACCTTGGCGACGTGGCCAAGGCCACCCGCAAGCTGGACGACCTGGCCGAGCGGGTGGGCTGGCAGTGGCGGCTGGTCTGGTACAAGGCCGTCGCCGAGCTGCTCACCGGTGACTACGATTCCGCCACAACACATTTCACCGAGGTGCTGGACACCTTCCCCGGTGAGCTGGCGCCCAAACTGGCGTTGGCCGCCACCGCCGAGCTGGCCGGCAATGTCGACGAGCAGAAGCACTACCAGACGGTGTGGAAGACCAACGACGGCGTGATCTCGGCGGCTTTCGGGTTGGCCAGATGGCTGTCCGCCGAGGGCGATCGCGCCGGCGCGGTGCGCACGCTGGACGAGGTGCCGCCCACCTCAAGGCATTTCACCACCGCGCGGCTGACGAGTGCGGTGACCCTGCTGTCCGGGCGGTCGAAGAGCGAGATCACCGAGGAGGACATCCGCGACGCCGCTCGGCGCGTGGAGGCGCTGCCCCCCACCGAACCGCGTGTGCTGCAGATCCGCGCGCTGGTGCTGGGCTGCGCGATGGACTGGCTGGAGGACAACAAGGCCAGCACTAATCACATCCTGGGCTTCCCGTTCACCGAGCACGGGCTGCGGCTGGGCGTCGAGGCCGCGCTGCGCAACCTGGCCCGGGTCGCGCCCACCCAACGCCACCGCTATGCGCTGGTGGACATGGCGAACCGGGTGCGGCCGACGAGCACGTTCTAGGTTGCGCCCGTTGCTCTATCGCGGTCTTCGCCCAGGGCTTCGCGGGTGCATTCAGGGCGTTGACTGTGCAGCCAGGGCGGCGACACGCCGGGCGGCCCCGCCCTCAATGCACAGTGAAAGCCATCAGAGCACACCCGACGCCATCAGAGCCGCGAGTGTGCGGCCGTGGCGCCGAGTGTGCGGCCCTGGCGCCAAGTGTGCGGCCGTGGCGCCGAGTGTGCGGTCCTGGCATCGAGTGTGCGGCCAAGGCGCAGAGTGTGCGGCCGTGGCGGCGAGTGTGCGGCCGTGGCGGCGAGTGTGCGGCCGTGGCGGCGACACGCCGAAAAGCTCCACCCTCAACGCACAGCCAACACCCTCAGAGCACAGCCAACACCCTCAGAGCACAGCCAACGCCCTCGAAGCACACTCGATGGCCCACACCGAAGACAACGCCTCAGAGCACCGTCGACTGGCGCGCGGCCAGCGCGGCTCGCACCCGGTCGATGATTCCGGCGGGTCGGTCCTCCGCGACAACCCGAATGATGATCCAGCCCATCTCCTCCAACGTCTCGATGCGCCGGATGTCCTTGACGTATTGGCGACGGTCGGTCCGGTGTTGGTCGCCGTCGTATTCGACGGCGACCATCTGTTCAGGCCAACCCAGGTCGAGATAGGCGAACGGGATGCCGTCATCTCCGACCACCGGTATCTGCGTGTGCGGGCGGGGAACGCCCGCGTCGATGAGGAGCAGACGCAGGTAGCTTTCCCTCGGCGAAGCCGCCCCCGAGTCGACGAATTCCAGCGCCGTCTCGAGCCGGCGCAGTCCCGGCGAGCCCGGATGGGATTGTGCGACCTTCAGCACATCGTCGACCTTGAGTCCCGTTGCGCGAGCGAGAGCGTCGAGGCGCACCACCGCCGAGCGGATCGCGCCGCGCCGGCCGATGTCGAAGGCGGTGCGCTCAGGGGTGGTCACGAGCATCCCGCGCGCAACCTGCGTCTCGCCATCGATCAACGCGTAGCGCCTCGTCAGCACACCATGCGGTGCGCGAGACCGGTTGAAGGCCAACTCGATGGGAACGTCGTCCGGGATCCACCGTGATCCGTGCAACGACGCGGCGGCGGCCCCGGTGATGACGGCCCGGCGACCCGACCACAGCCATGCGGCGGCGATGCGCCCGTCGAGCGTCGGCATGACGTCATTCGGCAAGTACACGTTCGGAAACACCGCGCGGAAGCGCGTGCGCAATTGATGACGGCTGACGACGCCCATCGCCAGTGCCTCGCTGCCGACGAACGGTTCTCCCACGGGAAGCATCCGTGGACGATGGCACACCGCTCAGAATGCGCACCGACGCTTATCCACAGTGAAAACTTAAGTTCGTACCGCACAGTTGGTGCATGCCAGGGCAGTCCGCCGCGTGGGTCGCCACCGCCCGCGTGCTCCGCCGCGCCGGCTTCGGGGCGGTTTCTACGGCGACGAACCCAGCCTGACCGACCTCGATAACGGGGACTTGAAGTACACCACCGACTTTCGCGACATATACCACGAGCTGCTCGCGGGGACCGTGGGGACGGATCCCGCGCCGTCGGTGGGTGCCGGACGGAAGAGCCTCGGCTTCCTAACCGGTTAGCGCGCTCACGCAGTCACGGGCGATGGCCAGTTCCTCGTTGGTCGGGATCACCAGCACGGCGATCGGGGATTCCTCGGCGGAGATCTGCCGGGCGTCCTTGCCGCCGCCGAGGTTGCGGCGCTCGTCGAGCATGATGCCCAATTCCTCCATACCGGCCACCGCGTCGCGGCGCACCGCCGCGTCGTTCTCCCCGATGCCGGCGGTGAAGGTGATGACGTCGGTGTGCCCCAGCACCGCCAGGTAGGCACCGATGTACTTGCGCAGCCGATGGGTGAACACGCTGTAGGCCAATTGCGCTGCCGCATCGCCGGATTCGATCATCGTGCGCAGCCTCCGGAAGTCGCGCTCCCCCGACAGCCCGACCACCCCGGACCGCTGGTTGAGCATCGACTCCACGTCGTCGACGCGCATCTTCGCGGTGTGGCACAGGTAGCTGACGATGCTTGGATCGATGTCGCCGCTGCGGGTACCCATCACCAAACCCTCCAGCGGCGTCAGGCCCATCGACGTGTCGAGGGGCCGGCTGCCGGCGATCGCCGACGCCGAGCATCCGTTACCCAGGTGCAGCACAATCTGTTTCAGGCCGTCCAGCGGCCGGTCCAGGAAGGCGGCGGCCTGCTGGCTCACATAGCGGTGCGACGTGCCGTGGAACCCGTAACGGCGGATCTTCCAGCGTTCGGCCACGCCGCGGTCGATCGCATAGGTCGCGGCCGCGGGCGGCATGTCGTGGAAGAACGCGGTGTCGAAGACCGCGATGTGCGGGACGTCCGGCAGCAGCTTGCGGGCCACCTCGATTCCCTTGATCGCGGGCGGGTTGTGCAGCGGCGCCAGTTCCGACAATTCGTCGAGCTTGCGGATCACCGCGTCGTCCACCGGTGTGGGCCGATAGAAGGTGTTGCCGCCGTGGACGACCCGGTGCCCGACCGCCACCAGGCCGCAATCCCCCAGGTCGATGCCGTGCTCCGACAACATATCGAACGCTTGGCGCAGGGCCGCGTCGTGGTCGCGAACCGTCGACGAGCCCTCCCCGATCCGTTCGACGTTGCCGGTCGCGCGGGCCACGCCCGAGTCCGGTTCGAGCAACTGGTATTTCAGCGACGACGAGCCGGAGTTGATCACCAGTACGGCCCGGTCCGCGCTAGTCACGGACGTCCTGCGCCTGGATCGCGGTGATCGCAACGGTATTCACGATGTCCTCGACCAGCGCCCCGCGGGACAGGTCGTTCACCGGCTTGCGCAGGCCCTGCAACACCGGCCCGATGGCGATCGCCCCGGCGCTGCGCTGCACGGCCTTATAGGTGTTGTTGCCGGTGTTCAGGTCGGGGAAGACCAGCACGGTGGCGCGGCCGGCCACCGGCGAGCCGCGCAGCTTGGTGGCCGCGACGGACGGCTCGATCGCGGCATCGTATTGGATGGGGCCCTCGACCGGCAGCTGCGGCTCTCTCTTGCGCACCAATTCCGTTGCGGTCCTGACCTTGTCGACGTCGGCACCGGTGCCCGACTCGCCGGTCGAATACGACAGCATCGCGACCCGCGGCTCGATGCCGAACTGCGCCGCGGTGCGCGCGGACGAGATCGCGATGTCGGCCAGCTGCTCCGGTGTCGGGTTCGGGATGATCGCGCAGTCGCCGTAGGCCAGCACCCGATCCGGCAGGCACATCAGGAAAATGCTGGACACCGTGGACACGTCGGGCACGGTCTTGATGATCTCGAAGGCCGGGCGAACCGTGTGCGCCGTGGTGTGGGCGGCGCCCGACACCATGCCGTCGACCATGCCGTTGTAGACCATCATCGTGCCGAAATACGTGGCGTCAAGCATGATCTCGCGGGCGTGCTCGGCGGTGACACCCTTGGCCTTGCGTAGTTCGGCGTACTGGTCGGCGAACCCGGAGCGGAGCTCGCTGGTGCGCGGGTCGATCACCTGCGCGCCGTCGAGGTCCACCCCGAGCTCCCCCGCACGCTGCCGGATCTGCGCCTCGTCGCCGAGCACGGTGAGGTCGGCGACGCGGCGCTGCAGCACCCGGCCGGCAGATTTGAGGATGCGGTCGTCGTCCCCCTCGGGCAGCACGATGTGCTTGCGGTCCGCCCGCGCCTGCAGCGTGAGCCGGTGGATGAACATCTGCGGCGTGGTCACGGTGGGTATCGGAATAGCAAGCTGCTCAAGCAGATCCGGGACGTCGACGTAACGGTCCATCAGCTCCAGCGCGGTGTCGATCTTGCGCTGCGAATTCGCCGTGACGCGGCCGCGGGCCGCGGCGGCCGCGCTGGCGGCGTCGTAGGTGCCCAGCGCGGTGGCGACGATCGGCAGCCGCAGCCGCAGCCCGGCGACCAGGGCCGCGATGGACGGGTGCAGCTGGAAGCCACCGTTGAGGACGATGCAGGACAGCGACGGAAAGCCCTCGGCCCCATGGGCGCTCGCCACGGCCAGCACTACGTCCGACCGGTCCCCGGGGGTGATCACCGCCATGCCGTCGCTCAGGCGTTCCAGCACGTGGTCGGCGGTCATGCCGGCGACCAGCACATCGGTGACCTCGCGGTCGCGCAGCGACGCCTCACCGCTGACCGGCGTTCCGCCGACCGCCTTTTCGAGTTCGGCCACCGTCGGGGCCGACAGCAGCGGCTCTTCGGGCAGCACGTAGCTGCGTTGGGTGAAGGCCTCCAGCGCCTCGGCGACCTCGTCCAGCTGAGCTGGTTCGCAGCGGTTGGCGACCACCGCGGCGGCGTGGGCGCGCTGCATGGCCAGCTCGGCCAGGCACACCTCGACGACGCGGGCCACCTCGTCGGGGGTGCGGCCGCGGCCGCTGACCGTGAGCAGCACCGGCGCGCCGAGGTTGACGGCGATCCGGGCGTTGACCGAAAGCTCGGCCGGCCGCGCGACGTCGGTGTAGTCGCTGCCCACGATCACCACCGCGTCGCAGTCGTCGGCCATCGCGTGATAGGCGTCGACGATGGTGGCGATCGCGGTGTCGGTGTCGGCGTGCAGCTGTTGGTACGTGACGCCGACGCACTGCTCGTAGGGCACGCCCGCGGTGGTGTGCTGCAGCAGCAGGTCGAGGATGTAGTCGCGGTCCTTGTCGTCGGGAACGCGCGTGATGGGCCGGAACACGCCGACCTTGGCGACTGTCGCGGTCAGCCGGTGCAGCAGCCCGAGCGCGAGCGTCGACTTGCCGGTCTCCGGTTCCGGAGCGGCGATGTAGATGGCCGAGGGTTCAGCCAAGTCGCCGCAGCCTGGGTGCCAGGTCTTTCTCGAAGAGCTCGAGGAACCGGCGCTGGTCGTGGCCGGGGGCGTGGAACACCAGGTGGTTGAGCCCCCAGTCGACGTAGTCCTTGACCTTTGCCACGGCCTCGTCGGGGTCGGACGCGACGATCCAGCGCTTGGCGACCTGCTCGATCGGCAGGGCGTCGGCGGCCTTCTCCATCTCGATCGGGTCGTCGATGCTGTGCTTCTGCTCGGCGGTCAGCGACAGCGGGGCCCAGAACCGGGTGTTCTCCAGCGCCAGCTCGGGGTCCGGGTCGTAGGAGATCTTGATCTCGATCATCTTGTCGATGTCGTCGACGTTGCGGTCGTTGGCCGCCGCCCCCTCCTTGACGGCCGGGATCAGCTTGTCCTTGTACAGCTCCTCGCCCTTGCCGGAGGTGCAGATGAAGCCGTCGCCGGCCCGCCCGGCGTATTTCGCCACGGCCGGGCCGCCGGCGGCGACGTAGATCGGGACGCCACCCTCGGGCACGTCGTAGATCGAGGCGCCCTTCAGGCGGTAGTACTCGCCGTCGAAATCGACGCGGTCGCCGCGCCACAGTTCGCGCATCAGGCGCACGGATTCGCGCAGCCGGGCGAATCGCTCCTTGAACTCCGGCCAGTCGCCTTCGTATCCGGTGGCGATCTCGTTCAGCGCCTCGCCGGTGCCCACACCGAGGAAGATGCGGTCCGGGTACAGGCACGCCATGGTGGCGAATGCCTGGGCGATGACGGCGGGGTTGTAGCGAAAGGTCGGGGTGAGCACCGAGGTGCCCAGCACGATGCGCTTGGTGCGTTCGCCGACGGCGGTCATCCAGGCCAGCGAGAAGGGGGCATGCCCGCCCTCGTGCCGCCACGGCTGGAAATGGTCACTGACGGTAGCGCTGTCCATGCCGTGACCTTCGGCGGCGACAGCGAGTTCGACGAGCTCGCGCGGTGCGAATTGTTCGGCGGATGCCTTGTATCCAAGTTTCAGTTCAGCCACGGGTCATTTCTACTCCCCGCATACACTCGCGGGCATGGCGGAGCTAGTTCAGGTCACCGACCGGGTGCACCTCGCCCGGGGCGACGCGGTCAACTGGACGCTGGTCACCGACGACACCGGCGTGATGCTGATCGACGCCGGCTATCCCGGCGACCGCCAGGACGTGCTGGGCTCACTGTCCGCGCTGGGCTACGGCCCCCACGACGTGCGCGCCATCGTGTTGACGCACGCGCACATCGACCACCTGGGCACCGCCATCTGGTTCGCCGACGCGCACGGCATCCCGGTGTACTGCCATGCCGACGAGGTGGGCCACGCGAAGCGTGAGTACCTCGAGCAGGTGTCCATAGTCGATGTCGCGCTGCGGATTTGGCGCCCCCGGTGGGCCAAGTGGACGGCCCACGTGGTCCGCAGCGGCGGCCTGATCCGCGACGGCATCCCGACGGCCCAGCCGCTGACCGCGGAGCTGGCCGCGAGCCTGCCCGGCCAACCGGCGCCGGTTTTCAGTCCCGGGCACACCAACGGGCACTGCTCGTATCTGGTCGACGGCGTGCTGGTCAGCGGCGACGCCCTGATCACCGGGCACCCGCTGCTGCGCCGGAGCGGGCCGCAGCTGCTGCCGGCGATCTTCAGCTACAGCCAGCAGGACTGCATTCGCACCCTGTCCGCGCTGGCGCTGCTCGACACCGAGGTACTGCTGCCGGGGCACGGCGACGTATGGCGCGGACCGATCCGGGAGGCGACGGCGGCGGCCCTCGCGCTGGCCGAAAGCTGAGCGGCGGAATCGCCGGCGTTCACCGGCCGTCGGGAACCAGCCACTTCTCGAACGCGATCGGCACGAACGGCCCCCACGACGGCAGCGGGTCGGCGGGCACCCGGGTGTAGCCGGTCGCGTCGTACAGCGCCTCGGCCTCGGGTTGCCGGTTGCCGGTGATCAGGTAGAGCCGCCGGTACCCGCGCGCGGCGGTCTCGGCCTCCAGGGCGGCGAGCAGGATCCGGGCGTACCCGCGGCGCCGGTACGCGCGGTCGGTCCAGATCCGCTTGAGCTCGGCCGTCTCGGCGTCGTAACGCCGGAACGCGCCGCCGGTGACGGGCGCCCCGGCCAGCACGCCGATCAACAGGCCGCCGTCCGGCGGCGCCAGCTCGGCCTGCGGCACCGGCAGCCAGGACAGGTGCGTGCTGGGCGTACCGCCGTAGCGCTGCGCGTACTCCTCGGCCAGCTCGGCCAGCAGCGGCCGCGCCAGCGGGTCGTCGTGCGTGGCCGACACGAACCGCAGCGCTGGTTCGTTGGGACCGGACATGAAACGTCTAAACCCGTGTGGCGGTCAGGTATTCCGGGACGAACTCGCTCTCGCCCCGCGGCCGATCGGGCAGCCCCACCGCGCCCAGCAGATCGGTGACGTTCCGCTGCATCGTCGCCCAGCCGGTGGCGGCCAGATACTCGGGAACGTAATGGTATTGGCCCGCATGGGTCAGGCTGGCCAGGTCCACATCCAGGCCGTGCCGGCGCCAGCCGTCGACGAACGACCGCTCCGCCTCCAGCTGCAACGGGGTCCAGGTCGGCAGGTGATCGGCGGCCAACCGGCTGTCGACCGCGCTCATCGCGGTGACCGCCTGCAGCAGGCGGTCCTGGGCGGCCGGCGTCAGGTACCCGATCAGCAACTGCTCGGCGACCCACACCGTGGGGGCGGCGGCGTCGAAACCGACCCGCCGCAGCGCGGCCGGCCAATCCTGCTGCAGGTCGGCGCCGACCGCGCGCCGGCTTGCCCGCAGGTCGGCGCCCAGCCCGCGCAGCACGTCGGCCTTGAGGTCGAGCACCTCGGGCCGATCGATCTCGAAAACCGTTGTGCCGGGCGGCCACCACAGCCGGTACGGCCGGGTGTCCAGCCCGGACGCCAGGACCACCACCTGGCGCAGGCCGGCGCGCCCGGCCGCGGCGAGAAACTCGTCGACGAAGCGGGTGTGCGCCGCGCAGATCTCCAAGAACCGGGGGCCACCGCCGTCGTCCGCGGCGAACCGGGCGTCGTCGATGACGTGGACCAAGTGGTCGACCCCGGCGGCGCGCACCAACGGCTCGGCGAACGGATCGTTCAGCAGCCCCGCGTTGGTGGCGACGGCCCGGGCGGCGGCGCCGAACGCCGCGGTCACCGCCACGCCCGCAGTCGCCGCCATGGCCTACGCGCGGGCCCGGCGCCGCAGCATCAGCGCGACGACCGCCCGCCAGCCGAGCAACAACACCGCGGTGACCGACGCCGCCACCACCACGAAACTGGCCGCCACACCGGCGGAACTGGCCTTGCGCAAGACCATGCCGACGACGACGGTGCACAGCCAGACCACCACCCCGGTCGGCGCCACCGCGGTGGGGCGTCGCCAGGCGCGGGAGGCCAGCCAGCCGACGACCGTTCCGCTGAGGAACGGCCAGGCGGTCGTGGCGACGCCGGTGATGTTGAGGCCCTCGTCGTGGCTGCGACGCCCGACGGCGCAGAAGAGCAGCACACCGATGACGTCCAGGCCCAGCCACACCAGCCGCCGCATGCCGCGAGACTACCGGGGCCGGCCGCCGAGGTGGCCGGCGCCGTATCGGCTAGTGGCAGGCTGAGACCATGAGCACCCGCAAACCTCCCGCCTTCGACCGGTACGACCCCCTGGGCCTGGACGCGTCCCTGTCCAGCGACGAGCTCGCGGTGCGCGACACCGTCAGGCAGTTCTGCGCCGAGCACGTCCTGCCCCACATCGCGGAGTGGTTCGAGATCGGCGACCTGCCGGTGCGCGAACTCGCCAAGGGGTTCGGCCAGCTCGGCCTGCTCGGCATGCATCTGGAGGGCTACGGGTGTGGCGGGGCCTCGGCCGTGCACTACGGGCTGGCCTGTACCGAACTGGAGGCCGCCGACTCCGGGATCCGGTCGATGGTCTCGGTGCAGGGGTCGCTGGCAATGTTCGCGATCTGGAACTTCGGCTCCGAGGAGCAGAAGCAGGAGTGGCTGCCCGCGATGGCCTCGGGTGAACTGCTGGGGTGTTTCGGGCTGACCGAGCCCGACGTGGGGTCCGATCCCGCCGCGATGAAAACCCGCGCCCGGCGCGACGGTTCGGATTGGGTGCTGAGCGGCCGCAAACTGTGGATCACCAACGGCTCGGTCGCCGACGTCGCGATCGTGTGGGCCGCCACCGACGACGGCGTCCGCGGGTTCGTGGTGCCCACCAAGACACCGGGCTTCTCGGCCAACACCATCCACCACAAACTGTCGCTGCGGGCCTCGATCACCAGCGAGCTGGTGCTCGACGACGTGCGGCTGCCCACCGACGCGATGCTGCCCGGGGCCACCGGCCTGCGCGGGCCGCTGTCGTGTCTGTCCGAGGCGCGCTACGGCATCATCTGGGGTTCGATGGGCGCCGCGCGCTCGGCGTGGCAGGCCGCACTCGACTATGCGACGCAGCGCACCCAATTCGGCCGCCCGATCGCCGGATTCCAGCTGACCCAGGCGAAACTGGTCGACATGGCGGTCGAGTTGCACAAGGGCCAGCTGCTGTCGCTGCACCTGGGCCGCCTCAAGGACGGGCCCGGCCTGCGTCCCGAGCAGGTCAGCTTCGGCAAGTTGAACAACACCCGCGAGGCGCTGCAGATCTGCCGGACCGCGCGAACCATCCTGGGCGGCAACGGCATATCGCTGGAATACCCCGTCATCCGGCACATGGTCAACCTGGAGTCGGTGCTGACCTACGAGGGCACGCCCGAGATGCACCAGCTGGTGCTCGGCCAGGCGTTCACCGGCAGCGACGCCTTCCGGTGAGGTGACCGTCGCGCCGGCTACGCACACGTGCTGGAATGAAGGGCATGAACGGCACCGCGCTCCGCAGCCTGGCCGCGACGCTCGCGCTGGCCGTCACCGCCGGCATCCCGCCCGCCGGCGCCGATCCCGCCGCGCTGCCCCCGATGACGTCGAGCGGCGGCGGGCCGATCATCGGCGGCGGCAGCAACGCCGGGATCGCGGCGCAGCTGTTCAGCTTCGGCACGCCCAACGTGCAGGAGGTCGACGGCTCGGACGCGGCGCAATTCATCACGGCCGCCGCGGCGAGCCCCAATTCCCAACTGGCGGCGCCCTTCTCGCTGATGCGACGCGCGCTGGCGTGTCAGACGAACAATGCCGGTTCTGGGGCCGGTTTCGGGGCGCGCGCCTTCCGGCGCAACGACGGCCAATGGGGAGGCGCGATGGTGGTCGCGGCCAAGAGCGCGACACCCAACGTCGACGCCCTGGCCGGCTGCGCCAAGACGAACTGGCGCCGCGCCACGGCAGGCACGCAGACCTCGCTGTGCAACAGCGGCTGGAGCACCCCCAACACCTACGAGAGTCGCCGCGGCGAGACCTACTACGTGCTGCTGGCCGGCACCGCCGACGACTTCTGCACCGCGGTCAACGGCAAATTCAAGGACAACTCCAACGGGTGGCCGTTCTAGCCGGGCCCAGCGGCGGGGTCGTACGGTAAGGGGGTGAGCATGTCGCGCCATCGCGTCGTCATCATCGGAAGCGGATTCGGTGGTCTCAACGCGGCCAAGGCACTCAAGCGGGCCGACGTCGACGTCACCCTGATCTCGAAGACCACGACTCACCTGTTCCAGCCATTGCTGTACCAGGTGGCCACCGGCATCCTGTCCGAGGGCGACATCGCCCCGACCACCCGGCTGATCCTGCGCCGGCAGAAGAACGTCCGGGTGCTGTGGGGCGACGTCAGCGGCATCGACCTGACGGCCAAAACGGTGACCTCGCACCTGATGGGCATGGAGACGGTGACCCCCTTCGACAGCCTCATCGTCGCCGCCGGTGCGCAGCAGTCCTACTTCGGCCACGACGAGTACGCCGCCTTCGCGCCGGGCATGAAGAGCGTCGACGACGCCCTTGAGCTGCGGGCCCGCATCCTGGGCGCGTTCGAGGCGGCCGAGGTCGCCACCGATCCGGCGGAGCGGCAGCGCCGCCTGACGTTCGTGGTGGTGGGCGCCGGCCCGACCGGGGTCGAGTTGGCCGGCGAGATCGTGCAACTCGCCGAGCGCACGTTGGCCGGGGCGTTCCGGACGATCACGCCCAGCGAATGCCGGGTCATCCTGCTCGACGCCGCGCCCGCGGTGTTGCCGCCGATGGGTGAGAACCTGGGCCTCAAGGCCAAACGGCGGCTGCAGAAGATGGACGTCGACGTGCAGCTGAACGCCATGGTGACCTCGGTGGACTACATGGGCATCACCGTCAAGGAGTCCGACGGCACCGAGCGGCGCATCGAATGCGCGTGCAAGGTGTGGGCCGCGGGCGTGCAGGCCAGCGAGCTGGGCGCGATGGTCGCCGAGCAGTCCGATGGAACCGAGACCGACCGCGCCGGGCGGGTGATCGTCGAGCCCGACCTCACGGTCAAGGGGCATCCGTACGTGTTCGTCATCGGCGACCTGATGTCGGTGCCCGGCGTCCCCGGGATGGCCCAGGGCGCCATCCAGGGGGCCCACTACGTCACGAAGCTGATCAAGCACGCGGTGAAGGGCGACGACGACCCGGCCACCCGCAAGCCGTTCAGTTACTTCGACAAGGGCAGCATGGCGCTCATCTCCCGGTACAGCGCGGTGGCGAAGGTCGGCAAGCTCGAGTTCGGCGGCTTCATCGCCTGGCTGGCCTGGCTGCTGCTGCACCTGCTGTACCTGGTTGGCTTCCGCAACCGCCTCGCCGCCATGTTCTCCTGGGGCATCTCCTTCCTGGGCCGCACCCGCGGCCAGATGGCGATCACCAGCCAGATGATGTACGCCCGGCCGGTGGTCGACTGGGTGGAGCGGCAGGCGCAGGAGGGCACGCTGGCCGCGGCCGAACGTATCGAGGCGGCCGAGAAGCAGGCCGGTTAGCTCAGGGCCTGGTCGATATCGGCGATCAGGTCGTCGGTGCCCTCGAGCCCGACGGAGATCCGCACCACGCCGTCACCGAGGCCGATCGCCGCTCGGCCCTCCGGGCCCATCGCCCGGTGGGTGGTCGTGGCCGGATGGGTGACAAGGGATTTCGCGTCGCCCAGGTTGTTGGAGATGTCGATCAGCCGCAACTTGTCCAGCACCTCGAACGCCCGCTGCTTGGCCTTGTCGTCGGAGCAGTCCAGCGCGAAGGTGATCACCGTCCCCCCGCCCGACATCTGGCGCTTGGCCAGATCGTACTGCGGGTGCGACGGCAGGAACGGGTAGCGCACCCAGCTCACCGCTGGGTGGGTCTCGAGGAACTCCGCGATCCGGTGCGCCGAGTTGTTGCTGTGCTCCACTCGGACCGCCAGTGTCTCAAGGCCTTTCACCAGCACCCAGGCGTTGAACGCGCTCAGCGCCGGCCCGGTGTGCCGCATCAGCTTCTGCACCGGGCCGTCGATGTACTCCTTGTCGCCCAGGATCGCGCCGCCCAGCACCCGGCCCTGACCGTCGATGTGCTTGGTGCCCGAGTACACCACCACGTCGACACCCAGCGGAATGCCCTGCTGCAGCAGAGGCGTGGCGAAGACGTTGTCCAACACCACTTTTGCACCCGCGGCGTGCGCCAGCTCGACCACCGCGGCGATGTCCACCAGCGACTGCATCGGGTTCGACGGCGTCTCGAAGAACACTGCTCGGGTGGGCTTAGAGGAGTCAGCCAGCGCCTCCTCCCACTGCGCCAGGTCGTCACCGTCGACGAAGACGGTCTCCACGCCCCAGCGCGGCAGGATCTCGTTGCACACCACGAAACACGACCCGAACAGGCTGCGCGACGCGACCAGCCGGTCCCCGGCGGCCAGCAGCGCACCCAGCGACGTGAACACGGCGGCCATGCCGCTCGCGGTGGCGAATGCCGCCGGCGCACCCTCGATCAGGCGCAACCGCTCCTCGAACATCGTCACGGTCGGGTTGCCGTACCGCGAGTACACGAAGTGGTCCAGCTCACCGGTGAACGAGCGCTCGGCGACGGCCGCGGAATCGTAGACATAGCCGGACGTCAGGAACATCGCCTCGGCGGTCTCGTCGAACTCCGACCGCAGCAGGCCGCCGCGCACGCCGATGGTGGCCTGGCTGACGCCGTCGGGCAACGCCTTGGGCACCCGGACCGAATCCCCCGGCGGGGAACTCATAGCTGCTTCCAGGGCAATCCGATTGCGCGCCAACCTGATTCACCGCGATGCCCCTGCGCGTTCAGCTGACCCTCGAACCCGTCCAACACGTTGTAGGCCGGGGTGATGCCAGCGCGGGTGGCGACCTCGGCGGCACCGATGGAGCGGTTGCCCGAGCGACACAGGAAGACCACCGGCCGTTCGGCCTCGGTCTCGGGCACCCGTTCGCGCAGTTCGTCGGCGAAGTTGGCGTTGAAGGTGCCGTCGGAGGTGTTCCACTCGATGAAGACCGCCTCGCGGCCCAGGCTGGACAGGTCGGGCACCCCGACGAACCGCCATTCGGCGTCGGTGCGCACGTCGACCAGAACGGCGTCGGGGTTGTCGCTGAGCAGCTTCCAGGCCTGAAGCGGCGTGATGTCTCCGGCGTAGGAACCGCGCTCTGTGCTCATGACCTCGGATCGTATCGAGCGTGCTGGGTCAGCCGGTTCGCGACCTCGCGGACGCGGTCGCGCGCCGCCGACACCTCCGGCGCCGTGGCCAGCGCCTGAAACCCCCGCCCGAGCGCGCGAACGTCGCTTTCCGGGACGGCCAGCGCCGCGGCCAGCGCGGCGGGCGCCGGATCGGCGCGTTCCGCCCGGTGGGCCGCGCCCGGCGAGACCATCATGGTGTCCACCGGCAGGCCGAGGATGGTGCGGGCCTGCAGCTCGAAGGCCGACAGCCGCTGGCTGCACACGGTGGCCCAGGCGCTGTCTGCGGGGCGGGGCGTGGCGTCGACGAAGTAGACCTCGTCGCCGTTGATCATCAGCTCGACGCCGAAGACGCCGCGCCCGCCGAGCGCCTTGACGATGCGCGCGGCAATCGATCGGGCTGCGTCCAACGCCGCGGTGCTCAGCTGCTGGGGTTGCCAGGACTCCAGCACGGCTGGGGTGGGCTCGCGGTGGCCGACGGGCGAGCAGAAGTCGATCCGCGGCCCGTGCGGACCGTCGGTGCGCACCGCCAGCAGGGTGACGTAGAACTCGACATCCACCACGGTCTCGGCCAGCACCCGCTGCTGCTCGCCGCGGCCCCCGGTCGCGCGCTGCCAGGCCGGCCCGATGTCGTCAGGCCCCGACGCCACCGACTGTCCCCGCCCGCCGCCCGCGAGCACCGGCTTCACCAGCAGCGGGTAGCCGGCGTGGGCGCCCACCGCCTCGAGTTCACCGACCGAGCCGACGAACCAGAACGGCGCGGTGGGCAGGCCCAACTCGTCGGCGGCCAGCCGGCGCAGGCCCTCCCGGTCGGCGCCGAGCCGGACGGCGCGCGCGCTGGGCACCAGCTCCGGGCCCTCGAGCCCCTCGAGGGCGTGGACCGCGACCGCGTCGGTGGTGGTGACCACGAAGTCGGGCTGCAGCCCGCGGATCGCCTTGGTCAGCTCGTCGGCGTCGGTCATCGGGACCACCAGCGCCTGCTCGGCCACGGAGTGCGCGGGCGCGTCCGCGCGCTCGTCGACGGCGATCACCCGCGCGCCGAGGCGTCCCAGCGCGACCGCCAGTTCCCGGGCCAGTTCACCGGAACCCAGCAACGCCACCCGCGGCCGGACGTCGGCCACCGCCGTCGGCGCTTGCGAGGGCACGGCGAGCACGCTCGTCTTGTCGTCTGGTCCGTCGGTCACCGCTCAAGGATAGGTGCGCGGCCGAAGAGTCAAGGCTGACCGGGACGCAGCCGCACCATCAGCCCGTGGGCCTCGGCCAGCACCGCGCCCTCGGCGTCGAGGAGTTCGGCGACGACGAACGCCTTGCGGCCCTCGGTGCTCGTCACGCGGCCGCGCAAGGTCAGCGGCACATCGATCGGGGTGATCTTGCGGTAGTCGACGTGCAGGAAGGCGGTGCGGCTGATCGGCTGCCCCGCGGCGTGCGACATCATGCCGAACATCTGGTCGAACAGCAGCGGCAGCACACCGCCGTGCACCGCGTGGTTGCCGCCGACGTGGAACCGGCTGAAGTAGCCGGTCATCTCGACCCCGTCCGGCGCGAACTTGGTCAGCGTCCAGGGCGGCAGCAGCAGGCTGCCCGCACCGGGTAGGTCGGGCGTGCGGCCGGCAGGCGACTTGCCCTCCTCGGCCCGGAACGGGCCCAGCAACTCCACCAGGGCCTCGGCGCGGTCGGCCGCGTCGTCCCACACGTCGTCGCTGGGGTCGGCGGACACGGCCAAGTCCTGCAGCGCGCGCATGGCCGCGACGAACCGTCGGAACCCCGGGCCCGGGCTGGCCGGGCCGTATTCGGGAAAGCCGCCGTGGTGTTCGTAGTCGGGGTCGAGTCCTTTCGGGTCGGCTGCCGTCACGGGCGCGCCGCCAGCACGTCGCGGCGCACGATCGTCTGTTCCCGGCCCGGACCGACACCGATGCACGAAATATGGGCCCCGGCAAGCTCTTCCAGCCGCAGCACGTAGTCACGCGCCTTGGCGGGCAGGTCGTCGAATTCGCGTGCGTCGGAGATGTCCTCCCACCAGCCGGGCAGCTCCTCGTAGATCGGCTCGGCGCGGGCCAGGTCGCTCTGCGTCATCGGCATGTCGTTGGTGCGGTCACCGTCGATGCGATAACCGACGCAGATCGGGACCGTCTCCAGGCTCGAGAGCACGTCGAGCTTGGTCAGGAAGAAGTCGGTGATGCCGTTGACCCGCGTGGCGTAACGCGCGATCACGGCGTCGAACCAGCCGCAGCGCCGCCGCCGCCCGGTGGTGACGCCGAATTCGCCGCCCGTCTTGGACAGGTATTCGCCGTTCTCGTCGAACAGCTCGGTGGGGAACGGCCCTGACCCCACGCGGGTGGTGTAGGCCTTGAGGATCCCGAGCACGGTGGTGATGCGGGTGGGGCCGATGCCCGACCCGACGGCCGCGCCGCCGGCGGTCGGATTCGAGGACGTCACATAGGGATACGTGCCGTGGTCGACGTCGAGCAGGGTGCCCTGGGAGCCCTCCAACAGCACGGTCTCGCCCGTCTCGAGCGCGGTGTTGAGCAGCCGGCGGGTGTCGCGGATGCGGTGCCGGAAGCCCTCGGCCTGGTCCAGCAAGGCGTCGACGACCTGGTGCGGGTCCAGCGCCTTGCGGTTGTAGATCTTGACCAGGATCTGGTTCTTCAGTTCCAGCGCGGCCTCGATCTTGTGCGTCAACTGGTCGGGGTCGAGCACGTCGGCGACGCGGATGCCCTGGCGCGCGATCTTGTCCTGGTAGCACGGGCCGATGCCACGGCCGGTGGTGCCGATCTTCTTGTTGCCCATGTAGCGCTCGGTGACCTTGTCGATGGCCACGTGGTAGGGCAACAGCAGGTGCGCGTCGGCGGAGATCAGCAGCTTGGTGGTGTCCACGCCGCGGTCCTCGAGGCCCTTGAGCTCGTCGAGCAGCACACCGGGGTCGACCACCACGCCGTTGCCGATGACGTTGGTGACGCCGGGAGTGAGCACGCCCGAGGGGATCAGGTGCAGCGCGAAATTCTCGCCGCTGGGCAGGACGACGGTGTGCCCGGCGTTGTTGCCCCCCTGATAGCGCACCACCCACTGCACGCGCCCACCGAGCAGGTCAGTGGCCTTACCTTTGCCCTCGTCGCCCCATTGGGCGCCGATGAGGACGATTGCCGGCATGACTTGCTCCCGCCTGCTTACTGTGGTTCGACTGGCAGCGCACCGTATCTCGCAGCGCTGCAACGGCTTGCGGCATCACCCGGTGGCTCGAGCTGCCGGCCCGCACCAGGGTCTCGGTTGATCGCCCCGGGACCGTGCGCGTAGCTGGAGGCATCTTTGCTTGACGCGCTCACGTGGCGATCCTAATCGTCGGGGAGCGCCGTACCCGCGCCAAGGGCCGGTTGATCGCGACTCGTGTCCCCCACGGCCGCGGCTTACGGCGTCATGCCCGGTTTGGCAGCGCATACCCCGCCGGCGGTGGGTGCGTCCAGCATCAGGCATAGCGGCTGCTTGGGGTCGCGATCGGTCCTCTTGGCCGCCCAACCGTGCCACACGGGTTTCCCGTTCCAACTGACCAGCGTCCAGCCGTCGTGCGGGCTGCCTTGGATCTCGACCACGCCGGCGTTGGGCAGCGGATCGAAGAGCAACAGCAGCACATCGGGGTTCTTGACGCTCATCATCGTCCCGACGCCGATGGCAAACTCGCTGGAGAACGCCACTTCGGTGATCTTGCCGCCCGCGGTCCGGACCGGGTTGGCCATGGCGTCGCCGTAGATCGTTTGCAGGGAGTCGTTGAAGCGGCCCGCGTCGGCCGCCGCGTTGCCGTACATGGTCTGCAGCGCGCCGTTGAAGCGGTTGTGGAATTCGAACCCGTTGGCGTCGCTGGAGCCCGGAGCCAGCATCGGCACGATGCGCAGGCCCAACAACCACGCCACCGGACCGAGTAGGTACGCCAGCCCCGCAAGGCTGAGCTGCGGTTGCCCGTTGAACGCGCCGGCGTCGATCTCGTTGAGCCCGGGCAGTACCTGGACAGTCATCCCCGACGCGGCCGCCAACGGCACCGCGGTCTGTTGCGTCCTGGTCAGCTGCGACGCGAAGATCCCCGCGAACGGACCCTGTGCGGCCAGCGCGTTGGCGATGTTCTGCGCCTGTTGCTGGCCGAGCGCGGTGAGCACCGTTCCCGGCACCGCGGTGTCGATCACGCGCGCCGCATTGCCCTCCGACTGGCCATGCCGCACCAAGTCGATCACGATCGATTCGTCGGCCGACGCCGTCGCCGGTTCGACGCACAGCAGGACAGCCGAAACCGCCAGAGCGCCAACACGGCAGAGTTGCCGCGCCAGCGACGGACGCGGGTGGCCGGCGCGGTTCACGCGGTTGAGAAGTGGGCGGTGAGTCGGCGAATGGCAGTTCTCCATTCTCTTGGCCACCCATTCGTTGACCCCGTGGCAGGAGTAAAGTATCCGGTTGCTACCAGGCGGTGGCGCAACAACTTTCGCAGTCCGGAATCATGTTGTGACTGTGTCGTTATGGCGAGATCTTCCGGACCCCAGCCGGTCTGGCCGTCCCGCGAACGAGAAGTATTGGAAGACAAGGTTGTTGGTGACACAAGGGGATGGCGCTGTAGCGGTGTTGCTGTTCGGCGATCGCCGCGTGCCCCGCTCGCTGATCGGCCTGCCGGTCCACACGGCCGATTCTGACGCCGCGATCGGCCCGTACCGGCGGCTGGTGGTCCTCGGCGCCGACGCCGACCTGGCCGCTGTGCTGACCCGGCTGCTGCGCGCCGGCCGGCTCGACGTCGAGGTGGCCTACGTGCCGCGCCGGCGCACCCGTGCCACCCGGACCTACCGCCTGCCCGCCGGGCGGCGGGCGGCGCGGCAGGCCCGGCGCGGGACCGCTCGGCGGGTGACCCTGGTGCGCGACGAGACCGGGTCGGTGGTCGTCGGGCGGGCGCGCTGGGTGCCGCCCGACCACGCGCCGTTCATCCGCGGCGAGGCGGTCGTCGACGACACGGTGTTGTTCGACGGCGACGTTCCGGCGGTGTCGATCGAGCCGACCGCCGCCCCACCCGGCTTGCGGGCCAAGGTGGGCCGGCGCCGCTGGGTCGCCGGCCGCGCGGTCCAGCTGGGCAGCACCGGCGTCACGGTGGTGCGCGACGGCGTGCCCGCACCGCGCCCGGCGCGCCGGTCGACGTTCTACCGCAACGTCGAAGGCTGGCTGGCGGTCCGATAGTTTCGACCGGTGAACCTGCCCGCCCGGCGCGAATCGGTGCGACCCAGTCCCCTCTTCTTGGCTTTGCTGGCCGTGACGGCGGCCGGCGGCGCGCTGGCCTGGCTGGCCGGCACGAGCGTGCGGCCGCTGGCGTACGTCGGGGTATTCACCTTCGTCATCGCCGGCTGGTTGGTGTCGCTGTGCCTGCACGAATTCGGGCACGCGGTCACCGCCTGGCGATTCGGCGACCACGACGCCGCCGTGCGCGGCTACCTGACGCTGGACCCGCGGCGCTACAGCCATCCCGCGCTGTCGCTACTGCTGCCGATGGTGGTGATCGCCCTGGGCGGCATCGGGCTGCCGGGCGCCGCCGTGTACCTGCGGACGTGGTTCATGACGCCCAACCGCCGCACCCTCGTCAGCCTCGCGGGTCCGGCGGCCAACCTGGTGCTGGCGGTGCTGCTGCTCACGCTCACGCGGTTGTGCTACGACCCGGCGCACGCGGTGCTCTGGGCCGGGGTGGCCTTCCTGGGCTTCCTGCAGCTCACCGCGGTCGTGCTGAACGTGCTGCCCATCCCGGGCCTGGACGGCTACGACGCGCTCGAACCGCACCTGAGCCCCGAGACCCAGCGCGCGGTGGCACCGGCCAAGCAGTGGGGCCTGTTCATCCTGCTGTTCCTGCTGCTCCCGGCGGGCCACTGGTTCTTCGGGGCGGTGCTCTGGCTGTTCGAGTTCTCCGGGGTGCCGACGTGGCTGGTGTCGGCGGGCAACCTGCTGACGCGGTTCTGGAGCCGCTGGTTCTGACCCTTGCCATATATGCGTGAATCCGCATAGATTGCTCGCCATGGGCGCCGGCCACAACCACAGTCCCGCCGAGACCGATGGGTCCCGGCTGATCCCCCGCATGCTCGTCGCCGCCGGAATCCTGGCGGCGTTCTTCGTGATCGAGCTGACCACCTCGCTGCTGATCAACTCCATCGCGCTGCTGGCCGACGCGGGTCACATGCTGACCGACGTCGTCGCCGTCTTCATGGGCCTGGCCGCCGTCACGCTGGCCCGCCGCGGCAGCTCGTCCCCGTCGCGAACCTACGGCTGGCACCGTGCCGAGGTGTTCACCGCGGTCGCCAACGCCGGGCTGCTGATGGGGGTCGCCTTGTTCATCCTCTGGGAGGCGA
This sequence comes from Mycobacterium sp. E1747, assembly GCF_001667775.1. Classification (GTDB taxonomy): domain Bacteria; phylum Actinomycetota; class Actinomycetes; order Mycobacteriales; family Mycobacteriaceae; genus Mycobacterium. Next base: position 35,522 of record NZ_LZJI01000213.1, read on the forward strand.
TCCAGCGGCTCCGGGAGACGCCGTCGATCCCCGGCGTGCCGATGATCGTGGTCGCGTTGGCCGGCCTGCTCGCCAACCTCGTGGTCGCTTTGCTGCTGCGGTCACACTCCGGGCAGAGCCTGGCCGTCAAGGGCGCCTACATGGAGGTGGTCGCCGACAGCGTCGGCAGCCTGGGCGTGCTGATCGCCGGCATCGTCACCGTCACGACGCGCTGGCCGTACGCCGACGTGGTGGTGGCCGTGCTGGTCGCGCTGTGGGTCCTGCCGCGGGCGATCTCGCTGGCGCGCGACGCGTTGCGGATCCTATCCGAATCGTCGCCGACCCACATCGACGTGGAGGAGCTGCGATCGGCGCTGGGCGCCGTTGACGGCGTGACCGAGGTGCACGACCTGCACGTGTGGACGCTGTCGCCCGGCAAGGACATGTGCACCGCACACCTGCGCAGCACCGGCGACTCCGCCCGGGTGCTGCACGACGCCCGTACCGTGCTGTCGGCGCGCGGGCTGGAGCACGCGACCGTGCAGATCGAAGGGCCCGGCGAAGCGGAGTGTTCGGAAAGCTTCTAGGGCTCCGGCTTTTAGAGCCCGAGCGCCGGCCGCGCCTCGGGGTCGCAATCGTCGAGCAGGTCCAGACAGCGCAGGTACTCGTCGGGTTCGCCGATCGTGTCGGCGGCCTTGGCCAGCGCCGCCACGCAGCGCAGGAACCCGCGGTTGGGCTCGTGCGAATACGGCACCGGGCCGAAGCCCTTCCAACCGTTGCGGCGCAGCTGGTCCAGCCCGCGGTGATAGCCGGTTCTGGCGTAGGCGTACGCCGTGATGGCCTGCTCGTCGGCCAGCGCCTGCTCGGCCAACGCCGCCCAGGCCACCGACGCAGACGGGTGCGCGGCGGCGACGATCGCGGGCTTCTCGCCGGCGAGCAGTTCCGCCTCGGCGTCGGGATCGCCCGGCAACAGGGTCGGGTCGGGTCCGAGGAGGTCTCGTGGCGATGTCATGGGTCCCATTCTGCAGCTGCCGCATCTTGCCGGGACGGCGGACCTCGACCATCACCCCATGGAGGGTGGCGGGTCGCTAAGCTCTCCAACTACCCCACCCGATAGCGGAGGACAGCAGTACTCATGCCCCAGCCACCCGAGCCCGACCGCGGCGGCACGCCGAACGCGCCTGGGCACGAATGGGCCGCGCAATCAGGCGACGACGCGACCGAGAGCGTCCCGCTGGTACCGAGCGACGCCGAGACCGAGACCGTCGTGATCCGGCCCGATTCGGGCGGCGGGCCGGGTGGTCCCGGCGACGACGCCGACGCCCAGCAGCGTGAACGCCGCTTCACCGCGCCCGGGTTCGACGCCAAAGAGACCACGGTGATCGCCACCACCCCGGAGCCCGCCACCGAGGTCTTCTCGACACCTCCCGAAGGTCAGACCGCGCAGTTCGGAACACCCCCCAAACCCGCTGTGCCGCAATCGATCCCGCCCCGGCTTGGCGGAAAGCTGCGCACCTCCCGGCAGATCAACTGGGGCTGGGTGCTGGCGCTGGTGGTGATCGTGCTGGCGCTGGCCGCGATCGCGATCCTGGGCACCGTGTTGCTCACCCGCGGCAAGCACACGAAGGTGTCCCAGGAGGACATGGTCCGCACGACGATCCAAAGCTTCGACACCGCGATCCAAAAGGGCGACCTGACGACGCTGCGCACCATCACCTGCGGCACCACCCGCGACGGCTACGCCGACTACGACGAGCACGGGTGGGACGAGACCTACCGCCGGGTCTCGGCGGCCAGGCAGTATCCGGTGATCGCCAGCATCGACCAGGTGGTGGTCAACGGCCAGCACGCCGAGGCCAACGTCACCACGTTCATGGCCTACGACCCACAGGTCCGCTCCACCCGCAGCCTGGATCTGCAGTACCGCGACGACCAGTGGAAGATCTGCCAGTCCCCCAGCGGCTAGAGCACATTTCATGGCCCGAGTGCCCGGCCAGCGGGGCGTTCGGTGCCGAGTGCCCGGCCAGCCGGGCACTCGCCGGGATCAGGCCCCGACGGACTTCCCGGCGCAGTGCAGGTCCTCGCAGGCCTCCACCACACGCTCGCTCATCGAGGCCTCGCCCTTCTTGAGGTAGGTGCGCGGGTCGTAGGCCTTCTTGACGCCCACCTCGCCGTCGACCTTGAGCACGCCGTCGTAGTTGGTGAACATGTGCGCGGCCAGCGGCCGGGTGAATGCGTACTGGGTGTCGGTGTCGACGTTCATCTTCACCACGCCATAGCGCAGGGACTCCTCGATCTCGGACTTCAGCGAGCCCGATCCGCCGTGGAAGACGAAGTCGAACGGTTTAGACCCGTCGGACAACCCCAGCTTGGCCGCGGCGACCTGCTGGCCCTGGGCCAGGATGTCGGGGCGCAGCTTGACGTTGCCGGGCTTGTAGACGCCGTGCACGTTGCCGAACGTCGCGGCCAGCAGGTACTTGCCGTGCTCGCCGTGGCCCAGCGCCTCGATGGTCTTCTCGAAGTCCTCCGGCGTGGTGTACAGCTTGTCGTTGATCTCGTGGGCGACGCCGTCCTCCTCGCCGCCGACGACGCCGATCTCGATCTCCAGGATGATCTTGGCGGCCGCGGCCTCCTTGAGCAGTTCCTGTGCGATCGTCAGGTTCTCGTCGATCGGCACCGCCGAGCCGTCCCACATGTGCGACTGGAACAGGGGATCGGCGCCCGCGCTCACCCGTTCGGCCGAGATCGCCAGCAGCGGGCGCACATAGCTGTCCAGCTTGTCCTTGGGGCAATGGTCGGTGTGCAGCGCGACGTTGATCGGGTACCTGGCCGCGATCACCCGGGTGAACTCGGCCAGCGCGACGGCACCGGTCACCATGTCCTTGACCCCCAGGCCCGATGCGAACTCCGCACCGCCGGTGGAGAACTGGATGATGCCGTCGCTGCCGGCGTCGGCGAAGCCCTTGATCGCGGCGTTGACCGTCTCCGAGGACGTGCAGTTGATGGCCGGAAAGGCGTACGAATTTTCCTTGGCGCGGCCCAGCATCTCGGCGTACACCTCGGGCGTGGCAATGGGCATGGGCTCCTCCTGGCGACTAGGCCCATCCAGTATCGCAACACCGGTATGTTGAAGCATCGTGAGCACCACCGTGACGGCCCTGCCCCACATCTTCGATCCGATGTACTGGTTGGGTGCCGACGGCGTCTTCGGCTCCGCGGTGCTGCCCGGGATCCTGGTCATCGTCTTCATCGAGACCGGGCTGCTGTTTCCGCTGCTGCCCGGCGAATCGCTGCTGTTCACCGGCGGACTGCTGGCCGCGCACCCGAATCCGCCGGCGAACATCTGGGTGCTGGCCCCCGCCGTCGCCCTGGTGGCGATCCTGGGCGATCAGACCGGCTATTTCATCGGCCGGCGGATCGGACCGGCCCTGTTCAAGAAGGAAGATTCCCGGTTTTTCAAGAAGCACTACGTGACCGAGTCGCACGCGTTCTTCGAGAAATACGGGCCGTGGGCGATCATCCTGGCCCGGTTCGCGCCGTTCGTGCGGACGTTCGTCCCGCCGGTCGCCGGGGTGTCCTACATGCGCTATCCGGTGTTCCTGGGCTTCGACATCGTGGGCGGCATCCTGTGGGCCGGCGGCGTGACGCTGGCGGGCTACTTCCTGGGCAACGTGCCGTTCGTGCACCACAACCTGCAGAAGATCCTGCTGGTCATCCTCGTCGTGTCGCTGATGCCGGCGTTCATCGCGGCCGCGCGAAGCTACCGGGGCCGGCGGCGGCCGGCCACTCGGGAGCCTGAGCGGCTGACGACACCCGAGTAGCCGACGGCGTTCGGGAGGTCCTCAAACCGCGACGTTGAAGTCACAGCCGGTCTTGGAGCGCACCTCGTCGAGTGTCACTCCGGGATGCAGCTCGGTGAGCGTCAAGCCGCGTCCCGGCTCGACGTCGAACACGCACAGGTTGGTGATGATCATGTCGACCACGGCCTTGCCGGTGAGGGGCAGCGAGCATTGCTGACGGATTTTCGGGCTGCCGTCTTTCGCGGTGTGGTCCATGAGCACGATCACCCGCTTGACACCTGACACCAGATCCATCGCGCCGCCCGGACCCTTGACCATCTTGCCCGGCACCATCCAGTTGGCCAGGTCGCCGTTCTCGGCCACCTCCAAGGCGCCGAGGATGGACAAATCGATGTGGCCACCGCGGATCATTGCGAAGGAGTCGGCGCTGCTGAAGAAGCTGGACCCGGGCAGGGCGGTGACGGTCTGCTTGCCGGCGTTGACGAGATCGGGGTCGACGGCGTCTTCGCTCGGGTACGTCCCGATGCCCAGCAAGCCGTTCTCCGATTGCAGCGTGACGCTGATGTTGTCGGGAATGAAGTTGGCCACCAACGTCGGAATCCCGATACCCAGGTTGACGTAATAGCCGTCGCGCAACTCCTGGGCGGCGCGCTGGGCCATCCGCTCCCGAAGGGGGCTGTGCTGCTGGAGCGCGGCCCCGCCGCTCGTGGTGCGGAACTCGATGCGCTTCTCGTAGCCGGACCCCTCGATGATGCGGTCCACGTAGATGCCAGGGGTATGGATCAGGTCCGGATCCAGGTCTCCGACCTCGACCAGCTCTTCCACCTCGGCGATCGTCACGGCGCCGCAGGTGGCGATCATCGGGTTGAAATTGCGCGCGGTCTTTCGATAAATGAGGTTGCCGGCCTTGTCGCCCTTCCACGCCTTGACGATCGCCACGTCGGCCCGGATGCCTTCTTCCAGTACGTATTCCGTGCCGTCGAAGACGCGGGTGTCTTTGCCTTCCGCGAGGATGGTTCCGTACGCCGTGCGGGTGTAGAAACCGGGAATGCCGGCGCCGCCGGCACGCAACTTCTCCGCCAGCGTGCCCTGGGGAACGAGCGTGAGGTCAAGCTCGCCGGCCAACACCTGGCGCTCGAACTCCTTGTTCTCGCCGACATAGGAGGCGATCACCTTCTTCACCCGCCTGCCGTTGAGCAGCAGACCCATGCCGAAATCGTCCACACCGGCGTTGTTTCCGACAATGGTGAGGTCCTGAATGCCACTGTCGACGAGCGTCTGGATCAGCTTCTCCGGGATGCCGCAAAGACCGAAGCCACCGGCCGCGATCGTGATGCCATCCTGCAGCAAACCTTGCAGAGCCGACTCGGCGTCGGGGTGGACTTTATTACTCACTGAGCGCTCCCGTTCTGATACGACGATTCGGCCGTGACGTTACAGGCAGCCTCCATCAGCATCCAGCCCGACAGCTGCACCGACAGGTCTCGCTCGGCGACCTCGGAACTGTTCACCGCCCCCTCGACGAACTCTGCCTCCCCACCCTCGGCGCCGGGCAGGCGCGCGTCGCGGTCCCAGAACGGGCCGAACAGCGGCAACCCGTCGACCGTTTGCCGGTAGTCCCACGCCGACTTCGCGCTCGCCAGCACGATGCGCCGGGCGGTGTCGCGGGCCACGGCGTCGTCGGCCGAGTTCCCCGGCAGGGTGGTGGCGACCAGCGCCAGGTAGCGGGCGGTGATGCCGGAGAACAGGCCGCCGTCCCCGCCACCGGCGCCGGTCAGCACGCCCGTCGGGGCCATGTGGTCGGCGACGGCCGCGACCAGCCGATGCACCCGCGGGGCGTGCCGATCGTCATGAGTGCGTGCCGCGAGCTCCGTTTCCAGGCCGAGCACCACGCCCTGGCAATAGGTGTACTGGGCGCGCACCAGGGACCCGGCCTTGATGCCGTCGAACACCAGGTGCGTCTCCGGGTCGATCAGGGTCTCGTCGATCCAGTCGGCCATCTGCTGGGCGCGCCGCATCTTCTCGCCGCAGCGGGCCAAGAAGATTCCCGCCGGGCCGTTCGCGGGGGCGTTGAAGAACTGGTCCTGCTTGCGCCACGGGATGCCGCCGCCGTCCTCGGGCACCCACGCCGTCAGGAATTGATCGGCGAGCTTGGGCAGTGCGCGATGACGCTCGACCCCGGCGATCCGGGCGGCCCGTTCCAGCGCCAGCGCCAGCCAGGCCATGTCGTCGTAGTAGCTGTTGGTCCAACGAAAGTTGTTGCGCAGCCGGTGCGAACGGACCTGGCGGTTGATTCTGGTGTGCCGCTGGTGCTGCGGGTCGCGCAGCTGCGCGTCGACCAGACAATCCAGCAGGTGGGCCTGCCACCAGTAGTGCCAGGTGCCGAACATCCGGTCCCGCCGCGTCGACGGCCACGCCACCACGCCCAGCTGCGTCCCGGGTAACCCCCAGAGGCGTTTGAGGTGCCGTCGCGTCACGGCGGCCTCGGAGCTGGCCGCCCGGTTGACCCACAGCTGATCCATACTCCCCGATCCTGCCTCATACTGATATATGCGCTACCGGCAAACCATTTCGGGGACCACGCACACCTTTGACGGGCTGGTCGACGTGCTGGCCAAGGCGACGCCGCCGCGCTCCGGCGACCAGCTGGCGGGGTGCGCCGCCGGATCCGACGCCGAACGGGCCGCGGCCGCGTGGGTGCTGGCCGACATCCCGCTGGCGACGTTCCTCACCGACGTGGTGGTGCCGTACGAGACCGACGAGGTCACCCGGCTCATCATCGACGGCCACGACCGCGACGCGTTCGGCCCGATCGCCGACCTGACCGTGGGCGGCTTCCGCGACTGGCTGCTGGACGCGGCGTCCCGCGGCGACGCCGCCGCGCGGATCGCGGCGGTCTCCCCGGGGCTGACGCCGGAAATGGTTGCCGCGGTGTCAAAGATCATGCGCAATCAGGACCTGATCCTGGTCGCCGCCGCGGCGACGGCGACCGCCGCCTTCCGGACCACGATCGGGTTGCCGGGCACGCTCGCGACCCGGCTGCAGCCCAACCACCCCACCGACGACCCGCGCGGGATCGCCGCGGCGCTGCTCGACGGACTGCTGATGGGCTGCGGCGACGCGGTGATCGGCATCAACCCGGCGACCGACTCGCCGCACGCGGCGTCCGACCTGCTGCACCTGCTCGACGACATCCGGCAGCGGTTCGCGATCCCGGTCCAGTCGTGCGTGCTCTGCCACGTCACGACCACGATGGAGCTGATCGAGCGGGGCGCGCCCGTCGACCTGGTGTTCCAGTCGATCGCCGGCACCGAGGGCGCCAACGCCTCGTTCGGCACGTCGATTCCGATGCTGCTGGAGGCCGACGAGGCCGCGCGGTCGCTGAACCGCGGGACCGTCGGCGACAACGTCATGTACCTGGAGACGGGGCAGGGTGCGGCGCTGTCGGCGGGGGCCCACCTTGGCGTGGGTAACCGGCCGGTCGATCAGCAGACGCTGGAGGCGCGGGCGTACGGGGTGGCCCGGGCGCTGCGGCCGCTGCTAATCGACACCGTGGTCGGCTTCATCGGGCCGGAGTACCTCTACGACGGTAAGCAGATCATCCGCGCCGGGCTGGAGGACAACTTCTGCGGGAAACTGCTCGGGCTGCCGATGGGCGTCGACGTCTGCTACACCAACCACGCCGAGGCCGACCAGGACGACATGGACACGCTGCTCACCCTGCTCGGCGTGGCGGGCACCGCGTTCGTCATCACCGTTCCCGGCGCCGACGACATCATGCTCGGCTATCAGAGCCTGTCCTTTCACGACGCGCTGTACGTGCGAAAGGCGTTGGGGCTGCGGCCCGCTCCCGAATTCGAGGCGTGGCTGACCGGCCTGGGCATGGCCGACGCCGACGGCCGGATCCTGCCCGTCGACCCCGCAACGTCGCCGCTGCGCGCGCTGGCTGCCGGCTGATGACCGACCCGGAACCCGCGGACGCCTGGGCTCCGCTGCGGGCGACCACGCAGGCGCGGATCGGGCTCGGGCGGGCGGGAGACTCGCTGCCGACCCGGCGCGTCCTGGAATTCCAGGCCGCGCACGCCGCGGCGCGCGATGCTGTCCATGAACCGCTCGACGTCGACGGCCTGATCGCGCAACTGCACTTCGGCGAACCGCTGCGGGTGTCCAGCCGGGCGACTTCGCGCGGCGAGTATCTGCGGCGGCCCGACCTCGGCCGCACCCCCGCGGACCTGTCGGGTTTGCCAAAGACCAACGCGGACATCGGTATTGTGCTGGCCGACGGGTTATCGCCCCGGGCGCTGACCGACCACGCCGCGGGAATGCTCGAAGCCCTGGTGCGCGAATTCGACGGCCGGTACACGATCGCCCCGGTAGTCGTCGCGACCCAGGCGCGCGTCGCGCTGGGTGACCACATCGGCCAATCGCTCTGTGTAACAACGGTTCTCGTGCTCATAGGCGAACGGCCGGGGCTGTCGGTCGCCGACAGCCTGGGCATCTATCTGACACACCGGCCGACGCCGGGACGCACCGACGCCGACCGCAACTGCGTCTCCAACATCCATCCGCCCGACGGCCTGGACTACGCGACGGCCGCGGCGGTCACCGCCGCGTTGGTCGCCGGGGCGCGCCAACTCGGCCGCTCGGGGGTCGCCCTCAAAGACACAACGCGAGCAGCAATCGGCAGTTCTAGCGTCTCCGGCCTAGACGGTATGCGTACTTGAGCTGGTCGCCACCGGCGACGCCGAGCACAGCCTAGGGGCGGCACTACGGAAGGAGAGTGGGATCTCGCGCGTCATGGTGGATCCGACCCCCGATCTGGGCCAGCGGGCGGCGCAATTCGGCGGCGCTCAGCCCGGCTGCCTGGAGCCGGGTCATCCGGTCATCGTGCGTGCGGCGCGATCCCATCGCCCCGATGTATCCGACCTCGGGCAGGCGCAGCGCCGCCTCGAGCACCGGCACATCGAACTTTGGGTCGTGGGTGAGCACGCAGATCACCGTGTGCCGATCGATGGCGCCCGCCTCCGCCTGGGCGATGAGGTAGCGATGGGGCCAGTCGACGACGACCTCGTCGGCCGTCGGGAACCGGACCAGCGTGGCGAACACCGGGCGGGCGTCGCACACGGTGACGCGGTAGCCGAGAAAAGAGCCCTGCCGCGCGAGCGCGGCGGCGAAGTCGATCGCGCCGAAGATCAACGTCTGCGGCGTCGGCGCGCGCCGAACCCAGCGAACCCACCGTGCCGTCGGGCCGGATGACGATCCGACGGCCTATCCGGGCCGGGTCGGGGTGGGCGATCACGGTCCCGGTCGCCACCGCGCGCCCGCCGATGTCATCGGCCACCGCGCCGAGCTCAGGAAACGACGCGCGGGACACCGGTTCGACGAACACGTCGATCACGCCGCGAACGCGTCGTCGTCGCTGACTCCGTAACGCTCCAGCCGCGGCGCACCAGGTTTCACCGCCTCGGCGGCGAGGTCGTAGACCGCCCCTTACACGCAGCCACCCGACACCGACCCTTGACCGAGCCGTCCGGCGCGACCACCATTGCCGCTCCGGGCGGCCGCGGCGTGGACCGCACGGTGCGCACGACCGTGCCCAGCCCCGCGGTGTCACCGGCGCGCCAGATCGACATCAGTTCGGCCAGCACGTCACGCACACTCTCAACGTAGGCGGACGGTCACGACCCCGCTCGGCTTCGGGTCCATTCGCCCCCTCGATCGCTGCCGGACCGAGGGGTTTGAGGATCACATGTCACAGAGGCACCTGATTCCGGACCTGCACGTTGCCGGCGGATTTGATATCGCCCGCGATATCAAATTGCGCAGCGCGCGCATGGCGTTCAGCGGGCGCCCCGGGCGGCGACACGGCGAGAATCCCTGCCCTGAGCGCACATTCGACGCGGAGCGCGCAAAAGCGACGCGGCTACCACGCGTCCGACAGGTCCGCGTGCTGCCGGATCCAGGCGTGCATGGCGATGCCGGCGGCGACGCCGGCGTTGATGCTGCGGGTGGACCCGAATTGGGCGATCGACACCGCCATCGCGGCGCCCGCGCGGATGTCGTCGGTGATACCCGGGCCCTCCTGACCGAACACCAGCAGGCACTCCCGCGGTAGCGCGGTCTCCTCGAGCCGCGTGGCCCCCGGAACGTTGTCCACCGCCACCACCGTCAGCCCGGCATCGGCGGCGAAGCCCAGCAGTTCTCCCGTGCTGTCGTGATGGCACAGCCGCTGATAGCGGTCGGTCACCATGGCGCCGCGGCGATTCCACCGCCTTCGGCCCACGATGTGCACGGTGTGCACCGCGAAGGCGTTGGCGGTGCGCACCACCGAGCCGATGTTGGCGTCGTGACCGAAGTTCTCGATCGCGACGTGCAGCGAATGCCGGCGCCGATCGATGTCGGCGATGATCGCCTCCCGCGTCCAGTACCGGTAGGCGTCGACGACGTTGCGAGTGTCGCCCTCGCGCAACAGGACCGGGTCATACCGCGGGTCGTCGGGCGGCTCACCCGGCCAGGGGCCCACCCCGGCGGCGGGTGCGGCCCATTCGGTCGGCCCAGGCCCCGGTTCGCTCATCGCGGCGTCCACACCCCGGCATGCGTGCCGTCGACCGCGACGGTCGCGTAGAGCAGCGCCTGGTTGATTTCTCCCTGCGTGCACAGTGACGCGCTGACATGCACCGCGTCCAGCGAGGCGTCGGGCAGGATCAGCACCGACGACCCGTACGCCGAGCAGGCCGGGTTGAGCCCGGCGCCGGGCAGCGTCGGGGACGCGAGCAGCATCAGCGGGCCGCCGCGGTTGGCCGACTCGTCGCGATACCGGGCGGCGAGCCCGTCGGCTTCCAGGCCCAGCAGCATGTAGCCGTTGCCGTTGAACGCCGCGGGATCGCCGAGCTGCGCCTTGGTCATCGGGGCCCCGTCGGCGCGCCAGGCCGACAGGCTGACGGTCTTCACCGACAGGCCGGTGTCGTTTCCGTTGGTGGGCATCAGCCCCACCGGGAACGCGGCCGGGTAGGCCGCCGAGCTGTTCGGGATCCGGTCGCGCGGCGAGTAGGTGTAGACGCCGCGGACCTGGCTGCGATCCTTAAGCGGCCCAAGGCAAACCGTCCCGGCGAGCCGGTCGCCGGAAGCCGACAGCGGTGAGTGGATGTCGGGCGCCTTGCCCGTCGGGCGCTCGCAACTGCCCAGCCCGTTGGACTCCATCGGATGCGACAGCGCGCCGTAGAGCCCGAACCGGATGTCCTCGGGTTTGGCGTGCGGCGCCTGCGGGTTGGCCGCGGAGGCGTCAACGTCGATCAGCACATAATCGCCGTCCCAGCGCAGGTTCGACACCGCCATGTTCCAGCCCAGCAGCGACAGCGATTCCCCGAACCGCGCGCCCTGGGCGCCGTAAGGCCGGACCGGATGGCTAGAGCCCGAGCACCCCGTCAGGCAAGCCAGCAGGCAGGCCGCCATCGCGAGAAAGGTGCGCACAGCGATGGCGGCCTAGCCCAACCCGAGATCGGCGAGGCCCAGCACGCTGCGGTAGGGCAGGCCCTCGGCTTCGATGGCCTCGGCGGCGCCGGTGGAGCGGTCCACGACGGTGGCCACACCGACCACGTGTCCGCCGGCCTCTTGGACGGCGCGCACCGCGGTGAGCGCCGACGCGCCCGTGGTGCTGGTGTCCTCGACGACCAACACGCGCTTACCGGCAACCTCGGAGCCCTCGATAAGGCGTTGCAGCCCATGGGTTTTCGCGGACTTACGCACCACGAACGCGTCGATCGGGCGTCCCGGCGCGTGCATGACGGCCGTGGCGACCGGGTCGGCGCCCAGGGTAAGGCCCCCAACCACCGCGTAATCCCAGTCGCGGGTGAGGTCGCGCATCAGCGTGCCGATCAGGGCCGAGGCCCGGTGGTGCAGGGTGGCGCGGCGCAGGTCGACGTAGTAGTCGGCCTCCTTGCCGGACGACAGCGTCACCTTGCCGTGCACCACCGACAGCCGGCGCACCAGGTCGGCCAGCTCCGCGCGTAGGTCAATGTGCGCGGCTCCTCCTCCCGCCGCTGCGCGCCCGGCATCGTCGCCGCGCAGCGACTCCTCAGGTTCGGCCACGGCCACCGCCGATGCGCTTGGTCACGGCCCGCATCAGGGTCCGCGGGATCATCCGCTCCGCGGCGATGATCGCCTTGTACTGCAGGCCGGGGATGCTGATCACCTTGCCGCGCGCGACGTCGGCCAGGCTCTGGTTCACCACGTCGTCCACCTCCAGCCACATGAACGACGGCGACTTGGCCATGTCGATCCCCGCTCGGGCGTGAAACTCGGTGTGCACGTACCCCGGACACACGGCGTGCACCCCGACGCCGGTGCCTTGCAGGCCGACGGACAGGCCCTCGCTGAACGAGATCACCCACGCCTTGGACGCGGAGTAGGTGGATCCGCGCCCGGGCACCAGCCCGGCCACGCTGGCGATGTTGATGACGGTGCCGGCGCCGGCGTCGAGCATGGCCGGCAGGGCCGCCCGGGTGAGGTGCATGACGGCGGTGACGTTGACGTCGAGCTGGGACTGCAGCAATGCGGGGTCGGTCGCCCAGAAGTCGCCGGAGGTGGCGAAGCCGGCGTTGTTCACCAATACGCGCACCCCGCGGGACAGGCGTTCGCAGACCCGGTCGCGGCCGGTGGCGTCGGCCAGGTCGGCGGGCAGCACCTCGATGTTGCCGGCCCGGCCCTGCAGTTCGCCGGCGAGATCCGTCAGCCGGTCGGCGTCGCGGGCGACCAGGACCAGGTCGTAGCCGTCGTTGGCATAGCGTCGCGCGTAGCCGGCGCCGATCCCGGAGGTGGGCCCGGTGATCAGGGCTACGGGACGAGGCATGAGCGACATCCTAATGACGGCGGCCGCGCCGCCAACCCGGCGCCCGGCGCGCCGTCAGTGCTGATAGTTGCTGGCCTGGTGGCCGTTGCGTCCCGCCGGCGGCGGCCGGCGAACGGCGTCCGGGCCGTGCTGCTCGCGGCGGATCGGCTCGGCCGGCCGGCGCGTGGACGCGTCACCCAGCAGCCCGGCCACGTCTTGCTGCGGGCGCCGGGGCGGCAACTCGGCCCTGCCGGCAGGCGCCAGCGGACGGCTCGGCGCCGCGCTGCGCAGCCCCGCGGGCGCGCCGCCGGCCTCCTGCTGGGTCTCCTCCGGCAGCGGCGGCAGCACCCGCAACAGGTCGTTGAACTGGCGCACGGTGCGCAAGCCCTCGTCCCACTGGGTGCGGGTGCTGGTGATGGGCAGGGCAACCAGCGTCCAGTTCTGCTCGTTCCACATGATCTCGGCGGAGTCCGGCGCGGTGTGCGCGAAGGTGACCATGCGGCGGTCGCACGCCCGTCGGGCGGCGTCCAGGTTGGTGGAGTACACCATCCGCGGGCCGATCGCGCCCAGCAGCCAAATGTCGCTCTCCCGTGGCTCTTTGAGGCCCTTGAGGCGCAGGTCCACCACGACGTTGGTGCCCACCTTGCGGTGCAGCGCGATCACGGTGGCGACTTCCTCGAGATCGAAAATGTACACCGCCTCACCGCGGATCTGGCCCAGCACGACGTTCTCGGCGGCGATGTCGCCCACCGTCGAGATCACCCCGCGCTTCCAGCGCTTGAGAATGTCGGTCGATTCCCGCTCGTAGTCGAACCCGTGCGACCGCGCCCACGATTTGCGGCGCCTGCTGCGGCCGCGGCGTCGATCGAGGTCGACGTACAGCAACACGCCCGCGCCGACGAAGCACAGCGCGGAGAGCGTGAACCAAAGGGGGACCATCCCACACAGGGTATCTGCATTTGCTCCGGAATAAAGAAGTCCGGTCGGTCACAACCCAATCACAGCGTGGCGATCGCGAGCGCGGCGTAGCCGGGCGACGGGGGGTCGCCACCAAGTAACACCCCTCTCGCGCCGAACGTCGACTTGTTGGGCGATTTCGGATGAAATGCCGACAACAAGTCGACGTTCGAGCCGCCTCAGCCCAGGATCAGCGAATCGCCGTCCGGGCTGACATTCACCGGCACGGTGTCGCCGTCGTGCACGTCACCGGCCAGCAGCAGCTTGGCGAGCTGGTCGCCGATGGCCTGCTGCACCAAACGGCGCAGCGGCCGCGCGCCGTAGACCGGGTCGAATCCGCGCTGCGCCAGCCACTGCTTGGCCGGCAGCGACACCTCGAGCGTGAGGCGGCGCTGCGCCAGCCGCTTCTGCAGCTGGGCCAGCTGGATGTCGACGATCGACACCAGCTCGCCGGGCTCGAGGCCGTCGAAGATGATCACGTCGTCGAGCCGGTTGATGAACTCCGGCTTGAACGCCGAGCGCACCGCGGCCATCACTTGTTCCTCGCTGCCGCCCGACCCCAGGTTGGACGTCAGGATGAGGATGGTGTTGCGGAAGTCGACCGTGCGGCCCTGCCCGTCGGTGAGCCGGCCCTCGTCGAGCACCTGCAGCAGCACGTCGAATACGTCCGGGTGCGCCTTTTCGATCTCGTCGAACAGGATCACCGTGTACGGACGCCGCCGCACCGCCTCGGTCAGCTGGCCGCCCTGGTCGTAACCGATGTAACCGGGCGGGGCGCCGACGAGCCGGGCGACCGAGTGCTTCTCGCCGTACTCGCTCATGTCGATGCGGACCATCGCGCGCTCGTCGTCGAACAAAAACTCCGCCAGCGCCTTGGCCAGCTCGGTCTTACCGACACCAGTCGGGCCGAGGAACATGAAGGACCCGGTCGGCCGGTTGGGGTCGGCGACCCCGGCCCGGCTGCGACGCACCGCGTCGGACACCGCGGTCACCGCACGCTTC
>NZ_LZJI01000214.1 GCF_001667775.1 Mycobacterium sp. E1747
GCGCCTGCGCGCCGACGGCATCGACGCCCCGGCGTTGTTCCTCACGGCCCGGGACTCGTTGCAGGACAAGATCGCCGGTCTCACCCTCGGCGGCGACGACTACGTGACCAAGCCGTTCAGCCTCGAAGAGGTGGTCGCCCGGCTGCGAGTCATCCTCCGGCGCGCCGGCAAGGGCGGCGCCGAGCCTCGCAGCGCCCGCTTGACGTTCGCCGACATCGAGCTCGACGAGGAGACCCACGAAGTGTGGAAGGCCGGCGAACCGGTCTCGCTCTCGCCGACCGAATTCACACTGCTGCGTTACTTTGTGATCAACGCGGGGACCGTCTTGAGCAAGCCGAAGATCCTCGATCACGTCTGGCGTTACGACTTCGGAGGTGACGTCAATGTCGTCGAGTCCTACGTGTCGTATTTGCGGCGCAAGATCGACACCGGGGAGAAGCGGTTGCTGCACACGCTACGCGGAGTCGGTTATGTGCTGCGGGAACCGCGCTGAGCCCACGCTCGGTCGCCAGCGCTAGCGAGGGAATCACGCAGATGGCCACACAGCATCGACGTGGGTTGCCGCTGAGGGTAGGGCTGGTCGCCGCCACCCTGGTGCTGGTGGCCTGCGGCCTGGCGGTCTCGGGCATCGCGGTCACGTCGATCCTGCGGCACAGCCTGGTCACGCGGATCGATCAAACTCTGCTCGACGCGTCCCGGGGCTGGGCGCAGGCACCGCGGCGACAGTCGCCGACGCCCTATGAAGGCCCCGACCCGGCCCGGCCGCCGTCGAAGTTCTACGTACGCGGCATCGGTAGCGACGGCACCCCGTTCACCGCAATCAACGACCGCAACGCCGAACCGGCGCTGCCGGCCAACAACGACGTGGGCCCCACCCCTACCACGCTGCCGTCGGTCAACGGCTCCGATATCCAGTGGCGCGCGGTGTCCGTGCGTGGCCCGCACGGCCTGACGACCGTGGCGATCGACCTCTCCGACGTCCAACACACGGTCAGCTCCCTGGTCTGGTTGCAGATCGGCATCGGGGTCGCGGTGCTGGTCGTGGTCGGCATCGCCGGGTTCGCTGTGGTGCAGCGCAGCCTGCGGCCGCTGTCCGAGGTCGAGCAAACCGCCGCGGCGATCGCCGCCGGTCAGCTGGATCGCCGTGTGCCCGAACGCGATCCGCGCACCGAGGTGGGTCGGCTGTCGCTCGCCTTGAATGGGATGCTCGCCCAGATCCAGCAGGCGCTGGCGTCGTCGGAGTCGTCGGCGGAAAAGGCCCGCGGATCCGAGGAGCGGATGCGACGGTTCATCACCGACGCCAGTCACGAGCTGCGGACCCCGCTGACGACGATCCGGGGCTTCGCCGAGCTGTATCGCCAGGGCGCCGCGCGCGACGTCGCCATGCTGCTGTCTCGGATCGAAAGTGAAGCCAGCCGAATGGGTCTGCTGGTCGAGGACCTGCTGCTGTTGGCCCGGCTTGATGTGCAGCGGCCGCTCGAGCACAACCGGGTCGACTTGCTCGCGCTGGCCAGCGACGCGGTCCACGATGCGCAGGCCATGGATCCGAAACGGACCATCACCATGGAGGTGGTCGACGGTCCGGGAACCCCGGAGGTGCTCGGCGACGAACCGCGGATCCGGCAGGTGCTGAGCAACTTGGTCGCCAACGCCTTACAGCACACCCCGGAGAACGCCGACGTCACCGTTCGGGTGGGCACCAAGGGCGCCGACGCGGTGCTGGAAGTGGCCGACAAGGGCCCCGGCATGACCGAGCAGGATGCGTCACGGGTGTTCGAGCGGTTCTACCGCACGGACTCGTCGCGCGCGCGTGCCAGCGGTGGCACCGGTTTGGGGCTGTCGATCGTCGACTCACTGGTGCGCGCGCACGGCGGCAACGTCAAGGTGACGACCTCGCCCGGGGAGGGCTGCTGTTTCCGCGTTACCCTCCCGCGCGTCAGCGAGATGCCGGCCCCGGCACCGGTTCACGCCAATTGAGCCAGCGCCGCCTTGATCTTGGCCTGAGCCTCGTCCAGGGACTCCGCTGACGGGTTGCGGTCGACGCTGGCGAACCCAAAGTCGCTCAGGCGACGGGTGGGAAAGACGTGGACGTGCAGGTGGGGCACCTCCAGCCCGGCGATGATGACCCCCGCGCGCTCGGTCTTGAAGGCCTTGCACACGGCCTTGCCGATGAGCTGACTCACGGCCATGATTCGGCCGAAGGTCTCGCGGTCGACGTCCTGCCACTGATCGATTTCGGCACGCGGCACCACCAGCGTGTGGCCCTGGGTCATGGGTTCGATCGTCAAGAACGCGACGACGTCGTCGTCCTCGTAGACGAAACGGCCGGGAAGTTCACGGTTGATGATCTTGGTGAAGATCGACGCCATGGGCCCCAGCATAGGGGCGTCGAACTTCCCGCCGGGTAGCCGCCCCTTCGCCCGCGATGGGACGACGGAGCGGCCATAAGGGGTTCGCCGAATTTGATATCACCGGCGCTATCAAGTTGGAGAAGGCGATATCCCTGCGTCCGAGCGACGGCTCAGTCCTCCTGGCCGAACTCCATGACGTCGAGGTTCCAGTATCCGCGCATGTTGGTAATCAGCCCCGCCTCGTTGACCTTATAGGTGAACACGCCGCGCACCTTGCTGGTGACACCGCCCTCAAACTTGCTCTGCAGCACCAGAATATGGGCGACCTCGTCGGGTGAACTCGATGGGAAGGTCTCTTCGCACGTGATGGTCAGCTGATTCTTGGCGATGTTGTTGTCGAAGAACTCGCCGACGGCGGCCTTGCCGCGCACACCGGTGCCGTCGGGGTTGGTGACGGACTTGCCGATCGGATCCTCGATGACGACATCGTCGGTCATCAGCGCCAGCCAGCCATCCCGGTCTTTGCCTTGCGCGCAGCGCCACGACGACTGCGACGCGGTTAGCGCCGGGGATTGCGCGGTTTGGGTCATGGTTATCTCTCCTGTCGTTAGATTGCGCACGCGGCGCGCGCCTTCCTCGGCGGCCTTGCGGATCAGTCCGAGCCCGGTGCAGTCGTTGGCGGCGTTTCGGGGTGTTGATGGTCTATCCCGGTGGCGCCCACCGTGATCAGGCCGGGGGCGCCCCTGGGGCGGGTGCGTTCCGACGCCAGCCCGTCGGGCGTGCCTGCATAGTCTCCATCGCAGACACGACGACGCGGGCGCACCGTCATGGCGCCGATTCGGTCCGGCGCCATCAGGTGACCGAACCCGCTCACTCGGGACTCAGCGGGTGGGGAGTTACCGGTCGGCGTCCGTGTACCGGATGACGCCGCGAATGTTCTTGCCCTCCAGCATGTCCTGGTAGCCCTCGTTGATCTGCTCGAGGCGGTACTGGGTGGTGACCATGTCGTCCAGGTTCAGCTTGCCGGCGGTGTACATCGACAGCAGCTGCGGGATGTCGTACTGCGGGTTGCCGCCGCCGAAGATGGTGCCCTGCAGGTTCTTTTGCATCAGCGTGAGCATCGCCAGGTTCAGGTTGACGTTCGTGTCCAGCAGGCTGCCGATGGCGGTCAGCACGCAGGTGCCGCCCTTTTGGGTGATGTTCAGGTAGTTGTCGATGTCGGCGCCGTGCAGTTCACCGACGGTGACCACGACCTTGTGGGCCATCAGGCCGTAGGTGACCTCCATGATGCCCATCAGCGCGGCGTTGATGTCGGGATACACGTGGGTGGCACCGAATTTCAGCGCCTGGTCGCGCTTCCATTCGACCGGGTCGATCGCGAAGATGTAGCGGGCACCCGCGTTGACGGCGCCCTGCAGCGCCGCCATCCCGACGCCGCCGACGCCGACGATCGCGACGTCCTGGCCCGGCCGGATGTCGGCGGTGCGGACCGCCGAGCCGTAGCCGGTGGTGACGCCGCAGCCGACCAGGGCGGCCACCTCGAACGGCACCGACGGGTCGATCTTCACCACCGAGCTGCGGTGCACCACCATGTACGGCGAGAAGGTGCCCAGCAACGTCATGGGGAAGACGTTCTGGCCACGCGCCTGGATGCGGAACGTGCCGTCGGAGACCGCGGCACCGCCCAGCAGACCGGCGCCCAGGTCGCACAGGTTGCGCATGCCGGCCTGGCACGTGGGGCAGGAACCGCAGGACGGGATGAAGGACAGCACCACGTGGTCACCGGGGGCGATGTCTTCCACGCCGGGGCCGACCTCGGTGACGATTCCGGCGCCCTCGTGGCCGCCGAGGACCGGGAAGCCCGCCATCGGGATACCGCCGGTGACCAGGTGGTGGTCGGAGTGGCACATGCCCGCCGCTTCCATCTGGATCTTGACCTCATGCGCTTGCGGGTCGCCGATCTCGATCTCCTCGATGGACCACGGCTGGTTGAACTCCCAGATCAGAGCGCCTTTTGTCTTCATGAACAACCTCCATTAGCAAGCTCTGACCGAAAGTTTGTCAATACGGCCGGTCAGGACCCCGACGACATGTTTAGAACGTGTTCTTGTTCGTCAGACCATTATGGCGTGCGTCACCGGGCTGTAAATACCGGGGACCCCTCCGGCCGATCACCACAGGGGCGCCGGTGCCTCGCCCAGCGGGTAGTAGCCCGGCAGCTTCTCCCCGGCGACGCTGCGCTCGATCCGCTTCTGCATGCCGGTGGACAGATCGCCGGACTCGATCAGCTTCGCGAACATCGTCGCGACGTGACCGAAGTCGAAGAAGTCACGCTGCCACTCGATGAGGTTGTCGGCATTCAGGCGAAACCAGCTGCCACCGATGCCGTAGATCTCGTCTTGGGTGCCGTCTGACTTGTTGACGATCTGCTTCCAGAAGCCGACGATCTCGCCCTGCTTCTCGTCGATGAGCACCTTCTGGTACTCGTACACCCAGTTCTCCAGCCCCTCCATCTCCAGGCCGAGGGCGATGTCGCGGATCTCGTCGACGCCGACGCACATCACGTCTTCCTTGGGGCCGATGTTCCAGCCGTAGGTGGCGTCCCTGGTGTAGAAGTCGGCCAACGGTCGCCAGTCGCCGGCCTTCTCACAGTCCTTGTTGGCCTGTAGCCAGCGGTCGACCCATGCCTCGAGTTCCTCGCGTGACGCTTGGGATTTCATAAGTCAGTCTCCCTCATCTTCTTTGATGAACAGTGCTTGCGTTGGGCACATGGCGACCGCGCGCTCGACTTCATCGCGGGCGTCTTCGGGCGGCTCGGGGTCGAGGATCTCGACCTTGCCCCGCTTGGGCACCCGGAAGTAGTCGGGCGCCTCCAGTTCGCACATAGCGTGGCCCTGACACAGGTCCAGATCGGCCTCGATTCGAAAACCCATGATGCGTCAGGCTTTCCGCTTGCGGTACCGGACCCTCGCCGGCCGGGCGAGCTGCACGACCATCTTGGAGTGGTCGTTGTGATAGCTGTCGGCCGGCTGGGCCATCTCGAACTCGTACTCACGCAAGAGGACCGAGAAGATGGCCTTGATCTGCATTTGGGCGAAGGCGGCCCCGACGCAGCGGTGGCGTCCGGCGCCGAACGGAATCCAGGTCCACCGGTTGACGATGTCGGCCTGCTCGGGCTTGTTGTAGCGATCGGGCTTGAAGGCGTCGGGATCGGGAAAGTCCTCGGGAATCCGGTTCGAGATCGCCGGGGACGCCGCGACGTAGTCGCCGGTGTGAATTCCGAAGCCCTCGACCTCGAACTCTCCCTTGGCGACCCGCATCAGGATGATCAGCGGCGGATGCAGCCGCAGGGTCTCCTTGACCACGTTGTCCAACTTCGGGATCGACCGCAGCGCATGGAAACTCACGGCCTGACCGTCGGCGTAGAGCTCCTCGAGCTCGGCGAGCACCTCTGCGTAAACATCGGGGTGGCGGATCAGCTCGATCAGCGTCCACGCCGAGGTCCCGGAACTGGTGTGGTGGCCAGCGAACATCAGCGAGATGAACATCCCGGTCACCTCGTCGGCCGAGAAGCGCGGTTTGCCCTCCTCGTCCTTGATCGAGACCAGCACGTCGAGCATGTCGCGGTCGGACTTGTCCTTCGGTGGATTGGCCAGCCGCTGGTCCATGATCTCCTGCACCAACGCAACGAGTTTCACCCGCGCCTCGTCACGGAGCTTGAAACTTTCGATCGGCAGGTAGGGGTCGACGTAGCAGAGCGGGTCGGTGCCCCGCTCCAGCATGTGGTAGTAGTCCGCGAACCGGTGATCGAGCTGTTCACGGAATTTCAGCCCGATCAGGCAGGCTGTCGAGGTGTAGATGGTCAGCTCGGCGAAGAAGTCGAGCAG
>NZ_LZJI01000215.1 GCF_001667775.1 Mycobacterium sp. E1747
ATAGGGCACGCCCCGCAGTGGGCCCCGCTGCCCGTGCAGTACGCGGACTACACGCTGTGGCAGCGCGCGCAATTCGGCGATCCGGACGACAGCACTAGCCACCTCGCGACCGAGCTGGCGTACTGGCAGGGTGTGCTGGCGGGAATGCCCGAGCGGCTGCGGCTGCCCACCGACCGGCCTTATCCCTCGACGGCCGACCACCGGGGGGCGCGGGTGGCCGTGGAATGGCCGGCGCGGTTGCAGCGGCAGGTGCGCGCGACGGCCCGTCAGCACAACGCGACCAGCTTCATGGTCGTCCAGGCGGCCCTGGCCGTGTTGCTCGCTAAAGTTGCTGCTACCGCGGATGTTTCGGTGGGGTTCGCCGTCGCGGGCCGGCGTGACGCCGCGCTGGAGCGGTTGGTGGGCTTCTTCGTCAACACGTTGATCCTGCGGGTGGACGCGAGGGGAGACGCCACGGTCTCCGATTTTCTTGCCCAGGTCCGTACCCGCAGCCTGGAGGCCCTCGAACACCAGGACGTGCCCTTCGAGTTGCTCGTCGAGCGGCTCAATCCGATCCGCTCGTTGAGCCACCACCCGCTCGTCCAGGTGTCGGTGACCTGGCAGAACCTGCGCGAGCACGGCAACGACCCGGTCGCGGGCCTGAACCTGGGTGACCTGAGCGTCGCCCAGCTGCCGCTTGAGAGCCACGCGGCCCGCATGGACCTGACGTTTTCGCTCGGCGAACGCTTCGGCGCGGACGACGAACCCGCGGGCATCGGCGGCGGAGTGGAATTCCGCACGGATCTGTTCGACCCCGAAACCGTTGCGCGGCTTGTGGACAGGCTGGAGCGTGTGTTGACGGGGCTGACGGCCGACCCGACGCGACCGTTGTCGTCGGTTGACGTGCTCGACGACACCGAGCGGGTGCGCCTCGACGTCATCGGCAATCGGGCCATGCTCTGCCAGCCGGTGCCCGCGGCGTCGGTGCCCGAGCTGTTCGCCGCCCAGGTGGCCCGCACCCCGGATGCGGTGGCACTCAGTGTCACCGGCGCGACGATGACGTACCGTGAGTTGGACGTGGCCGCCAATCGGTTGGCGCACCACCTCGTCGGGCTGGGCGCGGCGCCGGGCGAGTGTGTGGCGATCTCGTTCCCGCGCTCGGCGACGGCGATCGTGGCGATCCTGGCCGTCCTGAAGTCCGGGGCGGCGTACCTGCCGATCGATCCCGCCGTGCCCGACGCGCGCGTTGACTTCGTGATCGCCGACGCCGGTCCGGTCGCGGCGCTGACCACCGCCGAGTTGGCGTCGCGGTTCGCCGCCCACGACATGCCGGTCATCGATGCCGACGGCCCCGCCGTCCAGGCCATGCCCGACAGCGCATTACCGCCGCCGGCCGCCGACGACATCGCGCACATTATCTACACCTCGGGCACGACCGGTGTGCCCAAGGGCGTGGCCACCACGCACGCGAACGTGACCCAGCTGCTCGCCTCGCTGCACGTCGGACTGCCATCGGGGCCGAATGAGGCGTGGTCGCAATGGTATTCCTACGCCTTCGACGCCTCGGTCGAGGAAATCTGGGGAGCGCTGCTGCATGGCTCGCGACTGGTGATCGTGCCCGAAGCGGTCGCCGCGCTGCCGGATGACTTGCAAGCGTTGCTGATCGACGAAGGTGTCACGGTGTTGCACCAGACCCCCTCGGCGGTCTCGGCGCTGTCCCCGCGGGTGTTGGAGTCGGTGGCGTTGGTGGTGGCCGCCGAGGCGTGTTCGGCGGAGCTGGTCGATCGGTGGGCGCCGGACCGGGTGATGACCAACGCCTACGGCCCGACCGAGACCACGATGTGTGTGGCGGTCAGCCCGCCGTTGAGCGCCGGGACGGGAACGCCGCCGATCGGCGCGCCGGTGCCCGGGGCGGCGTTCTTCGTCCTCGACCCGTGGCTGGGGAGGGTGCCGGTGGGCACCGTCGGTGAGTTATACGTGGCCGGGCGCGGATTGGGAGCGGGCTACCTGCGCCGCCCGGGGTTGACCGCGTCGCGGTTCGTCGCGTGCCCGTTCGGAATGCCCGGTCAGCGGATGTACCGCACCGGCGATTTGGTGCGGTGGCGCGCTGACGGGCAATTGGATTATCTGGGCCGCATCGACGAACAGGTGAAGATCCGCGGCTACCGCATCGAGCTCGGTGAGATCCAGGCCGCGTTGGCCGCCGTGGATGCCGTCGACCAGGCGGTGGTCATCGTTCGCGAGGACCGGCGCGGTGACAAGCGTCTGGTCGGTTACGTCACGGAGTCTTTGCCCGGTAGGCTCGACGTCGCGGCCGCGCGGGCACAGCTACGACAAAGCTTGCCGCCCTACATGATCCCGGCGGCGCTCGTGGTGATCGAGGCGCTGCCGTTGACGGTCAACGGAAAGCTGGACACCCGCGCGCTGCCGGTGCCCGCGTACCGCGACGCCGAGTACCGGGCACCCGGCAACGACCTCGAATGCCTGCTCGCCGACACCTACGCCGAGGTGCTGGGGCTGGATCGAGTGGGAATCGACGACTCCTTCTTCGACCTCGGCGGCGACTCGCTGTCCGCGATGCGCCTCATCGCCACCCTCAACAAGACCCTCAACACCCATCTGACAGTGCGCACGCTGTTCGACACCCCCACGGTCGCCGGCCTGAGCCAACGCGTGGACGATCACGCCGACGACCCACGCTTCGTGGCCGTGCACGGCTCCGCCCCCGCGAAGGTGCACGCACGCGACCTGACGCTGGACAAGTTCGTCGACGCCACGACGCTGGCCGGTGCGTCGTCACTGCCCGGGCCCAGCCCCCGCGTCCGCACGGTGTTGCTGACCGGGGCAACCGGATTCCTCGGGCGGTACCTGACGCTGCAGTGGCTCGAGCGGCTGGAATTGGCCGACGGCAAGCTGATCTGCCTGGTACGGGCCGCGTCGGACGAGGACGCCAGGCGCCGCCTCGAACAGACCTTCGACAGCGGGGATCCGCGGCTGACCGCGTACTTCCACGAGTTGGCCGGCGATCATCTCAAGGTCATCGCCGGAGACAAGGGCGAACCGAACCTTGGCTTACTCCAGCAGGATTGGCAACGCCTGGCCGACTCCGTGGACTTGATCGTCGACGCGGCGGCGGTGGTCAACGGCGCGTTACCCTACAGCGAACTGTTCGTCCCCAACGTGGTCGGCACCGCCGAACTCATCCGATTGGCGCTGACCAGCAGGCTCAAGCCCTTCAACTACGTGTCGACGGCCAACGTGGGCGACCCGATCGAGCCGTCGGCGTTCCTCGAAGACGCCGACATCCGGGTGATCAGTCCCAGTCGCACGAACGACGGCACCCGCGTCAACGGCTATGGCAACAGCAAGTGGGCCGCGGAGGTGCTGCTGCGCGAGGCGCACGAGCACTGCGGGCTACCGGTCGCCGTATTCCGCAGCGGGATGATCCTGGCCGACACCACCTACGCGGGCCAGCTCAACCTGTCGGATCTGGTCACCCGGATGGTGCTCAGCGTCGTGGCGACCGGAGTCGCGCCCAAGTCGTTCTATCGCCTTGACCCGCAGGGGAACCGCCAGCGGGCACATTACGACGGTCTGCCCGTGGAATTCGTCGCCGAGGCGATCGCAACGCTGGGCGCT
Organism: Mycobacterium sp. E1747; assembly: GCF_001667775.1. GTDB lineage: Bacteria > Actinomycetota > Actinomycetes > Mycobacteriales > Mycobacteriaceae > Mycobacterium. Next base: position 3,619 of record NZ_LZJI01000215.1, read on the forward strand.
CAGGTCGTCGACGGGGTCGAGACCTATCACGTCATGAACTCGCACGATGACGGCATCGGGCTGGACGAATACGTCGACTGGTTGATCGAGGCCGGCTATCCGATCGAGCGCATCGACGATTTCGATGAGTGGTTGCAGGTGTTCGAGGCCAGGCTGCGCGCACTGCCGGACCGCGCGCGTGAACACTCCATCCTGAGCGTGCTGCTCGCGGCGAACGCCACCGCGCTGCAGCCAGCTGATCCGCACACCCGCTTCGCGTCCACCGATCGGTTCCGCGCGGCGGTACAAGACGCGAAAGTGGGCCCCGACAACGACATTCCGCACGTTTCGCCGCCGGTCGTCGTGCAGTACGTGCGCGGCCTGCAGCTGCTCGGGCTGCTCTAGGCCTGGTTCGACTGGAAAACAGGTTGTATCGGACACGACCGTCGAGCACGTGATCCTGCCAAATCTCGTCGAGAAGATCGCGTGGATACGTCTGCCCGAAAGCCTTTCGAGTCCAAGCCCGCAGCGTGCAGGTTACGGCGAGAATCGATTCATCACGGGCCGTCCGCGGCGAGATGAGGATCGATCGTCCAGGACCAGGCCTGGCGCGTGTTGAGGCGGATCCTGGAACCGTGCGCGTGGGCTACTGGTCAATCGAGGGTTGCGCCAAGCCCGCGATGAACAGATCGATCATGCCGTGAACGTCATATTCAGGATCGGCTTCAACGCCGATGCAGAGGTTGCCGACGCCGTGCAGGAAGTCGAGTGGCCGAACGTCGCCGCGCGGAAGGCCCCTTGCCGCAGCAGCTTTCATCAGTCGATCGCACACGGGCAGCAGGCGTTCAAGGAATTCGGCATGCAAAGTGTCGAAGCCGGCCTGGTCTGAGCGCAACGCCCGGGCCAAGCCATGCTTGGTGACCAGGAAGTCGGCGAACCGGTGGACCCACGACCGCAGCGCTGCAAACGGGTTCTCGTCGGGTGTCGGGACGATCGCCTCGAGCGAGGACAGCGCATCGAGCTGATGGCGAAAAACCGCCACCACGAGTTCGGCGCGGGTGGGAAAGTGCCGATAGATGGTGCCCACCCCGACGCCGGCCTCGGCTGCGATCTCACGCACGGGGGCGTCGACCCCCGCGCGCACGAACACCGCTGCGGCGGCGTCCAAGAGCGCCTGTTCGTTGCGGCGCGCGTCGGCGCGCTTGGCAGGGCGTGCCTGAGCGGCCCGGACCGGACGCGTCACCCTTCTCCTCTTCGATCACGGTTGAAAAACGGAGCGTTGTTCCGCTACGCTAGCGGAGCGGCGTTCCGGTTACATCTTAGGCGCCGTCCTCCACCTCACCGAATGACTCAGAAGAGGTTTAGCCATGAGCACCACTCTCACCACCGCCGACAACGACATCGACCGAACGACGCCGGTCATCTCAGTTCGACCGGTGACCCTCACAGCGCCGGGCCGCGGCCACGACTTGCAGGTACGCGTCTCCACGCCCGCGCGCGGCCGAGCCCTGCCGGTCATCGTCTTCTCCCATGGCATGACGCTGACGATGGACGATTACGTCCCTTTGAGCGAATTCTGGGCCTCACGCGGGTTCGTCGTGATACAGCCAACCCATCTCGACTCGCTAGGTCTTGCCCCGGATGACCCTCGCGCCCCTGACATCTGGCGGATTCGGGTCCAGGACCTGACACACATCCTCGACCAGCTCGACCGGGTCGAAGCGGCGGTGCCCGGCCTGACCGGGCGCATCGACCGCGGGCTGGTGGCAGCGGCCGGACATTCATGGGGAGCGCAGACCGCCAGCATGCTGGCCGGCGCGCGCGTCGTCGAAAATGGCCAGGCAGCGGGGGTAAGCATGGCCGACCCACGGGTGAAGGCCGCACTGCTGCTCTGCTTGCCCGGAACCGGGGGCACTGATCTGACGCCATTGGCCACCGAGTACTTCCCGTTTATGAACCCTGATTTCACCGATCTGACGACCCCGAGCTTGGTGGTTGCAGGCGACCACGACCAGTCTCCGCTCAGCACGCGCGGTCCGGACTGGTTTATCGACGGCTACCGGCTCAGCCCGGGCGCAAGCGACCTGCTTGAGCTGGAAGGCGCAGAGCACGGCCTGGGCGGTATCCAGGGTTACAACGACACCCGCACCACCGACGAGAGTCCAGAGCGCGTCGCAATCGTCCAGCACGCCACGGTGGCCTGGCTGCGCACCGCACTCGGCATTGACGCCAGCGCATGGCCTTCCGAGCGACAAAGGATCGCCAGCACCCAACAGCACCTGGCCAGAGTCGACTCAAAGTAGACGATTCTCCTACCGTCGACCGATCACCCGCTTCACCACGATGCCCGCGGACGGCTAGCTCTAGCCCCTTGCCGAGGGGCACCCCACTACTGACGTGGCCGTTCTCGGCGGCATGAATGTGGTTGACCTAGGCCAGAGCATGGCGGCAACCACCTCCGGCGCCGCCACATACATTGCGCCGGTGCCGGTCTGGATGATCCCCACGATGATCAGCGTCGCGCGGACGAATCGCATGGGTGGCGACCTTTCGTAGTAAAGCCCATTCTTCAGGACGAATGTGCGGACTGCGAGCTGATGCGCTGTACTTCGGGGGAGTCTGAGTTCAGGCCCTGAAGGTCGATCCGCGGGGTGTAGGGCTGCTGGAGTCGCTCGAGTTCGTCGGCGCTGAGGGTGATTTCAAGCGAGGCGACGGCATCGTCGATCTGTGCGGTGGAATTCGCCCCGACCAACGTGGCGGCGACGACGGGGTTGTGATACAGCCACGCCAATGCGATG
>NZ_LZJI01000216.1 GCF_001667775.1 Mycobacterium sp. E1747
CCACTACCTGGGCGGCGCCGGGCGATGGCGCGATTCGGGCATGCCGGGCACGCCAGGACGGCGGCGCCAGCGGTTCGCCGACGCCGAGCTCGCGCAGCGCGGCGGTGAGCTCGCCGATCCGGTAGCCTCCCAACTGATCCGCGCGATCGACGGCCAGCTCGGCCCAGCGCTCGCCGATGACCTCGCCCTCCTCGCCGAGTGTGCAGGTGACGACGCGCACGTCCGCCCCCCGGGCGGTGTAGTGAGCGATAGTGGCGCCGTTGCTGAGGCTCTCGTCGTCGGGATGCGCGTGGACGAACAGTAGCCGTGGAGTCTCAGGCATGGACGGCACCCTACCCGCCGCCGACGGCCGTTGCGGTCCCGTCGCGGCCGATAGGAACGCATGCGGCTACTATCAAGGAATGCCGCAGCTCACCAAGACCGCCCCCTCCGGCGGCCGGAGCCGCCGACGGGGCGAGGTCCTCGAACGGGCGCTGTACGAGGCGACCCTGGACGAGCTGGCCGAAGTCGGGTACGGCGGGCTGACGATGGAGGGCATCGCGGCGCGCGCCCACACCGGAAAGGCCGCCCTGTACCGGCGCTGGGCCACCAAGTGCGAGCTGGTGCACGCCGCCCTGGTCCATACCTTGCCGCCGTTGCCCGAGGCGCGCGCCCGCCGGTCCGCCCGGGACAACCTGCTGACGGTCTTCACCGCGCACCGCGACGTCTGCGCCGGCAAGACCGCGTTCCCCGGGATGGCCACCATCAACCAGCTCCTGCACGAACCGGAGATGCGGGCCATCTTCGCGGACGCGGTGGTGGCTCCCCGCCTGAAGATCGTCGAAGCCATCCTGCGGGCCGCCGTGGAGGAGGGCGACCTGGATCCGGAGATGATCACCCCGCTCACCGCGCGCATCGGCCCGGCTCTGATCAATCAGCACTTCTTGCTGACCGGATCGCCGCCCAACCGCCGGGAGCTGGCGCTGATCGTCGACACCGTGATCCCGCCCCGGAGCAGCCGGGACTGAACGGGAGGCCCGTCAGGGCCCCGTCTTGATCCATTGGCCGGCGTCGCCGACGATGCCGACCGGCACCACGCCCGTCAGGCTGACGTTCTGCACGCTGGGGCCGGCCGCGACGATCGTGGTGTCCTGCAGGATCGGCAACACCGTGGACATGTTCCACAGCCGCGGTTCGACCGCGGTGATCACGTCGTTGATGTTCTTGGTGCCGTTGAGCGCGGCGTCGATGTTCGACTGGATACTGCGGTCGCAGATGCCGGTGAGGTTCGACGGCGCCTGCACCAGGGCGTTGGGATCAGGCGGCCGATTGGGCGGGGACGACGTCGGCCTGGTGGCGGAGGTGCTCGACCCGGTCGGCGGCGCGCTCGACGACGGCGGATTGGTGGTCGGCCCCGTCGAGGTCGGCACCTGCGTCGCCTGCAGCGCCGGGCAGCCGTACCGCGACGCCAGCCGCGTCGCCAGGTTTCCGCCCGCCTGGTGCCAGCCGACGATCGCGTCCACCTGGTTGTTGTTCAGCGCGTCGCGATACAGCGTCACCGGATCCAGCGCCAGCACGCTGGCGGCGATGCCCACGTTGCGCAACTGGTCGGCGGCGGTGTTGGCCACCGCGACGGAAGTCGGGTCGTTGGCCGCCACGCCCAGGACCAGCGACAACTGTTGGCCGTCCTTGCTGATCCGGCCGCGGACGACCTCGGGCGGCGCGGTGTTCACCGGCGTCGGGGCCGGCGAAGCCGTCGCGTTGCCCTCGACCTTGTAGCCGGCCCCCTCCAGCAGCGCCAGTGCCGCCGGGGTGGTCATCGCGGGCGGCGCGGTCGGCTCGTAGCCGGGATCGCTGGGCGCGCGGATCTGGGCCTGGTCCAGCGTGACGGTGTTGTCGCTGCCCGCGCCCACCGCCGCGAGCAGGTCGACGTCGAGCAGCCCGAGGATCGCCTTGCGCACCTGGGCGTCGGACAGCTTGGGCTCGTTGGCGCGCAACGTCAGCTGCATGACCCGGGGCGTCACGATCCGGGCGGTGCGCACATCCGGGATGGCGGACAGCTGCGCGAAAGCCGCCGATCCGCCGTGCACCTGGGCCACCTGGGTGTCGCCGTTGCGTACCGAATCGGCCAGCGCGGCCGGCGCCCCGGCGCGCCGGAACAAGATGACGGCGGGCTTGGCCGGTGAGCCCCAATAGCGGTCGTTGCGGGCCACCAGGATCTCGTCGCGCTGGGGATCGATGCTCTCCACCCGGAACTGGCCGCCCGTCACGGGGAGCGTCCGGGCCAGCCCCGCCGCGAAACCGCCCGGCACGTCCTTGACGATGTGCGCCGGAAGGATGTTGCTGAACAGCTCTTTCCACGACGGATACGGCTGGGCGAAGGTGACCACCGCCTGCTTGCCGCCCTCCAGCGACTGCACGCCGGTGATCAGGTCGTAGCCGGCGGGGTCGACGACGCCGGGCTGGCTGACCATCTGGCGCCACAGGTACCAGAAGTCGTCGGCGGCGATCGGGGCGTTGTCGGTCCACTGCGCCTCCGGCCGGATCTTGTAGGTCACCGTGAACGGGTTCTGGTTGGTGACGTCGGCGGACTCCAGCAGGGTCGGGTCCATCTCCCAGCGCGACCCCGTGGGCGACGCGGGGTCCGGCACCGGACGAAACGCGCTCGGCAGCACCAACGCGCTGATCGCCGCGTTCACCGGTGACAGGTCGGACAGCAGGTGCGGGTTGAAGCCGGCGCCGATCGAGTCGATGCCCATGATGATCTGGGTGGGCCGCGGCGGGGGCGGGGGCGAGTTGTGCGGCGTGTCGGTGCTCTGCGGCGCAGGCGGGGGGTTGACCGTGCACGCCGCCAGCGCCAGCCCGCTCAGCGAGAGGAGCACGCCGACCGTCACGAAGAAACGGCGGACTCGTCTCGGCATGCCGATCAGGGTAACGAGCAGCTGCCCAGCAGCCCGCCCGAGCACGCGCGATTAACCCCGGGCCTTGGCCCGCGCCCGGCTGCGGGCCCGGGTCGTGGCGTCCAGCTCGACCTTGCGGACCCTGACGATCTCGGGGGTCACCTCGACGCATTCGTCCTGGGCGCAGAACTCCATGGCCTGTTCCAGGTCGAGCTCGAGCGGCTTGGCCAGGGTCTCGATCACGTCCGCGGTCGACGAGCGCATGTTGGTGAGCTTCTTTTCTCTCGTGACGTTGATGTCGAGATCCTCTGCGCGCGGGTTGATTCCGACGACCATGCCCTCGTAGGTGTCCTGGCCGGGCTCGACGAAGAACTGGCCGCGGTCGGCGAGCTGGATCATCGCGAACGGCGTGATGACGCCGGACCGATCGGACACCAGCGAGCCGGTGTGGCGGGCCCGGATCTCCCCCGCCCACGGCCGGTAGCCGTCGAAGACGGCGTTCGCGATGCCGGTGCCGCGGGTGATGGTGAGGAAGTCGGTGCGGAAGCCGATCAGGCCGCGGCTGGGCACGATGAAGTCCATCCGGACCCAGCCGGCGGCGTGGTTGGCCATCTCCTCCATGCGGCCCTTGCGGGCGGCCATCAATTGGGTGATGGCGCCGACGAATTCCTCCGGGCAGTCGATCGTCATCGCCTCGAAGGGCTCGTGCAGCGTGCCGTCGATCGTCTTGGTGACCACCTGCGGCTTGCCGACGGTCAGCTCGAAGCCTTCCCGTCGCATCTGTTCGACGAGCACGGCCAGGGCGAGCTCGCCGCGACCCTGCACCTCCCAGGCGTCCGGCCGGCCGATGTCCACCACCCGGATCGACACGTTGCCCACCAGCTCCTGGTCGAGGCGATTGCGGACCATGCGCGCGGTCAGCTTGTGACCCGACACCTTGCCCGCCAGCGGCGAGGTGTTGGTGCCGATGGTCACCGAGATCGCCGGTTCGTCCACGGTGATCCGCGGTAGCGCGTGGGCGTGATCGGGGTCGGCCAGCGTGTCCCCGATCATGATCTCGGGCAGCCCGGCGACCGCGACGATGTCACCGGCGATCGCCTCGTCGGTGGGGCTGCGCTCGACGCCCTCGGTGGCGAGCAGCTCGGTGATTTTGGCGCTGGTGATGACCGGCACCCCGTCCACCTCACGCATCCAGGCGACCTGCTGGCCCTTGCGCAGCTTGCCGTTGTAGATGCGGATCAGGGCCAGCCGGCCGAGGAAGGCGGACGCGTCGAGGTTGGTCACCAGCGCCTGCAACGGAGCCTCGGGATCCCCCGACGGGGCCGGGATGTGCTCCATCAGGACGTCGAACAGCGGGTCCAGGTTGTCGCCGGCGGGCACCTCGCCGTCGGCCGGCTGGGTCGTGCTGGCGATGCCCGCGCGGCCGGAGGCGTACAGCGTCGGCAGACCCAGCGCGTGCTCGGCGGCCTTGGCGGCTTCGTCGTCGAGGTCGGAGGCGACGTCGAGCAGCAGGTCGTGGCTGGCGTCGACGACCTCGGCGATGCGGGCGTCGGGCCGGTCGGTCTTGTTGACGACCAGGATCACCGGGAGGTGGGCCGCCAGCGCCTTGCGCAGCACGAACCGCGTCTGCGGCAGCGGCCCCTCGGACGCGTCGACCAGCAGCAGGACGCCGTCCACCATCGACAGGCCCCGCTCCACCTCACCGCCGAAGTCGGCGTGCCCGGGGGTGTCGATCACGTTGATGACCGTGACGGTTCCGTCCGGGTTGCGGCGGTGCACGGCGGTGTTCTTGGCCAGGATGGTGATGCCCTTTTCCTTTTCCAGGTCACCGCTGTCCATGATGCGTTCCTGGGTGTCGTCGCCGCGATGAGTCAGGGCGCCCGACTGCCGCAGCATCGCGTCTACCAGGGTGGTCTTGCCGTGGTCGACGTGGGCGACGATGGCGACGTTACGGAATGGCACGTCGGTGATTGTGGCAGCGCGGGGTGGTCAAAGGCGAACTGGCAGGTGCGCCCCGCCGGTCGTCCGGTGTGCGTCCAGGGCGGCCCGCCACGGCGTGTCGTCGCCCTGGCCGAACGCCGAAAGCCCAGGACGCACGCGCGATATTGCGTGGTCAAGCACCTACCAGCCCCTGCGGCGCGGGGCCGTGCCGACCAGTTCACCCTGCGGTTCGCGGCTGCGGTAGACGATGTAGGGCCGGAACAGGTAGGCGACCGGCGCGCTGAAGATGTGCACCAGCCGGGTGAAGGGCAAGAGCGTGAACAGGACCATGCCGATCAGGGCGTGCAACTGGTAGTCGAGCGGGGCGTTGATCATCACCTCGCCGTGCGGCTGCAGCAGCCAGATCCGGCGGAACCACAGGCCGACCGTGTAGCGGTAGTGGAACTCGCCGCCGTGCGGACCGGTGCCGATCAGGTCGCAGTACAGGCCCACGACGATGGCCAGCACCAGCACCACGTACATCACCTTGTCGCTGCGGGTGGTGGCCATGGACACCGCGGGCCGGGTGAACCGCCGGTAGATCAGCAGGCCGATGCCGGCCAGGGTCGCAAAGCCCGCCAATGACCCGGCGATCACGGCCTGCAGGTGATAGGCGTGGTCGCTCAGCTTCAACATGTGCGTCACCCGCGGCGGGATGAAGAGCCCCATCACGTGGCCGGCGAAGACCGCCAGGATGCCGAAGTGGAACATCGGGCTGGCCACCCGCAGCAGCCGCGACTCGTAGATCTGCGAGGAACGGGAGGTCCAGCCGAACTTGTCGTAGCGGTAGCGCCACCAGGTGCCGACGATCAACACCGCCAGGGTGACGTACGGCGCGATGTCCCAGAACAATACGTTGCTAAACACCTGGCGCTCCTTCGCGTCGGGGCGGCACGGTCAAGTTAAAGGGTTGCAGCCCAACGGCTTCCGCGGGCGGCCCGGCTTTGGCCAGGCGCTGCGCACGGCGCACGTCGGAGTCGGTCGCGGCGGGCAGCGTCGCGCACACCGCCGCGACCGTCGGCTCGTAGGGCGACTTCGCGTCGGCGAGGGCGCCCCGCAACACGTCGATCGGGACGCGGTGCTCGGTCAGCAGCCGCCGGCCGGCCGCGGGGTCGACGGTGGCGGCGAATTCGAGGACGACGGGCAGGTGGTCGGGCGCCTCGGCGCGCGGTGGCTGCACGCCCGCTTGCCGGTAGGCGGCGGCGAACTCGACCATCTCGCGGCCGCGGTTGCGGGTGTCCCCGGCGGTCCAGTACGTCAGGTACATCGTGCAGTGGCGCCGCATGTCGAAGGTCGCGACGTAATCCATCGCGGCGGCCATCGGGTCGCAGGCCCGCAGCGCGGCGAGCGTCTGCGCGAGCAGCGCCGCCGCGGGTCCGCTGAGGTGGCTGAGCAGCTCGTCGACGGTGTCCAACCGTCCCGGCAGCTCGTCGTCCGGGTAGGCCAACAGCAGCGACGCCGCCTGCCAGACCAGCCGGTCCTGCAGGGTGTCGCCGCGTCCCCGGCGCCCGGCCAGCAACCTCACCCCTGCTGCCCTTCGGGAAACATGCCGGCGGGCACCTGGCGCGCGTCCCAGTTCAGCAGGTTCACTCGCCGCCGGCCGTTGGCGGTCGGCTCCCCATCGGGGTGCTTGAGCGCGTGGAACGTTTCCACGCCGACGGGCACCGGCTCGCCCGATTCGTACATGCCCGGGCCTCCGTCGGTGTCCAGCGAGCAGCCCAGCTGCTCGAGGTCGCGCGCCTGAGGGCTGAACGCCGTCGGAATGACATACCGGTCTTCGTATTTCGCGATGGCCAGCAGCCGATACATCTCGTAGATCTGCTCTTCGGTCATCCCGACGGACTGCGGGATGTGCGGTTGGGTTTCGCGGCCGAGGTTGATGTCGCGCATGTAGGAGCGCATCGCCGCCAGCCGCCGCAGCACGCCCTCCACCACGGCGGTGTCCCCGGCGGTGAACAACTCGGCCAGGTATTGCATCGGGATGCGCAGCGCGTCCAGCGCGCCGAACAGGTTGCCCAGGTCTTCCCCGTCGTGGCCGTCGCGGCTGACGGCGTCGACCACCGGCGACAGCGGCGGGATGTACCAAACCATCGGCATGGTGCGGTATTCCGGGTGCAGCGGCAGCGCCACCCGATAGTCGTTGATCAGCGCGTAGACCGGTGAGCGCTGGGCGGCCTCGATCCACTCGTCGGACATGCCCGCCGCACGCGCGGCGGTGATCACCCCGGGGTCGTTCGGGTCCAACAGGATTCGGCGCTGCGCCTCGTAGAGGTCTTTTTCGTCTTCCACCGACGCCGCCTCCAGCACCCGGTCGACGTCGTAAAGCACCAGGCCCAGATACCGCAGCCGCCCCACGCAGGTCTCCGAACAGATGGTCGGCAGCCCGACCTCCATCCGCGGATAGCACAGCGTGCACTTCTCGGCCTTGCCGGTCTTGTGGTTGAAATAGACCTTCTTGTAAGGGCATCCCGAGACGCACATCCGCCAGCCCCGGCAGCGGTCCTGGTCGACCAGCACGATGCCGTCCTCGCTGCGCTTGTACATCGCGCCCGACGGGCACGACGCCACGCAGGAGGGGTTGAGGCAGTGTTCGCAGATCCGGGGCAGGTAGAACATGAAGGTCTCTTCGAGCTTCAGCTTGACCTCCTCGCTGACCTTCTTCAGGATCGGGTCACCGGCCAGGATCTCCGGCGAGCCGCCCAGATTGTCGTCCCAGTTCGGCCCCCAGGAGATCTTCATCGGTTCGCCGCTGATCTGACTCTTGGGTGCAGCCGTGGGGAATGTGTCGCCGGCGGGCGCGGTGGTCAGGTTCTCGTAGTCGTAGGTCCAGGGCTCGTAGTAGTCGTCGATGATCGGCAGCCTGGGGTTGGCGAAGATGCGCAACAACTTGTGGATGCGGCCGCCGTCGCGCAACCGCAGCCGGCCCTTCTTGTCGCGTTTCCAGCCGCCACGCCACCGCTCCTGATCCTCATAAGCGCGTGGATAGCCCTGTCCCGGACGGGTTTCGACGTTGTTGAACCACACGTACTCGGTGCCCGAACGGTTGGTCCAGGCCTGCTTGCAGGTGACCGAGCAGGTGTGGCACCCGATGCACTTGTCGAGGTTCATCACCATCGCCAGCTGCGCCATGACTTGCATCTAGTACGTCACCTCCTGGCTGCGGCGGCGCACCACGGTGACCTCGTCACGCTGATTGCCGGTCGGTCCCAGGTAGTTGAAGGCGAACGCGTGCTGGCCGTAGCCCCCGGCGAGGTGGCTCGGCTTGATGCGGACGCGGGTCAGCGCGTTGTGGTTGCCGCCGCGCTTGTTGTTGGTTTCGGTGCGGGGTGTGTCGACCGTGCGCTCCTGCACGTGGTAGACGAACACCACGCCGTCGGGCATCCGGTGGCTGACGATGGCCCGGCACACGTAGATGCCGTTGGCGTTGACCGCCTCGACCCAATCGTTGTCGCGGACTTCGAGTTTGGCTGCGTCGCCGGGGCTCATCCACATCGTCGGCCCGCCCCGGGACAGCGAGAGCATGTACAGGTTGTCCTGATACGTGGAGTGGAAGGACCACTTGGAGTGCGGCGTCAAATACCGCACCGTGAGCCCGATCCCGTCCGGGGTGGGGCCGAGCTCGGGCTGCCCGAACAGCCGCGTCATGTCCAGCGGCGGACGGAACACCGGCAGGTGCTCGCCGAGTTCCTCGACCCAGTCGTGGGCCAGGTAGAAATGCATCCGCCCGGTCAGGGTGTGGAACGGCTTGAGGTTCTCGATGTTGATGGTGAACGGCGCGTAGCGGCGTCCACCGGTTTCGCTGCCCGACCATTCCGGGCTGGTGATCACCGGCACCGGCCGTGCCTGGGTGTCGGCGTAGCTGATGCGGCGTTCCTCGCTGCCCTCGGCCAGGTGCGCCAGCCGCTGGCCCGTCCGCTTTTCCAGCTCGCGGAAGCCCTCGACGGCGAGCCGCCCGTTGGTCGTGCCGGACAGCAGCAGCAGCACGTCGGCCATGCGCGCCGCGGTCGTGATGGCCGGACGGCCCGCTCCTGCACCGGAATTCATCACGCCGAACTTGGCGGACAGTTCCTCCACCTCGCGGAACGGATGCACCGTGACGCCCTTGGTGGTCACCCCGAAGGTGTCGACGAGCGGTCCGAGGGTCTGCCACTTGTCGTAGACGGCGCCGTAATCGCGTTCCACCACGGTGAGCCGGGCCATGCTGCGTCCGGGCACCGGCGTCGCGCCGGTGTGCAGCCAGTCCTCCTCGGTCCCGTCGGGATAGGCCATCGCGTCGGGGGTGTCGTGCTGCAGCGCGGTCAGCACCACGTCGCTGCGGGTGCCCAGGTGCCGCTTGGCCAGCGCGCTGAAGGCGCGCGCGATTGCGCCGAAAGCGTCGAAGTCCGAACGGGTTTCCCATGGCGGATCCGTCGCGGCGCTGAAGGCGTGCACATACGGGTGCATGTCCGTGCTGGAGATGTCGGCCTTCTCGTACCAGGTCGCCGCCGGCAGCACGATGTCCGAGACCAGCGTCGTCGAGGTCATCCGGAAGTCGATCGACATCATCAGGTCGAGCTTGCCCTCGGGGATGTCCCCCTCGCACACCACGTCGGCGGGCGGTATGCCGTCGGCGGGCGGCTCGGCCTGCACGTTGGAATCGGTGCCCAGCAGGTGGCGCAGGAAGTATTCGCCGCCCTTGCCCGACGATCCAATCAGGTTGGCCCGCCACACCGTAAGCACTCGCGGCCAGTTGACCGGGTTGTCGGGATCGGTGACGGACAGCTTGAGTTTGCGGTCGCGCAGCTGCTCGGCGACGTAGTCGGCGACGTCGCGACCGGCGGCGCGGGCCTCGTCGGCGACGTCCAGGCTGGAGCGGTCGAACTGCGGATAGAACGGGCTCCAGCCCATCGCCGTCGCCGAGGCGAGCAGGTCCATCGTGTGTTTGCCCGCGAACCGGCCGCGGCCCAGCGGGCTGGCCAACTTGTCGGCGCCGTAGCCGTCGTAGCGCCACTGGTCGGTGTGCGCGTACCAGTACGAGGCGCCCGGCACCTGCCGCGGCGGCCGCACCCAGTCGGTGGCCATCGCCATGGTCTGAAAACCGGTGAGCGGACGCACCTTTTCCTGGCCGACGTAATGGGCCCAGCCCCCGCCGTTGCGTCCCATCGAGCCGGTGAGCATCAGCAGCGCGAGCACCGCGCGGTAGATGGCGTCACCGTGAAACCACTGACAGATCCCGCTGCCCATGATGATCATCGACCGGCCGCCGGATTCCTCTGCGCTGCGGGCGAATTCCTTGGCGACGCGGATGGCCTGCGCGGCCGAAACCCCGGTGATCGCCTCCTGCCATGCGGGGGTGTTCTGCTGAGTCGGGTCGTCGTAGCCGGTGGGCCAGTCGCCGGGCAATCCCGGTCGCGCCACCCCGTACTGGGCGAGCATCAGGTCGAAAACGGTGCACACCAGGTGGTTTCCGACACGACGCACCGGGACACCGCGTGCGATCGTGGCGCCTTCGCCGTTCAGCGTGTCGAAGCTGGCGAGGTGTACCAGCGTGCTGTCGCCGTGCGCGCTTCGCACGCTGAGCGCCGGCATCAGGCCGCCGAGATCGAGGTTCCACTTGCCGACGCCGTCCTCGCCGTAGCGGAATCCCAGTGAGCCATGCGGCACGACCACCGAATCGGTGGCCTCGTCCAGCACCGCCGGCTTGAGCGCCGCGTTCTCCACGCCTCTGCCCAGGTCGGCCGCCGTGAGGTTCTTGCCCGGCACCAGCATGTCGCCGCGGGATTCCAGCTTGATCAGGAACGGCAGGTCGGTGTAGCGGCGCGCGAAGTCGGTGAAGAACGGAACCTCTTTGTGCACGTAACATTCCGAGAGGATGACGTGGCCCATCGCCATCGCCAGCGCCCCGTCGGTGCCGGCGGCGCATGGCATCCACTCGTCGGCGAACTTGGTGTTGTCGGCGTAGTCGGGGCTGACGGTCACCACCTTGGTGCCGCGGTAACGGGCCTCGGCCATCCAGTGCGCGTCGGGTGTCCGGGTGATCGGCACGTTGGAGCCCCACATCATCAAATACGCTGCGTCCCACCAGTCCCCGGACTCGGGCACGTCGGTCTGATCACCGAACACCTGCGGCGACGCGACCGGCAGGTCGGCGTACCAGTCGTAGAACGACGTCATGGGGGCGCCGATCAGCTCGAAGAACCGCGACCCGGCGGCGTAGGACACCATCGACATCGCCGGGATGGGCGAAAAGCCGGCGACCCGGTCGGGCCCGTAGGCCTTGATGGTGTGCACGTGGGCGGCGGCGATCAGCTCGGTGGCCTCGGCCCAGGTGACCCGGACCAGTCCCCCTTTGCCGCGGGCGCGCTGATAGCGGCGACGGCGCTCGGGGTCGGCCTGAATGTCGGCCCACGCCAATACCGGATCGCCGAGCCGCGCCTTGGCCTCCCGGTACATCTCGACCAGCACGCCGCGGGCGTAGGGGTAGCGCACCCGGGTGGGCGAGTAGCTGTACCAGGAGAACGACGCGCCGCGGGGACACCCACGCGGCTCGTACTCCGGCCGGTCCGGGCCCACCGAGGGATAGTCGGTCTGCTGGGTCTCCCACGTGATGATCCCGTCCTTGACGTAGATCTTCCAGGAGCAGGAACCGGTGCAGTTGACCCCGTGGGTGGAGCGGACCACCTTGTCGTGGCTCCACCGGTCGCGGTAGAACACGTCGGCCTCGCGGCCGCCCTTGCGTGTCACGGTGCGCAGGTCGGCCGAAAACTCACCGGGCGTGAAGAACCGACCGCTGCGCTCCAGCAACTCCTCGAGCGCTCCACCAACGTGTGGTGTGACAGTCAACAGGTACCCCTTCTACTCCGTAGCGCCGCGCGTGGTGACCGGGCCGGCGTTTCGACCCGGGACGCGTTGTGCTGGGCCTCGGCCCATCGATTCATCGGCCGGCACGGGCCCGGGACGGCATGGTCGGCAGCCAGTGGCCCGGGGAACGATCGCGCACCAGCGTCGGGCGCGCGCGACGGTCCAGCACCCGCGCCAGGCGCGGCCCTTCAGCGAGAAAATGTCTGGTTAACATGAGTTTTGCGAGCCCAGAAGTCTCCGGCGCGGACGCCGTCAGCACTGTGTTGAGACGAAGAATCGCTTCCGGCACACACTTCTAGGCCAATAGTTCTTACAAGTACATGTTGGGTTTATATCCCAAGTTCACCGTGCCGACCTTCTACGGCGCTGGACGTCGGCTGCGGAAAGGCTGTGGGCTCGTTATGAGGCGGCCGCGGACAGCGTCCGCACCAGGTCAGGCACCCAGCCGCGGTCGGCAGGCACCCAATCGACATCGGGTAGCTCGTCCGCGCTCACCCAGCGCAGCGCGCGATGGTCGCGCGGATGCGGCTCGCCACTGAGCAATCGCACGCGGTACGCCCGCAGGGTCATACCCTGCAGCGCGATGTCGTCGCCCAGCCGGTCGCCCACCGCGACGTCGCCGACATCGAGGCCCAACTCCTCAGCCAGCTCCCGGGCCAGCGCGTCCGGCTCCGTTTCACCCGGCGCGACCTTGCCGCCGGGCAGTTCCCAGCGGCCGGCCAACTCGGGCGGTCGGAGGCGTTGCGCCACCAGCACCGTGGCGCTGCGGATGACCGCGCCCGCGACGACGATCTGGGTCGGCATGGCCAGACGGTATACGGTCGAAACATGGCTGTGTTATCGGATGAGCAGGTGGACGCCGCACTGCCCGATCTCAATGGATGGGAGCGCGTCGACGGTGCGCTGCGCCGCTCGATCAAGTTCCCGAGTTTTCTCGCCGGCATCGACGCGGTGCGCCGGGTGGGCGAGCACGCGGAGAGCAAGGACCATCACCCGGACATCGATATCCGTTGGCGGACGGTGACTTTCGCCCTGGTGACGCATTCCGAGGGTGGCATCACCGAAAAGGATGTCGCCATGGCGCGCGACATCGACGGGATCGTCGGCAGCTAACCAATCGGCGCCCCCGTTAATCGTCGGCCCCGTTAATCGTCGGCCCCGTCCTCGAACGTCACGCCAGCGTGGCGTTCGCCGGTGGCGGTCACGCCAGCGTGACGTTCGCCGGTGGCGGCGATCCAGACCAGCGTCGCCACCGCCGCCACGATGTAGACCAGGCCGGCCCAGGCCAGGTACCACGGCCGGCCGATCTGCCAGATGCTCGGCTGCGCGAAGCTCAGCAACCACGGCACGCCGACGATGGCGAGAACGAGCCAGCCCCAACCGACGATCCGTGCGCCGGGCCGCTCTCGGGGCGGCCCGTGAATCGCCCAGATCATCAGCGGCACCAGCCACACCCAGTGGTGGGTCCAGGAGATCGGGGACATCAGCAGCCCGAACAGCTCGACCACCACTAACTTGCCCAGCCGGTCGGACGGCTCCAGCGCCCGCCACGCCAGCACCGCCACCACCGCGGTGGCGCCGATGGCGATCAACACCAGCGGGCCGAAGCCGGCGTCGTGGCCCAGGATCCGGGAGATCCCGCCGCGCCAGGACTGGTTGAAGGAGGTGGCGATGGGCCCCACTCGGTGCGCGTCGCCCAGCAACTTCGTGAAGTAGTAGCCGGTCTGATCGCCGACCACCAAGGCCGACACGCCGATGGTGGCGAGGAAGACGACGACGGAGAAGGCCGCCGCCGCCCATCGCCGCACCCCGACCAGGTAGACGCCCGAGATGGCGGGCGTCAGCTTGATGCCGGCCGCCACGCCGACCAGCAGCCCCGACAGCCACCACCGCGTCGTCAACACCGCCCACAGCACCAAGAGCATTAGCAACACGTTGACCTGCCCGTAGTCGAAGGTGCTGCGCAGGGGTTCGATCCAGATGGTGATCGCCGTCCACACCATGGCCACGCGGCGGCCGTCGGCGGGTGCGACGCCGATCAGACGCTGGCTGATCCGGATCGCGCCGTACAACGCGACTATCGTCGCGATCTGCCACCCGAAGGCGACCAGGCCGAACGGCAGCAGACTCAGCGGGTAGAACACGACCGCCGCGAACGGCGGATAGGTGAACGGCAGCGGGAAGTCCGGCGTCTGGTCGGCGTAGACGTAGCTGTACAGCGTGCCTGGATGGTCGATGGCGGCTGCCCCGCCGAGGTAGACGTGCAGGTCGACGAAGTTCGCGCCATGCGGCGCCAGGTACGTCCAGCCGAGCCGCGCGGCGACGCTGGCGGCGAGCAGCAGCGCGGGTGCGACCGCCCGAAGCAGACTCAGGAACCGCCGGCGATCCGATGCCGCCAGGGCGGCCGAGGTGGTGTCGATGAGCCGACTTTAGCGATCGAGGCGGGCCGGGCGGACGCCGTCGCGGCCAAAGTCCGGGTCGGTGGGCGTTCGGTCACCGCCGTCACTCGTATCAATAACGATCAAATAAATGCCACACGTGTCACTTGAGTCCCACCAGTATCAACGTAACTTCGG
This sequence comes from Mycobacterium sp. E1747, assembly GCF_001667775.1. Taxonomy (GTDB): domain Bacteria; phylum Actinomycetota; class Actinomycetes; order Mycobacteriales; family Mycobacteriaceae; genus Mycobacterium. Next base: position 14,276 of record NZ_LZJI01000216.1, read on the forward strand.
CGCTGGACCCCGTAATCCACAACCAGGGAGAGTCATGCCAACCATCTGGACTTACTTGCGTGCAGCGGCCGTCGTAGTCGGTTCGTCCGCAGCCCTACTCACGGGCGGTATCGCCCACGCCGACCCCGTGCCGGCTCCGCCGATCCCCAACATTCCGCAGCAGCTGATCAGTTCGGCAGCCAACGCGCCCCAAATCCTGCAGAACCTCGCCACCGCTCTCGGCGCGACCCCGCCGGCCGCGCCGGCCGCCCCCGGCATCACCTTCCCGGGTGTTCCGTCGGCCGCCACGCCGTCCCCGGCGAATTCCGCGGCGATCCCGTCGATCCCCGGGCTGGCCCAGGCACCGACGCCTTCCGCCCCGTCGACGGCGCAGGGCCTGCAGGGGTTGATCCCCGGCCTGACGCAGCCGGCGCCCGCCGCCCCGGCCACGTCGTCCATTCCCGGACTGCCGGCCATCCCGGGCCTGTCGACGCCGACTGCCCCGGCCACCCCGCCGACCCCGCAGATTCCGCAGGCGAAGGTCGACATGCCCGCGTTCCTGCCCAACCTGCCGGTCAACATGCCCGCGCAGATGACCCTGCCGCAGGACCTGCCGGCGCTCGCTGGGGCCCCGGCCGCGCCGGCCGCTCCGGCGACACCGGCCGCACCGGCCACCGGGGCCAACCCGGTCGCTCCGCTGCTCGCCGCCCTGCCCTGAGTAATTAGCCAGACAGCAACGCCAACCCCCTACTGACCGGAGGACACACCGTGGCAACCACTTGGAATTTGTCCAAAGGATTGGCCGCTGTCGTGACGGCATCGGCTGCCGCGTTCGGGTGCTGCCCGAGCGCGGCAGCCGACCCGGCGACACCGCAACCGAATTCGACCCAAGAACTCCCGGGCCTACCGGCGCTGTCGCAGCTGAGCCCGATCATTCAGCAGGCCGCCACCAACCCGGGGCAGGCGACCCAGCTGCTCATGGCGGCGGCGCAGGCCTTCAGCCACAACCAGGGTGCGCCCGGCGAGTCCCGGAACGTGGCCCAGTCGGTGAACCAATTCCTGACGATGCCGGCCACGCCGGCCGAGCCGGGCGCGGCGCTGCCCGACGGCGCGCCGGTGCCGCACGTCCCCGCGGCGGGCGTCGAACCGGGTGCGCAGTCGCACCTGCCCACCGGCATCGACCCCGCCCACGCGGCCGGTCCGGGACCGGTCGCCGCCCCACCGGCGGGCGTGCAGCCGGGCCCCCAGGCCCACTTGCCGGCCGGGATCGACCCCGCCCATGCGGCGGGACCCGGGCCGGCCGCGGCCCCGTCGGTCGCGGCGCCGCCCGCTTCGGCTCCGGCGCCCGGCACCGTGACACCCGTCGCGGCGCCCGTGCCGGCGCCCCCGGCACCCGTCGCGGCCCCACCGGCCCCCGCTCCGGCGCCGGACGCCGCATCGGCTCCCGCGCCCGCCTCCGCACCCGCGGCGGCTCCCGGGTTCGGTCCCGATGCCCCGCCCACGCAGGACTTCATGTATCCCTCGATCGGCACCAATTGTCTGGCGGACGGCACCAGCGCGATCGCCACGGCGCTGTCGGTGGCGGGCCCGGCGAAGATCCCGACACCCGGCCCAGGTCCCGGGCAGACCGCCTACGTGTTCACCGCGGTCGGCACTCCTGGGCCCGCCGAGGTGCAGAAGCTGCCGTTGAACGTCACCTGGGTGAACCTCACGACGGGTAAGTCGGGGACGGTTGCGCTCAAGCCGCGCACCGATATCAACGCCGACGGGCCGACGACGCTGACCGCGATCGCCGACACCGGGTCCGGCAGCATCATGTCGACCATTTTCGGGCAGGTCACCACCAAGGAAAAGCAGTGCCAGTTCATGCCCACCATCGGCTCCACGGTGGTGCCCTAGACCGGCGCTGTCCCCCGCCCTGAGCGCGCGTGTTCCCCACGGGGGGCACGCGCGCTCGCGTCTGGCCAGCGGCTAGTACGCCAGGAACAGGATCGAATCGCGGTCGTACTCGAGACCCGGATGATCGCTGGCGAGATGAGCCTGGGTCAGCTCGACCAGCTCGTCCTCATCCTTGCCGACGATGGCTTCCCCGCACGGACACGTCAGGTGCGTCTTCACGTTCCCGCCCTTCCCTTCTGGTCACCAACTACTTCGCTGCCTTGGCAGCAGCCTTCAACTGCTTTTTGTAGGACCGGACCTTGCCCATCGACTTGGCGTCGACGATGTCGGCGACGGAAATGTGGGTGCCGGCCTTGCCGAACTGCCCAGCCGCCTCGCGCCAGCCTTTCGGGGTGACGCCGTACTGCTTGCCCAGCAATGCCAAGAAGATCTGCGCCTTGACCTCGCCGAACCCGGGCAGCCCCTTGATGCGCCGCAGCAGCTCCTCGCCGTCGGGGTCCCCGGCGGTCCACAACCCGGAAGCGTCGCCGTCGTAACGGTCCACGATGATCTGGGCCAGGGTCTGGATACGCTTGGCCATCGATCCCGGAAACCGGTGTATCGCAGGCTTTTCCGAGCACAGCGCGGCGAACTTGTCGGGGTCGTAGTCGGCGATCTCGGCGGCGCTGAAGCCGCCCATCCGGTCCGCGATCTTCTTCGGCCCAGCAAAGGCGGTCTCGAAGGGCACCTGCTGATCAAGAACCATCCCGATGAGCAGGGCCAACGGATCGTCGTCCAGCAGCGCGTCGGCCTCGGGATCTTGCGCGAGCCAAAGTTTCACCGTCAACGACCAACCTTTCCGCTAATCACCCTAAGACCGATGAGCCGTTGTTGGGAGACTACTCACCCGACCACCGCGTTATCGTGACGTGGCGGCGGATGAGGCCCGATTGGGGCTAATGCTGGCCCGCGACGAACTGCATGCGCTCGTCACCGCCTATTGCCGGGCCGTCGACCGCGCCGACTATGAAACGCTGCGCAACCTCTACCACCCCGAGGCGACCGACTCGCACGGCTCGTTCTCGACGGGTGGCGTCGAACAGTTCATCGCGCAGCTGCCGGCGGCCGAACCGTATGTGCGAGTCTCGCAGCACAACGTCACCACAACCAACCCACCCCAGCACGTGCGGCAGCCTGCGCGGCAAAGCGGGCCGGGCCGACCCCTCGATCGGCGTGTTCACGTCACCCATGAGCGGAAAGCCGTTGGGCGACAACGACTAACATCCGATCCTCACCCGCTCTTGCGGCGGAACTCGCGCCGGTTCTCGACCGGGCCGTGCGCCCGCGACTGCTTGCCGCCGCTGTCCTTGTGGTCAGACCCGCCCGACGACTTGGCCAGCTTGCGGTCCAGGGCCTCGCGGAACTTGCGCTTGGTGTCGTCGTCCGATTCCGGCGCCTCGGAGGACTTCGATTCAGCCATAGCGGCAGCCTAGCCTCCGATGGCCCGATTCGGCGGTTACCGCACCCCGGGCGGCATGCCGTACACGTGCGAGATCGGCAGGGTCAACAGCACCCGCCGATCGGTGACCATCGCCTGGCGGTATTCGTCCCAATCCGGGTGTTCCCCGGCGATGTTGCGGTACAAGGCAATCAGCGCCTCGACGGTGTCGTCGCCCGGGTCGGCCGCCGGCGGTGTCAGCGTGGCCGTGCCCTCGGCCACCGCATAGGACCACCCGTCGTCGGCGTCGACCAGGATCGACGCCCGCGGGTCGCGGCGCAGGTTGCGGGTCTTGGCCCGCGGCTCGGTGATCGACACCCGCACGGCCAAGTCACGCGGGTCGAAGTGGTAGCTGACGTTGGATAGCTGCGGTCGGCCGTCACGTTTGATGGTCGCCAGCACGCCGAGGGAGTTTCCACTGATCACGGCCAGCAACTTGTCGTCGAAAACTTGGCGTCCCATCCCAGCAGCCTACGTCGCGCGGCCAGCGACCGGTCCCGGATCGCGCCGGCACGGGCCGCCCTGGTGAAATCGGATCATGACCAACTACGCGGCGTTCCTGCGCGGAGTCAACGTCGGCGGCGTCAACCTCAAGATGGCCGAGGTGGCGGGCGCGCTGACCGCTGCGGGTTTCACCAACGTGCGCACCATCCTGGCCAGCGGCAACATCCTGCTGAAGTCGTCCGCCCGCGCCGCGGGAGTGCGCAAGAAGGCCGAAGCCGCGCTGCGCGACGGTTTCGGCTACGACGCGTGGGTGCTCGTCTATGACCTCGAAGCGGTACGCGCCGTCGTGGACGCCTACCCCTTCGAGCCCGAGGTCGACGGCTACCAGTCCTACGTCACGTTCGTCGCCGACGACGCGGTGCTCGACGAACTCGTCGCCCTCGGCGAGAAAGCCGGTCCCGACGAGAAGATCAGCCCGGGCGACGGCGTGATCTATTGGCAGGTGCCCAAGGGTGCCACCCTGGACAGCACGATCGGCAAGACGATGGGCAAGCCCCGCTACAAGTCGTCGACGACGACACGCAATCTGCGCACGCTGGCCAAAGTATTGCGCTAAAGCGCTGCGCGACAAGCCGATTGGGTTCAGTCATCCGGCACGTTGGTGAGGTAGCGCATCGCGTCGGACTTGGTCAGCCCCAGCGCGCGGGCCACCTCGACGTACTCCTTGGCGGCGGCCGCCATCGCCGCGTCGGTCGGGTCGAAGCGGGAGATGAAAGTGCCGAAGCGCCCCCGCGTTTCGACGATCGCCGCCGACTCGAGTTCCCGATAGGCGCGGGCCACGGTGTTCGCCGCGACCCCCAGCTGGCCGGCCAGATCGCGCACGGTCGGAAGGCGGGTCCCGGGCGGCAGCGCGCCGGCGCGGACGCCGTCGATGACTTGGGTCCTGAGCTGGTCGAACAGCGGCCTGCCTGCCTTCATGTCGACCTTCAGCAAATCCCGCAGCTCCACCTCTTCAGTATGTCCCAAGCACCGCTATCTTTGTGGGATGCGAATAGCGGTGCTGAGCGGCGCGGGGATCTCCGCGGAGAGCGGGGTGCCGACCTTTCGCGACGACAAGAACGGGTTGTGGGCCCGCTTCGATCCCTACGAGCTGTCCAGCACACAGGGGTGGCGCGACAATCCCGAGCGGGTGTGGGGCTGGTACCTCTGGCGTCACTATCTGGTCGCCGACGTCGCGCCCAACGCCGGACACCACGCCATCGCGGCCTGGCAGGACGGTGCCGAGGTCAGCGTCATCACCCAGAACGTCGATGACCTACACGAGCGCGCCGGGAGCGTGCCGGTCCACCACCTGCACGGCAGCCTGTTCGAATTCCGTTGCGACCGTTGCGGTATGCCGTATACCGGCGCGCTGCCCAAGATGCCCGAACCAACACTCGAGGTGGAACCCCCGGTCTGTCATTGCGGCGGCCTGATCCGCCCCGACATCGTGTGGTTCGGTGAGCCGCTGCCCGATGGACCGTGGCAGTCCGCCGTCGAGGCGACCGAGGCCGCCGACGTGATGGTGGTGGTCGGAACGTCGGCGATCGTCTACCCGGCCGCCGGGCTCCCCGAGCTGGCGCTGTCGCGCGGCACGGCCGTCATCGAGGTCAACCCCGAAGTCACCCCGCTGTCGCGGCACGCCACGATCAGCATCCGCGAGACGGCCGGCCGGGCCCTGCCCGGGCTGCTGCAGCGGCTGCCCGCCCTGCTGAAATAGCCCCGCCGCAATCAGGGCCGGCGGGCGCGGCCCAGCAGGAGTTCCGACACCGGCATCGGCGCCCACGCCGGCAACGTGAACTCGCGCCGCGAAACGTCGACTTCGAATCCGGCGTCGATGATCTCGCGCTCGGTGTCGCGGTGGGTGTGACAGTTGCCGAACAACCGGGGCCACAGCGTCGCGTCGGCGAACCGTTGCAGGCGGCCACGCGCGCCGGCGCTCGCCACGTGCTCGAGGTACCGCAGCTCCCCGCCCGGGCGCAGCGCGGAGTACAGCCGCCGCAGCACACCGCCGGGGTCGCGCACCGAGCACAACACCAGCGAGCACACCACCGCGTCGAACGGCTCATCGCCGCTGAAGCCCTCGGCCGTCTCGTCCATCACCACGACGCGGGCCGGCACCACCTCCGCCGTCGCGCGCGCCTGGGCCGCCAGCCGCGGCTCGGGCTCCATGGCGACCACCTCGTGGACCGACTCCGGATAGTGCGGAAAGTTCGTCCCGATGCCCGCCCCGACTTCCAGCACCCGCCCCGACAACCCGGCCAGATTCTCCCGGCGAAGGGCGCGTATCGCCTCCGTTTCGTGGCTGGCGACGACGGGCCAGATGCGTGCGAAGAACGGGTTGTCCACCGCCGTTGTCATACAGGTCAACCTTCCGACTCTTGGCCAAAGAAATTTAGGTCTTACCGACGGATCGGTCGGCGCGTCAACCGATATTGGGCACCGGCTCCCCCAGCGGTTTGCCGTCGACCGGGACCGGCTCGGGGTGGCCGGTCTCGACCGCCCCGCCCTCGTTGATGCCGAACCTGTCGTGCAGCCACGCCAGGGGCTTGGGCGCCCACCAATTCCACCGGCCCATCACATGCATGAAGGCCGGCACGACAACCATCCGCACCAGCGTGGCATCGGCGAAGACGGCGAGCACCAGGCCGAGGCCGAACATCCGCATGAACGAGACGTGGGCGGCGATCAGCGCGGCGAACGACATCGACATCACCAGCGCGGCCGCCGTGATCACACGGCCGGTGCGGGCGACGCCGAGCGCCACGCTCTCGTCATTGGCGGCGTGCGCCGCCTTCGCGGTCGGCCTGGCCGGCCGTGCCGCCCCGGACGCCAGCCAGTACTCGCGGATGCGCGAGAGCAGGAACACCTCGTAGTCCATCGACAGTCCGAAGGCGATGCAGAACAGCAGCACCGGCATGTTGGCGACCAGCGTCCCGCTCGGCGTCGTCCCGAGCGCGCCCAGGTGCCCGTCCTGGAAGATCCAGACCAGCGCGCCGAACGCCGCGGTCAGCGACAGGAAGTTGCAGACCAGCGCCTTGGCCGGCAACAGCACACTGCCGGTCAGCAGGAACAGCAACACGAACGTGACCGCGGCCATCAGCCCGAGGACCAGCGGAAGCAGGTCCGTGACCGCGTCGACGCTGTCGCGGTTGACCTGGGCGACCCCGCCCATCATCACGGATCGGCCCGCCGGTCCCGGCACCTCGTGCAGCCGCTCGAGCTGGGTGTCGTTCGCCGGGGAGAACAGCGGGGCCGTGCTGCTGACGGTCAGAAAGGCGCTGCCGTCGGCCAGCCCGGTGGCCCCGGCCGGGGGCCCGGTCCGGTTGCCGCCGACGAACGTCCCGCCGGGGGCCGACACCGCCGACACGTCGGGCACCCGCGACAAGTCGGCCGCGTAGCGGTCGAGGTCCCCGGGTCCGAGGCCGCGCGCATCGGGGACGACGATCGGCACGGCCGTCGCGGAGTCGTGCGCGAAATCGTTGCGCAGTTGGTCACCCACCTGATGCGACGACGCCGAACGCGGCAGCACCCGGTCGTCCGGAAAGCCCCACTTGACGCCGATGAACGGAGACCCGAGCAGGAGCAGCAGAGCGACGACGGTCAGGCCAATCGGGGCCCAATGGCGCATCACCAGCTTGGTCGACCGGTACCAGAACAGCTGCTCAACGGGCTTGGGCACCGGCTCGGGTCGCTGGAAGACTCTCCGCATCAGCCGGCGCGCGTCGAGCGCGTCCAGGCGTGGACCCAGCAGCACGATGGCGGCCGGGGTTATCACGATCGAGGCGGTCGCGACGAACGCGACGGTCGCCACCCCGGCGTAGGCGAACGACTTGAGGAAATACATGGGGAACGCCACGGTCGCCGACATCGACAACGCGACGGTGACCGCGGAGAACAACACCGTGCGCCCCGAGGTAGCCATGGTCCGGATCAGCGCCCGCTCCCGGTCGCTGCCCTCGGCCAACTCGTCGCGGTAGCGGCTGACGATCAGCAGGGTGTAGTCGATGGCCAGCGCCAGGCCCAACGCGGTGCTCAGGTTCAGCGCGAAGATCGACACCTCGGTGGTGAACGTGATCAGCCGCAACACCGTCATCGACCCGACGACGGCCAGCGCGCCCAGCGCCATCGGCAACGCCGCGGCCAACAACCCGCCGAACACCCAGATCAGGATCAGGAAGCTCAGCGGCAGCGCGATCATCTCCATCACCAGCAGGTCGGCCTGGTTCTGCGTGTTGATCTGGGCGTACTGCATCGCGGCGCCGCCCGCGCGGACCGTGACGCCGTCCCGGTCGTGGATGAATTGGTCGGCGACGGTCTCGGCGTTGCCCTGCGCGTGGTTCTCGCCGCCCTTGAGGTTGACGACAAGCAGGCCGGTCTTGCCGTCGCGGCTGATCAGGTCTGCTGCGGCCTGCGGGGGCACGGTCCACGGTGACGTCACGTTGTAGACCAGCGGGGACTTCTGCAGCTGGGTGACGAGGTCGGTGCCGACGCTGCGGGCCTGTTCGCTGCCGGTGCCCCCGGCCGCGGTCACCAGGATCAGCATCTGCTGACCGCTCTGCCCGAACTTGTCGGTCAGCACCGCAATCGCGCGGGCGGACTCGGAGTCCGGATCCTGAAAACCTCCAGGCGACAAGCTCTTGGCGACCGGGATGCCGAAGACCGCGACGGCGATGAAGACCAGGACACTGACTGCGATGATGCGCCGCGGCGCCGCGATGGCCACCCGGGCGATCCCCTGCAGCATGTCGAGCCCTTCCGCCGCCGGTGCTGATCGCGCTGGCCGCTGGCCTTTCCGCGTCAACGTAACAAACGCTAGTTTTCACGCGTCAAACAGATTCCTTCTTAGGCACGGGGGCGCCGGGAAGACGGTTCAACGCGGCGCTTAAACCCCGGCGACGTTAAGAGTCCGGACAGAAAATTGTGCGGCAAGTGAGCAGGTCAGGAGCCTGAACGCCGCGCTAGAGCGCCTACAACCTACCGGCGGGTAAATTGCCATCATTTTCCGAATCGTGACTCAAAGATTCCTTAATGGTGGCCCATACGCTCAGTGTCATGTGGATCGACGACACAAGTGCCGACGTCATCAAAGTTGACTTCGAAGCCCTCTACCACGGCGACGTACTGGTGGAAGGCGAAACCTCGGAGCAGTTCGACGAACTGCAAGCGGCGAGCTGAGCAGCGCCATGAGCATGCTCGCACGGCTGTTGATGGCCGAACCCGCTGTCAGTCGATGGTTCCGACGATAAGTTCTTTCTCCTTGACGAAAGCCCCCCGCGACGCGCGGGGGGCTTTCGTTTTCAATAGCGTTTCGATGGCTTTTCGATGGCCTTTCAATGCCTTTCGATGGCCTCTAGCGGGGCGCCATGCGGATGGCGCCGTCTAGGCGGATGACCTCGCCGTTGAGCATCGGGTTCTCGATGATGTGCACCGCGAGCGCACCGTACTCGTCGGGGTCCCCCAGCCGGGCCGGGTGCGGAACCTGCTTGCCGAGCGAGGCCTGCGCCTCCTCGGGCAGCGAGCCCAGCAGCGGGGTCTTGAACAACCCGGGGGCGATGGTCACCACGCGGATCAGCTCGCGCGACAGGTCGCGGGCGATCGGCAGCGTCATGCCGACCACGCCGCCCTTGGACGCCGAGTAGGCGGCCTGGCCGATCTGGCCCTCGAACGCCGCCACCGAGGCGGTGTTGATGATCACGCCGCGCTCCTCACCGAGCGGCTCCGTCTTGGCGATGCGCTCGGCGGCCAGCCGCAGCACGTTGAACGTTCCGATCAAATTGACCCCGACCACCTTCTTGAACGCGTCCAGCGGGAAAGGGCCGTCCTTGGACAGGGTCTTGATGGCGTTGCCGATGCCCGCGCAGTTGACGTTGATGCGCAGCGGACCCATCGACTCGGCGGTGTCCAGCGCCTTGCCGACGGCGGCCTCGTCGGTGACGTCGGCCTGCACGAAACGGGCACGTTCGCCGAGCTCCTGGACCGCCTCTTCGCCGCGCAGGTCGATGACGACGACCTGCGCGCCGGCGTCAAGCAGCCGCTTGGTGGTGGCCAGGCCCAGGCCTGAGGCGCCCCCGGTGACGACGGCGACGGCGTCTTTGATCTTCATTGAGAGTCCTTTCTTCACGAGTCCAGCCAACCAGTTGGTTGGGGACTATACCCAGTCGGCGAGCACCGCTTGCACGTCGGGCAGCGGCGCGGTCGGCGGGCGGGGCACGTCCGGGGTGGTGCGGGAGAACCGCGGTGCGGGCGACGGCTGCCGGCCGCCGTCCACCTCGCAGAAGGATTTGCGCTCGGTGATGTGCGGTTCGGTGTGCACCTCGCCGAATGCCAAAACCGGGGTCACGCAGGCGTCGGAATCGGCGAAGACCTTGGCCCAGTGGTCGCGGTCGTGGCCGGCGAAGGCCGCCGTCAGCGCGGCGCGCAGCTCGGGCCAGCGGCTGACGTCGTTCTGCGCCGGCAGGTTCGCCGCGTCCAGGCCGAGCCCCGCCAGCATGGCCGCGTAGAACTGCGGCTCGATGGCGCCGACGGCGACGTAGCGACCGTCGGCGCACTGATAGGTGTCGTAGTAGGGCGCGCCGCCGTCGAGCATGTTGGTGCCGCGCACATCGGTCCACATCCCGAAGTCGCGCATCTGCCACATCATCTGGGCCAGCACGCTGGAGCCGTCGACCATCGCGGCGTCGACCACCTGACCCTTGCCCGAAGTCTGCCGCTCCCACAACGCGGACAGGATGCCGACCAACAAGAACATCGAGCCGCCACCGAAGTCGCCGACCAGGTTCAGCGGCGGCACCGGCCGCTCGTTCGCCCGGCCGATGGCGTGCAGGATCCCGTTGAGCGAGATGTAGTTGATGTCGTGGCCCGCCTGCTGACTGCGGGGGCCGGATTGTCCCCAGCCGGTCATCCGGGCGTAGATCAGCCGCTCGTTGACCTTCGCGCAGTCCTCAGGGCCCAGCCCGAGCCGCTCGGTGACACCGGGCCGGAAGCCCTCGATCAACACGTCGGCCTTGGCGACGAGCTGGAGCACGACGGCGCGCCCCTCGTCGGACTTCAAGTCGACGGTCACCATCCGCCGGTTGCGCAGCATGGCGTCCTTGGCGCCCCCACTCGGCCCGGTGGACGGCCGATCGATGCGTACCACGTCGGCGCCCAGATCCCCGAGGATCATCGCCGCGTGCGGGCCCGGCCCGATGCCGGCCAACTCGACGACCCGAAGCCCCTTCAGCGGTCCAGCCACGATCTACCGACCTTTCGTCTGCCCGACGCCCGTTGTTGTTGTTGGCATCTTCGCAGCCGCGTTCGACGGGCGTGCAGCCCGGTCACTTAGGGTGAGCCCATGCCCCGATCCGCGATCGACACGCTGGCGCCCGTCGCAGGCCTTTCCGTCACCCTGTCCGACGGCGTGCTGTCGGTGACCATCGACCGGCCGGACAGCCTCAATTCCCTGACCGTGCCGGTGATTACCGGCATCGCCGACGCGATGGAGCGCGCCGCCACCGACCCGGAGGTGAGGGTGGTGCGCCTGGGCGGTGCGGGCCGAGGGTTCTGTTCCGGCGCGGGTATCAGCGCCGACGACGTGTCCGAGACCGGGGCCCCGCCGGACGAGATCGTGCTGCAGATCAACCGGCTGATCCGGGCGATTGCGGCCGTGCCGCACCCCGTGGTGGCCGCGGTACAGGGACCGGCGGCCGGCGTGGGGGTTTCCCTGGCGCTCGCCTGTGACATCGTATTGGCCTCGGAGAGCGCGTTTTTCATGCTCGCCTTCACCAAGATCGGCCTGATGCCCGACGGCGGCGCGTCCGCGCTGATCGCCGCCGCCGTTGGCCGCATCCGGGCGATGCACATGGCGTTACTGCCCGACCGCCTACCGGCCGCCGAGGCGCTGTCCTGGGGTCTGGTCAGCGCGGTCTACCCAGCCGACGAGTTCGAGGCCGAGGTGGACAAAGTGATCGCGCGGCTATTGGCGGGCCCCGCGGTCGCTTTCGGCAAGACGAAGCTCGCCATCAACGCGGCCACGCTCACCCAGCTGGATCCGGCCCTGCAGCGCGAATACGAGGGCCAGGCCGTCCTGCTGCGCTCACACGATTTCGCCGAGGGCACAACCGCTTTCCAGCAGCGCCGCACGCCGGACTTCACCGATCGCTGACGCTATGGCGCTTACGGGCGGCCAAAGCCGGTAATCCTCCCCCGCGTCGGGTCGAATAATTCCGAAGGCGACGAACGGAGATTCCATGGCTGGACAGCTGCGTTGTCTCGTGACCGGGGCGACCGGCTACATCGGCGCCCGGTTGGCGCCGCGACTGCTGGACGAAGGTCACCGGGTCCGCGCCTTGGCCCGCAACCCGGCCAAGCTGGAGGACGTGCCGTGGCGGCAGCGGGCCGAAGTCGCGCGCGGCGATCTGGGGGACGTCGATTCCCTGATCGCGGCTTTCGACGGGATCGACGTCGTCTACTACCTCGTCCACTCGATGGGCACGTCGACGGATTTCGCCGACGAGGAATCCCGTGCGGTCGGCAACGTGGTGACGGCGGCGCGACGCACTGGCGTGCGGCGCATCGTGTACCTGAGCGGGCTGCATCCCGAGGGCGGCAAGCTCTCGCCGCACCTCGAGTCGCGAGCGGCGGTCGGCGACGCGCTGATCGCCTCGGGCATCGAAACCGTCGTGCTGCAGGCGGGTGTCGTGGTCGGCTCGGGATCGGCTTCGTTCGAGATGATTCGGCACCTCACCGACCGGCTGCCGGTGATGACCACGCCGAAATGGGTGCACAACAAGATCCAGCCGATCGCGGTGCGCGACGTGCTGTACTACCTGGTTGCCGCGGCCACGGCGCCGGTCCCGTCATCGCGCACCTGGGACATCGGCGGACCCGACGTCCTGGAGTACGGCGACATGATGCGCGTCTACGCCGACGTGGCGGGGCTGGGCAGGCGCTATCTGATCGTGCTGCCGTTCCTGACGCCCACGATCGCCAGCCTTTGGGTCGGCACCGTGACGCCGATCCCGCCAGGGCTGGCGCGGCCGCTCATCGAATCGCTGGAGTGCGACGCGGTGATGCGCAACCACGATGTCGACGGCATCATCGAGCCGCCGACCGGCGGCCTGACCGGCTATCGCCGGTCCGTCGAACTGGCGCTTGACCGGGCCGCGCGGGGCATGCCGGAACCCTCGTGGTCGTCGTTGCGGTCCGAACCGGCCGAGGCGCTGCCCAGCGACCCGGACTGGGCGGGCGAGATCGTCTACACCGATGTGCGCACCGCCGAAACCGCGGCCGAACCCGCCAACGTGTGGCAGGCGGCGGAGAACGCCGTGGATGGGCGGTCGGGTGGTTGGCGGGTCGAGGAGCGCGCGGCGGGGACCCTGCTGCGGCTGCGCTCCACCAAGCGGGCGCCGGGACGCGAGTGGCTCGAGATCGCGGTCACGCAGCGGGACGGCCGTGGCAGTCGCTACACCCAACGATCCATCTTTTTGCCGCGGGGCATTCCGGGGCGGGTGTACTGGTTCTTCGCGCGGCCCGCCCACAACGCCGCGATGCGCGCCCTCGCCCGCCGGGTCGTCGATTCGGCCCGGTAGCCGGCGTCAGACGCCGAACATCGGAGGCAGCGCGAGGACCATGATCAGCCCCCACACCAGGTGGGTGAGCACCGGCGCCAGGACACCGCCGGTCGCCCGGCGCTCGAACGCGCACACCGTCCCCAGGATGACCGCGGCGAATCCGAGCATCGGATTGCCACTGGCCAGCGTCGCGATCGTGTAGAGGACCGTCGAAATCAAGACGGGGTGAAACCGGCCCAGGGCCGTATAGAGCGCGCCGCGGAAAAACACTTCCTCGGCGACGCCGTTGATGAGCGTGATGGCCACGATCACCGGATACCACCCGTGGTGGGCGTATTCCAGCACCCGGGTGATGAGCTCGGCAATGGGTGTGATCTCCCGGGCGATGAGCCCGCCGACCAGGAAGACCCCGCCGAGCAGCAGGCCGATCCCCGTGCCGGTGATGACCGGCCGCTGATTGCGGCCGCGCCAGCAGATGCCACCCAGATGCAGCGGGCCGGAGACGAACCCGCCGACGACCCACACCCCCGCCAGCGCCAAGGTCAGCCAGTAGAAGCTCGAATCACCCGGGTGGCGCCGCAACGAAAACGCGAGCACCGCGGCACCGATGACCACAGTGATGGCCACGATGACCCGCCGACGCCGCACCACGGCGGGCGATTCGTGATGCGGCACAGCCACTTTGGTGAGCGCCCGGCGCAGCTCGGACAGCGTGCCGCGGGACGGGGCGGTTGACTGGCTCATGCGGGACGCACCTTCGGGGTCAAGGCGATCAGGAGGTCAAGGCCGGTGCGCAGCGCTCCGGCCAGCGGGCCCGGAACCAGGTTGACCAGTCCCAGAGCCGGCCGCACGATCGGTGGGGTGAGCCGCCGCGCGAGGTGGCGGATGCGCCGCGCGTCCCCGCCGGCCCACACGGGGTCGGTGTTGGCCAGGTGATGGGGATCGGCCAGGGCGTTGACCGGGGACGGGCGATGCGGCTGATCGGCCAAGGCTAGGGCAATCGCGTCCCGAATGCCGAGCAACCCACCGGGCGGGTCGGGCACTCGAATCCGAAGGTCGCTCTCGGACGCCACCATCGGATGATCGAGCGACTCGACCAGATCACCGGCCAGCCCCGGCGGCACCGGCAGCGCGACCCCGGTGACCAGTGACGCCAACGCGGTATCGACCCTGCCGACCGGCAACCCCGCGTGCCATCTCCCGGAGATCCGCGCATACGTTTTGAGCAGCTCCCGGTAGGACGTGGTGTCCGGGCCGGCGATGTCGTACGCCCCCGGCGGCAACAGGTCGGGATCGGCCGCGACGACCAGGTAGTGCAGCACGTCGCGGATGGAGATCGGGTCGATCGGGTTGTCCATCCAGCTCGGGAGGGGCAGGAGCGGGAATCGGTCCCCGACGTAGCGCATCATCTCGAACGAGGTGGAGCCGGCGCCGATGATCATCGCGGCGCCCAGCCAGACCAGCTCCGGGCCGTCCGGGACCCTCAGGGCGCCGGCCACCTCGGCGCGGCTGGTCAAGTGCTCGGACAGCACCTCGTCGGCGGGGACGAATCCGCCCAGGTAGACGATCCGTCGGACACCGGCGTCCCTGGCCGCCGCGGCCACGTTCGCGGCTGCGGCCTTGTCGGCATCGCGGAAGCCGGGTTGCCCGATCGCGTGCACCAGGTAATACACCACGTCAACGGGGGCGGCATCGGCGAAGGCCGCTCGCGTCGACCCGGGATCGGCGGCGTCGAGGGTCACCGGCGTGACGTCGTCGAACCATCCGAACCGCCTGAGTCGCTCAGGGTTTCGGGTGGCGGCCACGACGTGGTGCCGGTCCGCCAGCAGCGCCGTGACCAGCCGCGATCCGACATATCCGGTGGCGCCGGTTACGAGGATCCGCATACCTTTCAACCTAGCCCGGCGACGATGAACGCAAACCTGGCGGGCACGGTCCGGTGACGGCGACCCGCTTTTCGGGCCGGAATTTCACCATGCCGTTACGCTCGCGGATGTTGAACCCCCGCGGCGGCGGCACCGTAACCGGTATGAGACATCGGAAAAGATAGTGGAGACATGTATTACCTGCTGGTCCTGGTTGTCGGCATCGAACGCGTCGTGGAGCTGGTGGTCTCCAAGCGCAACGCGCGGTGGTCTTTTGCCCAGGGCGCCAAGGAGTTTGGGCAAGCGCACTACCCGGTGATGGTGGTGCTGCACACCGCACTGCTGGTCGGCTGCATTCTCGAGCCGTGGGCGCTGCACCGCCCGTTCATCGGATGGCTGGGCTGGCCGATGCTGGCGGTGGTGGCACTCAGCCAGGGGCTGCGCTGGTGGTGCATCACCACCCTGGGCCCGCGGTGGAACACCCGGGTCATCGTGCTTCCGCAGGCACCGCTGGTGCGCCAAGGTCCCTACCGCTGGCTGCACCATCCGAACTATGTTGCAGTGGTGGCTGAGGGGGTGGCGCTGCCATTGGTGCACACGGCGTGGCTGACCGCGGCCGTTTTCACGCTCGCCAACGCGGTGCTGCTCAAGGTGCGATTGCAGGTCGAGAACTCCGCTCTGGGCTACACGTGAGCGACTTCGACACCGATCTCTTGATCGTCGGCGGCGGGCCGGGCGGCCTGGCCACGGCGTTACACGCTCGGCAGCAGGGACTTTCGGTGATCGTCGCCGACCCGCGCGAGGGTCCCATCGACAAGGCGTGCGGTGAAGGTCTGATGCCCGGTGGGCTGGCCGAGCTGACGTCCCTCGGCGTCGACCCGGCCGGCATGCCCTTTCACGGCATCGCCTACGTGAGCGAACACCGCCGCGCCCAGGCGCGGTTTCGCAACGGCCCGGGCCGCGGCGTGCGTCGCACCACACTGCACGCGGCGCTGGCCGCGCGCGCCAAAGAGCGAGACACCGAATGGCTTCGGGCGCGGGTGACCACCGTGCAACAGGACGCTCACGGTGTGACGGCCGCCGGCGTGCGCGCGAGATGGTTGGTGGCGGCCGACGGACTGCACTCACAGGTCAGGCGGGCCGTCGGGATCACGGCGACGGCCGGAACGCCGCGACGCTACGGCGTGCGCTGGCACTTCCAGGTGCCGGCGTGGTCGGAGTTCGTCGAGGTGCATTGGTCGCGCTGGGGCGAGGCATACGTGACGCCGGTGGAGCCCGAGCTGGTGGGCGTGGCGATCCTGTCGCGCGGCCGGCCCGAGCTGGCCTGGTTCCCCGGCCTGGCCCGCCGGCTCGGCGACGCCGCCCGCGGCGACGCGCGCGGTTGCGGCCCGCTGCGCCAGGTGGTCTCCCGCCGGGTCGCGGGGCGCGTGCTGTTGGTGGGCGACGCGGCGGGCTACGAGGACGCGCTGACCGGTGAGGGCATCAGCCTGGCGGTGAAGCAGGCTGCCGCGGCCGTCACCGCCATCGTCGACGCGGCGCCTTCGTCGTATGAGCTTGCGTGGCAACGGATTACCCGCAACTACCGGCTGCTCACCCGCGCGCTGGTGCTGGCGAGCGCGCCGCCGATCGCGCGCCGCGCGATCGTGCCGGCGTGCACGCTGCTGCCCGGCGCGTTCCAGCGCGGGGTGAACGTGCTGGCGAGCTAGGCCATTATTAGCGGGCCTTCCAGACCGGCTCGCGCTTCTCGGCGAACGCCAGCGGCCCCTCCTTGGCGTCCTCCGACCTGATCAGGCTGCGCATCTCCTCCATGGTCCGCGCCCAGCCCGCCTCTTCGTCGGTGATGACACCGTCGTCGACGCCGTAGGCGATGCGCTTGCTGGCCCGCACCGACAGCGGCGCGTTCACCGTCACCCGCGCGGCCAGCGCCAGCGCGGCTTCCAGCACCGTACCCTCCCCGGCCACCTGGTTGATCAGGCCCCATTCGAGGGCGTCGGCGGCGGTGATCGGCTCGCCGGTCAACAGCAGCTCCATCGCCACCTTGCGCGGCAGCTGCTGCACGATCCGGAAGACGCCGCCGGCGGCGGCGATGAGTCCCCGCTTGACCTCCGGCAGCCCGAACCGGGCCCGCTCGTCGGCCACCACCAGGTCGCTGGCCAGCGCCAGCTCGGTGCCGCCGCCCAGTGCGGTGCCGTTGACCGCCGCGATCGTGGGTTTGTCGATGAAGTGGCGCACGTAGCCGGCGAAACCCCACTCGGGACGGTGGGGGTGGTAGATGTTCTCGCGACGCGAGACCGCCTTGAGGTCGGCTCCTGCGCAGAACGACTTGTCGCCGGCGCCGGTGATCACCACCGCCCGAACCTCCCGATCCCGTTGGGCTTCTTCCAGCGCGTCGCCGACGCCGATGCTGACGGCACCGTTGACCGCGTTGCGGGCTTCCGGCCGGTTGATGGTGATCACCATGACGTTGCCGCGGCGCTCGGTCAGCGCGCCGCGCGCCGCGGTGTCGACGTCCGTCACAACAATTCCACGATGGTGGCGTTGGCCTGGCCGCCACCCTCGCACATGGTCTGCAGGCCGTAGCGAATTCCCTTGTCCCGCATGTGGTACAGCAGCGTCGTCATGATCCGGGCGCCCGAGCCGCCGAGCGGGTGCCCAAGCGCGATAGCGCCGCCGTTCGGGTTGAGCTTCTTCTCGTCGGCGCCGATGTCTTTCAGCCACGCCAGCGGCACCGGCGCGAACGCCTCGTTGACCTCGTAGGCGCCGATGTCGTCGATGGACAGGCCGGAGCGCTTCAGCACCTTCTGGGTGGCGGGAATCGGAGCGGTCAGCATGATCACCGGGTCGGCGCCCGCCAGCGTCGCGGTGTGCACCTTCGCGATCGGCTTCAGGCCGAGTTCCTTGGCCTTCTCGGCCGACATGAAGAGGATCGCGGCCGAGCCATCGGAGATCTGCGACGAGTTACCCGCATGGATCACGCCGTCTTCCTTGAACGCCGGCTTCAGCGACGCCATCTTTTCCATCGGGGTGCCGCGACGGATGCCCTCGTCCTTCAAGACCACGTTGCCGTCCTGGTCCTTGATCCCGACGATCTGGTCATCGAAGGCGCCGGAATCCTGTGCCGCGGCAGCCTTTTCGTGTGAGCCGAGGGAGAACTCGTCGAGCGCGGTGCGGTCGAATCCCCAGCGCTCGGCGATCATCTCGGCGCCGATGCCCTGGTTGGGGATCTGGCCCTCGTAGCGGTCCAGGAAGGACTTCGGGTACGGCCGCCCACCGTTGGCCAGCGACGAACCCATCGGCGTGCGCGACATCGACTCCACGCCGCCGGCCACGACGACGTCGTAGTGGCCGGCCACCACGCCGGCGGCCGCGAAGTGGATCGACTGCTGGCTCGAGCCGCACTGGCGGTCGACGGTCACGCCGGGGACGGATTCCGGCCAGCCGGCCGCCAGCAGCGCGGTGCGGCCGATGTCGAGGGCCTGCTCACCGGCCTGCATCACGCAGCCCCAGATCACGTCGTCGACGAGGCCGGGGTCGACGCCCGCCTTGTCCACCAACCCATTGAGCACTTGCGCCGACAGGTCCACCGGGTGCACCCCGGACAACCCGCCATTGCGCTTCCCGATCGGTGAGCGCACTGCCTCGACGATGACGGCTTCTGCCATGGTGGTGTCTCCTTTGACGCTAAGACCTCAGGTGTTGGGGAAATCCGAACCTTGCCTCGATTGTCAGCCAACGCGTTGGGAGGGCGCGGGGCGGGGTGCTCTTGGGTGGGCTCAGGCCTCGACACCAGCTCTTCGGCACCATGTCATGCGCAGTCCATTTTTCCGCGGGCCTCGGCGACGTAGCGTGCCCCGATGTGAGCACCCCTTCACCGGGCCCCGGCTGGTGGCTGGCATCGGACGGCAAATGGTATCCCCAGCAGTGGGAGAGCACCTTCGTCTCGTACACGAACGAATCCCTGCAGGCCGTGCTGGACGAGGCCAACCGTCTGACGCAGGCCTACGGACAACAGGGCTGGGAGATCGTGGGGTCGTCGGTGCAGCGCACCCAGGTTGCCCACCGCTTCAAGGACTATGACAAGGGCGGCGACCACTACTTCGAGTGGAGCATCGTCTGCACGTTGAAGCGGCCCGTCGCACCCGCCTGACCCTCGCCGAGATTGCCGCCATGGTCGCGATTGAACCCAAATCCGCAGCCGCGACGGCAATCTCGACGAGCTGATCCTTAAACGACGGGATAGGCGACCGATTTGATCTCGGTGTACTGGTCGAACCCGGCCACGCCGTTCTGCCGGCCCACCCCGCTGTATTTGTAACCGCCGAACGGAGTGTCAGCACCGTACGGTGCGCCGCCGTTGACGCCCATGAAGCCGGCCCGGATCCGGCGGGCGACCGCCAGCGAGCGCTCCAGCGAGCCCGACATCACGTTGCCCGCCAGACCGTACTTGCTGTCGTTGGCGATCCGGATGGCGTCCTGCTCGTCGTCGAACGGAATGACGGCGAGCACCGGGCCGAAGATCTCCTCCTGGGCGATCGTCATGGAGTTGTCGACGTCGGTGAAAAGCGTTGGCCTAACGTAGAAACCCTTGTCGAAGCCGGTGGGCGCGTCGGGCCCGCCAACGAGCGCCGTGGCGCCCTCTTCGACACCCGTGCGGATATAGCCCATCACGCGGTTCCGCTACGACGAGGGCGTGGAGATCCTCAAGAGCATCTACGAGAACGTCACGTGTGGTGACCCGCAGGACCCCGGGACCCTGTGCGGTCCGGTGATCTCGGAGGTGCAGCGGAACCGCGTGATGGGCTATATCCGCACGGGTGTCGAAGAGGGCGCCACGGCGCTCGTTGGCGGGCCCGACGCG
>NZ_LZJI01000217.1 GCF_001667775.1 Mycobacterium sp. E1747
GGCCGCTTCCTTATTGGCCTCTAGATTTTCCGCCCAAATATTGAGAGTCCGCTCGTAGTGCTCACGCAGTAATTGGACCTTTTCGACCGAGAATCCGGCGGGCTCAGCGAATTTGAAAATATCTTCCTGGGTCGGCAGCTGGCCACCCGGAAAAATCTCGGTGCCGATGAATCGCGCGAATTTCACATCGTTCATCGTCAGCTTGATGCCGAGTGCGGGCATCTGCTGCCATTGATAGGTCAAAATGGTGTGCAACAGCATCCGACCGTCATCGGGCAGGATGTGGTGGGCGCGTTCAAAAAACGCCGGCCACCGGTCGGCCTTGAACGCCTCGAAGGCGCCAATGCTGACGATCCGGTCGACGGGCTCGTGGAACTTCTCCCAACCCTCCAACAGCACCCGTCGGGTGCGGGGGGTGTCCATCTCGTCGAACGTCTTCTGCACGTGCTCGGCCTGGTTCTCCGACAACGTCAACCCCACGACGTTCACGTCGTACTTCTCGATGGCCCGGCGCATGGTCGCGCCCCAGCCGCAGCCGATGTCCAGCAGCGTCATACCCGGTTCCAGCTTCAGCTTGCCCAGCGCCAGGTCGATCTTGGCGAGCTGCGCCTCTTCCAGGGTCATGTCGTCGCGCTCGAAGTAGGCGCAGCTGTACGTCTGGGTAGGGTCGAGGAACAT
>NZ_LZJI01000218.1 GCF_001667775.1 Mycobacterium sp. E1747
CGAGCATGTCGATCTGCGGCCACCCGAAGCGCTGCACCAGCTTCCGTAGGACCACGGCCAATAACACCGCCGCGGTGCTCAGCGCCAGGGCGCGGTAGTTGATGTGGTCACCGTGGGTCAGCGTCAGCCACACGCGACGCAGGACCTGCATGTGGCCATTGCCCTTGTCCCGCACGCCGAGCGCGTTGCCCAGCTGACCGATGGCGAGCAGAAACGCCGCGGCCGCCATGAATCCGATGATCACCGACTCGGAGATGTAGCGGGTCAGGTTGCCCAGCCTGAACAGGCTGATCACGATCTGGAACGCCCCCACCAGCACGGCCAACAGGAACAGTCCCTCGAACAGTTCGGTCGCGTTCTCCGAGTCGATGAAGGCCAGTGCCGTGAACACCAGCAGCGAGATGGCGCTCGTCGGGCCGTTGATCAGATGCGACGACGACCCGAAGACCGAAGCGACGATCGTCACGACGATCGCTGAATACACGCCGAACCGGGGATCGACGCCGGCGATCAGCGCGTACGCCATCGCCTGCGGGAAGGAGATCGCGGCCACGGTGAGCCCGGCGATCAGATCGTGCCGACCCTTCACCAGGTCGTAATTGAAAGCGATGGCCACCGGGTGCTCGTCTTCCGCTATGTCCCCGACACGGCGCCTGACGGCGCGGAGATCGCGTCGAGGATTCCGTTGGTGCCGAAGAACTGTTCGCGGGCGTCGGCCCAGTCCTTGGCTATCGCGCCGATCGGGAACAGAGCCAACGGCGGCAACCGATTCGAGTGCCGGGCAAGGATTTCCGGCTTGAACGGCCGATAGCCGTACTGCGCCACCTGTTCTTGCCCCGCGTCGGTGAACAGGTAGTCGAGGTAAGCCTTCGCGTACCCGGCCGTCTTCGTGTCCGTGACATTGGCGTCCACCCACGTCACCGCGGGCTCGGCAAGGATGCTCACCGGTGGATAGATGAGCTCGAGTTCGTCCTTATTCGCCGCGACCTCGCGCAGCGCTTCGTTCTCCCAGGTCAGCTGCACGTCGCCTACCCTCGCCAGCGTGAAGCTGTCGCCGGCGCTCCGGGCGCCGGCGTCGGATACCGCAACGTGGCGCAACAGCGTCCGCACGTAGTCGACCGCCTGAGAGTGGCTGCCGCCGCGGGTGGCGACCGAACCCCAGGCCGCCAGCACGCTGAGCTGGCCGTTGCCCGAGCTGCGCGGGTTGGGGGTCACCACGGACACGTCACCCTTGATCAGGTCGGGCCAGTCATGGACGCCCTTGGGATTGCCCTTGCGGACGACGAAGACGATGGTCGAGGTGTAGGGCACCGACTGGTTCGGCAACCGCCGTCGCCAGTCGCTCGCGACGAGCCCCCGCTTGCTCAGCGTGTCGATGTCGCTGATCAGCGCCAGCGACACCACGCTGGCCTTCTGGCTGCCGTCCAGGACACTGCGCAGCTGCCGCCCCGAGCCGCCGTGAGATTCTTTGATGTCCAGGGTGATTCCGGTTCGTGCGCGGTATTGCGCGACGAATGTCCGATCGATGGCGGCGTACAGCTCGCGCGTCGGGTCATAGGAGACGTTGAGGATCCGGTTAGCCCCCTCAGGAGAAGCGTTCTTGACCGCGATGGCCCCGGCCGCAACGATCACGGCCACAACACCGAGGACCGTGAGCCAGTCAACCCGCAACCGCGGGAGTCTCGGACGCGCGTCCAGCATCCAGGCGTCCTCCCGCGGCAATGGCCCAGCCGGTTTGGTCCGGCGGCAAACTTCTTAAGAATGTTAATGATCGGGCCGCAGGGATACAGCGGTGAGAATCAGCCTGAAAATAAGTGGGCGGCACCGCTTTCTCGGCAAGATCGGGATACTCGCGCGTAAACGGGCCCGATTCGACGAGTACCGCTTCGATGCGGTCGACCGCGGTGCCGGGTGACGTGGCGGCCGTGCGCAGCCTCGGCAATCTGACATCGGTGCGCGCTGCGATAGGGGCCTTGATCAGGCTCGGTCTTGTTCGAATTGCTGGGCGCGGCCGTCGAGGACACCGAGCGGATCGATCGCGCGGTGCGGGCCGGAGACTACCGGGCATACGGTCCGCGACCTACCGAGATATCCCGGGCTGAAGGCATTGCGCCGCAGCATCATTGAGATCCTTCGCGACGCCCGGCCCGACGTTGTGCTGCCGCAGGGCACCGACCCCAGGGCCACCGGCGACGCGATCCATGCGCTGGGCCCCGCGGTCTCACCGAGCGTGCGGCCACCCTGGACGCCGACGCCTACGCCGCCACGCTCGCTTCGGCGAAGGAGTTGATCAACGGGACGCTGCTCGCGCGCGCAGCGAATCGCCCAGGCTCCACAGCGCGACGCCGATCAGCACCAAGTCCTTGAGCAGGAACTGTCCCGGTAGCGCCGAGAGCACCGGAATGCCGTCCGCGTGGCTCGCGACCACCCCCGGCGTGGTGAACAGGAAGCTCAGCGTGCCCAGGAACAGCACCACCGCCAGCGCGCTGCCGACCGCCGACGCGCGCGGCCACACCGGCCGCAACGCAATCAGAACCGCCGCAGCGATTTCCATGGTGCCCAGCAGGTATGCGACCGTGGTGACAGTGAGCACGTCGTAGATCCAACTCATCAGCGGGCTGTGCTCGATCAGCACAGGGGACTCCATCTTCACGTACTTCCCGAACCCGATCCAGGCCAGGACGATGACCAGCCCGTAGCGGCTGATCAGTTGGCCCGACAGCGTCCACGACTGCGTCACGCGGGAAGCGGAGGCGGCGGCGGCTGGGTTGCGGGTGGCCACGGGTGATTCGATTTGTCCACAGAGCAGCCACGAGTGCTCCCCCGATTTTGTTCACCCGCTCACCGACCCGTTATCCGGCGTAGCGATCCCGCAACTGGGCCAGCGTCGCCTCGATGCCGGCGGCATTGCCCTTCACCGCACCGATCAGCTGGTAGTAGTTCAGCGCGTTCTTGACCGCTCCGGCCCGGCTGTAGTCGAACGTCTCCGTGACACGCGTCCGGGTCGGTGAGAGCGCCTCGAACTCCCACCGCCAGCGGTGCCCCACTGGATGCCGCCATTCGATCAGTTCGTTGGGTTTGAGCGCGGTCACCGTGCTGGTGATCCGATACGGCAGGCCGTACATCTTCATGTTGGTCGAAAATTTCGATCCCACAGCCATTTCCGCAGGAACCTTGATGTTGTCACGCACGGTGCCCGACCCGTCCAATTCGCTGTGTCGCCGCGGATCGGCGGCCATCGCGTACAGCTCAGCGGCCGGCGCCGCGACTTCGACCGACCGGCACACCTGCCGTGGACCTGCGTCGACAACGGTGACGGTCATAATCTCTCCTTTCGGCTGTCCGGCAGCGTCAGCTCGACGCTACGCTCGCCGAGTCGAATTCAGAACAGGCGAGTGCCCCGCACCGCCAGGAGGCCGCACCGAGCGTGACCGGGCGCCCCCGCCGGGAGGAGCCGAAACAAGCGATGAGTCAATCCATTTCGGGAAACGTCGCGCTGATCACCGGCGCCGCGCGGGGACAAGGGCGGGCGCACGCCGGGCGCCTGGCCGCCGACATCCGCGACCTCGACGCGCTCAAGGCGGCCGCCGACACCTATCCGCACCTGCGGAGCCTGCACAAGCCGCTGCTGCCGGACGGAAGTGCCCAGCCGGAAGACATCGCCGACGCGGTCGCCCGCCTTGCCTCCGACCAGTCGCGGCTGGTCACTGCCACCCAGGTTTCGGTCGACATCGGCGTGGGCTACGTCTGAAGCCATCGAAGGGCGGCAAACCGCTTCACCAGATTCCACAGCTATTGCCGTTATCGCCCCCCAGTCGCTATGGTCGCAGCTCATGGGCGTGCTGCGCTTTATCTGGCAACGTGTACTTGCCTTCGACCGGCTCGGGGTGCGCATCCCGCAGCTAATCCAGATCTGGCTGACCGAGTTCTTCTTCGTGATGCCGTTGACATTCTTCGTCGGCAAAGTGATCGACATCCACGGCGCGCTGGGCGTGCCCGGCACCGGCGAACGGCTCGACGGAACCTTCTGGGGAGCGCTCGTGGTGTCGCTCGTATTCGGGGCCTTCTTCGTCCGCTCGCTCGTGCGGCCCCGGATGGTGCAGGGGTCGTGGACGCCGACGGTGCACGCCGACGTCGGACCGGTGACCGTCTACGGCGGTAATCCCGCCTGGCGGGTGACCTACCCGTACCTGACCAGTCATCCGTCGTACGCGTTGCTGCTGCTGATCACGGCCCCGATACCCGCCGTCATGTGGGCGGCCACGGCCAACCAGGGCGACAGCACGTTCTACTGGCGAGCGTGCGGCATGGCCGGCCTGACGATCATCGCGGTCATGGCGCTGGCGCGCGTATTGGCTTGGTACGTCTTCCGATTCGGCCACCGTCAGCTCGACACCCAAGTACGCGGCCTGTCGATCTCGCCGCGCCGGCTCGGCTGGGAAATCGCCTGGAAACCTGTGCTGGTCCTGGTGCTTCTGATGTATGCCATCGTCTGCGTCCCGCTGGGCGGCCTGTGGCTCAAGGAGCAACGCACGATCGCGGCCCTGCCGGTCGTCACCGTCGCCGACGCGCAACATCCCGGCGAATATCGCCGGGTGAAAGGCGCCGTCGCCTCGACGCCGGTCTACTGGGCCCCGCAAGGCCGGGGACGCGGTGGCAACAACTTCGCGGGGGCCGGTGTGCAGGTGGCGCTGACCACCGGAGGCGAGGCGCTGCTCCTCGCCGATTCGATGGCTGTCCCGGACTTCAAGGGGATGATGTCGCGCGTCCACAACGGCGAACTGACGGCCACCGGCAAGGTGATCGATGCCGTCACGACCGACCAGCGCAAGTACTACGGCTTCGACGAGGACGCGTTTTCGGCGCCCCCTGCCACTGGTCGGGTGTTGCTGTTGTTGTCCCAGCCCTGATGCCCCCACGCCTGATCCGGCAGAATTGTGCTGCTAGCAGCGGACGAACCAACCCATGATGGAGGTAACGCCCGAAGGTGTATCGCCATCGGGTATTCGCCCGAGGCGTAAATCGGAAGGGGTGCCATGGTCACCAGCGAATACCGGGTCAACGGGATGAGCTGCGGCCACTGCGAATCGGCCGTGCGGGACGAGGTCGGCCGCCTCCCCGGCGTGGAGCGCGTCGACGTCAGCGCCGACACCGGCCGGCTGGTGATCACGAGTTCTTCTTCGATCGACGCGGACGCCGTCCTCAGCGCGGTCGACGAGGCCGGCTACGAGGCCGTCCCGGTCGCATGAGCGCGGTGCCGGTGAGCCATATCGAGCTCGAGATCGCGGGGATGACGTGCGCGTCGTGCGCCGCCCGGATCGAGAAGAAACTGAACCGGCTCGACGGCGTCGCCGCCACCGTCAACTACGCCACCGAAAAGGCCGTCCTGACCGTCCCCGCGGGATATGACCCGCGGTTGCTGATCGCCGCCGTCGAACAGGCCGGCTACGCCGCCGCCCTGCCGCGACGTCGGGAGGAGCCCGAGAAGGATGCCGACACCGACCTGACCGCGCTTCGCATTCGCGTCATCACGTGCCTCGCGCTCGCCACCCCGGTGATCGCCATGGCGACGGTCCCCGCCCTGCAATTCCGCTTTTGGCAATGGGCGTCGCTGGTCCTCGCGGCGCCGGTCGTCGTGTGGGGTGGCCGTCCCTTCCACGCCGCCGCCTGGGCCAACCTCCGACACGGCGCCGCCACGATGGACACCCTCGTCTCGGTTGGCACGCTGTCGGCGTTCCTGTGGTCGCTGTACGCGCTGTTCCTCGGCACGGCCGGAGCACCGGGGCTGCACGACCGCTTCGAATTGACCGTCCGGCCCTCCGACGGCGCGGGCAACATCTACCTCGAAGTCGCCGCGGGCGTGACCCTGTTCGTGTTGGCCGGACGGTACTTCGAGAAGAGGTCCAAGCGGACGGCGGGCGCCGCGCTGCGCGCTTTGCTGGAGCTCGGCGCCAAGGACGTCGCCGTGCTGCGAGACGGCGCCGAGACCCGGATCCCGGTGGACCGCCTCACGGTCGGGGACCAGTTCGTGGTGCGGCCCGGGGAGAAGGTCGCCGCCGACGGCGTCGTGGTCTCGGGTTCCTCGGCCGTTGACGTCTCGATGCTCACCGGAGAGTCCGTCCCCGTCGAGGTCGGCGAGGGCGACGGCGTCACGGGCGCCACCGTCAACGTCGGCGGACGTCTCGTCGTGCGCGCCGTCCGGGTCGGCGACGACACGCAACTGGCGCACATGGCCAAGCTGGTGGAAGAGGCGCAGTCCGGCAAGGCCGACGTGCAGCGGCTCGCCGACCGCATCTCCGCCGTGTTCGTCCCCGTGGTCATCGGTATCGCCCTGGCGACACTCGGCGCATGGCTCGCGCTCGGGTTCCCGGCCACGGCGGCGCTGACCGCCGCCGTCGCGGTGCTGATCATCGCCTGCCCATGCGCGCTCGGGCTGGCCACCCCGACCGCCCTGCTTGTCGGCACCGGCCGCGCGGCCCAGCTCGGCGTCCTGATCAAAGGGCCGGAAGTTTTGGAGTCCACGCGCAACGTCGACACGATCGTGCTCGACAAGACGGGCACCATCACGACGGGGAAGATGGCGCTCGTCGAGGCCCTCGGCGGCGAGGGGACCGACCGGGCGACGCTGCTGCGCTACGCCGGGGCGCTCGAGGATGCCTCCGAGCATCCCATCGCCCGGGCCATCGCCAAAGCCGCCAAGGCCGAGCTCGGGCAGCTGCCCGCGGCCGGAGGATTC
The DNA here is from genome assembly GCF_001667775.1 of Mycobacterium sp. E1747. Lineage (GTDB taxonomy): Bacteria > Actinomycetota > Actinomycetes > Mycobacteriales > Mycobacteriaceae > Mycobacterium. Next base: position 6,737 of record NZ_LZJI01000218.1, read on the forward strand.
GCCAACTCCGAGGGCAACGGCGTGCGGGGCATCGTCGACGGCCACGCCGTCGTCGTGGGGCGCGCCACCCTGCTGGCCGATTGCGGCCAGCCGCTGGACCCTGAGCTCTCGGCGGCCAAGGACCGAGCCGAGGCCGAGGGCAAGACCGCGGTCGCCGTCGGCTGGGACGGCCGGGCCCGCGGGGTCCTGGTGGTCGCCGACACCGTCAAACCGACGAGCGCGGAAGCGGTCCGGCGGTTCCAGGGGCTCGGCCTGACACCGATCCTGCTGACCGGCGACAACCGGGGCGCGGCCGAGCGCATCGCCGACGAGGTCGGCATCACACAGGTCATCGCCGAAACCCTGCCCGCCGACAAGGTCGCCGCCATCACGCGGCTGCAGTCGGAAGGCAAGGTCGTCGCGATGGTCGGCGACGGCGTCAACGACGCCGCGGCCCTGGCGACCGCCGATCTCGGGGTGGCCATGGGTACCGGCACCGACGTGGCGATCGAAGCCGCCGACCTCACCGTCACCCGCGGTGACCTACGCGCCGCCGTCGACGCGATCCGGCTGTCCCGGCGGACCCTGACCACCATCAAGGGCAACCTGTTCTGGGCGTTCGGCTACAACATCGCCGCGATCCCGCTCGCCGCGCTCGGCATGCTCAACCCGATGCTCGCGGGCGCCGCGATGGCGTTTTCCAGCGTTTTCGTCGTCGCCAACAGCCTGCGGCTGCGCGCCTTCACCAGCGTCACAGCCTCCTAACGGCCACGCTCACACCCCGCGACGGCAGGCGGGCCGGTACGGCCGGTGTGGGATAGTTGTTCCGACCCTTCGCGTTCGATAAGACCACGGGTCCGCCCCGCGCAGCGATCGACTCAGCAAAGGCAACGACCGTTGGACCAATTCTTCGGACGACTGTCCTTGCTGCACGGCTGGTTTCCGCCGACCGTGCAGGCGCTGACGCTGCTGGTGCTGGTCATCGCGATCCAGTGGCGTGCCCGGCGGTGGCTCAAGCGGGTGCTACCGGTGGCCCTGATCGCGGCCGTCGCAACGACCGCTTTCGCGTATTGGTACATCACGTCGCTCGGCGTGGCCGGGGACCCGGCGCCGACGACGCTGTGGCTGTGGATCGCGGCGACCGGCCTGGCCGCTGCGGTCTTCCTGGTGGGCTGGCCGGGCGCGCGCTGGTGGCGCCGGGCAGTGGCGGTGCTGTCCATCCCCCTGTGCCTGCTGTGCGCGAGTTTGTCCCTGAACAGCTGGGTGGGCTACTTCCCGACGGCGCTCGCCGCGTGGAACCAGCTGACCTCGGTGCCGTTGCCCGACCAGATCGACCGCCTGCGCGTGACCGAAATGCAGGTCGCCGGGACTAGGCCGAGCAAGGGCGTGGTGGTGCCGGTCGATATCGACGACAACGCGTCCCATTTCCGCCACCGCCGGGAACTGGTGTACCTGCCGCCCGCATGGTTCAACAGCAATCCGCCACCTCGCCTACCGGCGGTCATGATGATCAGCTCGGCCTTCAACACCCCGGCCGACTGGCTGGGCCCCGGTGGCGCCTTCACCGCCATCGATAACTTCGCCGCGGCGCACCGCGGCTTCTCCCCCGTGCTGGTGTTTGTCGACCCCACCGGCTCGTTCGACAACGACACCGAGTGCGTCAACGGCAGCCGGGGAAACGCCGCCGATCACCTGACCAAGGACATCGTGCCTTTCATGGTGTCGAACTTCGCCGTCAGCGCCGATCGAGCCAACTGGGGCGTCGCCGGATGGTCGATGGGCGGCACCTGCGCGGTCGACCTGGCCGTGACGCATCCGGAACTGTTCAGCGCGTTCGTGGACATCGCCGGCGACCGCAGCCCCAACGTCGGCCCCAAGGATCAAACGATCGCCAAGCTGTTCGACGGCAACCGCACCGCCTGGGCCGCTTTCGACCCGCTCACGGTGATTGCGCGGCATGGTCGGTACACCGGCTTGTCGGGGTGGTTCGACGTCCCGGGGTCGTCCGAACCGCGCAACGTCGCCGAGGAAGCCAATCCCACATCCGGTGCGGTCGGCACCGACCCCGCCGCCAACCCGGAAGGCCAGGACGCCGCCGCCAACGCGCTCTGCGCGGCCGCGTCGGCCAACGGCATCAGCTGCGCCGTGGTCAGCCAGCCGGGCAAGCATGACTGGCCGTTTGCCGCCCAGGCGTTCACCGCGGCGCTGCCCTGGCTGGCCTCTACGCTCGGGACGCCCGCGGCCGAACCGGTGCAGCTGCCTGCGCGCAGCGGCGGTGAACCGCACTGATCACGAAATTCACAGCTGACCCTCCCGTAACGCATCCGCAATGTTCGCCCTGGTAGTGGTACGGTTCGCTGCTGATGGCCGACGATTTTCTGCGTTACGGACGACCCCTCGGCGGGGCGGACCGGTGCGCGCCGCGGCGAAGCCACCGACGGGTCCAGCCCGCCGCCTTCGCTCCACGCCTCCGGCTGCCCGCGATGAATCGCCGTCAGTTCCTTGGTTCGCTCGCCGCTTCGGTCGTTGCCGGCGTGGGTGCAGCGCGGCTGGTGGTCGATCCCCAGCCGCGGACCTTTGCGGAGGTGCCCGCGGATTCCGCGGCGACTTCGGGACCCGCCGCCCCGGCGGCCCCGTTGCCGCCGCCGCCGCCCGGCGCTCGCATCCCGCTGCCCGGCGGCGGCGCGCTGACGAAGATTCCCGGCGACGGCGACCTGCTCGCCCTGACCGTCGACGACGGCGTCAACAGCGCGGTGGTGCGCGCTTACACGCAGTTCGCCAAGGACACCGGTGTGCGACTGACCTACTTCGTCAACGGCACCTATGACTCCTGGACCGAGAACGCGGACATGCTGCGGCCCTTGGTCGAAAGCGGGCAGATCCAACTCGGCAACCACACGTGGTCGCATCCGGATCTGACCACGCTGCCGAAGGACCAGATCGCCCAGCAGCTCACCCGCAACGACGAGTTCCTGAAAAAGACATATGGGATCGGTGCGAAGCCGTACTGGCGCCCGCCGTACGCGAAGCGCAACGCGGTCGTCGACGCCATCGCCGCCGACCTGGGCTATACGGTGCCCACGCTGTGGTCGGGATCGTTGTCGGATTCGACGTTGATCACCGAGGAATACATCGTCCAGATGGCGGATCAGTACTTCACGCCGCAGGCCATCGTCATCGGGCACCTCAATCACCTTCCGGTGACGCACGTCTACCCTCAGCTGGTCGACGTCATCCGCTCGCGCAGCCTGCGCACTGTCACGCTCAACGACGTGTTCCTCAAGACGCCCTAGCATCGGGCTGCGGCGGCGAGGCGCTCATCAAGCGTGGCATGAAAATGCCCGTTAGCGTTTTCGTTCCTGCCATACTCCACGGATCCGTTGCGCCCGAATGTAATCCGCGTTGCACTCCCTGCGACATCTCGTTGTCCTGCGCCGCGCCACGGGCGACGTGGTCGCCGGGGTTGGGGATCGCCCCGAGGGCACGGAGACGCTCGCATCGCGCGAAGTAACCGGGACTCCTCCGCGAATCTGCTTGGGTTCGAATAAGTTTCGACCGGCTCTCGCCACGCACCCGCACGATCTCCACATCGTCGGCGAGCCCATGCCGTCCGTATCACACGGATTCCGCACTCGGCGCGGGTCCGCGTCGGGCTCGGGGCAGCATCACCTCGGTCGACGCCCTACAGCGGGTCGACGACTTCCTTCGCCTCGCGCAGGCCCGCGCCGGTCAGCTGCCGGTACAGCTTGATCGCGGCGATCTTGTTCCCGGACCGTGCCAGGCCGACGACCTCTGCGGGCACACCGTTCTCGAATGCACCCGATGCGGTGGCGCCGACGTCGCTGCCGAACGTCGGGCACGGAACCTCGAGCCTTTCGGACAGCAGGCGCACCTGCTGTTCCAGCAGGGCGAGACGGCGGTAGACCTGCGGATCATCCATGGCATGACGATAATCCGGTCCCAGGCGCCATGCCGGGCGGCTTGCTGGCGGCGGCCGGTGCGTTACCTCGCCGGCAGGATGTTCTGGTTGTGTGAAAGACGTTGTCCGGATCGTATGCACCTTCACTTCGGTCAGCCGCTGGTAATTCGGGCCGTACGTCGCCCGCACGATCACCTGCGAGCCGAGCCTGGCCCGTAATTCATCGGATGCGGTTGTGAGGCTCATCGCCCACACTCCTTGTTTGCTCGGGGGTGTTAATGCCGCACCGCTACGAGCCCGGTGAGCCGCGCGTCATGACCACAACCGAGCATTTCCGAGGCATTCCACGATAGTCACATCTGACTATCGACCCGCCCACATCGCCGCGGTTACCTTGTTTGCATGGAGCAGTGGGTGCCGCCCCCACTCCCGGCCGAACTCATCGCTCGCCGCCGCGGCCCGCTGGTGGGCCGCAGCACCGAACTCGCGGTGTTCGAGCAGGCCTGGGAGCGGGTCGAGGCGGGCAACCGCCAGGCGGTCTTCGTCGGCGGTGAGCCCGGCGCCGGTAAGACGCGCCTGGCCGCGGAGGTGGCCGGGACGCTGTTCGACCACGGCGTCGCGGTGCTGGTGGGCAGTTCGACGGCGGACGAGGATCTGCCCTACGCGCCCTTCGCCGAAGCGCTCGACCGGCTGCTGATCGCGGGCCCGCCCGGCTCGATGGCCGACCCGTTGGGCGACGTGGGCCCGCAGCTGCGGCGGCTGTCCCCGCACGTGGGCCGGCACCTGTCGGATGACGGCACGGTGCCGGACGTCGGGGCGGCGCGGCGGGCCCTCTTCGACGCGTTGACCGGATTCCTGCGGCGCCTGGCGGCCGACCGCCCGGTCGCGTTAATCCTCGATGACCTGCACTGGGCACAGCTGCCTACCCTCGCGCTGCTCGAGCACGTGCTGATCGGCTGCGCCGATGTGCGGGTGCTGGTGGTGGTCACGTTCCGCACGACCGAACCCGACCGGTCCGACGACCTGGCGACCCGGCTGGCCGAACTGCACCGCTTCGACGGGGTGCGCCGTCTGGACCTGGCGGGCCTGGACACCGAGGCGATCGCCGAGTTCGTGGCGCGCACCCAGCAGCTCGCGCCGGCGTCGGCACGCACCGCCGCCGCCCTGCTGCGGGAGCGAACCGGCGGCAACCCGTTCTTCCTCACCGAACTGGTCAACGATCTCGAAATCCGCGGCGGCTTGGCTACTTTGAGCGCACAGCGGACGGTCCCAGCATCGATCGGGGACGCCATCGCCCGCCGCCTTGCCGGGCTGGGAACCGCCGTGCGGGCGGTAATCGAGCAAGCCGCGGTCTTGGGCCAGACGTTCGACCTGCCCGCGCTCATCTCGACGTGTGAGCCGGAGGTCGGCGCGACGCTCGCGGCGATTGATTCGGCCGAAGCCGTTGGACTGGTCCGCGCGGTCCACGACTCCGACGGTGAATTCGCGTTCGTGCACGCGCTGACCCGCGAATCGGTACTGGGCGGGATGGCCGCCTCGCGGCTGCGGATCATGCACGCGCGCGCAGCCGAAGCGCTCGAGGGACGCGCCGACCCGTCACTCGTGCCGCGCCTGGCCAACCACTTTCTGGTGGCGCACGTGTTGGGCTACCACGAGCAGGCGTTGCGATACGCGCGTCAGGCGGCCCGGATGGCCGAACAGAGCCTGGCCTACGAGGACGCGGCGAAGTGGTTCGAGCGGGCGGCGTCGCTGCCCGAGCTCAACCTCGCCGACCGGGCCAGGCTGCACCTCGACGCGGCCGCCAACCACGTGCGCGGGGGCTCGTTCGCCCGAGCCCGGGCCATCTACGAACGCATCGGCGGCATGGACGACCCGCTGATGCGGCTGGAGGCGGCCATCGGCTACGAAGAAGCCAATTGGCGCCCAGGACAATCCAATTCGAAGGCCGCGGACTTGCTGGCGTCGGCTCTGGAGACGTGCGGATTGCACGCCGAGGAGCCACGCTATGTCCAGGCGCTGGGTAGCTTCGGCAGAGCGCTGGCCTTCGCCGGCGAGGCGGCGCGGGCCCGGGAGGTAAGCGCCGACGCGATCGAGCGGGCGCGGGCCATCGACGACGCGACGGTGCTCCTGCACACGTTGAAAACCAGTCTGTGGCAAGGCCTTACCCCGGAGATGAGCGAAATCCAGGCCAAGCGTGCGGCCGAGGTTTCGCGCATGGCGATGTCGTGTCGCGACTACGAATCACTGGGCGCGGCGTCCCACTTTCACGCCATGGTCAGTTACTTGGCCGGCCGGCCCGACGGCCTCGCCGCCGCGACCGCTGACATGCGCCGAGCCGCCCAGACCTGCGGGCAACCCGCCTTCGGCTTCGTCGGCGCGTGCATCGAGCAGGCACTAGCCTATCTGCGCGGTGACTTCGCCGGCGCCGAACGCTGGGCCGACATCGCCTTGCGCACAGGAGATTTGTTCGGTGCCGACGACACCGAGGGGTCCAACGGGGTCCAGATGTTCATGATCCGCCGCGAGACCGGCGATTTGAAGCGGTTCGGCGAGTTCATCGACGGCAGTGAAACGTTCACCGGCCGCTGGGTGCCCGGGCTGCTCGCCCTCTACACCGAGCTCAAGTGCGAACGCGGCATGACCCGTGCGCTCAACCAGCTGCTCAACCGCAACCTAAGCGACCGCCTCGAGGATGCGCAGTGGCCGATGGAGCTGGTCTTCATGGCCGAGGCGGCATTGGAGCTGTCCCACCGCGAAGCGGCCCACGCGCTGCGCCCGTTCGTCTCTCGTTATGCCGGAAAGAATTTGGTGGCCGGACAATTCGTCGCGCTATTCGGCAGTGCGGACCGATACCTGGCCCGCATCGCGGCGCTCTGTGGGGATGGCGCGGCAGCCGAGCGGCATTTCGCGGCGGCGATCGCGATGGACCGGCGGATGGGCTCGGTGGTCCACATCAGCGAGACGCTGGTTCGGCACGCGTTGTTCGCCGCGTCGTGCGGGCGCGCGGAGGACGCCCGGTTCCTTGCGGAGGAGGCGCGCGTAATCGCCGGTGCGATCGGCCAGACCCGAGTCCTGGACTTGGTCGATTCTGTACTGACCAGCGGTTCCCTGGGCCCGGACGGCCTGACCGAACGGGAACTCGAGGTGCTCCGGCTGCTCGCCGAGGGACTGAGCAATCGCGCGATCGGCGAACGCCTTTTCATCAGCACCAATACCGCCGCCAACCACGTGCGCAACATCCTGATCAAAACGGGCGCCGCGAACCGCACGCAGGCGGCGATGTACGCCGCCGATCACGAGCTTCTCGGCTAGCCCGTTCAGATGTCGGACAGGGCGCCGTCCGGCATCAGCCGGTCTTTCACCTGGACGACGGAGTCGGCGGGCAGACCGGCGCGCGCGGCCGCGGCGCGGATGGCCTCTGGCGACGGTGCTTCATATAGACAGTAGGTCTTTCGTTTGTCCGCCGACAGGAACGAGTACATCCAGCGAACGCCCTCCTGGTCGTTGATCCGGTTGATGCCGTCGACGACCTCGAGGCCTGGCTCCAGTTCCTCGGCGAAGTTTCGCTCGACCATGAAGATGGGCACGTGGACTCCTGTTCAGTGTCTCGGCTCGAGCCTAGGCCGTCAGCGGCAATCACGACACGGCAAATTCGTGCGGCCTCAATCCCCGTTCGCCTCGCAGTGGCAGTTGGTCTCGGTGTCCGGCGCTATTTGGCAGTTCTTCGTTCTGAACCATCGCTAGGGCACTGGCAATCTCTAAAAAATTAGAGATGGCCTCTTCCGTTGGTGGTCGCCGATTGTTACCGTTCCGCAATGCGCCGGGTTGGGGGAACTTTCGCCGTCCTGTTGGTCCTAGCCTCGGCGCTGGTCGGCCTGGCGGTCGCGCACGCCGACGGCGGAGACGAACCGCAATACGCCGAGTTCTACACCCCGCCTGACCCACTGCCGGCCGGCCAGCCGGGTGACCTGATCCGCACGGAGCCGTCACGCCTGGTGCTGGAGCCGTCCGGCCAGCTGGGCGCGATCATGGCCACGGGAACACGAATCATGTACCGCAGCACCGATACTCGCGGCAACCCGATCGCGGTGACCGGCACCTACTTCGAGCCTTACAACGCGTGGCCCGGCAACGGGCCCCGGCCCTTGATCAGCTACGCACCGGGCACGCAGGGCCAAGGCAACCAGTGCGCCCCGTCGCGGATGTTCAACCAGGGCATCCACTATTCGGGCGGTTGGGACATCATGTTCAACTACGAGGAACTGTTCGTCGCCACGATGGTCGCGCGCGGGTTCGCGATCGTGATGACCGACTACGAAGGCCTGGGCACCAGCTCGATGCACACCTACGTGGGCCGGGTGGCCGAGGGGCAGGCCGTGCTCGATGCCGCGCGCGCGGCGATGCGGCTACCGGGAACGTCACTGGATCCCCGTGGGCCGGTTGCATTTTGGGGCTACTCGCAGGGCGGCGGCGCCACCGCCTCGGCGGCCGAGCTGGCCTCCGCCTACGCTCCCGAACTCCGTATCGTCGGCACCTACGCCGGGGCCCCGCCGGCTAACCTCAAGGAGCTGTTGCCGTACGCGGACGGCAGCGCCCTGGTCGGTGTCGTCGGGTATGCGCTCAATAGCGTCATGGCCGCCTACCCCGAGTTCGCCGATGTCATCCGTTCCAAGATGACGCCTCGCGGGCTGGCGATGCTCGAGTCGGTCTCGCGCCAGTGCGTCGGACAGACGTTGCTGGACTTCATGTTTCGCCATATCCAGCCCTATTTCACCGAGGACATCAACCAACTGGTCAACGAGGAGCCGTTCAACACCATGTTCGAGGAACAGCGCCTCGGGCGTTACAAGCCCAACGCCCCGGTGCTGATCAACAGCAACCGGTACGACCCGCTGGTGCCATGGACCGCGGCCAACCAACTCGGTCGCGACTGGTGCGCCCAGGGCGCCGACGTCGAATTCCGCACCAACGAGGAGCCCCCGTTCCTCAACAAGCTGGTCATCAACCACGCCCTGCCGATGCTCGTCGACGGTGAACCGGCCATGCAGTGGATCGCCGCGCGCTTCAACGGAGAACCCACCGCGCCCAACTGCGGCCAGTTCTAAACTGGACCCCATCGCTGCACGTAGAAAGCACAATGCGCCCGAGCGGCGCCGCCAGCTCGCCGACGCCGCGATCGAGCTGCTCGGCACCAACGGCGTCCATGGCGTCAGCCACCCCAGGGTCGATGATCACGCGGGCGTGCCGGCCGGCACCGCATCCTTCTACTTCAGGACGCGCAAGGCGCTGCTGCACGCCGTCGGGGCCCGGCTGGCAGAACTCGACGTGGCCGACTTTTCCCGGATGGCCGAACTCGCCGACGATCCGGCAACACAATTCGCCGGCACCGCGGGGCTCGCCCGCATCGTCATGTACGTCAACAGCGAACCCTGGCTGACCCGGACCAAGGCGCGCTACGAGCTGGCACTGCTCGCCGGGCGGGACGCCGAACTGGCCACCCTCCTCGGCGAGTCCGCGGAGCGGCTCTACGCCCTGGCCCGCGGCGTCGTCGCCCAATGGCATCCGGCCGGGGACCCGCCCGATCCGACGCTGGTGGAAGACCAGGCGATCGCGACCCTGGCGTTCATCAACGGGATCATGCTGACGTTCGTTGCGGGCCAGCCGGCTATCGACAGCGCCGAACACCTCGACCGGCTGATCCGGGGCGTCATCGCGGGCGTCGCCGCGGTTCGCGGCGAGAAGCCCTGACGGCTATCCCCGTGCGAGCAACCCGTCGATGAGCATGTGCAGTACCTGCCGCGTCTCCCGGCGGGTGCGTTTAGGATCCTCCGCGGTGGCGATCAGCATGGCGGCCTCGTCGAGCGCGCCGATCAGCACGTGCGCGAGCGGCCGCACCGGCTGTTTGGGAAACTGCCCGGCCCGGATGGCCTCGGTGAGAAGCTGTTCGGTCATGCCCAGGCTGTACCGCTGGGCGACATCGCGAAAACCGGCCCAGCCCAGCACACTCGGAGCGTCCAGCAGCATCAGCTGCCGGACTTCCGGATCGCCGGAAACCTCGAGCCACGCGTCGACTGCGGCACGGATCGCGTCCGCCGGCGTCGTCGCTCCCGACTCGGCGACCAGAGTGCCCATGCGGGCCATCACGTCCTGCTCCACGGCCTCGACCACCTCGCGGAACAAGGCGGCCTTGTCAGCGAATTGGTGGTACATCGCGCCGCGCGTCACCCCTGCGGTGGCCGCGATCTCCGGCGTTCCCACGTCCACGTAGCCACGCAGGCCCCAGAGCTTGCGGGCAGCCGCGATCAGCGCGTCGCGGGTCGCCGCGGAGCGCTCTTCCTGAGTCCGTCTCTTGCTTTCCATACAGCCTGTTGGTAACTTACGAACAGGCAGCCTGTTTGTAAGTGTATCCCGAGGTAGGAGTTCTCTTATGTCGACGATCGACATTAGTGCCGGAACCATCCATTACGAAGCAACTGGCCCCGAAAGCGGCAGGCCGGTGGTCTTCGTGCACGGGTACATGATGGGCGGCCAGCTCTGGCGCCGGGTCAGCGAGCGACTGGCCGGGTGGGGCCTGCGTTGCATCGCTCCGACGTGGCCGCTGGGCGCGCACCCGGAGGCGTTGCGCCACGGCGCGGATCGAACGATCACGGGCGTGGCCGGCATGGTCGCGGAGGTGCTGAGCGTGCTCGACCTCGAGGACGTCGTGCTGGTCGGCAACGACACCGGCGGGGTCGTCACCCAGATCGTGGCCGTGCACCACCCGCAGCGGCTCGGGGCGTTGGTACTGACGAGTTGCGATGCGTTCGAACACTTTCCGCCGCCCATTCTCAAGCCGGTGATCCTGGCAGCCAAGGCGAAGGCGACGTTCCGCGCAGTGTCCCAGGCCATGCGGGTACCCGCCGCCCGTAAGCGCGCGTTCGACGGACTGGCGCATCGCAACATCGACGACCTCACCGAGGCATGGGTACGCCCGGGCTTATCCGATCCTCGGATCGCCGAAGATCTGCGCCAGTTCACGCTGTCGATGCGCACGGAGGTGACGACGAGCGTGGCGGCCCGGTTGCCCGAGTTCGACAAACCCACCCTGGTCGCGTGGTCGGCCGACGACGTCTTCTTCGAACAGCAGGACGGCGCCCGACTGGCCGCCACCATCCCCGACGCTCGCCTCGAGATCATCGACGGCGCGAGAACGTTCTCGATGATCGACCAACCGGACCGGCTTGCCGACCTGTTATCGACGATCGCGGTGCGCACCTGACGCCGATTGCTTCGCGACCGTAACGCCACAGCGAGAAATCTCGTGGGGCGGATGACGGCAGGGCCTGACAGCTTGCCCGACCACCTTGACGTTGAAGGAGAGCCACGCAGATTCAGGTATACGAACGCCAAGGTGATCGGTTGAAACGCCTGCAGCAAACCGAACTCCGTCGCGTCGAGATCGCTCATGGTGAAAGTCGACCCAGCAATCCACACACCGGTGCTCGACCCCGGCCAGCAAGGCCCGCAGATCCGCTCCATTCCGAACCCCTCGTCCGGCATGCCGGTCTAGCATCGTCGCTATGGGCGCCCAGGAACACCTAGCAAACGCCCCGCGCCACGAACCGGCGGATTCCGCGGACTTGGTCCATACCCTCTTGGGCTTGTTACGGCGCCGCCTCGGCCTTGACACGGCGTGGGTGGCGTCGTTCTCCAGCGGCATGCAGGTGTTCGAGGTGGTCGACGGTGACGCCCGCGCCCTGGGCCTCTCGCCCGGTCACCGATCTTCCCTGTCGGGGTCCTACAGCGTCCGCGTGATCGATGGCCGGCTGCCCGCCGTCATCCCGGACACCTCCGCCGATCGAACTGCCTCCGTTCTGCCGAAGACCCGCGAACGGCGTCTGGGCGCCTATGTCGGTCTTCCGTTGCTCGGCCCGGATGGCTCCGCGGTCGGGATGGTGGGCGCGGTCAGTCAGCAGCCCCGGCCGCATCTGGCCGACGTCGATCTACGAGTAGCCAAAAAGATGGCCGAACTCATCGGCGCCTTGATGGAACTGCCCGCGGATCCGACGACAATTCCCACCGATCAGCACGACGGTATTCGCCGGATGGTGGCCGAGCGGGACTTCGAAATCGTATTCCAAGCGGTGCACAACGTCTCGACCGGCGCTGTGCTCGGCGTCGAAGCGCTCGCGCGCTTCCCATGCGAACCGTTTCGACCCGATCTTGTCTTCGGCGAAGCGGCCGTGTTGGGCTTGGACATCGAATTGGAGACCGCGGTCATAGCGCGGGCCCTGTCGCTGGTGCCGCAACTGCCCAAAGACGCATTCGTCGCGGTGAACATTTCTCCCTCGGCGGTGCTGCGCACTCCATGGCCCGAACTCCTGGCCGAGGTTGACCCGTCACGTCTGGTGTTGGAAATTACCGAGCACGATGCCGTCGAGAATTACGACGCCCTCGACGATGTCCTCGAAGCATGCCGAGACCGTGGCATGCGGGTGGCGGTCGATGACGTGGGCGCCGGCTTCTCCTCGTTCTCCCATGTGCTGGAGATAGCACCGGAATTCATCAAGATCGATCACTCCATCACACGCAACATCGACGCCGATGCCGCGCGCCGGCGACTGGCCCAATCAATCGCGGAACTGGCCGCCCAGATCGGCGCGACGGTAATCGCCGAAGGAGTGGAGACTCAGGGCGAACTCGATGCGGTGGGGGCGGCAGGCATCCCCTCGGCGCAGGGCTTCTACCTGAGCCGGCCTCAGTCCCACACCCACGGTTTCACGGCCGGCGCCGTCGTCGCCGAACCGGTCGACCAGTCCTCGGCCGTTTTCGACCTACTGGGAGAGCGACGGTTCGAGCTGGCGCTGACGCATTCCCCCATCGGCATGGCCGTTGTCGGTCTAGACGGCACGTTCCAGCGCACCAACCGGGCACTGCGGACCATGCTCGGTTACGGCCGAAAGGACCTGGCTAACCTGACCTTCCAGGAGATCACCCATCCCGACGACCTGGACGCCGACCTGGCCCTCCTCGGGGAATGCCTTGCGGGCCGCCGCCGCGCTTATCGCATGGACAAGCGTTTCATCGCCGCCGACGGACGCATCGTCTGGTGCAACCTCACCGCTGTCCTCGTCCAAGGCCCTCGAAACCAGCCGCGCTGCTTCGTCTCCCAAATCCTCGACGTCACCGCCGAGCGCATGCGCGAGGCCGAACTGGCCCGCCGAGCCACCACCGACACACTCACGGCGATCGCCAACCGCTCCGCGGCATGGAGCCACCTTGAGCAACTCGACGCCGCCGACGACGGCTACGGCATCCTGTTTTGCGACATCGAGCAATTCAAGTCCATCAATGACCGACACGGCCACCAGGCCGGCGACGGATTGCTGGTCGAAATCGCTGGTCGGTTGCTGGCGGCGGTCGGGGACGATGGCCTGGTCGCACGATGGGGTGGCGACGAATTCCTCGTCATCACCGACACCGTCGACGATGGCGGGCTCGCTCTGCTCACCGACCGGATCACCGACCAACTACAACGGACACCGATCACCATCGCCGGTGAGACCGAGCTGTCCATCGTTTTAACGATCGGCTGCGCGGCACACCGACCGGGAGACGGCCGATCCATCGACGCCGTCCTCGAGCGCGCCGATCAAGCCATGTACGAGCAGCGGCGCACTCAGACCGGCGCCATCACGACGGGACGGCCCGGCGTCTAGCTCGGGTGTCTGCGGCGCAGGGGCCGCGGCACGCGCCTGGGCACGGCGTCAGGCGATGGGGCGATGAGATGGCGCGCTCTATTCCTGAGCAGAATCAGCGATCTGTGCAACTCGAACAGCATGAGGCAATGTTGGCCGTCCGATACGAAATCGGCCGCGGTACACGCGGCCACCCACACAGAACTGGCATCAAAACTTTCGCGAACACAAGATGGCCGACCGCCGGCGGTTCCCCCATGCGTAACCTGCCGGGGAACATGGCGGTGTGGTGACCGACGCACGGCCGCTACGATAAGACGGACCGTCTCGTCTCGTAAGGCAGGGCATAGTGAAGGTGAATCGGACCGATGACTGACGACACCATTCAAGCGCTGCTCAACAAGCGCTTGTCCGACGCGGGGACCGCGGTGAAACACCGTGGCCTGCAGTGGAGTTGGAGTCAGTACCTGGCGGGTGCGGCCAGGCGGGCGGCCGCCCTGATATCGGCCGCCGATGCCGGCCGGCCGATGCACGTAGGCGCCCTGCTGGGAAACAATCCCGAGATGCTGAGCCAGATGGCGGCGGCCGGGCTCGGCGGTTACGTCCTGTGCGGCCTGAACACCACCCGGCGCGGCGAGGCGCTCGCGGCGGACGTCCGGCGCGCGCATTGCCAGTTCCTCGTCACCGATGCCGAACACCGGCCTCTGCTCGACGGCCTGGACCTCGAGGGAACGCACCTCCTGGACACCTCGACACCGCAATGGGCCGAATTCATCGAGGACACCGGCGAACTGGTGCCGCACCGGCAGGTCACCGCCATGGATCCGTTCATGATGATCTTCACGTCGGGAACGAGCGGCAATCCCAAAGCGGTACAGGTGTCGCACCTGATGGCCACGTTCGCCGGAATCAATCTGGTCCAACGCTTCGCGCTGTCCGAGCAGGACACCTGCTACGTGTCGATGCCGCTCTTCCACTCCAACGCCGTCGTCGCCGGGTGGGCACCCGCGGTCGTTTCCGGCGCCGCGATCGTACCGGCGAAGTTCTCGGCAAGCAGCTTCCTCGACGACGTTCGGCATTACGGCGCGACCTACATGAACTACGTTGGCAAGCCGCTCGCCTACATCCTGGCCACGCCGGAACGCGACGACGACGCCGACAACCCCCTTCGGGTGGCGTTCGGAAACGAGGCGAACGACAAGGACATCGACCAGTTCGCGCGGCGTTTCGGCGTGCAGGTCGAGGACGGGTTCGGCTCGACCGAGAACGCGGTCATCGTGATCCGCGAACCCGGCACACCGAAGGGCTCCATCGGCAAAGGGATCGACGGGGTGGCGATCTACAACAGCGACACCGTCACCGAGTGCGCGGTGGCGCGCTTTAACGCCGACGGCGCCCTGCTCAACGCCGACGAGGCCGTGGGCGAGTTGGTCAACACGGCCGGCTCAGGATTCTTCACCGGCTACTACAACGATCCCGACGCCAACGCCGAGCGCATGCGCCACGGCATGTACTGGTCCGGCGACCTCGCCTACCGCGACTCCGAGGGCTGGATATACCTGGCCGGCCGGACCGCCGACTGGATGCGGGTAGACGGGGAAAACCTGGCCGCGGCACCCATCGAGCGAATTCTGCTGCGGCACAACTCCATCAATCGCGTCGCGGTGTACGCGGTTCCCGACGAGCGGGTCGGTGACCAGGTGATGGCCGCGATCGTCCTCAACGAGGGGCACACCCTTGACCCCGACGCGTTCGAGGCGTTCCTCGACGCACAGCCGGACCTGTCGCCCAAGGCCCGCCCACGCTACCTCCGCCTCGCTGCCGATCTGCCCAGTACCGCCACCCACAAGGTGCTCAAGCGCCAGTTGATCGCCGAAGGCACCGGCATCGGCGACGGGGAGGTGCTGTGGGAGCGCGAGCCGCGGGGCAGCGCCTACGCGGTCGCGGCACCTAGTCCGGGCCCCCGGGTACCCGGCGGCGGATCTGGCCATTCGGCCGTCGCACCCGTTTGACTGGGTCTTGGGTTGTGCCGGAAGCGATCTCATCGCGCAACTGCGTGATGTTGGAGAGCTCCGCATACAGGCCGCGGATCGCGTAGTCCAGGACGGCGAACGAGAAGCGCTGGCTCGGGTCGTCGGTGATGCCGAGTTCCCGGGACCGCTGCCGCGACCACAACGCCTCGTCCAACCTCCTCCGGGTCGCCTCGAGATGCCGGTCCAATGAGTCGACGATGCGGTCGGGGTCCTCGCCGCGAGAGAGCCAGGTCTTGAGGATGACCGGGTGCTTGATGACGACCTGGTCCTGGCCCGGGAAGTGCTGCACCCACCGGCGCAGTGCGTCGAGCCCGGCATCGGTGGTCTCGTACAGCGTGATCGCCCGCTTGCCCGACTGGGCGCCGATCTCGCCGACCATGCCGCGGCTCAACAGTCGATTGAGTTCGCGCCGAACGTGGCTGACCGATGGGGACCAGTAGAAGTGACCCACCGACAGCTCGGCGCGCATCTTGATCTCTCCCGCGGTCAGCTGTTCGTCGTTGGCGGCCAGCACGCCCAGCACCAGGTAGGCGGTTACCGGCAGGCCGTTGCTGGTGCGCCGGGGGCTCATGGCGACCCAGTGAAGTAGGGCAGCGTCACGTCGGGGCCGACCGCGTGGAATTGCACCCGCACGCGCATGCCGATCCGCAAATCCTCTGGCGCCACACCGACCACGTTGGTCAGCATTTGGTAGCCCTCGTCCAGGGTGACGATCGCCGGCGCGTAGGGGGGCGCGAATTCCGCCGTCACGGGCCGGTGCACCACCGTCCAGCTGTAGATTTCGCCCAGGCCGCCGCTGCGCTCCCAATGAACCTGAGCCGAAAGGCATTCGCGGCAGTGCTCGGTCGGCGGGAAGTTCGCGAACCCGCAGGCTCCGCAGCGTTGATACCGCAATTCGCCCGACTGACAACCCTGCCAGAAGGGCACGCTGAGGTGGCTGGCGGCATGGGGCACCGGGCCGGTCTGGGGCCGTAAGGAGTCGGAGGTCACCGCGGCTCATCCCCCAGGATCAGCAGCGTGGTGAACAAGGCGCCCGCTCCCCCGTTGCTGCATAACGCGATATGCGCGCCGGGGACCTGGAGATCGCCCGCCTGACCGCGTAACTGCTGGACGGCTCGGACTGCCCGCTGCATCATCTGCGGATTGGAGCCCGCGTGGCTGAACGACATGGTTCCTCCGTCGGTGGTGATGGGATGGCTGCCGTCGATGGCGATGTGGCCGTCGGCGACGAACGGTCCCCCCTCGCCCTCGCCGCAAAACCCGAACGCCTCGAGCTGGCGGATGATTTCGAATGAGAACGGGTCGTAGAGTTCCAGCACGTCGACGTCGTCGGGTCGCAGCCCGGCGTGGGCGAACGCGCGCTCGGCCGCACGCCTGCCGACCACACCATTGACATATCCGCCGTGTCTGTCGCGGCGCCCCTTGAGATCCCACGCCGGCGGGTGCTGGTAGGAGGGGCCGTGGAAGTCGGCGCCGCTGCCCAGCACGTAGATCGGTTGGCTTGCGACATCGGTCTTTTCGATGTTCGCCACGACCAGCGCGCAGCCGCCCTCGGACGTGGTGGCGCAATCCAGCAGATGGAACGGGTCGGCGATGGGCCTCGACGCGGTGATGTCGTCGGGCGTGAAGGGCCCGCGCTGGTAATACACGGCTTCGGGGTTACGCGATCCGTTGTTGCGGATGGTTGCGGCGACGATCGACAGCTGTTCGCGCGTGGTGCCGTAGACGTGCATGTGGCGGCGCGCGATCAACGCGAACTCGGCGGTGGTGAACATGCCCCACGGCGCGACGAATTCGTTTTCGGGCCGGGTCCACGGCGCCGTGGCCTCATGGTCGCGGTACTCACCGGCCTGCGCGGCGACCAGCACCACCACGTCGGCCATGCCGTGCTCGATGGCCGTGACCGCCTCGGTGATCATGCCGACGCCGAAGGCGAGCCCCTGCCAGGCCGGGCCGAGGCGCAGGTCGTAGATCAACGCGGTGGACAGCGGCCCCGCGCTGACCCCGTCGACGTCATCGAGGCGCAGGCCCGCGTCGTCGAGGGCACCCCGAATGGCCGTCAGCGCCAGGCTGCGAGACGTCTCACCGTCCAGGCGCCGGCCCTGCACGGTGTTGTGCACCCCGACGATTGCCGCGGTGCGTTTCGTGGCTGCCACTCTGTGATCCTTTGTTCTACTCTAGTTTTCGTCCGCGACGACACCGAGATAGGTGCCGACAACGTCGCGTTGGCGCCCGTCGCGGATGATGGTGCCGATCTTCGTAGTTCGGGCATCAGCGAGTACCGCGCCCGCATCGACGACATCGATCCGCACGTCCACGGGCCGCGCCGTCTGTGGATCGGTGATCTCGACGACCATCACCACCGCACGCTGGCCCTCGTCCCACTCGACGCTGGTGATCCGGTGCCGGGCGGTCAATTCCATCACCACGGAATCCTGGCGCAGCAGGAAGCGAACGGGTGCGCACAATTCGCCGGCGCGGGGTGGGACGCACAGGGTGATCGCCACGTCACAGTCCCGCCGGCCGCGCGGCGATGGTTCCCGACTGCCGCAGAACGGCCAGGTCTTCGTGGCCATGCCCCAGCAGACCAGTGAGCACCTCGCTCGTGTGTTGGCCGTACAGCGGCGGCACCCGGCGAATCCAGCGCCGCGGCCTGCCGAGGAATGCGAACGGCATCCCGGTGCACAGGAAGGAACCGGCGACCGGGTGCTCGACGGCCTCCCAGAATCCGCGGGCGTGCAGGTGTGGGTCGCGCAGTAACTCGGCGGCCGGCGCGACGCGCGCCGCCGCGACGCCCGCCGCGCGCAGCGTGTCAACCGCCTCGGCCACCGGCCGCCGTGCGGTCCAGTCGGAGATCAGCTTGTCGATTTCGTCCGGTTGATCCCACCAGTCGTTCGCGGCGAGGTCCGGCCTGCCGAGGAGCCGGGCCAGGGCCGTCTGTGCGGCGTCGTCCATCGCGGCCACCGCGACCCAGTCGTCATCTCCGCGGCAGCGGTAGACCCCTTGCGGGCTGGCGTCGGGGCCGCGATTACCGTTGCGGCGCATCATGATTCCGTTGCGCGAGTATTCCACCAGCATTTCGGCGGCCACGTTCAGCGCCGCCTCCACCATGGTGGATTCGACGTGCATCCCGCGCCCATCGCGGTCGCGGACCACCAGCGCGGCCACCGCGGCAAAGGCCGCGTGCAGGCCGGCGATCGGGTCGCACACGCCCCGCGGAATCACCGGGGGGCCGTCGGCGTGTCCGGTCATCCATGCCATGCCCGTCGCCTGCTCCATCGTCTGGGCGAAGCCCACCCGGTCACGCCAGGGACCGTCGAGCCCGAAGGCCGGCATCCGCACCAGGATGGCGCGCGGGTTGACCGCGCGCACGGCGTCCCAGCCAAGGCCGAAGTTCGTCATCACTCGGGGCGAGAAGTTCTCGATCACCAGATCGCTCACCGCGATGAGCTCCAGCGCGATCGCCCGTCCCGCCTCGGTGCCCAGTTCGACGCTGATGCCGCGCTTGTTGCTGTTGCTGCACAGGAAGACCGGGCCCCACTCCCACCACTGCTCCCAGCTCGGTGGGCGGCCGGCGGCGAACCTCATGCCGTCGGGCCGGCGAACGCCCTCGACTTTGATCACGTCGGCGCCCAGGGCGCCCAGCAGTTGCGTCGCGACCGGCCCCGCCCAGAATGCGGTGAAATCGGTGATCCTGGTGTCGGCCAACGGCGGTGCATCGGGATCGGCGCCCCCGGCTGGACAGGCCCTCGGCGGCCAGTGGACCTTGCCGTTGTCCGCGCCCAGTCGGGGGACCCGCCCCGGCGGCCTGGTGGCCATCGCCTCGCTGCGATACGGGACCCTCGGCTGCAACATCCCCGCCTCCGATCGAACGAACACACCCCGCTCCACGAAATGGTCGATCCCGGACAGCATTTCCGGCATCGCGATCGGGGCCACCGGAATACGAAAGGCGACGGCGAGGTCGACGATCTCCTGCGTGGTGCGTGACTGGGTCCACCGGGTGACCATGTCGAGGAATTCGTCGCGGCGGGCGACCCGACCCTCGAACGAGGCGAGGTCGGCGTCGTCGAGCAGATCGGCACGATCGATCAGCACAAGGAAGTCCTGGAACTGCTGCGCGGTGATGGTGCAGAAGCCGACCTGGCCGTCGGCGGTGGGCACGATCGACGGCAGCTCCAGGCTGCGTTGCCCCAGAGGCGAATCCGCCCCCAGCACGCTGGCCGACATGGCAGACAGGCCGCCCATCGCGATCACCATCGCCTCGTAGGTCGAAACGTCGATGATCTCCCCGCGGCCGCTTCGCGCAGCATGCCGCACGGTCGCCGCCGCCACCGCCGCCGCGAACGTGCCCGCCAACCACTCACCGAGCTGGCCGCCGGCCTGCACCGGTTCGTCCTCGGGCCAGCCGCGGCCGGCGGTCGAGCCGCACAGCGCCTGCAGGATGAACTCGTTGGCCACCACGCCGTCGTCCACATAGGGGCCCGTCGTGCCGAACGGCGTCACGGCGACCACCACTGCCGACGGGCCGGTGTGGGCCGCGATCCCGTCGAGCGTCCAACCGTCGGTCAGGTCGGTCAGCACGATGTCGGCCCCGGCCAGCAGGTCGGCGATCTCGGACTGGCCATCATCGGTCACCGACTTCTTGCCCGCGGCAAGATAGCCGAACAGCGCCCCGGGCGGCCCGCCGGCTGATCGGCGCCGCAGCGAATCGCCCTCCGCCGACTCAACTTTCACCACGTCGGCGCCGGCGTCGGCGAACATCTTGCCGCAGTAGGACACCGCGATTCCGTTGGACACCTCCAGCACGCGCCAGCCCGCGAACGGCGCTCGGGCTGCCACGGTCAGTTGCCCAGGGTGGTGGCGCGCCCCGAAATTCCGGAAGCCTCCGCCGTCACCTGTGACTGCAGGGCGAACTGCGTCATCCGGGTCCAGGCGTCGCGGTCACGCTGGCTGGCCCGACGGCCGACGTGCGTCACCACGTCGACGTCGCTGGCCTGGGCGCGCAGGTGGCCGGCCCGAGCGTGTTCCTTGGGGATGTGCCGGAACGGGTCGAAAGAGTAGGCGGCCATGGCGTTTTCGTGGGTGATCTTGTCGATGGTGGCATCGTCGAGATGCCCCATGGTCGCGATGACGTCTTCGGGAGCGAAGGGCCAGTTGCTGTCGGAGTGGGGAAAGTCGGACTCCCAGCACAGCATGTCCTCGTTGAACCAGTCCATGTTGTGCACGCCGACCTTGTCGCTGATGAAGCAGGTGTAGAAGTGCCGCTTGAACACGTCGGCCGGTCCGCTGTAGCCGGGCGGGAACGTGGCCAGCGTCCAGCCCGAATGGCGGTGGTAGACGTGTTCGGCACGCCACAGGAAATACGGGATCCAGCCGACGTCCCCCTCGGTGAGCGAGAACTTCAGTTGCGGGAAGTCCGCCCAGAACTCGGCCCAGATCAGCTCGGTGAAGGTGAACATGCTCATCATCGACGAGGCCGTCATCTGCACGCTGGGTGGGGCGTCGGTGGACACCTGGGGAGAGCGTGACGCGGAGCCGACGTGCGTGCACAGCACCGTCTTGTGCTCGCAGACCGCCTCGAACAACGGATACCAATACTTGGTGTGAATGCTGGGCATCTGCAGCGCTTCCGGGTTCTCCGAGAACGTCACCGCGTGGCACCCCTTGTCGGCGAGGCGGTTGACTTCCTTGGCCGCCTCCGCCACGTCGAACAGCGGCAGGATGCCACAGGGGATGAACCGGCCCGGGTAGGCGGCGCACCATTCGTCGATGTGCCAGTCGTTGTAGGCCTTGATCATCACCAGGTTGACGTCGCGGTCGGGACCCTGGTTGAGCACCTGCCCCGAGAAGCCAGTGAAGTTGGGGAAGTTGAGACCGGCCAGCTGACCGCCGGCGTTCATGTCGCGGACCCGCTCGTCCACGTTGAAGCAACCGGGCCGCATTTCGTCGTAACGCGAGGCGTCGATGTTGTACATCTCGCGGGGCTTTCCCGCCACGGCGTTCAGGCCCATGTTCCGGCCGCGCAGCTCGCCGTAATACCACTGCTGGACGCCGTCGGGCTCCATGACCACCCGCGGAGCGCGATCCTGGTATTTCGCGGGGACGTGCGCGTCGAACATGTCGGCGGGTTCGGCGATGTGGTCATCCACGCTGATCAGGATCAGATCGTCCTTGTGCATGCCGCACTCCTTACCGCCGTACCGACTAGTAGATAATGGCGCCGATCACAGTGTCAACCGGGCGAGCGGTGTCGGCGCGGGCGGTATTCGGTTGTGTTGCAATGCCGGAGTGGGTCAGGCGTCGGCCGCGTCCTGAGGCCCTGCGTTGGGTAGACGGGCGACTAATAGTCCTGGCGTGAGTGTGCGGGTGGCCGCACTTTCGGGCCCGAGTGTGCGGCCGGGCGCACACTCGGCATCGTCACTCGACGGGTGCGTAGCGCAGCATCGTGACGTCGTGCTCCGGGTAGTCGAAGAACACCGGCCGCACCCGCATCCCGACGGACAGCTCCGCGGGGTCGACATTGACCATCTCGGTGGAAAACCTTGGCCCCTCGTCCCATTCGACGATGGCCAGCAGTTGCGGGACGGCGTCGGCGAAGTGCGGGCTGACGGCCCGGCGCGCGACGGTGTAGGAATACAACGTTCCCATGCCGGAGATTTCTCGCCATTCCAGATCGTCGGCGAGCGTGCGCGGCGCACGCACCCGCGGGTAGAACACGTAGCTCTGCAGTGACGGCGAATATTGAATGGCGATGCGATGCTCCGCCAGCGCGTCCCAAAACGGTGCGCTGGTCGGGGTTTTGACGGGCATCGGGCGCTCGAAGGTGGCCATGTTCGATCAGTCCCCCTCGAGGATCAGCGCGGTCTGTTCCGACAGGATCCCGCCGTTGCCGGAGACGAAGGCGCGGTGACAGTCGGGGACCTGCGCCGCGCCCGCCCGGCCCATGATCTGTCGGGTGGCATCGCAGACATGGTGCATGCCGCCGGCGAGCCCGGCCTGGCCGAAGCCGAGTTGCCCACCCGCGGTGTTGAGCGGGAAGTCGCCGCGGAAGGTGAGGTCATGGTCCGCGACGAACTCCATGCCCTTACCCTTCTCGCAGAACCCCGCGTCCTCCAGCGACAGCAGCACGGTGATCGTGTAGCAGTCATAGATCGACACCATGTCCATGTGTTCGCGGCTCAGATCCGTCATGGCGAACGCGGTGTCGGCGGCCTCGGCGATCGGGGTGTGCAGCAGGTCCTTCGCGTAGGTCGGGGTCTTGAACGGCACGTGCTCGCCGAATCCCCTGATCCACACCGGACGGTGACGCGTTCGCCGGGCGAGATCGGCATTGGCGATGACGACCGCCGCTCCCCCGACGCAGGGCATGACGATCTCCAGCATGTGCAGCGGGTCGGCGATCACCGGGCTGGCCAGGACGTCCTCGACGGTCAGCGGGTTGTCCTTCCAGATCGCCCCCTCGGTGTGGTTGGCATTGACCCGCTGGTCGACGACGATCTTGGCCATCGCCCTCTCGTCGTAGCCGTAGACAGCCGCGTAGCGCTGGGCGACCTGTCCGTAGGGTCCGTTCTGTCCGAGATTGCCATAGGGGATCTCGAATTCGGCCTGGGGAGAGCCGTATTGGTTGCTCGACGAGCCGAAGAACAGCGCGTCGACCATAGGCCTGGGTTTCTTCTTCGAAGTCGGGGTGATGTAGCGAGCCGGCAGCGCGCACAACACCGCGTCACAGATGCCCAGTTCGATCGCGGCCGCCGCCCGCCAGACCATGGCCGCGGCGCTGGCTCCGCCGAGGTCCACATGTTCGGCGAATCGCGCCCCGACACCCAGGTATTCGGCGATGGTCGACGGCACGAAGATCTCCGACTCCGCCAGGTGCGATGCCACGATTCCGTTGACGACGTCGCCGGGCAGGCCGGCATCATCGAGGGCGGCCGCGGACAGCTCCGCCCATTGTTCGATCGCGAACGGCGCGGGTGCGGCCTTGTTGAGCCGTTCGGGCGGGAGCTCGACGTAGCCGACGATCGCGGCTTCTCCGCGTAATCCCATGGGCGGTTCCTACTTTCGAGGTAGTCCGAGGATCATCTGCGCGATGATGTTGAGCTGGATCTCACGGGTTCCTCCGCCGATCAGCTCAGCGGGCAGGTGCAGGTAGCGCTCCACGATGTCGGGGTCGGCGTCGGCCACCATGGCCGCGCGCCCGGTCAACCGCAGGGTGGCCTCGAATGTCCTGCGCAGTAGCTCGTTCATCGCCACCTTGGCGATACTGGATGCCGGTCCCGACGCTTGGCCGTCGAGCAACCGGATCGTTTCCCGCACCCCCAGCGCCTTGATGGCGTTGGCGTAGGCGTCGAGTTCGCCGAGTGCGCGCAACGCGTCGTCGCGGTCCGGCCCGGGTTCGGCCGCGAGCCGGCGCAGCGCGGCGGCACGGTCGAACTTCACGTAACCGCCGATGGCCGAGCGCTCTTCGGCCATGGTGGCGATCGCCAGGTTCCAGCCATCGCTGGGGGCGCCCAGTAGCATCTCGTCGGGGACGAACACGTCGTCGAGGAACACCTCGTTGAAGTGCGCCTGCCCGGTGGCCGTTTTGATCGGCTGGATTTCGATGCCGGGCGACCGCATATCCACGATGAAGTAACCGATGCCACGGTGCTTGCTGGCTTTGGGGTCGGTGCGCGCCAGTAGGGCGCCGAGGTCGGCGTACTGCGCCAACGACGTCCAGATCTTGTGGCCATTGATCCGCCAACCGCCGTCCACCCTGGTTGCCCGGGTGGCCAGCGACGCGAGGTCGGAACCGGCGCCCGGCTCACTGAACAGCTGGCACCAATGAATCTCGCCCCGTTGGGTAGGCGGAATCAGCTTTTCTTGCAAGCCTTTTGGTGCGGCGGCCAGCACCGAGGGCAGGATCCACTCGGCGATGTTCAGCGAGGGCCGAACCAGACCCGGTCGCTTGGCGAACTCTTCGTCGATGATGAGCTGTTTGAGGGGACCCGCATCGACGCCCCACGGCGCCGGCCAATGCGGCGCGATCAGGCCGGCATCGGCCATCAACGTGCGCTGGGGTCCGGACGCCTGGTCCGGGTAGTCGCCGTGCGGTGCCGGCTTGTCGTTGCGCAACTGCATTGCGGCGTCCAGGGTCTCGGCCACCCAGCAACGAAACTGCTGTTCCGCGTCGCCCAGGTCGACCGACATGTCGCGTTGCTGAGTGCAGGTCAGCTGCCCGAGGCGCCGGGCCCAGCGGTTCACCGGACCGATCGAGGCCGCGAGACCGATCGCGCGCCGCCAATACAGATGCAGGTCGTGTTCCCAGGTGAAGCCGATGGCGCCGAACATGGTCAACGCGTCGAGGACGAGATCGGGCGCGGGGGCAACCGCGATCACCGCCGCACCGGCGGCGGCCATGCGATGCTGGTCGATCGCCTCGTCCACGGCCCGCACGGCATCCCAGGCCGCGGCGGTGGCCAGCTCGCTGCTGACCAGCAACATCGCGGCGTTGTGCTGCAACGCCTGGAAGGTGCCGATCACCTTGCCGAACTGTTCGCGGACGCGCAGGTGCGCCGTGACCGCTTCGACACACCACCGCACGATGCCGGCCGTCGCGCTGGCCGTCAGCCCCAGCCTGACGCACCGCGCGCGATCGGGATCGATCCCGGTGAGCACCCCCGGGCCGGCCGCCGGGTAGTCGTCGAGGCGTAGGATCCCGGCGTCGGAGACCAGGTCGGTGCTGTTTATGGGCTCGGTTGTCGCCGTGGGGTTTTCGGTGTCAACGCCGACCCAGACCACGGCGTCATCCGCCGTGCGCGCGGCGACGAGGACGACGCTCGCCGCACACACGCCCGCGGTGACCTCCGACGCGCCGGTGACCAACCAGCCGCCATCGTGGGCGTGCGCGAGAAAGTCGCCGTCATCAGGAAGCACCACCGCCGCGGTGCGGCCGGTAGCCAGGTCGCGCACCAGCGCCTCGGCGGCCGGAGAGGTGTCGGCCAGTAGGGCGATGGCTCCCGCGGCGACCGTCGGCAGCAAGGGGCCGGGCAACAGCGCCTTGCCCGCCGCCTCCAGAACGCAGGCAGCGTCGATCAGACGCCCGCCCTGCCCGCCGTGGCTTTCGGGCAGGTGCACCGCGTGAAATCCGTTGCCGACGAAGGCGTCCCACCATTGCGGCCGGCGCCCCGCGGCGAGGTCGTCAAAGCTGTCTCGGGTAGCTGAGATGGGCGCGTGCCGGGCGGCGAACTGCCCGACGGCGTCGCTGAGTTCCTGTTGCTCCGGGCTCAGTCCCAGGGTCACGATGGCGGCCGAGAGGTGGCTGACGTTGGCCGCACGGACTGTTACCCTTCGACTTCGGATGGCCTTACAAGACGAACCGTCTCGTCTTGTGGCAGACTACCGGGGTTAGACAGGCTATGTAAAGCGGGCCACGGCGGCAGTGAGGAACCATATGCCAAGCGATCTCACCCAGGTGAGCGCGCCAAGGCGCCGCAGCGAAAGGTCGCGCACGGCGATCGTCACCGCCACCCGCGAATTGCTTTTGGAACGCGGCTTCGACGGCCTGACCATCGAGGCGGTCGCCGCCCGCGCTCAAGTGGGCAAGCAAACCATTTACCGGTGGTGGCCCAGCCGCCCGGCCCTGGTCGCCGACGTCATGCTCGAGGACGCCGACAAACTGCTGGCGTCGGTACCGCACACCGACGATTTGGCCGCCGACCTGGTGGGGTGGGTGCGCAGGCTCGCCACCACCCTGACGACGGCTCGCGGCTCGGCGATGCTGCGAATCTTGACCGCTGCGGGTATGGAAAACGAGGACACCGCCGTCAAACTGCGGGCCGGATTCAGTGAGCCCCTGCACGAGAGCGTCAGGGCTCGCATCCTCGCCGATGGCGCCGACGAGAGCACCGCGGAGTCGGCTGCGGACGCGATCGTCGGCGGCGTCGTGTACCCGATCCTCTCTGACCCGCAAGGATATTCACGACGCCGAGCCGAGCGCACGACCCGCATCATTGTCGATGCCCTGACCGGTGGTGGCTGACCAGGACCGCAGCGGGCGCAACAACGCGTTCTTCTTGTAGTAGTGGTCGGCCATTCGCCGCATGATGTTGTCGAGCACCGTAACCGCATCGTCGAGGAACGGGCCCTTGTTGAGCATCACGCACTCGGCGCGTTCGCTCATCGCGGCATCGCTGATCTCCGCGCGTGACGGCAGACCGGTCTTGGCGAGTTGCTCAAGGACTTGCGTTGCCCAGATCACCGGCAGGTGCGCGGCTTCGCACAGCCACAGGATTTCCTCCTGCAACTCGGCCATCCGCTCATACCCGCACTCGACCGCGAGGTCGCCGCGGGCGATCATCACCCCGACCCTCGGCCGGCGCATCGCGGTGAGCAACAGCTGCGGCAGGTGCTCGAAAGCACGCTGGGTCTCGATCTTGAGCACAATGCCCAATCGGTCCGCTCCGAGTCGGTCGAGCTCAGCCAACAGCCGCTCGACGTCGGCCGGGTTGCGGACGAACGACAGCTCCACCAGGTCCGCGAGTTCGATCACGGCGACGAGATCGCTGACATCGCGGTCGGTGATCGCCGAGATCGGCAGGTCGGTGTCGGGCATGTTGATGCCCTTGCCCGCCTTCAGTCGGGCCTCCCCCTGCTCCGGGCGATCGATGCGCACGGTGAGCACGTCGCGAGCGACGGACACCACGCGCCCGCCGATCTTGCCGTCGTCGAAGTAGACGGCGTCACCCGGTCGGGCATGGTCGAAAGCCTCGGGCAGCGTGCAACCGATACGCGCGACGGGTTGATCACCGTCGACGGGCGCAGGTGAACAGTCCCGGGTGAGTTGCAGAAGGCTTCCGGCGCGCAGCACCAAGCTCTGCTCCTTTTCCGCGAGCAGACCCACCTGTGCCGATTCGTCTTCAGCGCGCAGCACCGTCCCCGTCACCAGGTAGGTGGTCTGCTGCGTCGTCACGACGAAACCACGTCCCAAGGGCTCGGTGTCGTCCTGGAGAACGAGGTGGCGCTGCGAGCCGCGCGCATCCCGGAGCACCAGCACGTCGCCGCGCCGGCGGTCGGCCAGCCACCGCATCGGCACCGTGAACACGACCATGCCCGGTTGCGGCGGGTCAGCGGGCTCTTCGGTCGAGGTCATCCAGGCCCTCGCCGGTGCGACGACCCGGCCGAGCTGATCTCGTCGTGGTCGAAGCTTCACCACACGTGGGCCCGGCTCGAGCGGCCCGGTGCGCAGTTTCGGCCCCGCCAAATCCATTGCGACCAGACACGTTGCGCCGGCCTCCGCGGCCGCGTTCCGGACGTGGCCGACCATGGCGCGCCATGCGTCTACATCGTCGTGGGCGCAGTTGATCCGCGCGATGTTCATGCCCCGCCGCACCAACTCGCGGACCAGGCCAGGATCGCTGGCGGCCTGCGTCGGCAGCGTGACCATGATGCGCGTCATGCGATGCGCCGGCCTGGGCCCCAGTAGTTCGACCGTGTGCTTACGCAGGATCATCGGCCCCAGCTTGATGGGAGCCGCGGACGGCGCAGGCGGGTGCCATGTCCCGTTCGCCATGGCCACGATGGCCGCACGGACCGCGGCCAGCGTGGCCTGAACGTGGGCTTCGCTGCGACCCAGCGACGACAAGCCGAACTCCGCGAGGCGCGCCTGGAGTTCGCGCAGATCGAATTGGCGGATCGCCCAATAATGCAGCAGGTTTCGTGCGCTCGCCTGGTGCTCTGGCGCTATCGTCGGCAACCACCGCGCCCAGTAGATCTCCGCCTCCCGCAGGCTTGCGAGCAGGCCGTCGATCTGCTCGAGCAGGGCCGTCAGCCCCCGCCGGACCTCGGCCTCGCCGGGTTCTCCGGCATGGGGCGGGGCCGGGTGGGCAGCACCGACCATGCGCTCAGCAGACAAGACAACTCCCAGCTCGGCGGCTCACGGCCACATGGTGTTAACGTTCGCGTAATGCTAAGGGCGCGAATCATCAAGGTACACAGCGAATTTACCGACCGGCTGCGGGTCAAGACAGGGGCATAGGTCCCTTGATGGGCCTCGGCGGAGGCAACGGACCGTGAGGTATTGGCTATCCGACCGTGATCGCGGACAGGCCCCGACCCACCCGCTCCGGTAGCGATCCCCCGTGACTAAGCCAATCGTCAAGCGCGATGCGTACGGTCGCCATCGCCAGCGCACCGATCAGGCGGGGCCTTGGGTCCTGCGGGGCCAATCGCGGCAGGCGCGGCGCGATCAGCTCGGCGATCGCCAGCTCATACCGGACGTAGATGTGCAGTGTCCAGGCAGCCAATGTGTCGGAAGACCTTGTTAGGACGGCTAATTCGCGGATCTGGTCCTCGATGTCGGCGAATCCACCGGCGAGCTCCCTGAAGGCGCCGATGACCGCATCGGTCGCGCTCAGGCGCTCGGGCTGGGCCGCCAGGGCGGCGGTGATCCGATTGAGCCAATGGACGGTCATGCCCTCGGCGACGGCGTCTTCCTTCGAGTTGAAGTAGCGAAAGAATGTCGCACGCCCGATGTCGGCCTCGTCGGCGATGCGGTCCACCGTGGTGCCGGCCAAACCGCGATCGGCTACCAGTTGAGCGGCGGCCGTGGCGATGCGTTGACGCATCGCCGTTCGCTTGCGTTCGGCCAACGATGTCGTGGCAGCCATTCCCCGCCTTTTCCCGCGAATCCGCGTCCAAGTCGTAAGACATAGTCTTAGCATGAGACGATGTCTCAGGGCACCGACTCGTCCGATCAGCCCGGCGCCAAGGCGCGGGCCGCGTGGGAGTTCGTCCAGCAGATGATCGCCGACGTCACCAAAATCGTCACCGAGGACGCCGAGTCCGAGCGCGAGCTGCTGGAAGGGATGCGGATGATCGCCCGTGTCTCGTCGCTGTGTGCGCAGATGTCGGTCGAGGCCGATGCCGAGCGACCCGCCTTCTTCGATATGTGTTCGGAGAACCGCATGGTCGGCGGACCCAATCCGGACGGCAACTACTACCTGGCGATGATCCGTGGTGACCGTAGCTACCGGATCACCGGCTCCCGCGGCACCAGCGCCTACCTCGGGCTGCAGATCCTGGCCGGAACTGGACTGACGCCGCGGCGCATGGCGGGCTACGTCAGCGACGTCGATTTGGCGCTGGCCGCAGGTGAATTCGCGCTTGTGCTCTCGGCGAACCAACCCGCCGACCTCGCCGGTGCCCAGTGGGTGCAGATCCCCGGCGACGCCTCCTCGGTGGTGGTCCGCGAGTACGTCGGCGACCGTGCGCACGAAGAACTCGCCACGCTGTACATCGAGGCGCTGGATCCCGCCCCGCCGACTCCGCTGACCGACGGTGAGCTCGCCGATCAGTTCACGGCGATGGCCTGGTCACTGATGAAGCTGACGACGCTGCACCGCACCATCAAGCCGGAATTGCTGGACAGCCCCAACACACTGCTGACGGCGGAGGCCGCCAACCTGGGCGCCGCGGACACCACCCCGGACAACCTGTACATGATCGGGACCTACCGGCTGCGCCCCGACGAGGCGCTGGTGCTCGACATCGCTCCGCCCGACACCCGGTACTGGAACGTCACGCTGGAGAGCATCTGGCACGAGTGCCTCGAACCGCGCGTGCGGCACAGCTCGGTGACGAACCGCGGCTTGGCACCCGATGCCGACGGTCGGGTGCGAATCGCCGTCTCCGCGAAGGACTTCGGGGCGGGCCACTGGCTGGATACCGGCGGACGGCATCGCGGCTTCATAACGCTGCGCTGGCTCGACAACCCCAGCCCGCCCGACGTGGAGGTGTCGGTGCGCCGATGTGAGGAGGCGGTATGACACTGCATGATCGATTCGCCCCCGAGCGGCTGATAGCCGCCGCCTGCGAGGAGGCCGGCAGTGACGACTTCGGCGCCGAGGGCTGGCGGCCCGGGCTGCACCGCTTGACCGACGGGCTGATTCACGACGCGCGGCTGTCGGACATCGGGGTCGAGATCGCGCACCTCGACATCATCCGGGCCCTGAAGAATCGGCTCGGTGTGATCGCTTGGCGCAAAGCACATCCGGAGGTCGCCACCAGACCGGTCACGGCGCCGATTTTCATCGTGGGACAGCCCCGTACCGGAACCACGATCCTCTACGACCTGCTCGCCCAGGATCGGCAGCTGCGCGCCCCGTTGACGTGGGAGGTCGACGAGCCCTGCCCGGTTCCGCAGCCGGACACCTATCACGACGATCCGCGGATCGCGCAGACGCAGGCCACCATCGACATGTCCGAGCAGATCATGCCGGGGTTTCTGGCCTTTCACCCGATGGGCGCCCTCGTCGGGCAGGAGTGTGTGCGCATCACGGCCGGTGAATTCGTCAGCATGATCTTCTCCGTGCAGTACCACCTGCCGAGTTACTATCGCTGGCTGCTCTACGAGGCGGACCACTCGGGCGCCTACCGCTATCACCGAATCTTTCTGCAGCACTTGCAATCCGGGGTTGCCGGCCAGTGGTTGCTCAAGTCGCCCGCGCATCTGTGGCAGCTAGACACGCTGCTGGCCGAATACCCCGACGCATTGATCGTGCAGACTCATCGCGACCCACTCAACGTCATCTCGTCGATCGCGGCCCTGACGCACCACCTCCGCCGGATGTGCAGCGACGAATCGAGCATCGCCGAGTGTGCGGCCCAGTCCTACGAGGAGATCGTCGTCGGCCTGGAGCGCGAGATGGCCCTGCGGGACAGCGGCGCCGTGCCGGCCGACCGCGTGATCGACGTGCAATACAGCGACTTCATCAACGACCCGTGGACCACGATCAAGGACATCTACCAACGGCTCGACCGCGAGCTGCGCCCCGACGCCGAGCAGAAGATGCGCGAGTTCCTCGCCGCCCATCCCGGCGACGGGGGCCGCGGCCGCTACACCTGGTCGGACACCGGACTGCAGGCGGGCGAGGTGCGCGAGCGGGTGCGCGCCTACCAGGACCGCTACGCCGTGCCGGCCGAAAAGCTGCGGTGAGCCGAGTCATCGAACACCGTTGCGACGCTTGGCGTCTCCAACCGAGTAGGATCGCCGCAAAGCGACGGGAGCGGGCCATGGACGAGGACTGCCTCAAGCTCACCACCTACTTTGCCGAGCGTCGGCGGACCGACGCGGGGTTTGTCTCCGATGTGTTGCTCGATCTGTATGCGCGGCACCGCATCGCCTGCGGTGTGGTGCTGCGAGGTGCCGGCGGCTTCGGTACCGGTCGTTACCTGAGAACCGATGAGTCGCTGACGTTGTCCGAGGATCCGCCCGTCGCGATCGTGGCGGTCGACACCAGGGCGAAGATCGAGGCCATGCTCGACCCAGTGCTCGCCGTCAAGCAGCGTGGCCTGGTCACCCTGGAGCGGGCGCGGCTGCTGCGCGACGGCGGGTCGCTGCTGGGCCCGCGGGAGCTCCCCGAGGAATTGCGTGAAGCAGTCAAGCTGACGGTGTACGTCGGCCGCAAGGAGCGAGTCAACGGGGCCCCGGCCCACGTCGCCGTCTGCGATCTCCTGCATCGGCGCCGGGTCGCCGGCGCCTCGGTGCTGCTGGGGGTCGACGGCGTCACCCACGGGCAGCGGCACCGTGCCCGCTTCTTCGGTCGCAACGCCAATGTGCCGATGATGATCGTGGCGGTCGGATCCGGTGAGCGCATCGCGGGCGTGCTGCCGGAGCTCGCCGGGCTGCTTGGCGAGCCGATGTTCACGCTGGAGCGGGTCCGCGTGTGCAAACGCGACGGCGAACTACTGGAACGACCGCACGCGCTGCCTGGGGTCGACGAACACGGTTTGTCGCTGTTTCAAAAGCTGACGGTCTACACCTCCGAGTCGGCCTTGGTTGACGGGGTGCCGATTCACCGCGCGATCGTGCAGCGGCTGCGTCAGCGCGACGCGCCCGACGGCGCGACCGTGTTGCGTGGCGTCTGGGGATACCACGGAGACCACCGGCCGCACGGCGACAAGCTTCTCTCGCTGGGTCGGCGCGTCCCCGTGGTGACCATCCTCGTTGACAACCCGGCCAACATCGCCGAATCGTTCGGTGTGATCGACGAATTGACCCGCGACGACGGGCTGGTGACGAGCGAGATGGTGCCCGCCGTGGTGTCAGACGAACACGACGCCGGCGGCGGCCCGCCGCGCATGGCCCGCCACCGCTACTAGATCAGCCGGCGACCGAGGCGTCGTAGATGGACTGGATCGCCTTGTCCAGCGTGGCGTTGAACTGGTCGTCGGACTGGTCGACCGCGAGCCCCTCGGTGAGCGCGCGGCTGAAGCTGGCGATTAGACCGGTGTTCTTCGCCAGCAGCTCGTTGGCTTCCTCGCGGGAGTAGCCACCCGAGAGGGCGACCACCCGCATCACTTTCGGGTGCTCGATCAGGGGGCGGTAGAAGTTCACCTCAGTGGGCAGGCTCAGCTTCAACATCACACGCTGACCCTCGGGCACGTTTTCGAGTTGCTTGGTGATCTCGTCGCGCAGCATGCGCTCCGCCTCCGCCTTGTCGGAGATCGAAATGGTGACCTCCGGTTCGATGATGGGCACCAGACCGTGCGAGAGCACCTGGTGGGCCAGTTCGAATTGCTGGGCGACCACGGCGGCGATGCCGTTGGCGTTTGCGCCGCCGATCACCGACCGTTCCTTGGTGCCGAAGACGCCCTTGCTGACGGCGCGCTCGAGCAGCTCGTCCAGTCCCGGGATCGGCTTCATCAGTTGCACGTCATCCGACGCCTCGGCCAGGCCCTTGTCGATCTTCAAAATGGGCACCACGCCCTTGGTCTCCCACAGGTAAGTGGTCGACGGCTTGCCTTCGATCTCGCGGTCCATGGTCTGCTCGAACAGGATCGCCGCCAGTACGCGGTCGCCGTTGAAGACGGGCGACGTGATGATCCGCGAACGCATTTGGTGGATGAGGTCGAACATCTCCTCCTCGGAGGAGTACGCGTTGTCCTCGATGCCGTAGAGGCGCAGCGCCTTGGGCGTCGAGCCGCCGCTCTGGTCGAGCGCCGCGATGAATCCCTTCCCCGACGCCATCCGGTCCGCTTGCTTCTCGTTTGGCATGGAAGTTCTCCACTCCTTCGTGGTCCCGTACGGTCACGGCCCCTGCGGTGCTCGCGCCCTTGAAATAATCGTGCCGATCATATTCGGCCGATCAAAGCCCCAGACGTCAGGCCGTCACAGCTGGGCTTGGCCTGGTTGCGGGTTGGCGGGTCTGACGCGCCACAGCGCCATGCGATCGAGGAGCCGGTCGCGCAGAACGAGCGTGTGGAAGAGTACCGCGCACATATGGGCGGTAAACGTCATGAACAGCAAGAACGCGAAGACGCCGTGGCACTCGCGGAGCACCGCGAAGGCGTCGATGCTGTGCGGCGCGATGCCCGGCAGGCGCAATGGTCCGGCCAGGGTGACGGGGAACCGCGCCGCCGACAGCATCGCCCAGCCGGTCAGTGGCTGCGCCAGTAGCAGGGCGTAGAGCAGGCGCTCGGACCATGTCGCGATCCGCCGTTCGGCGCCGCTCATCGTGGACAGGAACGGTGGGGGCCGGTGCCTGAGCCGATTCGCCAGCCGCACGCCGGCGAAGATGAGGATCAGCACTCCTAGCGGACGATGGATGGCCAGCAGCAGCGGGTAGTAGCTCAGGGCCGCGACCATGGTGACACCGATCAGCAGCTGCGCGACGACCATCGGTGCCATCAGCCAGTGCAGCAGGCGCGACGGCAGCGCGAACCGGGCCGCGACGGCGCGGGAGGTCACTGCAGCACCCGGGAGACGTCGACTTCGCTTGGCCGCTTGGGTTCCTCGGCGCGACGCGTGAACGAGCGGGCGTAGACAGCGGACCTCGCGGCCAGCAGCGGGTCGTCGGAGGCGGTAATGCCGTCCGGCAGGACCAGTGGGTCGAAGTTGACGTCGCGGGCGTTGCCCGGCGCTTCGGTCTGCACTCCCGTGACGGTGATGGTGCCGGCCTCGATGGTGGGGCGCGGCGGCCAAGGCTTCGTCGCGTCGTGGGTGGGATCGGTCGGCTCGCCGACGGTGAGCACGAGCCGCCAGCTCAGCGGTCGCTGTGCGAGCACGTGAATGAGGTCGTCGAACAGGTAGTCCTTGCCGGCCCGCGCCGCCGCCGCAGCCCCCGTTTCCTGCGGAACGGCGGCCCAACGCACGGGGACGGTCGCTCCGGCGCCGTTGGTGAATCGAAACGCGTTCAATCCGTAAAACGTGCTGTCGGCGAACCCCGCGGTCGGCGGCGTTCCCTTGATGACCTTCATCGCCGCGACGGTCTCGGGATGGTGGTCGAGGAAGGCGGCCATCTTGGCGGGGTCCGGCTTACCCGTCTCCGGTTCGGGCCTGGACGCGAGCAGCCGGTCGTAGAACCCCTGGGGAGTGCTGTCCGGAAAGACGGGGATGTTGATCATCGCGGTGCGCCACTGTTCACCGCCGGGACCCTGGAACAGCAGGCCCAGCCCCCGGACCGTGGTTGGCATGTCCCGCTGATCCGGCAGACCGCCCGACAGGGAGAACCGGCCGATCACCGGCACGCTCCCCGGTCGGAAGACGCCGGCCCGGCAGACCGCCGCCCCCGCTCCGGTGCTGGCAAAAGTTCCGACCGCGCTGAGCCCCTTCGCGTGATTTCGCCGAAAACCCTCGTGCCGTCCGTAGACGTGCTCGAAGCGGTCGGTGAACCGGGGCGGCGTCAGGGCGCCGGGCCGCAGCCAGCCGCCGGCGTAGGCGAACCCGCCGACATCGACCGCGGCGATGCCCGCCACTGCGCCCATACCCAGCAATGCGCCCCGCCGGGTCAGGGCGTCGGCAAGGGACCGGGTGGGCTTACCATCGGCGGGTGGGTCGTCCTGCCGGCCTTCGTGATCACCGGACTCCACGGCTACCGCCCTTCCGCGTTCGTGCAGGCCACAAGGCCACGCAAGTCGCGCACGGGCCCAGCCCCTGCGCAACTCCTGCGGTGACCGTCGGACACACTCACACGACGGCGCGGGGGTGTTATTCGTTCACTTGTTTTCGGGTTGTTCGCGAAGTGTCATACCATCTACTGAGAACTTGCGGCTGCATCTGTGGCTAGCAGCGCAGATCGATGGAGTGTGTCTCCTCCGACGGGCAAGCGCTTTCTGTGGGGTTGAACAAGCAGCCCCCGGGCTTGGCAGTGGCTGTTTTGAGAGCTGACGGGTCCCGCACGGGACCGAATGTGAGTGATAGACCATGGGCGAACTAACCGGTGATCCGATCGATCCAACCGCTTTCTCGGTCGGAAAACAGCAGGTAGAACAGGCGGTCGTGCTCACTGTCTCGGGCGAGGTGGACATGCTCAGCTCTCCGCATCTGGCCGAGGCGATCCAGACTGCGCTGGCGACCAAACCAGCCGCGCTGATCGTCGACCTGTCGAAAGTGGACTTCTTGGCGTCCGCCGGGATGACGGTCCTGGTCACGGCACAGGCGGAGACTGAGCCGCCCACCCAATTCGCGGTCGTCGCCAACGGCTCGGCGACCAGCAGGCCGATCAAGTTGATGGGGATCGACAGCGTGCTCTCGCTTTACAGCTCGCTCGACGACGCGCTGAGCGGCATCGCTGGTGGGTGAACCTCGAGATGGGGGCACAGCTGGAAACGATGGGTCGCTCTGATCAATCGCACCACGTGTCACACACCGACGACCGGTCCCGCTTCGTGCGCAATCGCGTCGCCGCCGGCCCGCGCAGCGCGGCTCGGGCCCGAGCCGACTTCGGCGGCTGGCTCGAGACGCATTTCACCCTCAGTTCAGACCGCTTCAGCGACGTCCTGCTGGCGGTAAACGAGGCGATCGCCAACGCCGCGGAATTCGCCTATTGCGATGCCTCGCAG
The DNA here is from genome assembly GCF_001667775.1 of Mycobacterium sp. E1747. Taxonomy (GTDB): domain Bacteria; phylum Actinomycetota; class Actinomycetes; order Mycobacteriales; family Mycobacteriaceae; genus Mycobacterium. Next base: position 43,168 of record NZ_LZJI01000218.1, read on the forward strand.
CGCGGCACGCTCGACGTGACCGCGGCCTATGACCGGCGGTCCGACACCCTGGCCGTGACCGTCGACGATCGTGGTCGATGGCGCCAGAAAGTCCCAGCCGCGCACCAGCACCAGCTCCGGGGACGCGGTATCCCGCTGATGGAAGTCCTCGCCGACCACGTGACCATCGACCGCACGCCCCGCGGCACCCGCGTCACGATGACGTGGACCGACCTGACGCGGCGGCCCAACGCTTCATAACTACGTCGCGCGCCAGGAACTGCTGAATACGGTCCTCGCGCGGCAGGACCGGACCGTCGTCGCGGGACGGTGGCGGGGCGTCGCCTCGCTCGAGGACCTGGAAACGGTCACCGCGCCGACGAGCTCGCTCCGACAAAGATTGCGCCGACCCCTATTGCGATGCCCGCCGCAACAGTTACGCTACGTACCGTAGCGTAATCACGCGGGTCTCGTCGCGCCTTCGGCCAATGGCGGCAAGGAGAGTCACATGTTCGACCTGAAGATCACCGGTGGCACAGTCGTCGACGGCACGGGCGCGGAGCGCTACCGGGCCGACATCGGCATCAAGGACGGCAAGATCGTCGACGTCGTCCGGCGCGGCACCGACGACCCCGCGATGGCGGGCGAAGCGGCCGAAACCATTGACGCGACAGGGCATGTGGTGGCGCCCGGCTTCGTCGACATCCACACCCACTACGACGGCCAGGTGAGCTGGGACGGCCTGCTCGAGCCGTCCAGCGGGCACGGCGTCACCACCATCGTGACCGGCAACTGCGGCGTCGGTTTCGCCCCGGTGCGACCCGGCACCGAGCAGTGGCTGATCGAGTTGATGGAGGGTGTGGAAGACATCCCCGGCAGCGCCCTGACCGAGGGCATCGAATGGGGCTGGGAGACCTATCCCGAGTACCTCGATGCGATCGGCAAGCACAAGTTCGCGATCGACGTGGGCAGCCAGGTCGCCCACGGCGCCATCCGCGCCTACGCGATGGGCGAGCGGGGTGCGCGCAACGAGCCGGCGACACCGGACGACATCGAGGCGATGGGCCGGCTGGTTCGGGAGGCGATCGAAGCCGGCGCGCTCGGCTTTTCGACGTCGCGCACGATGGGCCACCGCGCGATGGACGGCGAACCGGTTCCGGGCACCTACGCGGCCGAGGACGAACTCTTCGGCATCGGGCGGGCGATGGCCGCCGGCGGCCAGGCGGTGTTCGAACTCGCCCCGCAGGGATCTGCCGGCGAGGACATCGTCGCACCCAAAAAGGAGCTGGACTGGATGCGCCGGTTGAGCGGTGAGATCGACCGGCCGGTGTCCTTCGCCCTCATTCAGGTGGACGCCGACCCGAACCTGTGGCGCGAGATGCTGGACCTGTCCGCGGAGGCGCACGCCGAAGGAGCCCGGTTGTACCCGCAGGTCGCGGCGCGTCCATTCGGCATGATGATCGGATTCCAGGGCCATCACGGCTTCAGCCACCGGCCCACCTACCGCCGGCTGAAGGCCGAGTACGGCCGCGCCGAGCTCGCGCAGCGCCTCGCCGACCCCGCGGTGAAGGCCGCCATCCTTTCCGAAGACGACCTGCCCGCCGACCCGACCCTGCTGTTCGACGGCATGTTCGCCCTGGTGCAGCACTCGCTGGGACGGCTCTTCGCCCTCGGCGATCCGCCCGACTACGAGCCCACCCCCGACCGCACCGTCGCGGCCATCGCCAAGGCCCGCGGCGAGGACCCGCTGTCGACGCTTTACGACCTGATGCTCGAGCGGGACGCGACCGCGATGCTGATGTTGCCGCTGTTCAACTACGCCGACGGCAACCACGACGCGATCCGGGAGATGCTGCTGCACCCGGCCGGGGTGCTCGGGCTCTCCGACGGCGGCGCCCACTGCGGGATGATCTGCGACGCTTCCTATCCCACCTTCCTGCTGACGCACTGGGCCCGCGACCGGCGCCGAGGCGACAAGCTCGCGCTGGAGTACGTGATCCGCAAACAATCCCGCGACACAGCTCACCTGTTCGGGCTGACCGACCGCGGCACCATCGAGAAGGGCAAGAAGGCTGACATCAACGTCATCGACATGGACGCGCTGACGCTGCACCCCGCGGCGATGGCCTTCGACCTGCCGGCCGGCGGCAACCGGATCCTGCAGGGAGCCAGCGGTTACGCCGCGACGATCGTCAGCGGGACCGTGACGCGGCGCAACGACGTCGACACCGGGGCGCGCCCGGGCCGGTTGGTGCGCGGAGCGCGTTAGGGCTCCACGCGTGAACGCGCCCGCCGGCAATCCGGCCCGCACCCGTGACGAGGACGCGATCGGCACTCCGCCGGACAGCCCGACCCTGGTCCCCGCGCAGCGGTATTACTCGCCGGAGTTCGCCGCGCTCGAAATTGAGCGGATGTGGCCGAAGGTCTGGCAGCTCGCGTGCATGGTGGACCACGTCGCCGAGCCCGGCGACTACTTCGATTACCGGTGCGGACCGTACGGGGTGCTGATCGTTCGTGACGGCGACGGCGTGCTGCGCGCGTTTCAGAACGCCTGCCGGCACCGCGGGAACTCGGTGTGTGTGGGCTCCGGCTCCGGGCTGCGGGAGCTCAAGTGCGGCTACCACGGGTGGACCTGGGACCTGGCCGGAGCGCTCAAACGGGTGCCCAACCGCAAGGGCTTCGGATCGCTCAAAATGTCGGACTTCCCGCTGGTGCCGGTCCGGGTGGACACCTGGGAGGGACTGGTCTTCGTCAATCTCGATCTCGATGCGATGCCGCTGCTGAGGTATCTGGAGGCGGTGCCCGACGACATCGCCTGGTGCCGGCTGAGCGAGTTCCGTTGCTACGCCACGCTGACCGTCGAGGTCGACGCCAACTGGAAGACGATTGCCGACGGGTACAGCGAGACCTACCACATCCAGACCCTGCACCCGGAGTTGCTGCGCTGCGTCGACGACATTCATGCGCCCCAACAGATCTGGGGTCACACCGGCAAATCGGACCAGCCTTACGGCGTACAGAGCCCCCGCTTCGATGAAGAGCTGAGCGACGAAGAAGTCTGGGACGCTTACGTTTACACGCAGGGAGCGCTGATGGGCGCCGCCGAAGGCACGCCCTTTCCCGCCGGCGAACTCCGTCCCGGGCAGACGGTTCAGGACCTGATAGCCGAGCACACCCGGGCGTTTGCCGCCAGTCGCGGGGTGAGCCTCGAATGGGCGGACACGGACCGGATCACCCGGCTGCATCAGTACAACGTCTTCCCGAACATGACGCTGCTGGCCAACGCCGACCACCTCACCGTCATGTGCTCCCGGCCCGGCCCCGACCCCGACCACGGCGAGTTGGTCATGTTCCTGATGACCCGAATGTCTCCGGGCGCTCCGCACGCCAAGCCGACCGACGTCCGGGTTACCGCCGGGGCGGCCGACCCCGGCGTGGTGCTCACCCAGGACATCCAGGTGCTCGCGGGCGTCCAGCGCGGCCTACACCAACCGGGCTTCACCCACTTGGTGCTGTCCAGCGAGGAGCGACGCGTCATCAACATGCATCGCAACCTGGAACGCTACCTGGGCTTATCCCAATCCGAGCGGATCAGCGGCGGCTCAACGGCCCAATCGAGCTCACCGTAGTCCGCGTAGACACGACGTAATCGGGCCGATGCGATTTAGAATCCATTTCGTGATGACCCCGTCAAACCCGTGGGGGGACGACAGAGGGCAACTCCCGCATCAGCTGCGGATGCGATACAAACCACTCGCGCGACGACGCGCGCGCCGAATGTGCCAGAACTTCGAACGCGTCGGTGTCCGGACCGCACCTGAACGTGTCCGGGAGATGCTGGCGGGCGCGCCCCTGGCGGCTCATGAAGTGATGGACGTCAACTTCGCGCTCATCGCCCTGCAAATCGACCGTGAGGCACGCGCCGCGCGGTACAAGCGGCTGAAGCGACAAGGCACCCGCTCACTGATATTCGCCGGATTGGTCCTGGTGGTACTGAACTTCCTCATGTGCATGGCTTACGCCTTGCTGAACCTGGCGGAGCAGGGCGCGCCTCTTTAACTCGCTGAGCTCCCTTAGCGTGGAACGACAATGCCGTTGTCGTAGGCGTACACGATCGCCGCCGCACGATCCCGCAGATCGAGTTTCCCGAAAATCCGGCCAATATGGCTCTTGACCGTGACGCCGGAAATGCAGAGCTCGTCGGCGATCTCCGCATTGGAAAGACCCCTGCCCATCAGTGTCAGCACGTCGAGCTCCCGCGTCGTCAACTCGGCGATCGCGGCGCCGCGCGGGCCCGGGGCGGCCTTGCGGTAGGTGGTGAGCACGCGCGCGGTGACCGCGGGATCCAGGTAGCTGTCGCCCCTGGCGACTGCGCGCACGGCGCGGATCAGCTCCTCAGCGGACGAGTCCTTGAGCACGAACCCGGCCGCCCCGGCGCGCAACGCCTCGGACAGCAACTCGTCCTCATTGAAAGTGGTCAGCGCCAGAACCGGCGGCGTACCCCCGAGCCGGCGCGTCGCCTCGATGCCGTCGACTCGGCGCATCCGCAGATCCATCACGATCACATCGGGTCGGTTCGCGGCGACCGCCGCGGGCACCTCGTCACCGTCGGCGCATTCCGCAACGACGACGAAACCGTCCTTGCGGCGCAAGATCCGGCGCAGCCCCGAGCACACCAAGTCCTGGTCGTCAACGAGGAGGACCGTGATCTCGGACATTTCAGCCAGATTCGGGATCACGCTTTGCACCACCACGGGCGCCAACCGGTGTCACCCTCGTTCAGCGGTATGTCGGCGCGCACCGACCATCCGTCCTCGGTCGGCCCCGCGTCGATGGCCCCGCCCAGCAGCTCGACGCGCTGACGCATGCCGCGCAGGCCGCGGCCCTCGGCGGATTGCGGCGCGGTGATCGCCACCGGTAACCGGTTGTCGACCCACAGGCTGGCCGATGCTGCCGATACGTTAAGCCTGACTGTCGATTTCGAGTCGGGCGCATGCTTGGCGATGTTAGCCAAGGATTCTTGGGTGATGCGGTACAACGCGAGACCGACCGCGGGCGAGACCCGCTCAGTGCATCCGTCGATGCACAGCGCGGCGTCCAGGCCGGCGCGCTGAAAATCCGCGACAAGCACCCCGACGTCGTCTATGCCGGGTTCGGGCGTCGTCTGCGCGGCCTTGGTCGGTGAGCCGTCGAGAAGTCCTACGGTGCGCCGGATGTCGGCCATCGCCTGCCGGCCCAGGCGTTCGGCCTGTTCGAGGGCCTCGACCGCGTCGTCGATGTCGCGGTCCTGCTGCAACCCCCGACGCGCACCGGTCACGTGCAGCAGGGTGATGCTCAGCGAGTGGGCGATGACGTCGTGCACTTCGCGTGCGATGCGACGGCGCTCATCGCCCGCCGCATGCGCCGCCAGCATCTTCTGCGCCTCGATCTGTTCGGCCAGCAGTAGCCGTTGGGCACGCATGAGGTAGCCGAGCAGCCATCCCGCCGCCACGAACCCCAAATACAGCACCACCGCGTCGAGGCGGTGCAGCGCTGACGCGGCGAGCAGCAGCACCACCCCCGACGCCGCCGACATCAAGCCGCCCGCGATGGAGCTCAACGTCGTAACCGAAAGCACCATCAGCACGATCAGCGCCGGGGCGACGTCCGCGTGAATCGGGGTTGACGTCCCGAAGAGCATCATCGCGGAGGCCGCAAACCAAGTCGCCCACATCAGCCCGGGGCTGAGCTTCATGTTCAGGAAGAAAAAGAGCAGTGTGGGCGAGATGCACACCGCGAACGCGGCCAGCGCGACGGGAAGGTCGGCGCTGGGTCGCTGCAGGATCGCGATCACTCCGGCGACCACCTCGGTGGCATCGACGGTGATCAGCGCCGCCCAGGTGATGCCGACCGGAATCAGCGCGTTTCGCCGGCGAAACTGTTCGCGCAGGTATGTCGTTGCAGCACGCAACATCGTCCAATCGTAAAAGGGCACGTCACCTTGCCACATCATGCCGTGGGCGGCAGTCGCCTCCGCCCGTGGTAGGAGGGAAAGACTGCACTTCGGCACGACGCGCAAGGGGTGGCCGTTTTCCTAGCGTTTCAGCCATGACATGGACACTGCTGCACGACCGGATGGCCTTCATGGCCGAAGTGATCAAAGCCGCCGAGACCGACCCCCAGGCGGCACTCGCTTTGGTCGCCGACTCACCCGAGGTGGCCGGGCTGTTCGGCGACGACGAGGGCCTGCTTCTTTCGCTGGGACAGCGCTGGATCACCATGCTGGTGGCCAAGCTGGACCAGGCCGAACACGAGGGCGTGTCGGCCGAGCAGGCACGGGCCGATCTCGAAGCCACCGAACCCGGACTGCACGCACTGGTGCGACTCGGCTCCCGGCGGTCGCTCCGGGTGCGCTCCCTGACGCGCGGCGAGCACGTGGCGGTGGGACTCTTCGGTGGACCCAGCGGCGATCGGCAGACCGTTGCATGACAGGCCGGGACTGATCTCGCGCTTCACCGGTCGATACGCGGCCCTGATCGTCGGGCTGTGGGTACTAGCGGCCGGTGCCGCCAACCTGGCCGTGCCCCAGCTCGAGCGTGTGGTCGACTCGCATGCCCGTTCCTTCATGCCTGCTGACGCACCGAGCGCCGTTGCCGCCTCGCGGGCCGCCCGGCTGTTCGATCAAACCCCAAGCAACAACTTTGTTTACGTTGTGCTGGAACGTGATCGGCAGCTAACCCCACGCGACCGCCAGTTCTACGACGCGCTGACGACAACGCTGCGCTCCGATCGACGGCACGTCTATGCGGTGACGGACCTGTGGTCGCAGCCCGCTACGGCCGCAGGTGCTCAGAGTTCCGACGGGCGAGCCGTCAGCGTGATGGTCCGGCTCGCCGGGATGCTGGGCACCGCGCAAGCACGCGACTCGGTCAGCGCAGTGCGCACTGCCGTCCAGAAGCTTTCGCCGCCGGCCGGCCTGGAAGTCCATGTCACCGGACCCGGCGCCACTATCGTCGACGAATTCTCCGCGATCGATCGGCAGATGCTCGCAATCACCGCGGCCACCATCGGTCTCATCCTGCTCCTGCTGTTGATGGTGTACCGATCCCCGATCGCGGCCGCGATTCCGCTGATCTCGGTCGGGCTCGCCCTAGCCCTGGCCCGCGCCGTCGTCGCCGCGCTCGGCCAATCCAATGTCGTTGAGGTCTCACTGTTTTCGGTCGCCCTCATGGCGGCCATGACGCTCGGGGCCGGCACCGACTACGCGGTCTTCCTGGTTGGCCGTTACCACGAGGCCCGCCGCGGCGGCATCGCACCGACCCAGGCGTTGACGCAGGCCTACCGCTCGATCGCCCCCGTCGTGATCGGGTCGGGACTGACCGTGTCGGTGGCGCTGGCATGTCTGGTTTTCGCCCAGGTGGGGTCGTTCCGCAGTGCCGGGTTGCCCTGCGCCATCGGCATTCTGGCGACCATGGTGGCGGCACTGACCCTGACGCCCGCCCTCATGAGCCTGGCTATCCGGCGCGGCTATCTCGAACCCCGCCCGTCGACGACGGCGCGGCGCTGGCGCCGGGTCGGGACGGCGGTCGCGCGCTGGCCGGGTCCGATCCTGACCACCGCGGCCGGGTTGACCCTGCTGATCGCACTGCCGCTGGCCGGGATGCGGATCGGGTTCAACGAACCGGCCGCCACACCGTCATCCGCCGACTCCAACCGCGGCTATCTCAGCGCCGATCGGCATTTCGCCGCCAACGCGCTGTTGCCCGACGTCATCGCGATCCAGGCCGATCACGACCTGCGCAACCCGGCCGGCCTGATAGCCATCGAGCGAATCACGCGCCAGATCATGACCGTACCGGGTGTGCGCGCGGTGCAGTCCGCCAGCCGGCCCGACGGCAAGGTCCCCGAACAGGCAACGGTGAGCTACCAGGCCGGCGTGCTCGGACGGCAGTTCGACGAGACCGTGGACTCGCTGACCCAGCGCCTGAAGCGGGTCTCGCAGCTGGATGCCGCCCTGGCGCAGACGCAGCTCGCGGTGGACGGCCTCGGGAATGGATTGCGTGGTGGCAGCGCGGGATTGGCCGATGTGTCCGGTGCCGCAGAAGACATGCGCGCCGGCATGGACGGGCTGCAGCGCAACGTCACGACCGTGTCGAGTTATCTGGACCCATTGCGGGACTTCGTCGGGCGGACTCCGGACTGCGCCTCCAACCTCATCTGTTCGACCGTGGATCGAGTGCTCCAGCCGGTCGACAGCCTGGTGCAGACCTCCTCGCGCGTGGAGGCGGGAACCGCGAAACTGACCAGCGGCTCGAACATGGCCGCCACGGCGATGGCCGGCCTGCCCCAGAGCGTCGCGTCGATGAAAGACGCTTTGGCACAGGCGCGTTCGGCCACCCATGAGCTGCTGAGTCTGTCCGACACCCTCGGACCCCAGATGCGCCAGTTGACCGATTACCTGAGCGAGATGGCGACGCAGTTTCAGGGCAGCGCGGCGGCGGACTTCTACATGCCGCAGCGGGCGTTGACCGATCCGCGATACGCCGCCGCGTTGGGCCACCTGATCTCCGAAAACGGGCGCGCCGCTTACCTACTGGTGTACGGCGACGGGTCGGAGTGGGGCGGTGACGGCGCCAAGCGCGCGGACCTGGTCAGGACCGCCATCAAGGAGGCCACCAAGGAAGGCACCCTGACGCCGGTGGAGGTGGACCTTGCCGGCGTGGGCCCGGTGACGGCCGACCTGCAGCGCTTCGTCGCCGGCGACACCAAGCTGCTCGTCGGCGCCGCGTTGGTCCTCATCTTCTTGATCGTCACGGCGATGCTGCGCAGCCCGGTGGCGGGGTTGGTCGTCGTGGGGACGGTCGTCACTTCCTATGCGTCGGCAGTCGGTGCGAGCGTGCTGATCTGGCAACACCTGCTCCACCACGATTTGCACTGGGCTGTCGCGCCGATCGCATTCATCGCGCTGATCGCCGTCGGTGCGGACTACAACCTCCTGCTGGCACTGCGCATCAAACAGGAAGCGTCGGCCGGCCTCAAGACCGGCATCATTCGCGCCTTCGGTGGCACCGGCGGGGTGGC
>NZ_LZJI01000219.1 GCF_001667775.1 Mycobacterium sp. E1747
CCGCGGCGCTGCGGGGTGCGGCGACCGAGCTGCTGCTGGCCATCGTGCGCCGGGTGCCGCTCGCCGACACGGACATCGAGCTGTTCGGCGACGACGCGGTCTGGCAGACCTGGCTGGACCGTACCCCGCTCTAGCCACGAGCCCACACGGTAACTTGCACATCATGACCACTTCGGAGATCGCCACCGTCCTGGCTTGGCACGACGCGCTCAACGCGTCCGACCTGGAAACCCTGGTGGCCCTGTCCAGCGACGACATCGAGATCGGTGACGCGAACGGCGCGGCGCAGGGCCACGACGCGCTGCGCCGGTGGGCCGCTTCCCCCCGCGGCACTGCCGAACTTGGCCGGATGTACGTGCACGACGGTGTCGTGGTCGTCGAGCAGAAGATGAGCGCCCAGGACGACCCCGGCGCCGTGACGACCGCCGCGTCGGCGTTCCGGGTGGTCCACGACCATGTCACGTCCGTCTTCCGGCACGACGACCTGGCGTCCGCGCTGGCGGCCACGGAACTCACCGAATCCGACCTCGTCAATTAATCGTGGATAGGGGAGCCAGTCATGCGCGGCATCATCTTGGCCGGCGGCTCGGGCACTCGGTTGCACCCGATCACCGTGGGCATCAGCAAGCAGCTGTTGCCGGTGTACGACAAGCCGATGGTCTACTACCCGCTGTCCACGCTGATGATGGCCGGGATCCGGGACATCCTGGTGATCACCACGCCGCACGACGCGGCGGGCTTTGAGCGGCTTCTGGGCGACGGTTCGCAGTTCGGGATCGACATCAGTTACGTGACGCAGGAGCGGCCCGACGGCCTGGCCCAGGCGTTCGTCCTCGGCGCAGACCACATCGGCACCGACTCGGTGGCGTTGGTGTTGGGGGACAACATCTTCTACGGACCCGGATTGGGAACGAGCCTGAGCCGCTTCCAAACCATCAGCGGCGGAGCGGTTTTCGCGTATTGGGTGGCCAACCCGTCGGCGTACGGTGTGGTCGAGTTCAGCGACGACGGCATGGCGCTGTCGCTGGAGGAGAAACCCCAGACGCCGAAATCCAATTACGCGGTCCCGGGTTTGTATTTCTACGACAACGACGTGATCGAGATCGCCAAGGGTCTGAAGAAGTCGGCGCGCGGTGAGTACGAGATCACCGAGGTCAACCAGATCTATCTGAGCCGCGGCAAGCTGTCGGTCGAGGTGATGGCCCGCGGAACGGCCTGGCTCGACACCGGAACGTTCGACTCCCTGCTGGACGCCAGCGACTTCGTGCGGACGCTGGAACGACGGCAAGGCCTGAAGGTCAGCGTTCCCGAGGAAGTGGCGTGGCAGCAGGGCTGGATCACCGACGAACAGCTGGCCCAGCGCGCCCACACCCTACTCAAGTCAGGCTATGGTGGCTATCTGCTGGATCTGTTGGAGCGGAGCCGGTTTCACTAGGCTTGGCCAGCGCAGTGGCGATCGCCGTCGTCAGCGGCACCGACAGCGCCAGCGCGATGCCGCCCACCGCGGACCGGGCGATCTCGATGGCCACGCTCTCGCCCGTCAGCACGTCGGTCAGTGAACGGTTGGCCACGCTGAACAACAGCAGCAGCGGCAGCGAGCTCCCCGCGTAGGCCAGCACCAGCGTGTACACCGTGCTGGCGATGTGATCGCGGCCAACCCGGATGGCGCCCAGGAAGATCCCGCGCCGCGACCCGCCGAGGTGGGCCAGCTCGAACACCGTGGAGGCCTGGGTCACCGTCACGTCGTTGAGCACACCCAGCGATCCGATGATGAAGCCGGCGAGCAGCAGGCCGCTGATCGACACGTTGCCCAGGTACGCGCTGACGGTGGCGTTCTGGTCGTCGGACAAGCCGGTCAGGTGCGCCAGTTCGATTGCGGCCCAAGACAACCCCGCCGCCAGCAACAGCGACGTCAGCGTACCCAGCAGCGCGGCGCTGGTCCGCAGGCTCACGCCGTGGGCCAGATAGATGACCGCATACAGGATCGCCGCGGCGCCCACCAACGCCACCGGAACCGCGGGCGCGCCGTCGCGCAGGGCCGGCAGCAAGAACACCACCAGGACCAAGAACGCGACCCCGATACCTACCAGCGCGAGCAGCCCCCGCCAGCGGGCCACCGCCACGATCACCACCGCGAACGCGACGGCCAGGGCAACCAGCGACCAGCCGCGTTCGAAGTCGTAGAACGCGTAGCTGGTGGCGCCCTGGTCGTCGACCTGGCGGACGAGCCGAATGTGGTCTCCCACCGCGAATTTGGGCTGGCCGGGGCCGGGGGAGGACTCCAGCAACGTGTTGGCCCCGGTGTTGGGGCCGGAATCGATCGCCACCTGTGTCAGCACGCAGCGGCCCGCGCCCGGGGGCGCCGGCTGCGGCGCGGTGGTGAGGACCTGGCTGACCGACGGGCTGCCGCAGTCACCCATGCCGCTGGACAGCACATGCCCGGCCTGGGTGCTCACCGCGCCGCCGGCCGCGTTCTGGAACGGCATCGGGATGTCGACGTGCTGCCGGCTGGGCCACAGTGCGATCGCGC
>NZ_LZJI01000220.1 GCF_001667775.1 Mycobacterium sp. E1747
GCGAACGTCGCCGTCGCTTTCGTGTAGACGGCACCGCGGGAAGCCACCATGAGGCAGAAATTGCATGCCCCCGGGCGTGTGCGGCGCATCCACCCCCGCGCGTTGGGGTCGTGGTGCGAGGAACCGGTGATGGTGAGGTTCGCCGCGTTCACTAAGCGTTTCTGCAGGCCGCCCTCAACCCGATATTGGGTCTCCTCCACCGGGTCTAGTTGCGTGACCGGCATTTCACTCGGCGACAAATCCTGCGGTGCTTTGAGTGCTTCGGCACCCCACCCCGCCAATGCTTGTCCCCCTTGGTCTCCCAGATCGGGGATGATCGCGGTGAATCTGCCTGGGATGGCGTTTTCCTCGCGGAGTGTGTCGTACCAGTCCGCCGCCACCGACGCTGACGCGAGGTTCCACTTCTGCACCACACCGGGGACGACATCAAACAGCGCCTGGATGAGCTCCGGTGTCGGTAGCCGCCACAGGGGAGCCAAATCCGTCGCAGCGGCAGCTGTGACCGTGATGAGGCTTTGTCGAAGTGTCTGGTTACTGGTTTGATCCGGTGAGGTCATTGACCCGCTGATCCTGCTTCAACGCAGCGTTCTGAGCGTTCTGCAACGCCTGGATCGCCGCCAAAGCTCCTTGCGCGCGGCGCTTCTCCGACATCGCCCGCTGAATCTGCTGGTCATCCAACCCCAACAGCTCCAACCCCAGACTGGTCTCTGCCAGCCACGGGATGGCGGTGACCTGCTTCATCCCCGCGTCGGCCTGCTGCGCCCGCGAAAGGTAGATCGGGGACCGCCACTTCGGCTGAATCGACGACCATTCGGCGGGTATCTCTTTGAGGTTGTTCTGCATCGCCAACGCGCGCGCCATCGCCCGCCTCAACGGCCGGCTGTAATCATCCGTGGCGGCCTCAGCCCGGGCGATCAAATCTTCCCGCGAAGCCACATAGGAGTCCGCCGATGTCGGGTTGGACATGTCCGAAACACCAAGCGACGTCAACGGTATCGACGTCTCCCCCGAGAACAACTGTGCCTGCTGCTTGAGCTGATCGATGTGCGGCTGCGGAGACGACGCCGAGAACTGCTTCACATCCGCCCGCGGATTCGTCGCCTCATCATCATCGGGGATGGCCTTGATCCGCCCCAGCATGACCTGCCACACCGCTTTCTGGGTGCCGTCAGCGTTCTTGAAGATCGACTCATCAGCGCCCATCAGCCACATTTCCGGGAAGCTGTAGGTGTCGGCGTGGCCTTCCATGCGGATCACCGTCCGTAACGCCATGTCATGCAGCGACATCACCGACCGCGAGATCCGCGATGTTCCGAACGGGCGGCCGGTGCGGTACCGGTATACCATCGGCTCAGCCGGCACACCCCACGAATGCTCCGTGCGGTCAACAGACCACCCAGAGTCATCTTTTTCCGCGGTGATCGTCACATCGTTGAGGTACAAAGCCAAACCAGTGATGGAACCCGACTGGTCGCGGCTCGTGACAGAGAGCAAGTTATCCAGGCGGCGGCCTCGAGCATCCCATGTGCCGGTCGCGTTGCGGGCATCCTTGACATGGATACACCCAGCCGGCTCACCAATCGAGGTGTCCCCCACCGTGTTGATCAGGAACGACACCCCATGCAGCAACGACTGGGTGATCGCCGAGTTGATTTCGGTGCCGAAATAGTTCTTGTCGTACACCTCTTGGAACCCGACCGACCCGAGATCACCATCAGGCCACACGAACCCGTCTAGGTTGCACCGGTCAGCCAGGGTGTCAACGGCTTTCGCTGACCAGCCCAAAACGATGGCGAGCTTGTAGTACTGCGGCGGGATGATCGTCCCCACCTGGTTGATCGCGCGGCGGCCGTCGTAGTAGGAGTCACGCAGCATGTTCCGGGTCTGCTTCAACTCCAACTGCTGCAGCAGCCGGGTCAGTATCGCCTGTTCCTCCGCTGACACGTCGGAGTTGGGGAGAAGAACTTGGTTATCCACTCTCCTCCTCACATGACAATGGCGGTACGACGACCACTCGGATCCTTAGGTGTGCCGCGAGAAACGGCACCGAGAAGGGCCAGCGTCCCGGAAACTGCCGGATGGATAGCGACTGTGGAGTCTCGGCGATCCCATCCCCAACCGCCAGCATCGGCGATCGCGCGTTTACGGGCTCCGAGCACAGCTTTCGTTAGCGATTCCTGACCGGCGTGGCTGAGAGTTCCTGCATTGGCGCGTGTCTCAAATAACAGACACCCTTTGGCCATGTCCCTAGCCGATGAGCGCCGCACGTTCACCCGCCGCGCTTTTAATCCCGGCTGCATCTGAGATGCTGGGGAGACATCATCGATCACCACAGGCATCCGATGCCCCGCTACTGTTTCGATCCATTCCGTCGCGGCTGCGACATCAGCGCCGGTCCACACTTCCTCGATGTGCGCCGATTCACCATCAAGCCAACATGCACTGATCGAAATGTCGCGACCATGCGACATGTCCACACCCAGTGCATCAGGCTTCACATCCGCTGGTGGCCCGAAGTCGAACAGATCGCGCCACACCATCGCAGTGACAATCGGTTCATGTCGCGATACCTCGTCCCACACACCGAGCATGTCGCGCCGAAAGTTGTCTTCATCAAGCAGTTTGCGGTTAAGCAGGAATGCTTGCTCACCCGTATGCGTCGGGAAGGAAGGATTGGCTTTCGCCCACTGCTCCCGGTCATCCAGGTCTGCATCAGGGTCAGCCGAGAACTCCACATACAGCGAGTCGTTCGCCAAACCATCGATCGCTGCTGTACGCCGCATCGAGAATGCCTCGCCACTGACCTCAGGCCCCGGAGGCGTACCAGCACACAAGATCAGCGGATTACCAGCACGGTTCGTCGTTGGCGCCAAGTTGGTCAACGCTCGAGAAGTGATGTGCTGAAACTCATCCAACACCAACACGCCAACCTTGGCTTTACCACGACCGAAACCCTGCGAGCGGGCGCCGAAATCGATCCGCGCACCGTTCGCGAACTGGATCCGCCATCGTGAACCCTGCAAGGCGATGCACTTCAAAACGTGCGGTTTGACGCGCTTATGCTGCGCCAACTCCTTCATAGCCTCGTACATCTCTTCAGTCGTCGCCGTGTGATGCGACGTCCAAATCACCCGCAGCTTAGGACTCGACAAACACAACGCGAAGATGATGCAGCCCAGCAGATACGACTTCCCGACCTGCCGAGGTATCGACAGAATCGACAGATCAGCAGCCCACCTGCCATCCGCCTTCTTCGCCAGGATCAGCCGGCCGACCGCTTCCTGCCAAGGATCGAAACGCCACCCCACATTGCGGCACGTATTCCGCACCCGCGGCCACGCCGTCGCCACAATCCCCTGCGGAGGAACCGCATATCGAGCACCGGGAACTAAGCTGCTAGCTTCCGGCATCCCATGCTTCGTCATCCGACTCATCAATGATCGTGTCCAGATCATCGTCATCGGCGTCCAGCATCTTGATCTGCTCGAACACTTCCTGCTTCCGCTTACTCAACGCAGCCACCGCAGTAGCAGTCGTCGACCCGGCCTTAATCCGGTCATCAAGCGTCTTCAGATCATCAATCAACATGTCCCGCTCAGTAGCGAACCCAAGTGCACCCCACGGCGTCACCTTGGATTCCACAGGCGGATCATTCTCACGCTTTGGCATGGCGATCACCTGCGCCTCCTCAGCTCTCGGCACCGGCTTCACCTCCCTCGCGAAGAAAAAATTCGGGCTCCCTCTCGCCCCGCCTATGCCTGGGAGGTGCGGGGCCGGACGGCTGACCGGTCACCCCCCCAGTGGGTTTTCAGGACTTGCGGGCGGTCTTGCTGGCCTTGGCAGGTTCCTTAGCAGCGGCCTTGGCTGGCGCTTTCACTGCCGGCTTCTTCGCAGGTTCCTGCTTGGGACCATCCTCACGCGTGGTCGCATGGGTCGTGGCCTCCTTGCCGTTGCATGGCGCGAGCGTGTCAGGGCGTTGGTGTGGGGTGATGGAACCCTCCGCGACGATTACCGGCAGTCCGCATTCAGGGCATTCCATGACTTACCTCCGAGTCGATCCGGGCTGTTCTCCACCAGCAGCGTTCGGTAACGAACGTGACACCACCAGTCATAACCGGTAACGGCTTATTCGACTTATCCCGATTGCAAGCCCTGTGGGTGGCCGCCTTGTTGTCGAGTGTGTCTGGCCCGTTGGGGTCGATGTGGTCGACAGCGAAGGACCGCGGGTCCAGGTGGTGTGCTTCGTAGTCGATGGGTTCGCCTGGGAAGCGGCATAGGTTGAGGTCTTGCAGGTAGCACGGTGGCTTACCGCGGGCGATGATCGTCCGGTGCTGATCCCGGGTGGTGGTGTTACGACCGCGAGACACCTACGACCTGTCGATCAACGTGGTAAGCAAATGCCCGAGCGCGAAGCCGCCAACCAACACCGACGGGAACGACCAGGCGACAAGAACCGCTGCATCAAGCAACGGCATCTATGCGGGTCCAAACCCGTTCACCAGCGGCCGTCCACTCAACCCTGAGAAAGTACGGCCGATGGCAGGTGTAGTCAGCCTCACTCCCCGCTTCACGCGGACTGTAAATAACGGGATCTTTGTCGGCAAGATGCCGAGCCCTGACCACATCTTCATCATGGAAACCCACCTCAGTGGTTCACCTTCGCTGCCTTTTCCGCCTTCTCACCAGGCGCATGACCAGGAGTTGCCCCAGTCGCCTTGCGGTGAAGAATGGCACAAAGACCAGATATCTCATTGGGCGGCAACGGATCGTGTCCGTGCTTCACGATTTCTTCGTTGATGGCGGTCCGGCAGCGGTCGAAGTCAATCGCCGCCCGTTCCCCAGCGGATCTTGGCGGCACCGGCTCCTGCGAGCCAGTACTTCTGGAATTGAATGGGCATTCCGGATGCGGGGTTTGGGTCGGTCATTGGCGTTCACCTCCTCTGCTCATCATGCGGCCGTTGGCCACGACACTGGTTTCTTGCAGTAGAAGCGCCAGGAGATCAGATACCTTGCGTTCTTTGAGATGTTGCAGCTTCGGCACGCAGGAAGAACATTCCCAATTGCGTGACGTCCACCCTTGATCAAGGGAATGACATGATCCATCTGTGGCATGCCGTCTTGTTTCTGGCCACAGTATGCGCAGCAGTTGTTGTAGCGACGACACAGGCGTGTCCAGTCCGATAAGGAAACCCCGACGCTGTCGGGGTTGTTGATCTTCATCGCCTTACGGTTTCGTTCCCGAACCTGGTAGTAGGCGCGGTTAGCTTTTCTCCATTGCTCTGATTGATCTCGGAGCTTCGCCAACTGCTCCGGGGTGGCGTTCCGTCTAGCTTCGCGGGCCGCAGCAGCGAAGCGTTCTCGATTTGCTGCTCGCCAGGCTAAACTGCGCGGGCAGTCCTTGTATTGCTTGTAGTAGCCCGGGTTTCGCTCTCTGAATCTGACCGCAGCAGCGTTCTTCTTATGCTGTCGGCAACAGTAGAGGGCACCACGTCTTTTGCCATCCATCGGTCCACCGCACCACAGGCACTTGCGGCCCTCCGGCATCTGGCCCTTTTGGTAATGGTTGTGGCAGTTTCTCTTGCAGAATCGGGCATCTTTCCGAATTGCTGTGAACTGATTCCCACACCATGCGCAGACGACGGTACGCTGACCCATGTCGAACCTCTCGTACAGGTTTGGCCAAACCCCGGGGCGCTGGCAGGCGTCGCCGGGGACTATCTCTGTTAAATGTTGCTGAAACTCAGCCGCCGATCCAGCTGTACTGGATCGCTTCTGCGGTGTTGTCGTAGTAGTCGTGCGGTCCGGTGATGCGTGGTAGGACAGCGCCGATGAAGATCAACACGATCGCCAAGATGATGGCCGCCCATCCCGGTCGTACGCATCGGGATTCGATGGTATAGCCGAGGGCGACGAGGATGATGCCGAGCGCGAGTGCGACGAAGCCGAGGTCAATGAGCATGTTGTCCCCCTCCTGGTGGTTTCGCCGCGACCCATGCGGCAGATCAGCTAACTAATTTCAGAACCGGATTACAGGTGAATACGAGGCTGAAACGAAATGCAGCAAACTGCTTATGGTTTCGTGCATCCGCTGATGATCTTGGCGATCAGTTCGGGTGAACATCCGACTGCTTTGGCGAGTGTGGCGTAGGTCCAGCGTTCACGGTCGGTGCGCCACAGTTCACGAACTAGCTCATCGCGCAGGTGGCGGTGTTGCTCAGCGACCCGCGAGGCATCTCCTGATTGGCGGTGATGCTCGCGGGCCTGTTGAGCTCGCGGATCCACAGTTAGATGTCGCCGCGGGAGAAGTCCGACAACAGGTTTGGGACGGTTGAGTCGAAACCGCTGACGTCGAGCTGGCCGGGATCGGATGGGTCGGCGATCGTTGATCCGTTGGCTGTCATCGCCACCACCACAAGGCGGGCCGGGATGCCGGTCTTCTCTCGGTACTCCCGTAGGGCTTGGTGCGGGTGGATCTGTCCGTGCCATGTCTCGTTGTCGGTGTAGATGTGGAACGTGTCGATCTCTACGCGGTTCTGCAGTGCCCACACCATCGGCAGTGCGCAGTCGGTGCCGCCGAACGGCAGGTTCGACACGGCGCGGATGTTGTCGTCCAGCCGGCGCCGCGGGCTGATGTCCAGCGGAGTCAACGCATCTTCGCGCCGGAATGACCACCCTGCGCTGTTTCCTGCGGTGAATCCGACTATCTGGTGGTCGTGTTCGGTTGCGGCCGTTACCATCGCCAACGCCGCCGACGCTTCCCGGCA
>NZ_LZJI01000221.1 GCF_001667775.1 Mycobacterium sp. E1747
CATCATGACGATGCTGGCGGCCATCGCGGCCCTCGCGATGGCAATGGGTGTCGGCTACTACCTCGGCCGGCGCGCGGAATCGACGCCACCAAGCTGGAGGAGGCGCACGAGCCGGGTCGCCCTGGGGCGCCTCGCCATCAGTCTGCTCGTCTTGCTCACCGCGCGCCGGCCGAGGTAGTAGCCGACACCCATTGCCATCGCGAGGGCCGCGATGGCCGCCAGCATCGTCATGATGATGAGCGTTTCGCGTCATCGTCGCGCCGAGGTCACGCGCGGGACACACCTTGGCCACTTACGCGGGACCGGACGCGTGCGAGTTAGCCGTTCTCGCTTGCGACGTAGACGGCGACGTATCCGATGGGGATGCCCGTCCAGGTGGCGATGCATTCGCGTGCGGCCAGCTCCACCGTGTTCCGGCGGACGGCGCGGGTGACCCTGCCGATCTCGGGAACACGGATCATCCATCCGTCGCCGTCGCGAGCGATCTCGATGTCGAAGCACTGGCCGACCATGGGGCATTTCACACGAGGCACGACCCGCGACGAGCGGGTGCTGCGCAGCGATTGTCGTCGCAGCAGGGTGGGCTGAATGGGCATGGCTGCTTTCGGAGAGTCGCAATCAGAACCGCGGGCAAGAGTAATGCGCATTCAGACGAAAACCTAATCGGCGAGTCAACTGGCACCCACCTGATGCGCACTTTCCACCAACTCGTCGCCTGGACTTAATGATTGTGTTGATGCGACCGGTCCGCCGCCCGCTTTCGCTGCGAGTCTCGTGTCCGCGTTGGTCATCGGCTGCCTTGCCGCCCCGTCTGCGCACGCGGATGCCGGTTGCGGGCCGGGCTCCTACGTCGCTCACGCCGAACCGGGCGATTACCGAGCGGGCTGTGCCTTCAGCACATTGACCAGTGCGGGGAGACTGATCAACTCCGACAGCGGGATTCACACGACACTTGTCACGCGAATCTCTCGGCGCCCGCGGTGGCGAAGTTCATCACGCACGGCTGCACGCCGTGGACAAAGGTGGGTTGACACCTCATCGCGGTGCCGCAGAGCGGCGGGTGCGGGAGGCGGCCGAGCGCGCCGGCCGGGCCCGCATGTGATCGCGGGCGCGACTCATGATGTCGCCGAGCTCCCGCACGTCCTCGCCGGAGAGCGCATCGAAGAGCAGGTCGCGGACAACGTCGACGTGGCCTGGCAGCACTTTGGCAAGCCGCGCGTGACCTGCTTCTGTGATCCGAGCGACGGTGGCGCGCTGGTCGTCGACGCTGGCTTCGCGGGCGATGAGGCCCCCCTGCTCGAGCAGACCCGCCTGATGGGTGAGGCCACTGCGGCTGTAGACGACCCCATCGGCCAGCTCGGTCATGGTCAACCCGCGCTGGGCATCGGCAAGTTTCGCCAGGATCTCGAACTGCACGTAGCTGAGGTCGCCCTCGGCCCGTAGCTGTCGCTGCACGGCGTACTGCAGCAGGCTGACCGCCTCCATCAGGGCGAAGTAGGCGTGCATCTGTTGAGGCTTGAGGGCTTGTGCCATGCCTCGATCGTAATGCTTCGAAGTCGAAGCAATGTGGCGATCGTCACCCGGAGTTGCGGCATCGCTTCGATGTTGAAGCAAGTTATGCGAGGGGAGCTGCTTCGAGATCGAAGCACCTAGGAGAGGGAAAAGACCATGAAGGCTGTGCAATACCACCGTTACGGCGGCAGTGACGTTCTGCAGTACGACGAGGTTCGGCGACCGGCGCCCGGCCCCGGCGACATCCTGGTGCGGGTGGCCGCGACCTCCTTCAACCCCGTCGACGCAGGCATCGGGGGCGGCTACCTGGCCGGGGTGTATGCGATCTCCTTTCCCCACACTCCAGGTGTCGACGTCGCCGGAACCATCGCCGAGCTCGGCGCCGGGGTGACGGGCTGGAACGTCGGCGACGCCGTCATCGGGATGCTGCCGCTGGACGCCCCCGGCGCCGCCGCGGAGTACGCGATTGCCCCGGCCGCGGTGCTGACCGCCGCGCCGAAGTCGGCGCCGCTGGCCGATGCCGCCGCCATCCACGATGACTCCGACGCCAATCGTCTACCCGGCAAGACGATTCTGATTCCTGGGCAATGAATTTCGGCCACCGCCGCCGTCCCGCCGGCCACCGAACCGGCGGGGCAGCGTCGTCTGACCCCGGGGGACAGTCGTTATCCCGGTGGGCTCGGCGGAAACTCGGCTCGCTTCTCGACGGCTTCGCGGTAGGCATACACCCGGCCCGGGATCGTCCCGAGCGCAGCGATGGTGTGACCGCCGCGCCCGTATGCTGCGACGAACTCCCACGAGCCCGGATCGCCTTCGACGATCTCGACCGAGTCGTAATCTCTTGGCACGCCAAGCATCTGCAGCTTGATGGCGTATTGATCGGACCAGAAGTACGGCACCCCGCCGTCGGGCTCCGCGCCCTGCGGCCCCGCCAGCAGCGCACGTGCGGCGGCCGCACCCTGACGGCCCGCGTCGTCCCAGTGCTCGGTACGCAGGTGCCGCTCGTACAGCGGGTGCCACCAGCGCGCGACGTCACCGGCCGCAACAACCGGGGCGTCCGCGGTGCTGCCCTCCGCGACACCGCATGCGTCGCAGACCACGCCGTCGTCGACTCGCAATCCGGAGCCGTCCAGCCAGTCAGTCGCCGGCGAGACTCCGAGGCCGACGATGACGAGGTCGGCCGGAACCCGCGAGCCGTCGGTGAGCCGAACACCTTCCACCCGGCCGTTGCCCACGAATCCGTCGACGCCCACGCCCACCCGCAGGTCCACGCCATGTTGACGATGTAGGTCGGCCCAGCGTGACGCCAGCTCCTTACCCAATGCGGAAAGCAGTGGGCTGTCGGCTTTTTCGATCAGCACTACGTCCAGTCCGATCGACCGGCAACTCGCGGCGACCTCGGCGCCGATGAACCCGCCGCCGACGACGACGACCCGCGGACGCGAAGCCAGCCGGTCCCGGATGGCCAGACAGTCCTCGACCGTGCGCAGCAGCAGGACTCCGTCCGGAACCGGGCCGCCTGGCCATTGGCGCGGCACCGCGCCGCTGGCAATCACCAGTCCGTCGAACGGCAGGGACAGCTCCTGGCCGTCGTCACGCACATGGACGGTGCGCGAGGGCATGTCCAGGTTGAGAGCCGATGCGCCACGCAAGACGCGCGCATCCATGTCGAATTGCGGCGCCAGGTCTACACCGGCCCGGTGCACCTTGCCGGTGAGCAACTTCTTCGACAGCGGCGGGCGATGGTAAGGGGCGTGCCGCTCGGCGCCGACGATGGTCAGGGCGCCGTCATAGCCCTCCTGCCGCAGCGTCTCCGCCGCTCGCGTGCCCGCCACGCCGGCACCGACGACCACGACGTTCTTTAGCATCGCTCAGTCCTTCACCGTGATCGCCTGCGTCGGGCAGGACACCTGGGCGCCGATCAGCTGCTGACGCAGCTCCTCCGGCGCGTCTTCCTGCAACACGTGCAGACCGTCCTCGCGCACGTCGAACACCTCATGGCAGATGCTCATGCACACGCCGTTGCCATCGCAGGTATCGAGATCTACCGAAACCTTCATCGCGCCTTCGCCTTTCGTGCTCCGTTGCCGGACGTGTCGATCCCTCGAGTTTGGTCCGGCGACTTCCCTTGGGACCGCGCCCGCTCCCGGGCGGCCTTCGCCACCGGCGAATAGGCCAGGTAGTCGATCGCCATCTGCGTGTTCGCCTCGTCGTTGGGGTGATGGCTGGGCCGCAGGTATCGGACGGGCGTCGTCACCATGAGCTTCCACGGGCCCGGCAAACGGTACTCGCGGGCGGCCCAGAGCCAGTCCCGCCAGCGCCACTTGCGATTGATCGTCGGGTCCTGGGCCATCAGGTAACGGGCTCCCGCCACCCACCAACCGATGAACAACGGCGAGACGAACAGCATCGAGAACGCCCTGATCAAGTAGCTCCCGGAAACGTGCTGGTAGACGTCGAACACCAGCGAGCGGTGTTCGACCTCCTCGGCGCCGTGCCAACGCAGCAGGTCAAGCATCATGGGGTCGGCCTTCGCGTAGTCCAGACCGCGGTTCGTCAGCACCCATTGGCCCAACATCGCGGTGTAATGTTCCAGCGCGGCCACATCGGCCAGCCGCCGATACAGCCACCACCGCTTCATGGGCGCCGGAAACCACTTGGGCGCGTCGCCCAGCGTCATCGACAACAGCCTCCCGAGCCGATCGGTGTACGGCTTGGTGACGACGCCCTGCTCGGCGAGGTGGTCGAGCACCACTTGGTGCGCCCAGGCATGCCAGGACTCCTGCTGGATGAAGGGCTTGATCGCCGCCTCCAGTTCCGGGTCATCGACCAACGACGACGCCTCGAGGACGGCCTTGATGAAGTGGCGCTCACCCTCCGGCAATAGCAGGTGCAAGACGTTGATCATGTGCGTGGAGAACGGATCGTTGGGCACCCAGTGCAGCGGCGTCTCGGACCAGTCGAACCGGACCATTCGGCGATACATCGGGTGCCCCTCATGGTGAAGTTGGACCTCGGGCATCAGAAGCTCCCTCCCGCCGACCGGCCATGCGGGCATCGATTCTTTGCGAACAACCGTTCACTCGGCCGCGTACCCACGCCTGTCGGGGAATATGCGCACCGGCGGTACGAGGTTTCCCAGAGTTGGCTTCCGGGTCGCGGATGTCTGCCACCGGCCCGTTGTCGGCGCTGATAGACCGGGGTCGCTCGGCACCGGCGCTTTCCGGCATTGACTCGACACGGTCAACGGCAGGAACCGATTTGATATCGACTGCTACGCGCCACTTATGTCGACAAAAGTCACAAATTTAACATCACGCGATGCAGGATTCGTCGGCGAATGTGCTGCCGTCGCGCCCCATTCCCCGGCGCGATTTGTTGCGCTACGCCATTCCGCTAGCTGTTCTACCGGGGTTGTATACGGCCTCGACAAGTATCGCGGCGGCTGCCGCCCCTCCCCGACTGATCGACTTCGCCATGCGCCAAATCCCGGCGGACCACATTCGAGCCGCCGGCTACTCCGGCGTCATCAACTACGTTTCGCTCTCGCGTCCCGGCTCGTCCATGGGCGCCAAGCCGATCACGCGGTCTTACGCCGAGCAGCTGACCGCTGCCGGGCTGATGATCGTCAGCAACTACCAATTCGGTAAGCCGGGCGGGACGGCACCGTCGGACTTCAGGCGCGGATTCGAGGGCGGCGTGGCCGATGCGCGCACCGCCTGGGACCTGCATACCGCGGCGGGCGGTGGTCAGAGCGCCCCGATCTTCTTCAGCATCGATGAAGACATCAATCACGACACCTGGAACAATTTGGCGCTCAAGTGGTTTCGTGGAATCAATTCGGTGCTTGGAGTGCAGCGCACCGGCATCTACGGCGGTATCGATGTGTGCCAGTGGGCGGCCGCCGACGGCGTCATCGGTTATTCGCGCACCCCGGGCCACCGGTGGGCCTGGCAAACCAAGGCCTGGTCCCACGGCCAGGTCGACCCTGCCGCGGTTCTCTACCAACGCGTGGTGAGTACGTCGGCGAATCCAGGCCCGGTAGTCGGGGGGCAACAAGTCGACGTCAACGACGTCCTCGCCGCGGATTGCGGCCAGTGGAACCTACATCGTTGAGCCCGGTGTCGCGCCTGATCCGCCCGTGATCACAGCTACCTTGCGTCAAGCTTTCCGACGATCACGCCATCGCGCGAGTACCTCGCCGGCGAAGTCCAGCATCTGCTCGAGGGTCGCAAACAGTGCGAAGGCGTCCACGATCGCCTCATCAGCACCGGACTCGGCGAGGCGCTGGAGCTTGTCGACGACGGAGTCAACTGACGTACCCGGTTCGAGGTTGAGCCGCATGGCCGTCTTCAGGGCGTCCGGATCGCGGCCGGCGTCCTTCGCCGCCCGGCGCGCAATCGACCACAGGTGGTCGGTGACCTCGGCCTGCAGCCCCTCGACTCCGAGCCAGCCGGTGCCGCTGCGGCCGACCCGGCGCATGGCGGCCTCGCTGGCACCCCCGATCCAGATGGGCGGACCGCCGGCCTGGGCCGGGCGCAGGTCGGCATGGACCGGGGGCAGGGAGAAGAACTCGCTCTCCCAAGACACCGGGGTGGTCGTCCACCACTCGCGCAGGAACGCCAGCAGGTCATCGAGCATCCGCCCCCGCCGGCTCCAGTCCGCACCGCGGGCGATGTCGTGTTCGTCCTTCATCCACCCGAGTCCCACGCCCACGTCCAGGCGGCCGTCACTGAGCACGTCGAGCGTGGTCAGCAGCCTGGCCAGGTGCACCGGCTCGTAATAGAACGTGCTGAGCGTGCTGGCGTTCAAGCGCATCCGGCTGGTCGCCGTCGCAGCGACCGTCCACAGCAGCACCGGATCGAGGTACCGGGTCATCTGCGGCGGGTACGGCTGCTCCTTACCCGGATAGGTGCTGTGCATGTCGACCGGCGTGACCAGGCGATCGCCGACCCACAGCGTGTCGTAGCCAAGGTCCTCGAGCCCGCGGCAGAATGCGCTCAGACCAGCAGCGCTGCTGATAGCGGGCCCGACGATGGGAAGTGCGAAGCCGAGCTTCATCGCGAATCCTTTCGATGATTCATCAACCATTATTCGGCGCAGGTCGCCCCTGGTCGCGCCGCGCCGCTCAGGCGGCAGGGCTCACGCCGAGGGCAAAGTTGAAGTTGCCCACCCCGTGGCGGGCAAGGCCCATCACGACGAGACCCGTTGCTTCCAGCCAGTGCGCCATGTTCAAACCCCCGACATCGAGCGGGCGCAGCTCGAGGCTTTCGATGAACTCCGACACCGCCGCCTTGGCCCGGGCGTCGTCGCCGGCGATGAAGACGTCGAGCGGCCGACCTTTGTCCAGGACCACACCGAAGATGGTGTTGAACGCCTTCACCACGCTGGCGCTGGCCGGCGCGACCTTGGCGACTTCTTGCGCGATCGAGGTGTCCTCGGGAATCGCGAGCCCGTCGGCCGCGGAATTGAAGGGGTTGCTGATGTCGACGATGACCTTGCCCGCGAGGGCGTCACCGTACTGGGCAACCACCGGAACGACGTTGGCGTACAACAGCGCCACGATCACGATGTCCCCGGCCGGGACGGCGCCGAACTCCCCTGTCGTGGCGCCGCCGCCGAGCGCCTCGGCCAGGTCGGCGGCCTTGGACCGGTCGCGGCCGATGACCTCGACCGTGTTCCCGCCCGCTGCCGCCAACGCGCCGATGGCCCGGGCCATGTTCCCGGTCCCGATGATGCTGATGCTGCTCATGAGGTGTCCTGTCCTGAAATCGTGCCAAAAGGTTGACTAGTCCACCTTATGGGGATTTAGATGATTCGTCAACCAATCGCCGGTAGCATGGGGGCTAATGGAACCGAAGTGGCTGAACCCTCGTGAAGACCGCGCCTGGCGGGCCTTCCAGCACGCGCATCACCAGCTCGACGTGCACCTGAACCGGCGCCTGCAGAAATCGGGGCTGTCCGGGGCCGACTACGAGATCCTGGCGGTGCTCTCCAGCCACGACGGGGACCGCATGCCCGCCCGCGACCTGTGCAACACACTGGGCTGGGAGAAGAGCCGTGTCTCCCATCAGGTGCGACGCATGCAACAGGACGGGCTGATCTGTCGCGAGCCCAACCCCGACGACGCCCGCAGCACCATTGTCTGCCTGCTGCCGGCCGGCCGCACCGCCATCGAGAAGGCGGCGCCCGGCCACGTCGAGGACGTCCGACGGAACTTCATCGACCTGCTCACCCCGGCCGAACTCGACATGCTCGCCGCCCTCCACGAACGAGTCCTGCGGCACTTGGCCAAAGACGAAGACCCTGTCACCGAAGGCGAGCCCCAATAGCGGCTTGTGGATCATGGCGAACGCCGGGCAGCGTAGGCGGCGGTGAATCTCCCGCTAGCCAAGATCGGCGCCAAAGTCGGCGTTGATCACGGTGCGGCGCCGGCTGCTGCGGACAGCGCGAGGATGCGGGATACCCACGGCCTAGAACGCTAGGACTCCACCGTCTGGCGGGCGACGGTTAGGGATGGGAACGCATCATGCAGTTCGGCGATCGGTCGATTCATTGATGGAGTAGCCGTTCGCCCGACTCGACGAGTTTCAGCTTCACCTCGTCCAGATCTACTCCGAGAAGCGAATGCTTGCGTTTGCGCCATTGGCCGGCGATCATTACCGCGTCGATATTGGCGACATTCGCGTGCAACGCGACGGCGATCGGGTCATGCGCGGGCAATAGGTTCAGTGCGCAGGCATCGATGGCTACGAGGTCTGCTTGCATTCCAGGTGCAATCCGGCCGATCCGATCGGCCAGTCCGAGTGCTCGGGCGCCTTCGATGGTCGCCCAGGACAATGCCTGCTTGCTTGTAATCGTGGGCGTGGGTGACATCATGCCGCTCGCTTGCCGAGCCTGCTCGTGGTCGAGGCCGCGCTGGAATGCGAGCGCCATCCGCGCCGCGGTGAGGATGTCGGCTGCTACGGCGGTTTCGGTGTCGGTGCCTAGTGAGGGGGCCGCGCCGACTCGAAGCAGCGGGCCAGTGATTGGTACGCCGTGGCCATGGCCGAGCTCGTTCTCCGGCGTCGTTGTGAACGTGACGTCGGCGTCAGTCAGCGTCTTGATCCAAGTGTCGCCAAGGCCGGCGCCGTGGACGATGTTGGTGTGCGGCCCGAACAGCTGGGCGTGACGCAACGCGTCCCACCCCGCAGCGGCCAACCCACCGCTCTGGTGCATCGACACAACGAGGCCGCGTTCCTCCGCGGCGCGGAAATCCGCCATGGCGACCTCGGGTGTCGTGTACTGCGGGCCACCGATCGCCATCCCGACCCGGAATAGTCCGTACCGGCGGCGGGCCGGTCCGTCCAGCAGCCGGTCGATCTCGGCCAGTGGGTGGGCGACATCGGGCGAACGACTTGGCGTGCCGTGCAGGAAGACCGCCCGAATGCCGGATAACTGCAGCGCCTCAACGGCAGCGTCAGTGTGCTCTGGGGTTGGAGCATTGTGGCACCAATCACCCAGAGTTGTTGTGCCGCAATTTATTTGGTTGAGCGCACCGACGAGAGTCCCGATACCGACGTCATCGGGGGTGTAGCGCGCGGCGGCCTCACCGTGCATACGTTTGAGGTATTCGAGCAATGTCCAGTCAGCGCCAACGAACCGTAACGCGGTTTGCCACGTGTGCAGATGCGCGTTCACGAGGCCGGGTATGACAATGCGGCCGGCGAGGTCGACGATTTCGGCGTCGTCGGCGACGAGGTGGTTTCCAATTTGAGCGATGTAGTCGTCCTCGACGAGGATGTCGACCCACTCCGCGTCGGGGCGGTTCGGCGCCATGGTGATCACTTGCGCGTCGCGCAGCAGTGTTCGCTTCAACGGATCGCCCTTACAACTCGGCCGACTATGACTCTTACGCCGGGTCCGGGGCGTCCCATGGCACGACGCCGGATGTCCAATGCGTGACGCGCTCTTCTTGGTCGTTGCGGTGCAGGTGGCGCGGTGGTTGACCGAATGTCGAGTAGGGCCGACAGCGCACAACGACTCGGTTCTCCTTGGCGGCCATCTCCTCGACGTATGGGCGGGCTTCTTCGCCCAGTGGCTGGCCCGACATGCGTCCGGCGACTGCCATCATCACATCAACGACGAGGCCGGGGTCACGCTCGATTGTCGCGTCGGCGTAGACCTGCAGGTAGGCGAAGGGCCAACGCTCGTCGAGCACGCAAATGCTTACTTTTCCATCGCGTTCGACGATGCGGGCCTTGCCGCGTCCTGCCATCGTCGAGACGAGCAGTTCATCGTCGTCGGTCGGTATGTAGTACACGATCGACATTCCCGGACCGTCGTGTCGACGGCGATAACCGAAGACGCATGTGCGGTGGGTGCGCACGAATTCACGCCGCTCCGACGGGAGCATGTCTCGGTCCGTGGGAGCTACATAGGGTTCGGTTGCGAGCGGAAGCAACATCGCCGAATCTCCTTGTTCAGGTGTGGTTGAAAGCCGCCCGGTGAGTGGTGTAGGGCTACGGCGGCGAGCCGATGATCGCCACTTGCCGGGCTCTCGATAATGGATACAGTGTTGCCGATATTGCCACCGGAAGTCAAGACCCGCCATACTGGCTGCGTGACGACCACACAGCGCGAGGGCACGGCGACGCCGGCTCGACGCTCTCCCGGCCGTCCCCCGATTCCCCTCGATCGGATCGTCGATACGGCGCTACAAATCGTTGACGAAGAGGGCGCCGACGCGTTGTCCATGCGGACGTTGGCCCAGCGACTCAACTCCGGGACCGCCACGCTGTATCGACACTTCGCCAACCGGTCAGACTTGGTGGCTCAGGTAATCGACCGCATGTTCCGTGAAGTCGAATACAACGCCGATGACTTCAACGCCAAGCCCTGGCAAGAAGCATGCAAGTCATTCGCGCGCAACGCATTTGACGCCTTGCGGCGGCACCCCAACGTAGCGCCGTTACTCATCGAGCGAATACCGATCGGACCAAATGCAATGGCTGGCCGAGAAAAAATCATCGCTCTTCTGTTGGACAGCGGCTTTGAGCCAGAACTCGCCGCGCGGTCGTATGCGACTGTGGCCCGCCACGTTTTGGGTTTCGCCATCCAACTGAGCGCACCTACCACCGCCGGTCAAACCGACGACGCCATCGCATCGAATCAGTTCCATGGCGTAAACCCGGCCGAATTTCCCGCCACCGTCCGCGTCGCCGACCACATGCCAGTCCCACTGGAGGTCGAGTTCGAGTTCGGACTCGAGCTGATCATCAATGGGCTAGCCCAGCTGCATCCACGCGGCAACCGCCGACGCAAGGACAGAGCGCGCTCTGATTGACACCAGGGTCCGAGTAAGGACACCTGAGGTATCCAAAAGTGGAGCTAAGGGGACTCGAACCCCTGACCCCCACACTGCCAGTGTGGTGCGCTACCAGCTGCGCCATAGCCCCAAGTCGTGCCAATCGAAGCTACACCAACCGCCACCCCGGTTCAAAGTTGCTGTTCAGGCCGCCTCGCCGTCGGCTTCGGGCTCCGCCAGACCGTGCTCCGGGTGGATCAGCGTCCGCGTTTCCGGCGCCAGCACCCAGCCGAAAGCGGCGATCAGCAGAACGATCCCGCTGATGCCGAAGCCCCAGCCGAAGCCCAGCTTCTCGGCGGCCCAGCCGACGGTGACGGATCCGACGATGGCACCCAGGTCGGACAGCATCTGGACCGCCGCCACCGGAATGCCCGCGCGCGCCTCGCTGCCGAGGATGTCGGCCACCGCGGCCTGCATCGGTGACATGAAGATGCCGGTCGTCGCACCGGATATGGCCGCGGCGATCATGAACGCCGGCAATGACGACGCGACCCCCAGTGCGACGGTAGCCACGCCGGACGTCGCCAGGCCGACGATCAACAACGTGCGCCGCCCCATCCGGTCGGACAGGTAACCGCTGGGAACGACGGCGACGGCGTTCCCGGCCGCGAAGGCCGCCAACGCCGCTCCGATAACGCCGACGCTCTCCCCCATGACGTCGGCGAGGAACAGCGGCACCAGCGCGACCCGCAGACCAAACGCCGCCCAGCCGGTCGCGAAACTGGACAGCAACGCCGACCAATACGCGCCGAACCGCAGCGCCTGCCGCATCGTCACCGTCGACCGTGTCGGTGACGGGGGCGCGGCCAGTTCGGAGTTGCGCAGGCCGTAGAACAACACCACCGCCACACCGAGCAGGGCGACGCCGTAGACGATGAACGGCGCGGTCAGCCCCCACCGCGCCGTCAGGCCGCCGATCGCCGGCCCCGCGACGGCGCCCACCATGAACGACGTGGTGAACATCCCCGCGATCCGCCCGCGGGCGTCGGGTGGGCTGATATGGATCATCAGTCCCAGCGCCGAGACGTAGAACATCGTCGAGCCGATCCCACTGACGGCCCGGAAAAGCAGCAGCTGCCAATACGTTTGCGAATACGCGCATGCGATCGTGGATAGCGCGACGATCAGCAAACCACCGATGTAAATCCGCCGCTCGCCCAGCCGCTGCACCAGCACGCCACTGACCGGCGCGAAACACAGCCGGCTCAACGAAAAGACGGTGACCAAGAAAGTCACCGCTTTTATGCTCACCCCGAAGGTATGGGCAAAGGCGGGCATCGCCGGCGAAACCACCCCATAGCCCAGCGCGACCATGACATTCGCCCAGCTGAGGATCCAAACTTCGCGGGGCAGCCTGCCGGCACGGGTGCCGCGTCCCCCCGAGCGGGTGATGCGGAGGGAAATGGTCACCCAATGACTTTATTGACCACCTCGCGCGCGGCTTCTTGCACCTCCGCCAAATGCTCGGGGCCATTGAAGGATTCCGCGTAGATCTTGTAGACGTCCTCGGTGCCCGACGGTCGCGCGGCAAACCATGCGTTGGCGGTCGTCACCTTCAATCCGCCCAGCGAGGCGCCGTTGCCGGGCGCGGCGGTGAGTTTCGCTGTGATCGGCTCGCCGGCCACCTCGGTCGCCGTCACCTGCTCGGGAGAAAGCTTGGCCAGGCGGGCTTTCTGGTCACGATCGGCTGGCGCGTCGACCCGCGCGTAGAACGGCGTGCCGTACTCCGCGGTCAGCTCCCGATAGCGCTGCGACGGGCTCAGACCGGTGACGGCCAGGATCTCCGAGGCCAGCAGCGCCAGGATGATGCCGTCCTTGTCGGTCGTCCACACCGACCCGTCGCGCCGCAGGAACGACGCCCCCGCGGACTCCTCGCCGCCGAACCCGATGGTGCCGCCGATCAGGCCGTCGACGAACCACTTGAACCCGACCGGCACCTCGACGAGCTTGCGGCCGATGCCGGCGACCACCCGGTCGATGATCGACGAACTGACCGCGGTCTTGCCGACGGCGATGCCGTCCGGCCACGACGGTCGGTGCGTGTAGAGGTAATCGATGGCCACCGCCAGGTAGTGGTTGGGGTTGAGCAGCCCGCCGTCGGGCGTGACGATGCCGTGCCGGTCGGAGTCCGCGTCGTTGCCGGTGGCGATCTGGTAGCGGTCGCAGGTGGCGATTAACGAAATGAGCCCCGCCATCGCGTCCGGCGAGCTGCAGTCCATCCGGATCTTGCCGTCGTGGTCCAGCGTCATGAACCGCCAGGTCGCGTCGACCAGCGGGTTGACAACGGTCAGCTCCAACCCATGCCGCTGCGCGATCTCGCCCCAGTAGTCGACGCTCGCCCCGCCCAGCGGGTCGGCCCCGATCCGCACCCCGGCCGCCCGGATCGCATCGATGTCGACCACGTGGGGCAGGTCGTCGACATAGTTGCCCAGATAGTCGTGCCGCTGCACGGATTGCAGCGCGCGCGCGAACGGCACCCGTTTCACCCCCGCGCCGTCGCGGAGAATCTCGTTGGCGCGCTTCGCGATTGCGTTCGTCGCATCGGTATCCGCCGGGCCGCCATTGGGCGGGTTGTATTTGAAGCCGCCATCCGACGGCGGGTTGTGCGACGGCGTCACGACGATGCCGTCGGCCAGCCCGTCGGTGCGGCCGCGGTTGTAGTTGAGGATCGCGTGGCTGACCGCCGGTGTCGGCGTGTAGCGGTCGGCACCGTCGACGACGGCCACTACCTCATTGGCGGCCAACACCTCCAGCGCCGACACCCACGCCGGCTCGGAAAGGCCATGCGTGTCACGGCCGATGAACAACGGCCCCGTGGTGCCGTGTGCCGCGCGGTACTCGACGATGGCTTGGGTGATCGCCACGATGTGGGCCTCGTTGAACGCCCCGCCCAGCGCCGAGCCGCGATGGCCGGACGTGCCGAACACCACCTGCTGAGCGACGTCGTCGGGATCGGGCTGAACCGAGTAGTAGGCCGTCACCAGGTGAGGCAGATCGACAAGGTCTTCGGGCTGGGCCGGCTGACCGGCGCGGGGGTGGGCCATGGTTACCAATTCTGCCTGCGACACACGCCGCTGACTTGTCAGGTACTTTTCTGACGTCCCGGATTAACCCACCCGTAAGTCCCGCACAGGGGAAGGGATCACGCGTGGCACACGACTATCGCGAGCTGGCCGCGGTCTTCGCCGGCGGGGCGCTGGGCTCGCTGGCCCGCGCCGGCTTGGGCACGCTCACCGCCGGCGACCCGTCGAAGTGGCCGTGGCCGACGTTCGTGGTGAACATCGTCGGCGCCTTCCTGGTCGGTTACTTCACCACCCGGCTACTCGAACGCTTGCCGTTGTCGAGTTATCGGCGGCCCCTGCTGGGCACCGGCTTGTGCGGTGGGCTCACCACCTTCTCGACGATGCAGGTGGAGACGCTCAGGATGGTCGAACACGGCCACTGGGCGCTGGCGGTCGGCTACACCGCGACCAGCATCGCGTTGGGACTGCTCGCCGTACACCTTGCCACCAAATTGGTGCGCCGGGACCGGGTGCGCGGATGACGGCCGGCGCG
>NZ_LZJI01000222.1 GCF_001667775.1 Mycobacterium sp. E1747
CCTCATTGCCGGGAATCGGGTCGAACGCCGGGTTGTGCGGCATCAGCCACACCTGACCGCCTGCCCGCTTGAACGTCTTCACGGTGGCTTCCCCGTCGAGCATGGCCGCGACGATGTCGCCGTTGTCCGCGACGTTCTGCTGACGCACCACCACCCAGTCGCCGTCGCAGATCGCCGCCTCGACCATGGAGTCGCCGACGACCCTCAGCAGGAACAGCGTGCCCTCACCGACCAGCTCGCGCGGCAGCGGGAAGACGTCCTCGACGGCTTCCTCGGCGAGGATCGGTCCACCGGCGGCGATGCGCCCGAGGACCGGCACGAACGTCGGCTCCGGCAGGGAGTCCGAGCCGGCGACGTCGGTGGCCGGCGCCGCCACCTCGTCGTCTGCGCCGCGCACGTCGACCGCCCGGGGGCGGTTCGGGTCGCGACGCAGGTAGCCCTTGCGCTCCAGGGTGCGCAGCTGATGAGCCACCGACGACGTCGACGTCAGGCCTACGGCGTCGCCGATCTCCCGGATGCTCGGGGGGTAACCGCGGCTGGTGACCGACGCGCGAATGACGTTCAAGATGGTGCGCTGACGTTCGGTCAGCGATGAATCCACGGCGTGCAACCGACCGTCCTTGCCGGCCGATGAGGTGTCGCTGCTGTCGCTCATGGCACTGAATGTAACCCCACCGGGCCCAAGAATCAAACATGTGTTCGACTCGCGTGTCGCGCGCCCCTAGCCCCGCGGAAAGCCGCGGCGAAGTCGTGAATCACAAAGGTGTAACTCTTCGATAGATCGGGTATTTCAGCCGCATGTCAGCTCTGGCGGCCACGAACTTGTCGGTGGCGTGGCCTAGCGTTCGACTCGTGCGACACGCTTCGCTCACATGTTCGGATTTCGAACACACGAGCGATACAGTCGAACAGCTGAGCGAATCAAGTTGACCGGAGGAACGCAGATGACAACCATCCACACGCTGGGGCCGCGGACCGCCAGCCCTCGGCGTCCGGTCAACGGACCGGTCCAGGGGCTTCGTTACGGCCGCGACGGGCTGGCCCGGTCCCGCCGCCCCGGTCCCTCGAGACCGGCGGGCGCACCCACGCGCTACTACGGCACCGGCGTCGCGGTGTCTGCGGCGCCCCACCGCAAGCGTCCCGTCACGCTGGCGACCACGATCTGGCTGGCGCTGGCTGCCGGCGCGATCACGCTGTGGCTGGGCCTGGTCGGGAACGTCGGTCAGGTGCTCAACGGCGACTCCGGCAGTTCGGCCGCGCACGTCCCGGACCGGCTGGCCGTGGTGCGCGTGGAGGCGGGGGAGTCGCTGCAAGACGTGGCGCACCGGGTGGCGCCCGACGCGCCCGCGCGCCAGGTCGCCGACCGCATCCGCGAACTCAACGACATGAACTCGCCGAACCTGGTCGCGGGCCAGACCTTGATCGCCCCGGTCGGCTGACGACCGCCTCCGCTAACGGCCGACCGGCGAGCGCGAACCCCGCACTGAGCCAGTACCCGCGCAGGTGAGTGCGCGGGTACGCTCGAAGTGCTGCGGTACCTGGTTGTCGGCACGGCGAAGGAGCGGTCATGCATTGCCCGTTCTGCCGTCATCCCGATTCCCGGGTGATCGACTCGAGGGAAACTGATGAGGGGCAGGCGATCCGGCGCCGCCGATCGTGCCCCGAGTGCGGACGTCGTTTCACGACAGTGGAGACCGCGGTGCTGGCCGTGGTCAAGCGCAGCGGAGTCACCGAGCCCTTCAGCAGGGAGAAGGTCATCAGCGGTGTGCGCCGGGCCTGCCAGGGCCGCCAGGTGGACGACGACGCGCTCAACCTGCTGGCCCAGCAGGTTGAGGACACTGTGCGGGCCGCGGGCTCGCCGGAGGTCGCCAGCCATGAGGTCGGCCTGGCGATTCTCGGGCCGCTGCGCGACCTCGACGAGGTCGCTTACCTGCGGTTCGCCTCGGTGTATCGGTCCTTCGAGTCCGCGGACGATTTCGAACGCGAGATCCAGGCGCTGCGCGAACACCGCCAGGTGACGACACCTAACTGAGGGGTCTTCTTCCCCGGGCTAGTCTCGGTTTCATGCCCCCCGACTTGCATCCCGATCTCGCGGCCCTCGCGCCGCTGCTGGGCACCTGGGCCGGCCAGGGTGCGGGCGAGTACCCGACCATCGAGCCGTTCGACTATCTCGAAGAAGTCGTGTTCTCCCACGTCGGCAAGCCGTTTCTGGCGTACGCGCAAAGGACCAAGGCGCCGGCCGACGGAAAGCCGTTGCACGCCGAGACCGGCTACCTGCGGGTGCCGCAACCCGGTCACGTCGAACTGGTGCTGGCCCATCCAAGCGGCATCACCGAGATCGAGGTGGGCACGTACGCGGTCACCGACGATGTGATCGACATCGAGCTGACCACCACGGACGTCGGCCTGACCCCGACCGCCAAAGAGGTGACCGCCCTTGGCCGTTCCTTCCGCATCGACGGCGACGAACTGTCGTATTCGGTGCGGATGGGCGCGGTCGGGCAGCCCTTGCAGCACCACCTCGCCGCGGTGCTGCGTCGGCAGCGCTGAGCGCGGCCCCGCGGCCGTCAGTCCAGATGCCGCACACCGTCGTTGACAACCCGCCCGGCGACCCCCACCCAGCCCTCGGCGTTCCAGGTGGTTTCGATGATCGAGCCCCGGCCCTGGGTGATGCGCAGGTCGCGGCTTAGGTAGTCGGTGATCCGCATCGCCGCCGAGCCGGTCGCCTCGTCTTCGAGCACACCGAGGTTCGGGAAAAACCCGCGCGAGCGTAGCGACCCGCCGGCCCGATCGGTCCACGCCCACAGGTAGTGCGCCGTGTCGTCGGAAAAATCACCCTGGTCTGCCGCGAGAAGCGCCTCGGCCGAATCGAATTCGTGCAGGGCCACCTCGGGCGCCCAGTCCGAGCGCGCGCTGATACGGGTGAGGTCGCCGGCATAGCTCACCTGCACAAGGCCGGCCGGCACCTGCAGGGTGTTGACCGGCGTACCGCTCTCGCGCAGCCACCACGACGCGCCGACCGTGGGGTGCCCGGCGAAAGCGATCTGGACCCGGGGGGTGTAGATGGTGGCGTGCGCGGTCGTCGACCCCGCAGCCGGAAGATCGATGAAAACGGTTTCGCTGTAACCCAATTCAGTAGCCAGCTGTTGCCGGTCGGCGGGCTCGACGTGGGTGGCGTTCACCACCCCGAGCGGATTGCCGAAATTGCCGTCCGCATCGGTGAACACCCGCAACACCGTGACGTCGATCCCCATGGACCGACTGTACGACCCCTGGGGCGGCCGCACAGATCAAGGTGGTTCAGGTGGCGCTGCGTTCGTCGGAGCCCATCGCGTTCAGCACGGCGACGCGGGTCGGGGCTGGACCGCTGACGGCCTTCGCGCCGCCGCCGCTGCGCAGCAGACCGCGCAGGGCGGCCTGATCGTATTCGGCGGGAGCGGTGGAATCGATGAAGCGCTCGACAACGTCGATGAATCGGGCCGGGTCGTCATGGAACGGGAAGTGACCGGAGCCTTCGAAGATTTCGAGGCGGGAACCCGGCATCGCGGCGTGCGCCATCCACGCATGCCGGACGGGGACCACCACATCCTTGGTGCCCCAGACGATCTGTACCGGGATGGCCTCCGTCAGATAGCAACGATCGAGCATCGTGACGATCTGCCCGCGCCAGTCCACCACCGCGCGCAGCGTGCGGCTGAAGGCCGCCGAGGCCGTGGGCTCCGGCAGGTCGTCAAGGATCCGCAGGACGTTGGGAAGGTCGCGGCCCAGGCCGGTCGATCCGATCGCCAGGCCCGCTATTCGCCCTGCCAGCTGCATGGCCGGCAGGACGAGGGGGAGCCGCAGCAGGGCCAGGGCCTCGCTTCCCATCGGCAGCGAAGCGAGCCGGAGCGCGATGTTGACGTCCTTGGTGACACCACCCGCGGCGACCAGAATGAGCCGGTCGACCAAATGCGGGAACTGGTAGGCGAATTGCATGGCCACGCCGCCGCCCATTGAATGACCGACGACCGTCACCCGCTCGATGTCGAGGACGCTGAGCAGGTCACGCATCCCGTTCGCGTAGGCGGCGACGGAGTAGTCGGCGCGCGGCTTGTCGGATCGCCCGTGACCGAGCAGGTCCGGAGCGATGACCGTGAACCGCTGAGCGAGCTTGGCCTGCACGGTGTTCCAGGTGGTGGAGTTGTCCCCGATGCCGTGCACCAGCAGGATCGCCGGCCCGTCGCCGGCGATCCGGTAGGCCCGCTTGTAGCCGTGGATGGTGCGGAACTCCAGCCGGGGTGCGGTGACCTCACGCACCGGGCGGAGAGTGCTCTTGCGCTTCCGCTCGGTCATCTCGCCAACCTTCGGGTCGGGCCTAGGGCCGTGTGGAAAGGTCACGCCTGGTCGTCGTCGCCGCGCTTCTTCTCGGCCTCCTGGGCGAGGAATCGCTCGAACTCTGCACCAAGCTCGTCGCCGCTAGGCAGGTCCTCGTCGCGAGTTAGTAACGACCTGTTCTCCTGAGCGTCGATGAAGGCATCGTACTGTCGCTCGAGCGCGGTCACCACTTGAGCAACCTCCGCGCTCGCCTCGACCTGCTCGTCGATCTTGGTCCGGATCACCTCAGCCGCTTCGGTCAACGCGGTCAGCGGCAACTCGAGCGACGCGATCTTGGCCACCTGCTCGAGCAACGCCTCGGCGGCGGCCGGGTAGTCGGTCTGCGTCAGGTAGTGCGGGACGTGCACGGTATAGCCGACGACCTCGTGGCCGTGCTGGGCCATCCGGTATTCCAGCAGGTTGGACGCGCTGCCCGGGACCTGAATCTCGGAGATCCACGGGGTGAATTCGGCGATCAACTCGGGGTTGTTCGAGTGGGCGGTCATCGTGATCGGCCGCGTGTGGGGAACCGCCATCGGGACGGTGCCCAGGCCGATGGTCTGGCGCACGTTCAGGCGCTCGGCGAGCAGGCGCACCGCGGTGATGAAGCGCTCCCATTTCAGATCCGGCTCCATCCCGGCGAGCAGCAGAAACGGGGTGCCGATGGTGTCACGCAACGCGTACAGGCTCAGTTCCGGTTCGTCATAGTTCGTGAAGTGATCGGTCTTGAACGTCATTAGCGGCCGCCGCGACCGGTAATCCAGCAAGTCGTCGATGGCGAACGACGCGACCAGCTCGGTGTCCAGCGCCGCCTTCAGATGCGAGGAGGCCAGCCGGATCGCATGACCGGCGTCGGAGAAACCCTCCAATGCGTGCACCAGCACCGGGCCGCGGCCATCCGAGGTCGACAACTGCGGCGCCGGCAGCTCGAGCTCGTACATGCCGGCCTGTCCCGGCTGGTAGTGCGGGTCCTGACTGGCCATCGGGATCGCCTCCTCTCGAGGGTCCATCCTGGGTGCTGCCCTACCAGTGTCCCCCGAATCGGTGGACACCAAAATCAAACAGCGGTGTGAAGTTCGCGGTTAATCCGCAAGCGAACACGCCGGTGGGCCGTGTTCGCCAGTGGTTGCGCGGCGACGCGTCGGAATCTGCTCGCCGCGCAGGTGTCAGGCATGATGAAACCGATGCGCGTTCCGACCCTGTTTCTGTGCCTGGTGGTCGCCGTGGCGACGTCGGTGACGTCGTGCAAGCGGCCGCCGAACGATCGTGCGTCGGCCCCGCCGGCGCCCGTCGTGCACAGCAGCGCGCCTGCGCAGCGGCTGGCCCAGCCCCAGCAAAAGGCGGTGGCGGGGCCGGTGGACCCGGACAAGCGCGTCGGCGCCATCTTCATCGACGGTGGGCCGCTGCACGTGTGCACGGGCTCGGTGGTGCATTCGGCGGGCGGCAACCTGATGATGACCGCGGCGCACTGCCTGGCGGGGGCATCCAAGATCACCTTCGTGCCGGGCTTCGCCGGCGACGCGCCGCCCGCCCCAGCCGACATCTGGAAGGCCGACGCCGTCTACCTCGACCACCGCTGGAGCGCGAGCAAGGATCCGAACGCGGACTACGCGATCGCGCGGCTGAGCAACGACGCCGGGGGTACGGTGGAGGCCCGCGTCGGCCTGGCACTGACTCTGGGCACGACGCCGCCGCCCGGCAGCCACGTCACCGTCATGGGCTACCCGGCCGGCGTGGGCGGCGCGCCCATCGGCTGTCAGGCCAGCACCTCGGTGACCGAGGGCGGTTTCCCCTCGTTCCCGTGCGAAGGCCTGGTGGACGGCACCAGCGGCGCGCCGTGGGTCAGCGGCACCATCCTCACCGGGGTGATCGGTGGGTTCGAGCGCGGCGGCTGCGCCGCGAACGTCTCGTATTCGGCGCCGTTCGACGCCCAGACCGCGCAGTTGTTGGCCCGCGCCGATGCCGGCGGCCCCGGCGACCCTATTCCTGGAGAACTCGACGACAGCTGTTAGTGGCGAAACTGGTTGAGCGCCCGCACTTTGTTCATCACGTCGAGCGCGGCCACCTTGTAGGCCTCGGAAAAAGTGGGGTAGTTGAACACGGCGTCCACCAGGTATTCGACGGTCCCGCCGCAGCCCATCACGGCCTGCCCGATGTGCACCATCTCGGTGGCGCTGGTGCCGAAGATGTGCACACCCAGCAGCTTGAGATCATCGGTGGAGACCAGCAGCTTGAGCATCCCGTACGAGTCGCCGGCGATCTGGCCGCGGGCCAGTTCCCGGTACCGGGCCACCCCCACCTCGTAGGGGATCGCGTTCTTGGTCAGTTCGACCTCGGTGGCCCCCACGTAGGACACCTCGGGAATGGAGTAGATGCCGATCGGCTGCAGTTCGGTGATGCCGTCGGTCGGCTCCCCGAAAGCGTGGTAGGCGGCCAGCCGGCCCTGCTCCATGGAGGTCGCGGCCAGCGCGGGGAAGCCGATCACGTCGCCGACGGCGTAGATGTGCGGCACCTTGGTCTGGAAAAAGTCGTCGACGAAGATCCGGCCGCGGTTGTCGGCCTCCAGCTCGGCGTTGTGCAGGTCGAGGTGGTCGGTCTGGCCTTGCCGCCCAGCGGAATACATGACCGTCTCGGCGGGGATCTGCTTGCCGCTGGCCAGCGTGGTGACGGTGCCCGCCGAGCCCACGTCGACCGCGGTCACCTCCTCGCCGAACCGGAAGGTCACCGCCAGGTCGCGCAGGTGGAATTTCAGGGCCTCCACCACCTCGGGGTCGCAGAAGTCCAGCATGTCGCTGCGCTTCTCCACGACGGTGACCTTGGTGCCCAGCGCGGCGAACATCGAGGCGTATTCGATGCCGATCACACCGGCGCCGACCACCACCATCGAGGTGGGCAGCGACTTGAGGTCGAGGATGCCGTCGGAGTCGAGGACCCGATCCTCGTCGAACTCCACGCCGGACGGGCGCGCGGGCCGGGTGCCGGTGGCGATCACGATGTGTTTGCCGCTGACGGTTAGTTTTTCGCGACGCGAGGGGTCTTCGACCTCGATGGTGTGCGGGTCGACGAACCGACCGTGGCCCAGCAACAAGTCGATGCGGTTGCGCATCAGCTGGTTGCGCACCACGTCGACCTCCTTGCCGATCACGTGCTGGGTGCGGGCCAGCAGGTCGGCCGGGGTGATCTTCTCCTTGACGCGGTAGCTGGCGCCGTACAGTTCGCGCTGGCTCATCCCGGTGAGGTAAAGCACGGCCTCGCGCAACGTCTTTGAGGGGATGGTGCCGGTCTGGACGCACACGCCGCCGAGCATCTGGCCACGTTCGACGACCGCGACCGACTTGCCGAGCTTGGCCGACGCGATGGCGGCCTTCTGGCCGCCGGGACCCGAACCGATGACCACCATGTCGTACTCTTGAGCCGAACTCATGGGGTAACAGTAGATCAGCAGCACTCACAGTGCTGGGTTCATCCACAGGCGCGGGATTCCGCCTGTTCCCGCGAGCCCGGTTGACGGCGGTGGCCGCCAGCGTGGTGCCCATGACGACGCATCGACCTGACTTCAAACTGAACCGACCCGGCGCCCTCATCGCCGCGCTGCCTGCCGTTCTGGGCTTCGTTCCCGAAAATTCATTGGTATTGGTGTCTTTGGACGGCGGCGACCTGGGGGCCGTGATGCGGGTCGACCTCTCCGACGAGCTGATCGGCCGGGTCGGGCACCTGGCCGAGGTTGCCGCCGCGGCCCGTCCCGACGCCGCGATCGTGGTGATCGTCAACGAGGACGGGGCGCACTGTCCCTGTTGCAACGAGGAGTACCGGCAGCTGTGTGACACGCTGGCAAACTCGTTGTCCCAGAAGGGTATCGAGCTGTGGGCCGCCCATGTGGTCGACCGTGTCGCGCTCGGCGGCCGCTGGCACTGCGTGGACGGGTGCGGTTCGAGCGGCGTGGTCGACGATCCATCCGCGTCGCCGCTGGCGGCCGCGGCGGTGCTCGATGGCAGGCGGCTCTACGCGCGACGCGCCGACCTGCAGGCCGTCATCGCGGTCGAGGATGCGGCGCGCAGCGCGGCATTGACCGGCGTGATCGACCGGTACGCGACACGGCGCGTGGCGGTCCAGCGCGCGGATCCGGCCCGCCGCGCCCGGGCCGACGTCAAACACGCCATGACGTCCGCATCCCGGGTCGCCGCCGGCCAGGCGCTGTCCTCGACCCAGCTGGCCAAGCTGGGCTGCGCGCTGAGCGACGCGCAGGTGCGCGACATCCTCTACGCCTTGGCGGTCGGCGAGAACGCCGGAGATGCGGAGACGTTGTGGGCGCTGCTGGCGCGCACCCTGCCGCCGCCCTGGCGGGTCGAGGCGCTGGTACTGCTCGCGTTCAGCGCGTACGCCCGCGGCGACGGCCCGCTGGCCGGGGTGTCGCTGGAGGCCGCGCTGCGCTGCGAGCCCGAGCATCGCATGGCGGGCATGCTGGACACCGCGTTGCAGTCGGGGCTGAGGCCGGAGGACATCCGCGAATTGGCGCTCACCGGCTACCGGCTGGCCAAGCAGCTCGGGGTGCGGTTACCGCCGCGGCGGCCGTTCGGCCGGCGGGCGAGCTAACCCGACGACCGTGCCGGGCGGTCAGACCTTCTCGACCTTGACGGCGTGCGCCATCTCGTGCGGCAGGGTGACGTTCTCGTGGCCAGGGATGACGATGGTCACGCCCGCGGGGCCGGTCTCGACGGTCACCCGGGCGTTGGGGACGACGCCGGCGTCCTTCAGGCGGCTGATCAGGTCGATGTCGCCCTGCACGTGTTCGGTCAGCTGGCGGACCACCACGGCCACCGGCGATCCGGGTGGCAGCTCGGTCAGCCGGACGAGGTTGGCCTCGCCGGAGCCCGACTCGGGGCCCACGCCCAGGTCGAGAAGCCCGGGGATCGGATTGCCGAAGGGGGAGGTGGTCGGGTGGTTGAGCACCTTCACCAGCCGCCGCTCGACATCCTCGCTCATCACGTGCTCCCACCGGCATGCCTCGGCGTGCACTTCCTCCCACGGCACGCCAATGACGTCGACGAGCAATCGCTCTGCGAGGCGGTGCTTGCGCATGACGGCCACGGCCAGCGCCCGGCCCTTGTCGGTGAGCTCGAGGTGCCGGTCGCCGGCGACGTGAAGGAGCCCGTCGCGCTCCATGCGGGATACAGTTTGGCTAACGGTCGGCCCACTCTGGTCGAGCCGCTCGGCGATCCGGGCGCGAAGCGGCGTCACGCCCTCTTCTTCGAGGTCGTAGATGGTCCGTAGGTACATCTCGGTGGTGTCAACCAGGTCGTTCATTCAGCACCTTCCATCGACGCCGAGTCTACTTGGCCAGCTGCGTGAATGGGTGTAACGCTTCCCCGACAAGCAGTATGCCCGCCGCGTCCGCGGCGGGCATACCGTCGTGTTACTAGCTCAGGGGTCCTAGCTTGCGTACGACCGTAGCCGGTCGGCGCGCTCGCCGTGGCGGAGTTTGGACATTACGTCCCGCTCGATCTGGCGGACCCGCTCGCGCGACAGGCCGAACAGCTTGCCGATCTGATCCAGGGTGCGCGGCTGGCCGTCGTCGAGGCCGAAGCGCAACCGGATCACCTGGTGCTCACGCTCGTCGAGAGTGGCGAGCACGCTGCGGATGTCGGTGTGCAGCAGCTCCGCGATGACCGCGTTCTCGGCGGACATCGCCTCGGCGTCCTCGATGAAGTCGCCCAGCGG
Source organism: Mycobacterium sp. E1747 (assembly GCF_001667775.1). GTDB lineage: Bacteria > Actinomycetota > Actinomycetes > Mycobacteriales > Mycobacteriaceae > Mycobacterium. Next base: position 10,072 of record NZ_LZJI01000222.1, read on the forward strand.
GGCCTCCTCTTCGGAGCCGACCGGCATGTCCAGGCTTACCGGGTCGCGGCTGTGCTCGAGCAGGTCGTTGATCTTCTCCACCGGGATGCCGGACTCGGCGGCCAGTTCCTCGTCGGTGGCCTCGCGGCCCAGGTTCTGGTGCATCTCCCGCTTGATCCGCGCCAGCTTGTTGACCTGCTCAACCAGGTGCACGGGCAGGCGGATGGTGCGGCTCTGGTCGGCCATGCCGCGGGTGATGGCCTGGCGAATCCACCACGTGGCATAGGTGGAGAACTTGAATCCCTTTGTGTAGTCGAACTTTTCCATCGCGCGGATCAGCCCGAGGTTGCCCTCCTGGATCAGGTCCAGCAGCGGCATGCCGCGACCGGTGTAGCGCTTGGCCAGCGACACCACCAGCCGCAGGTTCGCTTCCAATAGGTGTCGGCGCGCGGCCTGACCATCGCGCACGACGGCTTCCAGGTCGCGTCGGCGGTTCTCCCCGAGGCGCTTACGGGTTTCGAGCAGGTGCTCGGCGTAGAGCCCAGCCTCGATGCGCTTGGCCAGTTCAACTTCGCCCGCCGCGTTCAGCAGCGCCGTCTTACCGATGCCATTGAGATAAACGCGCACGAGGTCCGCTGCGGGGCTCTGAGCATCCAGATCGCCGTCAAATCTGCTCGTGCTGGCGTTCGCCATAGCGACCTCCCATTCGGCTTTGTGCTGTCATCGAGTACAACGACAGATCAGCCCTGAGAGTTCCCAGCCTTTTGTCATCTCACACGTCTTGACGTGCACAAATGTGCCGGCGACCTGAGAATGTCCTGAGAAGTCCGAGCAATCGCGTTCTCAGCGCGAGTGACCGACGTCGCCGCCCGGCCCGGGGGGCCAACCCGGTTGCGGATGGCGTCGCGCCTCGAGCGCCAGACTCTCAGCCGTCGGGAACAGCGGGGTGCGCCGCCGGGCGTCGTCGAACCGCCGCGGCTCGTCTGCGCTGCGCGGCGGCCGGTCGTTGGCGATCAGCACGGCCATCCACGGCAGCGGGATCGACACCGCCACGATCGCCAGCGAGATCAGACCGTTGTGCCAGGCGCCATACGCGAGGGCGGCCAGGATGAGCGCCGGGATCCGGAATCCCATCAGCGTCAGGTACTTACGCACCCGTGCCCGGTGCTGTTCTTCGTAGGAGGGTGCGGCGGCGGTGATGAGGATCGGCCTGCCATCATCGTCGAACCCCAACTCGGAGCCGCGCGTCATCCTTCCACTGTCCCACACCACGGCGATTCCGGCAGAAGCCGGTTTCGGGGCACAATATGAGGTATGCAGACCCAGACGATCGAACGCACCGACACCGACGAACGCGTCGACGACGGGACCGGCAGCGATACGCCGAAATACTTTCACTACGTCAAGAAGGACAAGATCGCCGAGAGCGCGGTGATGGGTAACCACGTGGTGGCGTTGTGCGGGGAAGTGTTTCCCGTCACGAAGGCGGCCAAGCCCGGCTCGCCGGTGTGCCCGGATTGCAAGCAGATCTACGACCGGATGAAGAAGGACTAGTGTCCGGAGTCATTAATTCGGTTGCAGTAGTTTCCGATGCTCGCCAGGATTTGGTCGGCGGTCTTGGTCCAGACGTAGGGCTTCGGGTCGTCGTTCCAGTGTTCGATCCAGGCGCGGATGTCGGTGTTGAGTTGGCGCACCGAGGTGTGGGTACCGCGGCGCAGTTTCTTGGTGGTCAACTCGGCGAACCATCGCTCGACCAGGTTGAGCCACGACGAGCTGGTCGGGGTGAAGTGCAGCACGAAGCGGGGATGGTTGAGCAGCCATTTCTTGACCGCTGGTGTTTTGTGGGTGGAGGCGTTGTCGAGCACGACGTGGCACTCCAAGTCCGCGGGCACTTCGGTGTCGATCTTTTTGAGGAACGCCAGGAACTCCTGAGAGCGATGCCGCGAATGTAGTGAACCGATCACTTTGCCGGTAGCCAGATCCAGTGCCGCGTACAGGCTCGAGGTGCCGTGGCGGACGTAGTCGTGGGTGGCGCGCGCCGGCGTTCCGGGCAGCATAGGAAACACCGGTGCGGTGCGGTTGAGCGCCTGGATCTGGGTCTTCTCGTCCACGCAGAGCACCATGGCGCGCTCCGGTGGGTCGAGGTAGAGCCCGACGATGTCACGAACCTTGGCCACGAACAGTGGATCCTTGGACAGCTTCCACGAATCCTGTTTGTGCGGAGCCAATCCGAACGCCCTCCACACCCGCGACACCATCGACTGCGATAGCCCAAGGTGTTCGGCCATCGACCGCGTCGACCAGTGGGTGGCACCTGGCGGCGTGGTCTCCAACGTGGCGGTGATCAACGCCTCGATCTGCTCGTCACCCACCACGCGAGGCCGGCCCGGTCGCGGTTCGTCGAGCAGCCCGTCGCACCGCTTCTCGGCGAACCGATTGCGCCACTTACGAATCGTGTTGCGATCCAACTCCAACCTGTCGGCGAGATCGACATTGGATCCGCCATCGGCGGCGGCCAGCACGATCCTGGCCCGCAGAGCCAGTCCGGCCGCGCTGTTGCGCCAACGAACCCAGCCCTCCAACTCAGCGCGTTCATCCTCGGTCAACACGATCTGAACAGCATGCGGCGACGGCATCACCCATTCTAACAAGAACCCACGAACTAAGGACTCAGGACACTAGGTCGACCGCGGCGCCTCAGCGTCACAGCGCCGCGTTGTCGGCGGCCGGGTCCGGCGGGGGAGCCGCCGTCCCAGTCAGCTCGGCGATGCGTGACTGCAGCCACTTGCGCAGCCGGTGCGCGTGCGTCTTCGGCGCCGGGAACTCCTCTTGGATCGCGGCGTTGAGTTCGGCGCCCAGCATGACGGCGAACCCGCCGAAGAACGCGAACAGCAGGAACGCGATCGGGGTGGCCAGCGCTCCGTAGGTGTAGCCGGTGCTGGTGATCCACCGCAGGTAGACTCGCAGGCCCAGCGTGGCGATCAGGAAGACCGCCATGGCCAGCGCGGCGCCGAAGATCAGCCGGTGCGTGGGCAGGGGCTCGGGCAGCGCCACCCGATACAAGATGACCACCCCGACGAGCAGCCCCAGGATCAGCGCCGGGTAGTAGCCGTAGCGCAGGACGTTGGCCAAGTCGTAGGGGATGTGTTCGCTCACCTTGCGCGGGCCAATTACCAACACCGGGGCGGCCAGCACCACGAAGACCAGCATCACGACGTAGAGGAAGAGCGCAAACAGCCGCTGCCGCACGGGATGCCGAAGCGGGGTCTGGTCGTGCGCCTCCACCACCGCGTCGACGTAGGCCGAGATGGCCGACGATCCCGCCCACATCGAGATCAGGAAGCCGACCGACACCACCTCGCCACGCGCGTTGGCGGTGACGTCGCGGATGGTCGGCTCGATGATCTCGTTGACGACGCTGGGGGAGAAGAAGCTGCGGATCGCCGAGGTGATGCTCTTCTCGATCGCCGTCAACGTGTCCGGGCCGAACAGCGGTGCCACGTAGGCCAGGCTTCCCAGCATCCCCAGCAGCAGTGGCGGTAGCGACAGCGCCGACCAGAAACCCGCTTGGGCCGACTCGGAAAAGATGGAATCATCCCAGCTCTTCGACAGGGTCCTCAGCGTGAGTCGCCAGATGTGATGGCGCGACGGTTTTGCGACTTGATCGCTCATACCCGTCCAGCATTACCGAAGACCGCCCCACTCGCCCACATTGGCGAGGGGTGAGTCCGGCGGGACTAGCTTCCGTTGACCTCCAGGACGGCGGAGAGCTCGGTCAGCTTCGCCTCGTGCTCGTTGGCGTGATGCTGGCAGAAGAGAAGCTCAGCTCCTGAAGGCAGCGTGGCGCGGACTCGAGCAGCGGCACCGCAGCGGTCGCAGCGGTCCGCCCGGGTTAGCTCGGGACTGGTCAGAGTTGCATTCATGGCTTCTCCGTTCTTGCTTTTGTTCACTCTCTCAGACGTATGTGGTTTTTGCGTTGTTCCCCGATCGTTATCGGGTGTGTCGTTTCTCACGAGCTGTAAACGTTTCGTTTCGAACAACTCTCTACAGTGATCATCCGTGGCTTCTGCTCCTGACCTGCTGGTACATCTGTGCGCGCGTGACGAGTGGACCCGTGCCCGCGCCGCCGGTGAGATTCGCCCCGACACGTCGGTCGGTGGCCCGTTCATCCATCTTTCGGCGCCCGGACAAGTCCATTTGCCGGCCAACCGGCTCTACCGGGGTCGCGATGATTTGGTGTTGCTGCACATCGATCCGGCGCTGCTGGACTCCGAAGTTCGTTGGGAGCCCGGCGTAGCAACGGATCCGGAGTCGATGCTGTTCCCGCACCTGTACGGCCCGCTGCCCACTGCGGCTGTGATTCGGGTCACCGATTACCGGCCGGCCGCCGACGGCACCTTCCCGCCGGTCGGGGATCCCACATAGGCGTCGGCTTCGATCTCCACCAGCAGTTCGGGCGCGATCAGCGCCGACACCTGCACCATGGTGGCCGCCGGGCGGATGTCACCGAACACCTCGGCGTGCACCGCCGCGACCTCGCGCCAGCGGGAGATCTCGGTGACGTAGCTGCGGGTCCGGACCACGTCGGTGAGCGCCGCGCCCGCCCCGTCGAGCGCAACCTCTATGCGCCGCAACGCGTCTCGGGTCTGGGCCGCGACGTCGCCGACCGGTCCGAAGCCCGTCGTGCCGGCCACCCACACGTGCGGGCCGATCCGGACGGCGCGCGAATAGCCGACGGCCGTCTCGAACTCGGAGCCGGAGGACACCCGTGTGCGGTTCATGCCGTCACCGTACGACGGCCGGCGCCGCCGGCGCGACGGGTTTTCCGTTGGGTCCCTTGCGCGCCAAACAGCCCGGCGGGTCGCTTAGTCGAGGTAGTCGCGCAGGACCTGAGAACGGCTGGGGTGGCGCAACTTTGACATCGTCTTGGACTCGATCTGACGGATGCGCTCGCGGGTGACTCCGTACACCTGGCCGATCTCGTCGAGGGTTCGGGGTTGGCCGTCGGTGAGGCCGAAACGCAGCCGTACTACGCCCGCCTCGCGCTCGGAGAGGGTCTCGAGGACCGATTGCAGCTGGTCCTGCAGCAGCGTGAAGGACACGGCGTCGACGGCCACCACGGCCTCGCTGTCCTCGATGAAGTCACCCAGCTGGCTGTCGCCCTCGTCGCCGATGGTCTGGTCCAGCGAGATCGGCTCGCGGGCGTATTGCTGGATTTCCAGGACCTTTTCGGGCGTGATGTCCATTTCCTTGGCCAGCTCTTCGGGCGTGGGCTCGCGGCCCAGGTCCTGCAGCAGCTCGCGCTGGATGCGGCCCAGCTTGTTGATCACCTCGACCATGTGCACCGGGATGCGGATGGTGCGGGCCTGGTCGGCCATGGCGCGGGTGATGGCCTGGCGGATCCACCACGTGGCGTAGGTGGAGAACTTGTAACCCTTGGTGTAGTCGAACTTCTCGACCGCGCGGATCAGGCCCAGGTTGCCTTCCTGGATGAGGTCCAGGAAGGCCATGCCGCGGCCGGTGTAACGCTTGGCCAGCGACACCACCAGTCGGAGGTTGGCTTCCAGCAGATGGTTTTTCGCGCGGTCGCCGTCGCGGCAGATCCACATCATGTCGCGGCGCTGAGCGGCGGGCAGCTTGTCGCCGCGATCGGCCATCTCGGCCATCAGCTGTGTGGCGTACAGGCCGGCTTCGATCCGCTTGGCCAGCTCGACCTCTTCCTCGGCGTTGAGCAGCGCCACCTTGCCGATCTGCTTGAGGTAGGCGCGAACCGAGTCCGCCGACGCGGTGAGTTCGGCGTCCTTGCGGGCCTGGCGCAGCGCCTCGGACTCGTCTTCGTCCCAGACGAAATCGCCGGAGGCCTTATCCTTTTCGGACGGCTCGGCGATTTCCTCGTCCTCCTCGGCGGCAGTCTCTCCGGCCGCGGCGGCCGGGGCGGCGGCCTCTTCCTCACTGTCGTCGGAATCGGCGGGCTCGATGTCGGCATCTTCGCCGTCGGCCGCAACGTCTTCTTCCAGGTCGTCCAGGCTCAGGTCGGCCGCGTCGATCTCGAGGTCTTCACCGGGCTCGGCGTCGAGCTCCGTGTCGTCGAGCTCTTCGACGGCCTCGAGGTCGGCCTCGGCGTCGGCCGGGGCGCCCTTGGCCGCTTTCGACCCGCGGCCCGCCGGGGCCTTGGCGCCATGCGCTTTCTTGGTGTCGGTACCGGCCTCGGCCTCGGCCCGCGTCGGCGCCTTGGCGGCGCGCTTCGCGGGGGCGGCGCCGTGGGCGGCCTTGGCCGCTGGTCGCTTGGCGGGGGAAGACTTCGTGGCGGTCCGTTTCACCGGCGCGTCGGTTGCCGGGCTTGCCTTGGTCGCTGCCACTTACACCCCTTCGTTTGGGCTCACCTTCGGTGGGTAGTGGGCATGGTTAACCGAAAGTGTCTGCTATGTCGATGTCGGCGTTGGATCAGCGTGGGTACTTGCACGCTAACGTTCGGGCGGTCGCCGATGACCATTGTAACGACAGTCAGCGGTCGAACGGCTCCGCCGGGCGAAAATCAGTGCGTCACGTCGGAGGTCGAGGCCATGGCCGCACCCACTATTCCGGCGGTGTTGAGCAGGGCCGCGGCCACCACCGGGGTGCGATTTTCGAGCAGCGGTAGCCACTTGTCGGCCTTGCGGCTGATGCCGCCGCCGGCGATGAACAGGTCCGGCCACACCGCGTTCTCGATCGCCACCAGCACGCGGGTGACCTGCTTGGCCCACTTCTCGAAGGTCCAGTCGTTCTTCTCCTTGACCGACGACGCCGCCCGCTGCTCGGCTTCCTTGCCGCCGACCTCGAGGTGCCCCAACTCGGTATTCGGGATCAACGTGCCGTTGTGGATGACCGCGGAGCCGATTCCGGTGCCGAACGTCAGCAACACGACCAGGCCGGACTGGTTTCTGCCCGCGCCGTAGTGTTCCTCGGCCAGCCCCGCGGCGTCGGCGTCGTTGAGCACTGTGACGTCCTGGCCGCCCAGCTCGGCACTGATGATGTCGCGCGCGTTGGTGCCGATCCAGGATTTGTCGACGTTGGCCGCCGTCTGGACGACGCCGTGGGTGACGACCCCCGGATAGGTCACCCCGAGGGGGCCGGTCCAGCCGAATGCGTTGACGACCTCGGCGATGGTCTTGGCGACCGCCGCGGGGGTCGCCGGTTGCGGGGTCAACAGCTTGACCCGCTCGCCGATCAACAGCCCGGTATCCATGTCGACGATGCCGCCCTTGATGCCGCTGCCGCCGACGTCGATGCCGAATCCCCGACGCTCTGCGGCGCCGACGGCGGTGCCGGTGCCGGGCGTATCCGTGGTCGAGTCGGTGCTGGTCATCGAAGCTCCTGGGCGTGACTTTGGCTGTCCGCCCACCTTAGCCCGGCGCCGATGTGGCGACGGGGTATCTGCGGGGGCCGTGCCGCCTGTGATGCGATAGACCGGTGACCCGCCCTCAGGACGAGCCCGCCCAGTTGCGCACGGTGGCCGAGTCGTTGGCCACCGAGGCCGCCGCGTTCGTGCGGCGCCGCCGCGCCGAGGTGTTCGGTGCGGCCGCGGCGGGCTCCGGATCTGCAGGTGGCGGGGCGGTGCGGGCGAAGAGCACCCCCACCGATCCGGTGACCATCGTCGACACGGAAACGGAGCGGCTGCTTCGGGATCGGCTGGCCGAATTGCGGCCGGGCGACCCGATTCTGGGCGAGGAGGGCGGCGGTCCGAGTGACCCGGCGGGCATGCCCGCCGGCGCGGTCACCTGGGTGCTCGATCCCATCGACGGCACCGTGAACTTCGTCTACGGCATCCCCGCATACGCGGTGTCGGTCGGCGTGCAGGTCGATGGCGTGTCGGTGGCGGGCGCGGTCGCCGACGTCGTCGGCAATCGCGTGTACTCGGCGGCGACGAGGCAGGGTGCACACGTCATCGACGAGGAAGGGATCCAGCCGTTGCGGTGCGCCGCGGTCGACGACCTGTCGATGGCATTGCTGGGCACCGGTTTCGGCTATTCACGGCAGCGCCGGGCGACGCAGGCGGTGTTGTTGGCGCGGCTGCTGCCGGTGGTCCGCGACGTTCGTCGCATCGGTTCGGCGGCGCTCGATTTGTGCATGGTCGCGGCGGGCCGGCTCGACGCGTTCTACGAGCACGGCCTGCAGCCGTGGGACTGCGCCGCCGGGGCGCTGATCGCGGCCGAGGCGGGGGCGCGAGTTACCTTGCCGCCGCCCGGCATCGAGGGCGCCGGACTGGTGCTGGCCGCCGCACCGGGAATCGCCGACGCGCTGCTGGCCGCGCTGAACGAGGTCGACGGGCTGGACCCGATTCTCGACTGACGGCCCGTCAGCAGCTGCTGGAGTGAATTTTGGTGAGTAGCGCGGGGTCCGACGGCCCGGTGGCGCCCGGGCGCAGGGTGGCCAGTACGGCATCGATGTCGTCGTTGTGGGCCAACGCGGTGAAGTCCGTTCCCAACGACAGGTCGACGGAGTCGTCGGCGCGGTTGTCGTTGAACAACTCCATGCACGGCGCCACTAGCCACACCGTCGCGGCGGTGGCTTGCCCGGCGGTGCCGAACCGGATCTGGCCCTGGCAGGTGAGGCGGGTGCCCGCATAGAGCGGGTCGTTGGCAGCGGTCGGCTGCGTGAAGCCAAGGTCTTTGAGTGCACCTGCGACGTCGCCGGCCTGTCCGCCGCGGCCGCTGGCGTTGAGCACGCGGACCTTGGTGTCGTTGAGCTTGGCGGGCGTGACGTCCATCATCGCGCTGCGCGACACCTGCTCACCGAGCTGAGCCGGCGTCGAATTCGCCGCCTGGGGTGGCGCGTTGCACGCCGCGACCTCGTGCACGTTGGCGGGCCGGGTCAGCGCGATCGTCCACACCACGGCCGTCGCCGCCACCAGGAGGACCACCACAACGATGGCGGGCCGGGGATTGCGTCGCCGGAAGGGCCGGCCGTGCTTATCGAAGGCGGTACCCTCGGTGATTTGTGCGACCACAGGTGCACTCTAGTCGCACCCTAAACGCACTGTTCAAAGGCGAACGCAAGGGCCAATATGGGTGTGTGACGTAAATCACACATTAACCGACCGCTATCCGGGCACGAATCATTTGGTGGATGCGTTCGACGCTGGTACAAAGCGATGCTTGAACTAACGCGGGCATGTACATGTAGAGGCAATACGGCAGGGGAACAGAAATGCCTACCGACTATGACGCTCCACGGCGCACCGAGACCGACGATGTCTCGGAGGACTCGTTGGAGGAGCTCAAAGCACGACGCAACGAGGCGGCCTCGGCCGTGGTCGACGTCGACGAATCCGAAACCGCTGAATCTTTCGAGCTGCCCGGCGCCGACCTGTCCGGGGAAGAACTGTCGGTGCGCGTCATTCCCAAGCAGGCTGACGAGTTCACCTGCTCGAGCTGCTTCCTGGTGCAACACCGCAGCCGACTGGCCAGCGAGAAGAACGGCCTGATGATCTGTACCGATTGCGCAGCCTGATAGGTCAGCTGCGCAATGCCGACAGCACCCGCTCGGGGTGGCGGCAACTCACCAGCCAGTACGGCGTCGGGTCGTCCGGGTCGTCGAGGACGACCAAAATCATCGGCCCGATCCACGCCCGATGCAGGACGAACGCCGCCGGGTCGAGTTGGCGGCCCAGCGCCGCGGACTTGGCCGACGGGGCGACCGAAGCGGACCGGGCGATCACGGTGACCGGCAGGTGCGCCTCACCGGCCCACAGTTCCACCCCGCCGGGGGCGTCCGGGTCAGCGGTGACCCGGATTTCCACGCGGCCCAGCCACAACAGCGCTCCGGCCGCCACCGCGAACAGCGTCGCGTACGGCAGCCAGAACGGCCGGGGGGCGACACCCATGTTGACTTCGAACGCGATCAGCCCCGCCAGCCCGAAGGCCAGCGGCCACCACCACCATGGCACCCACAGTCGTTCGCGATATCGCACACTGTGCGGCGCGACGCGCGTACCGGACACGCAGTCAAGGGTAATCTGTGCCCCCGTGTCGACCAGTCTGGCCATCGTGCGCCTCGATCCCGAGCTTCCACTGCCCACGCGCGCGCATGAGGGCGACGCGGGAGTGGACCTCTTTAGCGCGGAGGACCTCAAGCTGGAACCCGGTCGGCGCGCCCTGGTGCGCACCGGGGTCGCGGTCGCGATTCCGTTCGGGATGGTCGGGTTGGTCCACCCGCGTTCGGGATTGGCGTCGCGCGTGGGACTTTCGATCGTCAACAGTCCCGGCACCATCGACGCGGGCTATCGCGGCGAGATCAAGGTGGCGCTGATCAACCTCGACCCGGCCGAACCCATCGTGGTGCATCGGGGCGACCGCATCGCCCAGCTGCTGGTGCAGCGAGTCGAGCTGGTCGAGCTGGTCGAGGTGTCGTCGTTCGACGAGGCCGGCCTGGCCGACACCTCCCGTGGCGATGGTGGCCACGGTTCCTCCGGCGGACATGCGAGTTTGTGATGGCACTTAAGAGACGCAATGACGACAGTGACGAGCCGGTGAACGCCGAGGCCGCCGCCGACCCGATCGACGACGAGTACGGCGAAGAACTCGAGGGCCCGTTCGACATCGACGATTTCGACGACCCCTCGGTCGCGGAGCTGGCGCGCCTCGACCTGGGTTCGGTGCTCATTCCGATGCCGGAGGCGGGCCAGCTGCAGGTCGAGCTGACCGAGACCGGGGTCCCGAGCGCGGTCTGGGTCGTCACGCCCAACGGCCGCTTCACCATCGCCGCCTACGCGGCGCCCAAGACGGGCGGCCTGTGGCGCGAGGTGGCCGGCGAACTCGCCGATTCGCTGCGCAAGGACTCGGCCAAGGTCAGCATCAAGGACGGCCCGTGGGGCCGTGAGGTGGTCGGCTCCGCATCCGGGGCGGTGCGGTTCATCGGGGTCGACGGCTACCGGTGGATGATCCGCTGCGTCGTCAACGGCCCGCACGAGACCATGGAGGCTCTCGAGCAGGAGGCGCGAGCGGCGTTGGCGGACACCGTGGTTCGTCGCGGTGACACGCCGCTTCCGGTGCGCACGCCGCTGGCCGTGCAGCTGCCCGAGGCGATGGCGCAGCAACTGCGGGAAGCCGCGGCCGCCCAGCAGGCCCAGCAACAAGGCGAGGCGCAACAGGCGGCGCCGGAGTCGGGGTCCAACGAGCCGGCGGCGCGCCGCAGCGTCGAGGGCTCGGCCATGCAGCAGCTGCGCACCACCACCGGCGGCTGACAGCCCTCAGCTGACGTCGGCGAGCGCGGCCAGGCACGCCGCGCCCAGCGCGGCGGGGTCCGCGCCGATCTGGTCGAGCGTCACGGTCCGCAGCGCCGCGCGCGGCGCTGCGGCGACCCACTCCACGCCGACGTCCAGCGGATGGATCGGATCGTCGACCGCGGCCGCCACGCCCAGGGGCACGGCCAGCCGGGCGAGCGCGGATCGGCTCGGTGCCACGTAGGCGGCGGCCTCGTCCATCGCGTCGGGCAGTTGCGGCCACTGCGCCCGCCACGACCGGGCCAGCTCGTCGGCCAGCCACGCCGGGCTGGACGCCCGCATCTGACCGGTGGTCACCGCCAGCCCGTCGGCGCGCAGCTGCGACGCGGTATACCGCGCCGCGAGCGCCGCGGGCGCCGCTTCCGGGGCGCCGGCCCAGGCCGGCAGCGCGGCCAGGACGGCGACCGCCTTATCCGGGTGGGCCAGTGCCCAGGCGGCCGCCACCGCCGCGCCGATCGACACGCCTCCGGCGGCGATCGGGCCGGTGCGCGCGGCGGCATCCAGAGCCGACAGGTAGCCGTCGATCAATCGATCCGGGCGCGGCGGCGGGGCCACCAGGACCCCGCCCACGTCGCCCAACGGGGCCGAAAACGCCCGGTGAACGTAGTCGTCGTCGGACCCGGTGCCGGGCAACAACACCGTCGTGACACCCCGCAGATCGACAGCCACCCCCTGATAGTGCCCCGGCGTTCAGCCGCGCTCCAACACGACGTTTGACTCGGTTGGCGTGCGGGAACCAACAGGTCTACGGTGTCCGTTGGCATAAGTGAAGCGCCGAGGCTTAACAGCATTGTCAGGAGTGGCCATGGGGGCCCAAGGATATCTGCGCCGGCTCACCCGTCGTCTGACGGAGGCGCCGGAGCAACGCGACTCCGAGGAGTTGTCCGACGAGGTCGCCAGCACCGGCGCGCAACGGGTCATTGATTGCGAGCGGGGCCAAGAGGTCACGATGGTCGGCACGCTGCGCAGCGTGGAATGTAACGGCAAGGCCTGTGCGGGCGGTGTCCGCGCCGAGCTTTTCGACGGCAGCGACACCGTCACGTTGGTCTGGTTGGGGCAGCGCCGGATCCCGGGCATCGACTCGGGCCGCAAGCTGCGGGTGCGCGGCCGGTTGGGCAAGCTGGAGAACGGCACCAAGGCCATCTACAACCCGCACTACGAAATTCAGCGGTGACCCCACCCGACGATCGGGGGCCGACTTCGGTACCCGACGAGTCGGGCGCGGCTGAGCGCGCGACCGTCAACCGCATCACGGCGGAACGTCTGCTGCGACAGGCGGGCGGCATCAGCGGGGTCATCTATTCGTCGCTGCCCGTTGTGATCTTCGTCATTGTGTCGAGCGTGTCGGGCTTGTTCGCGGCGATCGCCTCCGCGCTGACCGCAGCCGCGCTGGTCTTGGTGTGGCGCCTGATTCGACGGGAATCCGCGCAGCCGGCCCTCTCCGGGTTCCTCGGCGTAGCGATCTGTGCGCTGATCGCCTACATCGTGGGGGAGTCCAAGGGCTACTTCCTGTTGGGCATCTGGATGTCGCTGCTGTGGGCGGTGGTCGTCGCGGCGTCGATTGTCATCCGGCGGCCGCTGGTCGGCTACGTGTGGACGTGGGCCACCGGGCGGGGTCACGGCTGGCGCGACGTCCCGCGGGCCGTCCACGCGTTCGACATCGCCTCGGTCTGCTGGGTGCTGGTGTTCGCCGCCCGGTTCGCGGTCCAAGGTCTGCTCTACAACGCCAACCAGACGGGTTGGCTGGCCGTCGCGCGCATCGCGATGGGGTGGCCGCTGACCGTGGCGGCCGCGCTGGTGACGTACCTGGCGATCAAGTCCGCGCAGCGTGCCATGCTCGCGGTCGGCGACGCCCCCGCCCCGATCGACGCCGACCCCGTCAGCGACTAGCGGTGATCGCGAGAGCGGCCGCGGCGATCGCGAGCGCGGCCGCGGTGATCGCGAGCGCGGCGTAGCCGGGCGAAGCGGGTCGCCGCAAAGTCCAAGCCGGGCGCTGCGGGTCACCGCCGTCGGCCCTAGTCTTCGAGCCCCGGCCCGTCCGGCAGCAGGAGCTTGCGCAGATCCTCTTCAACCTCGGCGACCGCGACGAAGAGCAGCTCGTCGCCGCCTTCCAGCGGCTCGTCCGCCTCGGGCACGATGACCCGCGGGCCGCGCAGGATCGTCACCAGGGAGGCGTCCCGGGGGAGCTGCAGCCGGCGCACCGGCTTCCCGCCCCACGGTGTGTCGTCGGGCAGCGTGATCTCCACGAGGTTGGCCTGCCCGCGGCGGAATTCCATGAGCCGCACCAGATCACCGACCGCGACGGCCTCTTCGATCAGCGAGGCCAGCATGCGCGGGGTGGACACCGCCACGTCGACGCCCCAGGCGTCGGTGAACAGCCACTCGTTGCGGGGGTCGTTGACCCGGGCCACCACCCGGGGCACCGCGAATTCGGTCTTTGCCAGCAGACTGAGCACGACGTTGGCCTTGTCGTCGCCGGTGGCGGCCACCACCACGTCGAACTCGTGCAGGCGCACCGACTCCAGCAGGCTCAATTCGCAGGCGTCGCCGAGCCGCCAGTGCGCGGCGGGGATGGCGTCGACGTCGACGTGATCGGGGTTGCGCTCGATCAGCGTCACGTCGTGTCCGTTGCCGACGAGTTCGCGACTGACGGAGCGGCCGACCGCGCCGGCCCCGGCGACAGCTACCTTCATGTTCGCCGCTCCTTAACCGAGGTCTTCACTGGGCGGCAGGGCCGCGATGGCCACGGCCTCGGCCACGCGGCCCGAGATCGCGGCGACGTAGACCTGGTCGCCGGCTTGCAGGACTGTCTTCGGTTCCGGCAAGACGCCGGCGCCGAACCGGATCAGGAAGGCGACGCGGGCGCCGGTTGCCTGCTCGAGGTCGGTGACCCGGTGTCCTATCCACTCCTCCTGCAGGACGACCTCGGCGACGGCCACCGTGCCGGTCGGATCCCGCCACTTGGCGGTCTCGGTGTCCCGCAGCAGCGCGTTGAGCAGGCGGTCGGTGGTCCAGGGCACGGTGGCGATCGTGGGGATGCCGAGGCGTTCGTAGACCTCGGCGCGCTTGGCGTCGTAGATCCGGGCGACGACGCGCTTGACGCCGAAGGTCTCCCGGGCCAGCCGCGCCGAGATGATGTTCGAGTTATCCCCGGATGACACGGCGGCAAACGCGTCCGCCTCCTCGATGCCGGCCCGCAGCAGCACGTCGCGGTCAAACCCCTGACCCAGCACCCGCTCTCCGGCGTATTCGGGGCTCAGCCGGTTGAAGGCGGTGCTGTCGCGGTCGATGACCGCGACGTCGTGGCCGATCCGCGATAGCCCGTCGGCCACCGAGGAGCCGACTCGGCCGCAGCCCATCACCACTACTCGCACTTACGATCCTCTCGGCCGCGTCCTGCGTCTCCCATCGGCAACCCACGTCGGCCAGCCGATTCGGGTCGGCAAACATTCTCGCCTACGAAGTTACCGCCAAACCCGTGTGGGCTTACTCTTGGCTCTCGTGTCCAAACTTTCAACCGCAGCGCGTCGGTTGCTGATTGGCCGGCCGTTCCGCAGCGACCGGCTGAGTCATACCCTGCTGCCCAAGCGGATCGCCTTGCCGGTGTTCGCGTCCGACGCGTTGTCCTCGGTGGCCTACGCGCCCGAGGAGATCTTCCTGATGCTCTCGGTGGCCGGCCTGTCCGCGTACGCGCTGGCGCCGTGGATCGGTCTTGCCGTGGCCGCGGTCATGCTGGTCGTGGTGGCCAGCTACCGCCAGAACGTGCACGCCTACCCGTCGGGCGGGGGCGACTATGAGGTGGTCACCACCAACCTCGGCGACACCGCCGGCCTGGTGGTGGCCAGCGCCCTACTGGTGGATTACATTCTCACCGTTGCCGTTTCGACCGCGTCGGCGATGTCCAACATCGGCTCCGCCATCCCAATCGTGGCCGAACACAAGGTGTGGTTCTGCGTGGCGGCCATCCTGCTGGTGATGGCGATGAACCTGCGCGGCGTCCGCGAGTCCGGATTGGCGTTCGCCATTCCGACCTACGCGTTCATCATCGGCTTGACCGTCATGATCGGCTGGGGACTGATCCGTGCCTTCGTGCTCGGTGATCCGCTGCGGGCCGAATCCGCCGGTTTCCAGATGCATGCCGAGCACGGCCAGATCGTCGGTTTCGCCCTGGCGTTCCTGGTGGCGCGGTCGTTCTCCTCGGGATGCGCGGCGCTGACCGGTGTGGAGGCGATCAGCAACGGGGTCCCGGCGTTTGAGAAGCCCAAGTCGCGCAACGCGGCGACCACACTGCTGATGCTCGGCGCAATCGCGGTGAGTCTGTTTATGGGGATGATCCTGCTGGCCAAGAAGACTGGCGTCCAAGTGGTCGATGACCCGGCCAGGCAGCTGGCGGGCACGCCGCCGCACTACTACCAGAAGACTCTCGTCGCACAGCTCGCGCAGGTGGTCTTCGGGAGCTTTCACATCGGCTTCCTGCTGATCGCGGCTGTGACCGCACTCATTCTGGTGCTGGCAGCCAACACCGCGTTCAACGGGTTTCCGGTACTCGGCTCGATCCTGGCGCAGCACAGCTACCTGCCGCGCCAGCTGCACACCCGCGGAGACCGGTTGGCGTTCTCCAACGGGATCCTGTTCCTGTCCGGGGCCGCCCTGCTGGCGATCATCGCGTTCCGTGCCGAGCTCAGCGCGCTGATCCAGCTCTACATCGTCGGCGTGTTCATTTCCTTCACGTTGAGCCAGATCGGCATGGTCCGGCACTGGACCCGGCTGTTGCGCAGCGAGACCGATCCGCGGGCGCGGCGCCAGATGATGCGCTCCCGAGTGGTCAATACCGTTGGGCTGATCGCCACCGGCGCCGTTTTGGTGGTCGTTTTGGTGACCAAGTTCGTCGCCGGCGCCTGGATCGCGCTTTTCGCGATGAGTTTGCTGTTCGGAATCATGAAGATGATCCACCGGCACTACGGGACCGTCAGCCGGGAACTGGAGGAACAGGCCGCCGCCCAGCACGACGTGGTGCTGCCCAGCCGCAACCACGCCCTGGTGCTGGTGTCGAAGCTACATCTGCCGACGCTGCGCGCGCTGGCCTATGCCCGCGCGACCCGTCCCGATGTGCTCGAGGCGCTCACCGTCAGCGTCGACGAGGCCGAGACCCGAGAGCTGGTGCATCAGTGGGAGGAAAGCGACATCAGCGTGCCGCTGAAGGTCATCGCCTCGCCTTATCGCGAAATCACCCGTCCGATACTCGATTACGTCAAGCGGGTCAGCAAGGAGTCAGCGCGCACCGTCGTCACCGTGTTCATCCCCGAGTATGTGGTGGGGCATTGGTGGGAGCAGGTGCTGCACAATCAAAGCGCGCTGCGGCTCAAGGGCCGGCTGCTGTTCATGCCCAACGTGATGGTGACTTCGGTTCCGTGGCAATTGAATTCGTCGGAGCGGCTGCAGGCGCTGCAGCCGCACGTGGCCCCGGGCGACACTCGTCGGGGAATCTTCGATTGATACGCGAATCGTCCCGCACGCCCAACGCGGTGCTTCCCTCGGCTGGGGAACTCACGCTGGTGACCGGCTCCCCGGCCAACGGTGGCAGCTGTGTGGCGCACCACGAAGGGCGCGTGGTGTTCGTCCGCTATGCGCTGCCGGGTGAGCGAGTGCGGGTCCGAGTGACCGCCGACCGCGGATCCTATTGGCACGCAGAGGCCCTCGAGGTGCTAGAGCCGGCCGACGACCGCGTCGAGTCGCTGTGCCCGATCGCCGGCGTCGACGGGGCCGGATGTTGCGACCTGGCGTTCGCCGCGCCGGAAGCGGCGCGTGCCCTCAAGGCGCAGGTGGTCGCCAACCAACTGGAGCGACTGGGCGGACACCGCTGGACCGGCGAGGCCGAACCGCTGTCGGATTCCGGACCGGCGGGGTGGCGCACGCGCGTCCGGCTGGATGTGGGGGCGGACCGGCGGCCCGGCTTTCACCGGTATCACAGCGACGATCTGGTGACCGACCTGCGCTGCGCGCAGTTGCCGCCCGGCATGCTCGACGGGCTTACCAAATCGGACTGGCCGCCGTCGGCCCAACTGCACGTTGTCGTCGACGACGACGACGCGCGCCACGTGGTGCGCACGCTGCGCCAGGGCAAACGGACCGTGACCAAGGTCGTGCAGGGCGGCTACGAGGCGGTCCAGCGGGTGGACGGGCGCAGTTGGCAGATCCCGGTGACGGCCTTCTGGCAGGCTCACCGCGGCGCGGCCGCGGTGTATAGCAGGCTGGTCGCCGACTGGGCCCAGCCGGGCCCCGGCACGACCGCGTGGGATCTGTACGGCGGCGCGGGTGTTTTCGCCGCGGCGCTGGGCGCCGCGGTCGGGGAGTCCGGGCGGGTCCTGACCGTGGACACCTCGCGGGCGGCGACGCGGTCCGCCCGCGCCGCGCTGGACGACCTGCCGCAGGTGCAGGTCGTCACCGACTCGGTGCGCCGGGCGCTCGGCGCGCAACGCTCGAGCGCCGACGTGGCGGTGCTGGATCCGCCCCGGGCGGGCGCCGGGCGCGAAGTCATAGAGCTGCTGGCCGCCGCCGGGGTTCCGCGGGTGGTGCACATCGGTTGCGAGGCGGCGTCTTTCGCGCGCGACATCGGCCTCTACCTCGCCCAGGGCTATGCCGTCGAGAAGATCAAGGTATTCGACGCCTTCCCGCTCACGCACCACACCGAATGCGTCGCACTGTTGACCCGCTAGCGATTAGAGGAAGGGCGCCGCAGCCGATAGACTCCCTCGCGGTGTGCCGGGAAGTCTGGTCGGCGATGTCCTCGTCGACCAACCGAAAGGCTTAGGTGCCTACCACCGGAGAGCGGGCCGCGCCCGTCGACGCATCAAGCGGTATGGGGCTGCGGCCGTCATGACCGAGACTCTTCGCTACGCGCTGATCATTTCGCTCTGCAGCGCAGTCGGTTTGGTGGCGGTGCTGGCGAACCGCCTCACCGAGCGGGTGAAGATTCCGGTGCCCCTGCTCGTGCTGGTCGGGGCCGCCGTGGTGGTGCACGCTGTGCCGGCGGTGCAGTCACCGTCCGAGCCGACCGTGGAGCGGGTGATCACCATCGCGTTGGTGTTGGTGTTGTTCGACGGCGGCATGCACATCGGACCATCAAGGTTCCGCGCGGCTGCCGTGCCGATCCTGTCGCTGGGTGTGGTAGGAACCGCCCTCACCGCCGCCGGGGCGGCGCTGGTGGTGCACTACGCATGCGGAATCGGTTGGTTTCCGGCCGTACTCGTCGCCACGGCGGTGGCCCCCACCGACCCGGCCGTGGTTTTCTCGGTCTTGGGCAAGCGCGAGATCAGGGGCCGCAGCAGCACAATTCTGGAGGGCGAGTCCGGTGCCAACGATCCGGTCGGCATCGCCCTGATGTCCAGCCTGATCGCCGCAGGCGGGCTCAGCGCAGCCGGATTCGCCGGTGTGGGAAAGCAATTCGTTCTCCAGATGGTGATCGGACTGGCCGTCGGGGTGATCGGCGGTCGTGCCCTGCTCGTCTTCATGCGTCGCGTCGCCCTACCGAGCGAAGGCCTCTACTCGCTGCGAACGCTGGCATCCTGCCTGATGCTGTACGGCATCGCCACGCTCGCGCACGGCTCGGGCTTCCTAGCGGTGTTCGTCGCGGGCATCGTGATCGGCGAGGCACGCGCGCCCTACAAGCCGGAGATCAAGCGATTCCATGCCGCCCTGGCCGGCCTGGCCGAAATCGTCGCGTTCGCCTTTCTGGGCTTGACCGTCGACATCGTCGTGCTCGCCCATCCAGACGTGTGGATCCCGGGGCTGGTCCTCGGTGTGGTCCTGACTCTGGTGATTCGGCCGTTGGCGGTGGGCTCGTGCCTGATCCCCGTCGGGTTGCGGCGCAACGAACGCATCTTCGTCCTCTACGCCGGGCTCAAGGGGGCGGTGCCGATCCTGCTCGGCGAGTTCCTTCGAGCCGCCCATGTCGCCGACGCCGAACGCCTCTACGGCATCGTCGTCATCGTCGTTATCTTCTCCGTCCTGGTGCAGGGAAGTTCGGTGCCGGGTGTCGCGCGGCTACTACGCCTGCCCATCCGCACCGTGGAAACCCAGCCGTGGCAGATAGGTGTCCGGCTCGCGGACGAACCGCAGGGGGTCCATCGCTTCAGCGTTGCCCGTGGGTCGGCCGCCGAGGGGTGCACGGTCGAGGGGCTCAGCGACCGCGTGGGCGACATCTGGGTGAGCATTGTGGTCCGCACCACCGGACTGGTGCCCGTCCGGGGCGATACCGAACTCCGGGCCGGCGACGAGGTCGTTGTGCTCGCGGATCCCGAACTGCGCGAGAGTCTTGCCGACCTCTTCGGGCGCTCGTAGGCCCGCGCCCTTCGGTCGCTTCCCTGTCGTACCCGCGGACGTTGCGTAGACTATCGGGATGCTGGAACAGATCCGCGGGCCCGCTGATCTGCAACACCTGTCCCAACAGCAGCTGCGCGAGCTCGCCGCCGAGATTCGCCAGTTCCTGATTCACAAGGTCGCTGCCACCGGGGGACACCTGGGGCCCAATCTCGGCGTGGTCGAACTGACGCTGGCGCTGCATCGGGTGTTCGACTCGCCGCACGACCCGATCGTGTTCGACACCGGTCATCAGGCGTATGTCCACAAGATGCTGACCGGCCGCGCCCAGGATTTCGAGAGCCTTCGCAAGAAGGGCGGCCTGTCGGGCTATCCGTCGCGAGCCGAGAGCGAACACGACTGGGTCGAGTCCAGCCACGCCAGCGCCGCCCTGTCGTACGCGGACGGCCTGGCCAAAGCCTTCGAGCTGACCGGCCACCGCAACCGGCACGTGGTCGCCGTAGTCGGCGACGGCGCGCTCACCGGCGGCATGTGCTGGGAGGCGCTGAACAACATCGCCGCGTCGCGCCGCCCGGTGATCATCGTGGTCAACGACAACGGCCGCAGCTACGCGCCGACGATCGGCGGTGTGGCCGACCACCTGGCGACCCTGCGGTTGCAGCCGGCCTACGAGCAGGCGCTGGAGAAGGGCCGCAACGCGGTGCGCTCGATGCCGTTCTTCGGCGAGCTCGCCTACCGGTTCATGCACAGCGTCAAGGCCGGCATCAAGGACTCGCTGTCCCCGCAGCTGCTGTTCACCGACCTCGGCCTGAAGTACGTGGGGCCGGTGGACGGCCACGACGAGCGCGCGGTGGAGATGGCGCTGCGGCACGCGCGCGGTTTCGGCCGGCCGGTGATCGTGCACGTCGTCACCCGCAAGGGCATGGGTTTCGGCCCGGCCGAGGACGACGAGGCCGAGCAGATGCACTCCTGCGGCGTGATCGACCCGGTCACCGGGCAGGCCACCAAGGTCGCCGGCCCGGGCTGGACCTCCTCCTTCTCCGACGCGCTCATCGGCTACGCCAGGAAGCGCCGCGACATCGTGGCGATCACCGCGGCGATGCCGGGCCCGACCGGCCTGAGCTCCTTCGGCCAACAATTCCCGGATCGGCTGTTCGACGTCGGCATCGCCGAGCAGCACGCCCTGACGTCGGCCGCGGGACTGGCGATGGGCGGCATGCACCCCGTGGTGGCCATCTACTCGACGTTCCTTAACCGCGCCTTCGACCAGATCATGATGGATGTGGCGCTGCACAAGCTGCCCGTCACCATGGTGCTGGACCGCGCCGGCATCACCGGTTCGGACGGCGCCAGCCACAACGGCATGTGGGACATGTCGATGCTGGGCATCGTGCCGGGCATGCGGGTGGCGGCACCCCGGGATGCCACCCGGTTGCGCGAGGAACTCGGCGAGGCCCTCGACGTCAACGACGGCCCGACCGCCCTGCGGTTCCCCAAAGGTGATGTGGGCGAAGACATTCCGGCGCTGGAGCGGCGCTCGGGCGTGGACGTGCTGGCGGTGCCAGCTGCCGGGTTGAACCACGACGTGCTGCTGGTGGGCGTCGGCGCGTTCGTCCCGATGGCGTTGGAGGTGGCCAAGCGGCTGCACAACCAGGGGATCGGCGTGACGGTGATCGACCCGCGCTGGGTGCTACCGGTGTCCGACGGGGTGCTTGAGCTCGCCGCGCAGCACAAATTGGTCGTCACCTGCGAGGACAACGGGGTCAGCGGCGGCGTGGGGTCGGCGGTGTCGGCCGCGCTGCGCGGCGCCGAGATCGATGTCCCGTGCCGCGACGTCGGCCTGCCGCAGCGGTTCTACGAGCACGCCTCGCGGGGTGAGCTGCTGGCCGACCTCGGGCTGACCGATCAGGACGTGGCCCGGCGCATCACCGGCTGGGTGGCCGCCCTGGGCAGTTCCGTCACCGAAGCGGAGATCCGCGAACACCTCGATTAGTCGTCCTCAGGCTCCTGCTCGGCCGGGGGCTGCAGCGCCTGGGCCAGCGGGGGATCCACCAATTCGCGCTGCCACCGCCTTGCCTGCCCGGCCCGCAGGAACGTCTCGACGGCATCGAGAGGATCGGGCGCCGGCTCCCAGTCCCAGCACAACCGTCGCACCAGATCGGGCGAGACCAGGTTCTCGGTCGGGACGCGCACCTGCTCCGACACTCTCGACAGCGCCGCCCGCGCCGCCTCCAGCCGTGCGGCCGCCTCGGGTTTGCGCCTGCTCCAGCGCGCCGGCGGGGGCGGGCCGTTGGGCGGTTCGGTATCGGCGGGCGGGTTCTTCGTTCGCCGCGCCGCCTCCAACGCCCCCAGCCAGGTGGCGGCGCTGCGGCGTTGATTGCGCCCGCCGAACACCGGCAGCGCGGTGAGGTCCTCGATCGTCTTCGGGTCGGCGATGGCGGCCTCGATGATGGCCGAGTCGGGCAGGATGCGCCGCGGCGCGATGTCACGGCGCTGGGCGATGCGGTCGCGGGTCAGCCACAGCTCGCGAACCGCGGCCAGCGCACGCGGGTCGCGCACCCGGTGGATCCCCGAGGTGCGCCGCCACCGGTCCGGTCGCGGCGCGGCGCTGGGATCCCTGGACCCTACCGCCCGCAGATAGTCGAATTCCTCTGCGGCCCAAGCCGTTTTCCCCTGCTCGGCCAGGACGTCGGCGATCGCGGCGCGCAGCTCGATGAGCAGTTCCACATCCAGCGCCGCGTAGTTGAGCCATTCCTCGGGCAGCGGGCGCTTGGACCAGTCGGCCGCCCCGTGGCCCTTGGCCAGCCCGGAACCCAGCAGCCGCTCGACCATGGTCGCGAGGTTCACCCGCTCGAAACCGGCCAGCCGCCCGGCCAGCTCGGTGTCGTAGAGGGCCGGCGGCCGCAGGCCGACCTCCGCCAGGCAGGGCAGGTCCTGGTCGGCGGAATGCAGGATCCATTCGTCTTCGCTCAGCACCTCGGCGAGGGGTCGCAGTGCCTCCAGCGGATCGGCCCCGTGGCTGACCGGGTCGATGAGCACCGTGCCGGCGCCGGCCCGGCGGATCTGGATCAGATACGCCCGATTGGAATACCGGAAACCCGACGCCCGCTCGGCGTCCACAGCGAACGGCCCGCGGCCATGCTCCAGCAGCGTCGCGGCCTCCTGGATCTGCCGCGCCGTCACCGAGAGGTCGGGAATCCCTTCGGCGGGGCGCAGCAGCGGCGTGGGCTGGGGTTCGGGGTTGTCGGGCTCGCTGTGGTCGGGCGCAGTGCTGCCGGGCCCGGGGGCCTCCGGTTCGCACATGTCAGGCGCGTGACCGGGAGCTCAGATCGGTGACGCCCGTCGGTGGGAGGCCCGCCGCGTGTTCGAGTACCTCGCAGAAGGCTTCGACATGGACGCCGACTTGCGGCGTGGTCGCCGTCCAGGATGCCCGCAGCTCCAACTGGTGGGCGCGCGGCGGCCCGGAGATGTCGCCGTAGCGCACCGACGTGGTCGCGGTGACGGTGCCGCCCAGGGCGGTGACCTGATCCATCCGGGACTCCAGCGCGTCCACCAGCCAGCTCCACGCCACCTCGGGCAGCAGGGGATCGACGGCCTCGCTGGGGTCCAGATCGGCCTGGATGTAGGCGACCAGTCGGATGGTGCCGTCCCACGCGTCGGCGCCTTCCGGGTCGTACAGCAGGATCAGCCGGCCGAAGGCGTCGCCTTCGGACCGCTCCGGGACGATCTCGCGGTCGGGGTGTTTGACCTCGGCCCCCAGCGCATAGCTGTAGGGCGCCAGGCGTTGCGGTGGACGGATCGGGCCCAGCTCGATTTCCGGCCGCACGGTGACGCCGTTCATCGCCGCTACCGCCTCGCGGAATGGCTCCGGTTCAGCTGAGGTCACTTGGCGCCGCTCCTGTTCATCCCGGTCGCTCTTCGTCGTCGCGGCACGGGTCACAGGGTCCGACGGTAGACCCATCGGCCGACAGGCGAAACCAGGCGCGCCGACCGCTACCAAGCCGTTACCAGAGCTCATCGGGGCGTATCGAGCCAGCTCAGGAGGCGTTTCCGCCGGTAAATCGGGCGGGTCGCTTCTCGCGATGTGCGGCCAGGCCCTCCTGCACGTCGGGGCCGCTGAAGCTGAGGAATTCCAGGCCGAGCGAGGTGTCGAAGGCGGGTGCGAACATGCGGTACCAGTAGTTGAGGCTGTGCTTGGTCCAGCGGATGGCGTTCTGCGCGCCCCGCGCCAGGTCCTCGGCGATCCGCGTGGCCGTGGCCAGCACGTCTTCGTTGTCGACGCAGGTGGAAACGAGGCCGATCCGCTCGGCCTCTTCCCCGAGCAGCGTCTCGCAGGTGAGCAGGTAGTACTTGGCCTTGGCCATGCCGACCAGTAGTGGCCAGCAGATCGCGGCGTGGTCGCCCGCGACCACGCCCAGCTTCGTGTGCCCGTCGATGAGTTTCGCCGTGCGGCCCGCCACCGAGACGTCGGCGAGCAGGGCCACCACCAGGCCCGCCCCGACGGCCGGTCCCCGGATCGCCGAGACGACCGGCTTGTCGAAGTTGACCATGTTGAGCACCAGGTCGCGGGCTTCGCGCATGATGCGGATCCGGTCCTCGTACTCGCCGATGGTTTCGGCGATCAGGTCGAAGCTGCCCCCGGAGGAGAAGGCCTTGCCTTCGCCGCGGACCAGCACGACGCGGACGTCGGGGTCGCGGGCGATCGCCGGCCAGATGTCGGCGAGGTCGCGGTGCATCTGCGGGCCCACCGAGTTGAGGCCGGGGGCGTCGAGAACCAGCGTCAAGATGCCGTTGTCGCCCACTTCGCAGCGCAGACTGGGGAACTCGGCGTAATTCACGGGGGGCTGGCTGACCGGCACGGTGGTTGATAGTACGCAGCGCGGGGGCGAGGCCGCCGCCGTGGCAGCATTGAGGACGATGAGTACCCGTCGCGACCTCCCCGAGTCGCCGTACCTGGCCGCTGTCACCGGCAGCAAGCCCGGTCGACCCCCGGTGTGGTTCATGCGGCAGGCCGGTCGCTCGCTGCCCGAATACCGGGCGCTGCGGGCCCAGGCCGACATGCTGTCGGCCTGTTTCGACGCCGAACTGGTCTGCGAGATCACCCTGCAGCCGGTGCGGCGCCACGACGTCGACGCGGCCATCTTGTTCTCCGACATCGTGGTGCCGCTGCTCGGCGCGGGCGTCGACCTCGACATCGTCGCGGGCGTCGGGCCGGTGATCGCCTCGCCGGTGCGCACCGCCGCCGACGTCGACGCGATGAAACCCCTTGACTGCCAACGTATTCAGCCGGTTTCCGACGCGGTCACGCTGCTGGTGGCCGCGCTCGGCGCCGTCCCGTTGATCGGGTTCGCGGGGGCGCCGTTCACCCTGGCGTCCTACCTGATCGAGGGCGGCCCGAGCCGCCACCACGCCCGCACCAAGGCGATGATGCTCGCCGAGCCGGACAGCTGGCACGCGCTGATGGAGAAGCTGACCGACATCACCGTCGGCTTCCTGCGGGTGCAGCTGGAGGCCGGCGTGGACGCCATTCAGGTGTTCGACTCGTGGGCGGGCGCGCTGTCGCTCGCCGACTACCGGACCTACGTCCAACCGCACAGCGCACGGGTTTTCGGCGCGCTCGCCGAATACGGCGTGCCGATGACGCACTTCGGCGTCGGCACCGCCGAACTGCTGGGTGCCATGTCGACGGTCGGCGCGACGGTGGTGGGCGTGGACTGGCGCACCGCGCTGACCGACGCGGCCGCCCGGGTCCGGCCCGGTACGGCGCTGCAGGGCAACCTCGACCCGGTGGTGCTGATGGCCGGATGGCCCGCCGTGGAACGCGCCGCCCGCGCCGTCGTCGAGGACGGACGCCACGCCGTCGACGCGGGCGCGACCGGTCACGTCTTCAACCTTGGCCACGGCGTGCTGCCGGACACCGACCCCGGTGTGCTGACCGATCTGGTGTCGCTGGTCCATTCCCTATGACCGCCGCCTCGTATTGCGTTGTCGGGGGTGGTATTTCGGGGCTGACGGCGGCCTATCGGCTGCGCGCCGCGGTGGGCGACGACGCGCACATCACGCTGTTCGATCCCGCCGACCGGCTCGGCGGCATCCTGCGGACCGAGCGCGTCGGCGGGCAGGCGATGGACTTGGGCGCCGAGGCGTTCGTGCTGCGTCGGCCGGAGATGCCGGCGCTGCTGGACGAGCTGGGGCTCTCGGGGCGGCGAGTGGTGTCCACGGGCGCCCGGCCGTTGATCTACAGCCAGCGGAGCCTGCACCCGCTGCCCATCGGCACGGTCATCGGGATTCCGTCGTCGGCCGCGTCGGTGGCGGGACTGGTCGACGAGGCGACCGTCGCGCGCATCGAGGACGAACCCGGCCGCGCTCTCGCATGGCGACCGGGCAGCGACCCCGCGACGGCCGAACTGGTCGGCGAGCGGTTCGGCGAGCAGGTCGTGACACGGTCGGTCGATCCCCTGCTGAGCGGGGTGTATGCGGGCTCGGCGGCCACCATCGGTCTGCGCGCGGCGGCCCCTGGCGTCGCGGCGGCCCTGGACCGCGGCGCCTCCAGCCTGACGGACGCGGTCCGGCAGGCGCTGCCACCGGCCACCGGGGCGCCGGTGTTCGGGGCGCTCGACGGCGGCTACCAGGTGCTGCTCGACGCGCTCGTCGCGCGCGGTCGACCGCATTGGGTGCGGGCGGCGGTGCAGCGGCTGGACCGCGCCGAGGCCGGCTGGTCGCTGCTGGATGACACCGGAGCCCGCCGGCATGCCGACGCGGTGATCCTGGCCGTCCCGGCCCACCGCGTGGCGCGCCTACTCGCCGAAATCGCCCCGGCCAGCGCGGCCGCCGCCGGCCGGATCACCAACGCGTCCTCGGTCGTGGTGGCGCTCGCCGTGCCGGGTGACACCCCCTTCCCGGACTGCTCGGGGGTGCTGGTCGCGACCGGAGAGCGGTTGCGGGGCAAGGCGATCACGCTCTCGTCGCGCAAATGGGGCGCCCGCGGGGACGCCCAGCTGCTGCGGCTGTCGTTCGGCCGGTGCGGCGACGACGTGGCTACCAGCGTTTCCGACGACGAGTTGTTGGGCTGGGCGTTGAGCGACCTGGTCGACGCGTTCGGGCTGGCCGTCGACCCCCTCGATGCCCGCGTGCAGCGCTGGATCGACGCGATGCCGCAGTACGGGCCCGGCCACGCCGAACTGGTCGCCGAGATACGGGCGGGGCTGCCGCCGGCGCTCGCCGTGGCCGGCAGCTACCTCGACGGCATCGGTGTGCCGGCGTGCGTCGGTGCGGCCGGGCGCGCGGTCGAAGCCCTCGACCTGAAGGTGGCACGATAGGTTCCATGGCCAAGCTCGACTACGACACCCTCAACGCCACGATCCGCTACCTGATGTTCTCCGTCTTCTCGGTGCGGCCGGGGGAGCTGGGGGATCAGCGCGACGCCGCGATCGATGACGCGTCGCGGTTTTTCAAGCAGCAGGAGGAGCGCGGCGTCGTGGTGCGCGGTCTCTACGACGTGGCGGGCCTGCGGGCCGACGCCGACTTCATGATCTGGACCCACGCCGAAAACGTCGAAGCGCTGCAGGCCACCTACGCCGACTTCCGGCGCACCACCACGCTGGGGCGGGCCTGCTCGCCGGTGTGGAGCAGCGTGGCGCTGCATCGGCCGGCCGAGTTCAACAAGAGCCACATCCCGGCGTTCCTGGCCGGGGAGGAGCCCGGGAACTACATCTGCGTGTATCCGTTCGTCCGGTCCTACGAGTGGTACCTGCTGCCCGACGAGGAACGGCGCCGCATGCTTGCCGAACACGGCATGGCCGCGCGCGAGTACAAGGACGTGCGCGCCAACACGGTGCCGGCGTTCGCGCTGGGCGACTACGAATGGCTGCTGGCCTTCGAGGCCCCCGAACTGCACCGCATCGTCGACCTGATGCGCGAGCTGCGCGCCACCGACGCGCGGCGGCACACCCGCGAGGAGACGCCGTTTTTCACCGGCCCCCGGGTGTCGGTCGAGCAGTTGGTGAATGCGCTGCCATGACGACCGCATTCGACCCCAACGATCCGACGCGTTTCGAGCAGATGTACCGCGATGAGCGCACGTCGCACGGTTTACCCACCGCAACGCCATGGGACATCGGCGGGCCCCAGCCGGTGGTCCAGCAGCTGGTCGCGCTGGGTGCGATCAAGGGCGAGGTGCTTGACCCGGGCACCGGGCCGGGCCATCACGCGATCTATTACGCCTCGAAGGGCTACTCGGCGACCGGCATCGACGGCTCGGCGGGAGCCATCGAGCGGGCCCGGCGGAACGCCGAAAAGGCCGGGGTCTCGGTCAACTTCGAGCTGGCCGACGCCACCAAGCTGGACGGATTCGGCGGCCGGTTCGACACCGTCGTCGACTGCGCCTTCTACCACACCTTCAGCACCGAGCCCGAGCTTCGGCAGTCCTACGTGCGGGCGCTGCACCGCGCGACCAAGCCCGGCGCGCGGCTGTTCATGTACGAGTTCGGCCAACACAACATCAACGGCTTCAAGATGCTGCGGTCGTTGTCCGAGAACGACTTTCGCGACGTGCTTCCGGCCGGCGGCTGGGAGATCACCTATCTCGGCACGACCACCTACCAGGTCAACGTGAGTGTCGAGTCGATCGAGCTGATGGCCGCGCGTAACCCCGACATGGCCGATCAGGCGCAGGTGTTGCTGGAGCGCTTCCGCGTGATCGAGCCCTGGCTCGAGGGCGCGCGGGCGCACGCCCCGTTCTGGGAAGTGCACGCCACCCGGGTGGACTGATCTCGGACCGTCCCCGCCCCGCCTTGCCCGCCTGGCTTCCGCGAGACTCAAACCGTGGCGACGCTTTCCGGCGTGTCGCATGCGTACTTTAAGTGTCGCGGCATCCGCGACAGGTGAGCGCGCCTCGGACGCGGCGTATCACATCGTCGGGCTTGTCCTCGGCGATCACCCGGATGACGACCCAGCCCAGTTCGTCGAGCTTCCGGAGCCGATTCTGGTCCCGTGCGTACTGGCGGCGGTTAGTGCGATGGTGGTCTCCGTCGTACTCGACCGCCACTTTGTAGTCCTCCCAACCCATGTCGAGGACGGCCACGAGTCGCCAGTTCTGCTGCACCGGTATCTGCGTGGTGGGAGCCGGAAGCCCAGCGTCGATCAGCAGCAAGCGCAGCCACGTTTCCTTCGGGGATGCTGCGCCCGGGTCGACCAGCGGAAGCGTTGTGCGTAGCGTCCGCAGACCGCGCGCCCCCGCATGCCGCTTGGCGAGGAGCGTTACCTCCTCGATCGAGAACGGCGTCGCTCGCATCAGCGCGTCGAGTCGCGCCACCGCTTTGCCGTGGGGCGGCCGCCTGGCCAAGTCGAACGCCGTCCTCGCCAGAGAAGTCACCGGCAGGCCGCTGGCACGCACGACCTCGTCCGGTCGGACACGCTGATTGAGGGTGATGACGCCAGTCGGCGGATGCGGGTTCCGCCAAATCAGCTCGATCGGCTCGTCGTCATCGATCCATTGCGAGCCATGCAGCGCCGCGGCGGCAAGTCCAGCGAGCACGCCACGGCGGCCCGACCACAACCACGCCCCAACCGAACGCGTGCGGAGCGACGGCGTGGCGTGAGCCGGAAGATAAACGTCGGGATATATGGCGCGAAATTGAGCTCGCAGCTGGTGCCGGCTCACGGTTCCCCGCCGCACTGCCTCGCTGCCGAGAAACACGTCGTCCACATCGGGAAAGACGCCACGAAGACGCCGCCGGCTCCGCGAGACTTAAACCGTGGCGACGCTTTGCGGCGTGTCGTGTGCGTGGTTTAAGTGTCGCGGCACGCGGCGACCGCTGGGACTATGCCTCGGCCGGCACCAGGCGCAGTGAGATGGAGTTGATGCAGTAGCGCTGATCGGTCGGCGTGGGGTAGCCCTCGCCGGCGAACACGTGGCCCAGGTGGCTGTGGCAATTCGCGCACAGCACCTCGGTGCGCGTGGTCCCCATCGAGTGGTCGGGCCGCAGGATCACCGCGTCGGAGTTGGCCGGGTCGAAGAACGACGGCCAGCCGCAGTGCGACTCGAATTTCTCTGTGCTGCGGAACAATTCGGCGCCGCAGGCCCGGCACTGATAGATTCCTTCGGTTTTGGTGTCGGTGTATTCACCGGTGAACGGCCGCTCGGTGCCGGCCTGGCGCAGCACGTGAAACTCCTGGGGCGTGAGCTTCTGGCGCCACTCGTCGTCGGTCAGCTGCAGCTTCGGGGTAGTCATGCCTCCACGCTAGCTTTATTTGCGGTGACCCGTCCCCCAGCTTCGCGGGGGTACCCCCAGCGCCCGGCTTTCGCCGCGCTTGCGGTCACCGCGCGCGCCGCATTTGCGATCACCGCGCGAGCTCAGGCCGACCCGTCAGCGACGCCGGGTCGATACCGTCGTCCAGCCGGTCCTCGGCCTTCGCGTCCAGATAGCGGAACAAAAGCACGGTGAACACCACGATCAGCAGCAACGACCAGCCGTAGGTGATCTTGAGGTAGTGCAGCGCGCGGCCATACCTCATGTACCGGTAGATTAACCAGTCGTCGAGCGTGAGGAAGCCGTAGATCCCCAGCCACGCGGGCCAGTTACGGATCAGCGAGTTTCGCAGCACCACCGTCATCAGGAACGGCAACAGCATCATCGAGTAGTAACCCTGGGCCAGCGGCAACACCAGCCACGACCACAGCAGCAGCACGCCCGACGAGTTGGTGAACCAGAACAGCGGGTCGCGGGTGCGGTAGTAGCGATAGAGCAGCCACAGCGCGCCGATCGCGATCACGGTGAACAGAAGTCGCAGGAAGACGATCAGCCACGTGGGCAGGCCGAAGTACACGCCGTTGCCCTCGATCGAGCTGTTGAAGTAGTCCCGGACGCCGCCGATGTAGGGCAGCGTGCGCGTGACGAAATCAGTCGGGTCGCTGACCAGCGGCCAGGCGGCCGCGTTGATGGCGATCGGCACGAGAAACGCGGGCACCAGCGTGCGCCACTGCCGGTTCAGCAGGGGCAGCAGCAGCAGCGGACCCAGCACGGGCTTGAGCGTGAGCGTCAACCCGATGACGAGCCCGGCCCACCACTGGTGCCGCACCTTCCCGTCCAGCAGCCACCGCAAAAACAGCACCTCTGCCAGCAGCACGCAGCCGTTGATGTTGGTGAACACCAGCGTGCTGGTGACGCTTTCCGTGCAGAACATGGCCAGCAGCAGGGCGGGAGCGGCCACCGAGGACAGCGTGAACTTGAACAACCGCAACAGCAGGTACCAGGCGATCAGGATGGCCACGGTATTGATCAGGATGAACAGGTACCGCGACGGCGTGAAGGACAGGTAGCCGAACGGCGCCATCAGCAGCGTGCCGCCGGGCGGGTACAGGTAGTGCGGGTCGACGTAGTCGAAGTGCTCGTTGTAGATGTCCCAGCCGCGCCGGAAGTTGAGGACCGCGCGGTACACCGGCTTGAAGTCGTCGGTGATGTTGCCGTTGAGCGTCAGGATGATGCTGCGGTGCAGCACCGAGAGAATGGCCACCGGCCACAACGCGGATCGCAATATCGTCGCGGTGTTCGGCGGGCCGCTACGGGGACGAAAGGCGGCGAGCGTCCGATCACGCAAGCCGGTTCGGGTCGGATCAGCTGCCGTCACCAGCGCACCGTACACCGGCGTGCGGCCGGAAAATCAGGCGGGACAGTACGTGTCGGTTCCGGGCAGTTTGCCGCTGTTGACGTAACCCATCAGCGGGGACACCGCGCACGGGGAGTAGATGCTGGCGCCGTGGCCGATGCCCTGCCACATCACCCGCTTGCTGGCCGCGTTCGCGTTGATCACGGTCGCGGCCGTGGCCGCGACGCCTTCGCTCCCGACGATCGGGTCGTTCTGCACGCCCAGTAGCAGGGCGTCCACATTCAACGATTTCGGCGGCGCCGGCGGCGAGCCGGTGGGCCAGTGCACGCATTTGACCAAGTTGAGCGCCGCGACGGTGCCGAACTGCGGGTACAGCTTGGCCCACGCCACGACCAGTTCGCGCACCCGGTCCGGGGTGGGGCGATTGACGGCGTCGCTGCAGGTGTTGACGAACTGGCCGTCAGAGTCCTGGGTGGCGTTGGCGTGGTTGATCAGGTTGGTCAGCTGGTTGGTGTCGCCGGAACGGGCGGCCGCCAGGGCGTTGGCCAGGTTGGTGCTGGCGTTGACACGGCCGCCGGAGGGAAAGCCCAGCGCGACGGTGATGGCGTTCGCCACCTCGGCCACGGACGCCCCGGCCGGCCCCTTGCCGGCGCGGGCGTCGGCCAGCAACGCGCCGACGGCGCCCTTGGGGTCGGGACCCAGCGCACAGTTCACCGCGATGCATTGGGCGGCGAACGCGTCGAGCGCGGCCTGCTGGCCCTTGACCTGTTGCTCGGCGGCTGCTTCGGCGTTGACGCCCAAGGCAACTGGCGAGTCGAGGATCAACCTGGCGACCTTGTCGGGGCGCGCAGCGGCGTAGGCCAGCGCCACCTGTGCGCCGTTGCCGACCCCGACCAGCGCGACCGCGGGAACGTCCCACAGCGAGCGCAGCCGCTCGATGTCCGAGGCGGCGTGGGCGTTGTCGTAGGCGCCGGCGCCCGGCGCGATGGCGTCGGTGCAGTTGGTGGTGGCGGTGTTCGCGACGTCCGAGAGGTTGGCGACGGGGTCGTCGCCGGCTTGGAACTGCGCCTGGTCGCGCATGATCTGGCGGTCGGAGGGGTCCCGGCAGTCGATCGGGTTCGACATGCCCATGCCACGCCGGTCGACGGCCACGATCGGGTGGGTCTGCAGCACGTCGGCGCCGCCCCGCGACAGCCAGACC
>NZ_LZJI01000223.1 GCF_001667775.1 Mycobacterium sp. E1747
CCGTGATTCGAGTCATCCGCGACCACAATATGGGCGCGGACGACATCCGCGTCCTGTCGACGTGGGAGGGGCGGCGCCACGCCAAGAACTTCGTGCTGACCGCGCGCGCGGCCGCGGTGCTGGCCCGGGTGCCCCGCACGACCATCGTGCACTTCCACATCTCAGACGGCGGGGCGTGGCTGCGTGAAGGGCCGCTGATCCGGCTGGCCAAGGCGCGGGGCTTGCGGATTGTCGCGACGCTGCAGGGCGCCGACGTTGCCAGGGAAGCCCTTCGGCACCGCCGCTTCATCGGTGCAACCCTGCGCCGCCCCTCCCACGTCGACAGGACGCGGATGTCGTCCGCGCCCATATTGTGGTCGCGGATGACTCGAATCACGGTCTGCGTACCGCCGAAGCTGTACACGCCCGGCCCGACATGAATGACGGAGATCATCGCAGTCCGGAAATGCGGCCGCGCAACGGCGCGTGGCGGGGGTGGTCGAACAGACAGACATTTCGCATTCGGCTAACTCCCAAAGTGATTGGCCACGGGTCAAAGTACACCGGCCGGGCGCTCGACGTGCCCACTTCAGCGAGCTCCGGATGGTGCCGTGAGCGCCGCCGTGTCGGCGCTGACCGCGCGGTTCGCGTCGCGCTCTCTGTCGCGCAAGTTGGCGAACCCCATCGCCGCACCCAGCGCGATGCCCAGCGCGAAGGCGTCCGATGGCATCTCGGGCAAAGGCCACACCACGGATATCGCCAGGAGGCCCGCGCTGACCGCCACGCTGACCTTCGCCGCCGCGGTCCGGCAGCGCACCGCTTTGACCAACGGGATCAGCGCGAAGAGGACGAACGCCGTCATGCCGACCGCACCCGCTTTCGCCAACCACCACAGATAGAAGTTATGCGAGTACGCGGGATAGAACTTCGCGGAGAACTCGTCGTCACCCTTCGGCGGCTGATAGGCGTAACCGAGGCCATGGCCGAATACGGGCGCCTGGGCGATCGAGCGGTTCAGCAGGGAGTTCTCCCGCAGCCTCTCCAGCGCCGATTCGTCCACGGCGAGCGCGCTCGACGAAACCCCGCCCAGCACCCGCTCGTTGAAGGCCGTGAGCTGGTCGCCGAGCCACGCGCCGGCTTGCGAACCGTGCAGCAAGAACAGCAATCCCGGCAGCGTCGCCGCGACCACCGCCGCGCAGATCACCGTAATGACGACGGTCCGGCGCACGGTTGACACGCTCAGGCTGACCAACACCGCGGCACCGGCCGCCACGGCCATCGAGATGAGCGTGTTGCGGGAGAACGACAGCAGCGAAATGATCAGCGCGGGTGGGCCCAGGGTCAGGAGCATGGCAGGCCTCAGGCGGCCGATGATGGCGGCGGCCACCAGCGCGCTCAGCGTCGCGGTCGCCGGGGATTGCGTGGTCAGGATGATCCGGACAGCCTGGTCGGCGCCGGTCGCCGCCCCCAAACTTTCGGCCCTGCCCGCCAGCCGGATGGCATGCAGCGAACTCACGACCGCCATGCCCGCCGAAAACCACAGGATGCCGGCCGTCACGCGGATCGAGGACTTGACGTAGTCGCCGTACACCACCAACATCGCCAGCACGAAGCCCACGGCGATTTCGACCATGGACAGTGATTCGCGCAGCACGATGGTGGCGTCGTGCCCGTTCTCGAATCCGGCCGCGGTCGACATCACAATCACGAGCAGGAACACGGCGGGCAACCAGAAATCGGAGAACCGCGGTTTCACAATCGGTATCAGGTAGCCGATCGCCAAGGCCGCGGCCAGCAGGTACAGGTAGATGACCGCGGGGCCGACGACTTTGCCGACGTGCAGGCCCTGGGGCAGCGCCGCGAATGCCCCGACCAACGCGACCCATACCATCGCCTCGGGTCTCACCCAATAGACGACCAGGCAGAAGGTGGCGGCGATCAGCATGAGGCCCTCGGTGGTGAGTCGCACCGAAAGCACGCCGAAAACGAAACATCCGAACAGGAACAGCGCCAGCGAGGCTGCGCTCATCGCCAGCCGGTGCCGACTGCGCAGGTAGAAGATCACGTCGAGGGACTGGCCTTCGTCCGGTAGGCCTGGGCGGCGGCCCGGCGGTGCAGCGACAGACGCGCGTCCGTGAGCACCGTCCCGACGACCTCCGCGTTGGCCGAGCGCAGGGTTGCCAGCGCGTCCTGGAGTTCTTCGGCCGTGGTGCGTCCCGCGCGGACCACCAGCACCGTTGCTTGCACGGCGCCGGAGAGCAAGACCGCGTCGGCCGTCGCCAGCACCGGCGGTCCGTCGACCACGATCCGGTCGAATCGCGACGACAACTCCCCCAGCAGGCCGTCGAGCACTTCGGGCGGGTATGCGGAGCAGGGCAAGGTCTCCCGGCGGGCCGCGCGTGCTGCCAGGACGAACAGCCGCGGGAAGGGTGTCGGCTTCACGGCTTCGGCCGCGATCTCGGGGTTCGCCAGCGCGTTGGCCAAGCCCTCGCCCGATTCGACCTTGAGGGAACCGGCGATCACCGGCCGGCGAGTGTCGCCCTCGATCACCAGTACGTCGTCACCGACTTCGGCGAATGCCCGGGACAGGTTGAGGACCGTCGTCGTGGTTCCCTCACCGCCGAACGGTGACGCCACCAGCAGCCGGCGACCGTCGGGGCCGATCGCCCTGCGCACCCGGGTGCGCATGTCCCGCACGGCGTCATCGAACGTGCCGTCGGTGCCGAACCGCGGAGCCCCGCCGCGCCGTCGCGGCAACTCGCCGAGCGTCGGTAGGCCCGACAGCTGTTCCAGCTTTTCGCGGGTGCGCACCGTGCGATCGCTGGCCTCGCGGGTGAGCGCCACGGCCATGCCGAGAAGCAGGCCGGCGACCAGGCCCATCGCCATGTTGCGTACCGGCGCCGGGGTAACGGCGTGATCGGGCACCTGGGGCGGCTCCACCACCCGCGCCCTCGCCACCGGCAAGGGCTTTCCGTTCTGCTCTTGCACGCCCGGAGTTTCCCGGGGCTGGCCCGGCGGCGTCGTCGCATCCGGGTTATCGGGGCGGGGGCCCGCATTGGGTGCGTCCAGACGCGAAACCGTGCCCAGTGTGGGGACGATCGCGGCGAATTGGTCGGCAATCGCCCCCGCCAGCGCCGCCGCCCGCCTCGGATCCGTGTCTTTGACGGTGATGGTGAACAACTGGGATTTGGCGGTGTATTTCACCTGGGTTTGGGTCAGCAGGTCGTCGGCACTGATCGGGAGCTGCAGCTGTTTGATCGCGCGGTCGGCCACCGTCCGGCCGCCGGCGATCTGGGCGTACGACGACAACCGTTCCTGGGCAGTGAGCGTGCCGTTGTACAGCTCCGTCAGGTCGGTGGCCCCGGAGAACGAGATCAGCACCGTGGTGGACGACTGGTAATGCTTGGTCTGCAACGCCGTGATGGCTGCCGCGCCGATCGTGCACGCCAACACCGCGGCCGCGGCCAGCTTCCAGTGCGCGACGAGAATCCGGACAAAGGTACGGAAATCCATCGACTAACGGCCTTTCTGAAAGCGCCCTGGCGCGAAAGCATCCATCCGGTCGGTTATCGGATGGGCAGAAACATTGAACATTATTGAAGCATCGTCATGCGGCGTTTGCCCGAAAAGCGATTCTCCAAGGTCATTCCGCCAGCTCGAAAGCCCAGCGATGACCGTCGCAGGCGCCCTTTCACGATCGGGGGCCGGCGGTCAGCACGTCGCGCGATATGTTGACCGTTGCCAAGGGGTAGCCGCCGGAACCGTCACGTCCGTTGCGCGCCAACTGCATGGGCGGGTAGTTCACCACGTGCGATGCGTCCGGCTTGTGCTGTTGCCATTCCACCGATGCCCGCAGCGTGTAGTTGCCAGGAGCCAAGCCGGAAAGGTCAAGCTTGACCGACTCCGTCGACGACGCCGGGGCGGGTTCATTGCCGGGGTTGGCGCCCGGGTCGTTGTGGACCAGGGCCTTCAAGTTCACGGTCGTCGGGAGAGTGCGGACCACCGCGCCCGAGAAATTCACCAGTTGATAGCGGGGAGCCCACTTCTCGACCGCGGCAGCAGAACCGTAGTTGGTCCACGTCACGGCGATCGTCGCCACACCGTCACGTATCGGTTGCGGTCTCGGGCGCGCTTCGACCGAGTAGCGATACCCGGCCGCGACGTTCGCCTGCGCCCACAACAGGTACAGCGCCGGGTCCATCGGAGTGGACGATTCCGTGTCCGCGAAGTCGCAACTCGACGTCATCGCGACGTGATACTTGATGACGTCGTGTAACGCCTTTTGGTAGTAGGACCGCGGCGAGGTGCCGTCCGGCAACAGGCACCATTCGGTGATGACCGGTGCGCTGAGCAACCTGTCTTTGAGTCGGGCGATCACCGGATCCTTCTGCTGCACATAACGCGAGCCGTCCAATTCGACCCACCCGGGCAACGGCGCGATCACCCCCAGGCAATCGGCCCGCACACCCACCGGTGCGGCCACCTTCTTGGTGACTTCGTCGGAAAGCATTTCCCGCACGATCTCCGGATTGAGCAGTGTCGTGATCAACTGCGTCCGCCGAAACGCGCTCACCGTCGCCGCCACCAGCTGCCTGATCGATGCGATCGTGATGCTCTGATCACGAAACTGGCTGTAATAGCCCAGCTTCGCGACGCTTTCCTCGGGCGAGGGGCCGGGGGCGCCCAGCGTGTCGCGCAAATACGCGATGTGGTTCTCGCTCCAATCCCCATAGCCGGAGAACTCGAAGACGCTCAGCCGCTCGTCGCCGTCATACCGTCGCCCCAGCGCGGCGAGCAATTGTCCGAAGGCGTCGAGGTACCTGGGGTCGTTCCACTTCGGCACCACCTGCGTCACGCCCGGCGTCCACCAGTACCGTGCCGGTCCGGCGTAGTCGGTGGCGGCCGAGCGCATCCAGTCGGGGATCGCGATGTTCGTGTTGTTCGGAAACACAGTGTCACAACAGGAGTGGTAGGCGACGACGCGAAGGGTCATCCGCATGTTCCTGGTGGCCAACTTGTTCAGCGCGTCGTCGATCACGCTGAAGTCGTATTTCTGATCGTCCGAGGCGTCGGGGGGCAGCGTGCTGGGATCCGTGGGCTGTAACTGCCGCCAGCTGACACGCAGGCTGGCGTCGTCTGACGCGGGCCAGGCCGGGTACCGCTGCTGCGCGGGATTGGCTTGGGGAAACAACGGGATCAAAAGATCTTCGTATTGGCCGCGCAGCGGATTCTGTACGTCCTGGACGGCCAGCGGTATCGCGGGACTGACTATCGCCGTCACCAGCTCGGGGTTAGCGCGACCGCCGCACCCGTTCAACACAAGCGTCGCGCAAACGGCGAACAGCAGTGTGGTCTTGCGCAGCGTTCGAGCCGTGTTGGCGAGCAAGGACTTCGGCGAAGTCGACATTGCGCACACCGAACGTGGGCCCTGGATCAGCTTCAAGGACTGACACCTCTCCGGTCGCTGGCGCTCTCCGCCGGGAGCGCACTGAAATCGGCAACGATGCAACGCTGCCCCACATCATCGGTCAATCATGCACATCTTCGGTGCATATACCGGCCACTGTTGGGCGGCGGCCCCATGGCGCGTGTCTTACCGGGCGCCGACCTGGCCACTCATATTGGTATGGTCGCGCAATCCGCTGATCCCTCCGGGAATCGCTCAGGAGACCGCACGATGCCTTTGGTTCGATCGGCCACGCGTCGGCTGGCGCCCGCGGTGAAGGCACTGGCGCCGGGTTTGTTCTGGCGACGGAAGTACCGCATCCTCGAACGCCTCGGGCAAAGCCGGGCGGACATCCAGTTGGCGGTTTCGTTGTGCGACCCGAACCGGATCTCGCTGGACATCGGCGCCGACGTCGGACAATTCACGATCGCCATGCTGGCGTCGTCGCGCTCGGTGATCGCGTTCGAACCCCGGCCCGCGCAAGCTCGCGAGCTGGCCTCGATGTTCGAGGCCACCGGTGTTCCGGTACGGGTCGAGGCGATCGCGCTGTCCGACACTGTCGGCGTCGAGACCATGAGAGTGGTCGAATCCGAGCCGGGCCGCAGCACGATCGACACCACCAATGTCCTGAGCGACGTCGACAACAGCGGGATCCGCAGCATCGAGGTCCCCGTCAAGCGGCTCGACGATCTAGGTCTGCAAGACATCGGGATGATCAAGATCGACGTCGAGGGCCATGAACTCGCCGTATTGCGCGGCGCGACAAATACCCTCGCGCGGGACCGGCCAGCGATCATGGTGGAGGCCGAGCAGCGCCATTACCCCAACGCGGTTGCCGAGATCACCGCGTTGTTACGCGAGTCCGGCTACTCCGGGTATTTCGACCTCGACGGCGAGCGGCGGCCGATCGACGATTTCGACCCGCGCGAGCACCAGGATCCATCCAACGCCGGTGACCGCGAGAACGACTGGGCGCCTCGCGGCGTCTACGTCAACAACTTCGTCTTCATCCCTCAGAAAGGGTGAGCGGTAGGCCGCACGCAGGACCGACCATCGGCGACGATGACCGCCGCGCGAGTTGTCGATGTCCTAGCCGGCGCCCGTCGGCAATGCCTTTTGGTCGGTCAAAAACGGCAACGGCAGCCAGCGCGCGGCCAGCAGGGCCTCCATCGCATCCGCGGGCACTGGGCGCGACAACAGGAAGCCCTGCGCCCGCCGACACCCGTGCTGAATCAAAGTCATTGCCGCGACCGGCGTTTCGACGCCCTCGGCTACCACTTCCAGACCGAACGCCTCGGCCAGCCCGATGATGGCGCGGACGATCGCCAGGTCGCCGGCGTTGTTACCCAAGTCCCGCACGAACCCGGTGTCGATCTTGAGCATGTCCACAGGCAGGGATTTCAGATGCGACAACACCGCGTAGCCGGTACCGAAGTCGTCGATGGCCAGCTGGACACCGATTTCCTTGAGCTGCGCCAACGTATTTCGAGTGGTATCGATGTCGTGAACCACGGCGCGCTCGGTGATCTCCAGGCACACCGAACCGGCGTCGAGGCCGAACTCGTCGATGGTATGGGCGACGTCGCGCACGAACCCACGGGTGATGAGCTGCAGCGGTGACACGTTGATGCGCATCACGGTCCCCCGGCCGACCCCGTTCCCCTGCCAGCGACTGAAGTCGGCGCACGCGGTGCGCATCACCCAGCGGCCCAAGTCCATTGCCAGGTTGGTCGATTCGGCGATTCCGATGAACGAATCCGGCAGCAGCAGCCCCCAGATCGGGTGCCGCCAGCGCACCAGCGCCTCGGCGCCCACGATGGCGCCGGTCGACAGGTCAACCTCCGGCAGGTAATGCAGCAGCAACGCCTCGCTGCCGATATCGCCCTGCAGATGCAGCTCGATGTCGTTGCGGAACGCGCGCTTGAGCGACATGTCATCGGTGGACACCGCGATCTGGTTGCCGCCCCCGCGTTTGGCCGTCAGCACGGCCTCGTCGGCGCGGCGGAGCAGGTCGGTGCAGTTGTCCCGCCCGGGGACGCCGACCGCGAGCCCGATGCTGACCGTGCGGCTGATCACGTGACCGCCGATTGCCAGGCGCTCGCAAAGCATGCCGGAGAGACCGCGGGCGAACGACTCCGCATCCTCGGGCGACATCGGCTGGTCGGGCACGACGACGAACTCGTCCCCGCCCAGGCGGGCGATCATGCTGTTGGGAGCGCAGATCTTGATGCGCTGCGCGAAGACCCTGATGAACCAGTCCCCCGCGGTGTGACCGAGATAGTCGTTGATCGGCTTGAGCCGGTCGAGGTCGAGGTACAAGACCGCGACGGGCCCGGGGCGCCCCGTCAAGAGCCGTTCGGTCAGGTGCGCGACCAAGGCGCGACGGTTGAACAGCCCGGTGAGATCGTCGTGCTCGGCGAGATAGCGGAGCTTGTCTTCGGCGGCGATGCGGGCTTGCAGCTGCGCGAACAGCGCGGCGACGGCCTCGAGGGTGTTGATCTCCTCTTGCTCCCACTTGCGGGCGCCGAATTTGACGAAGCCGAGCAGGCCGGTCGTCGTCTCACCGGAGACCAGTGGGGCGGCGGCCACCGAGGGCGAGGCGGCCACTTTGGCCCCGCCCAGCGGGCGGCGGAAATAGCGTTTGGATTGGGCCGGGCGGATCACCACCGGCTTGCGTCCCTGCTTGCACTGCGCCAGCACCGACTCCGCGATGTCGAGCTGGGCGAAGGCCGTCGGATCCGGGTCCGAGGCGTCGGTCCGCGGCGGCCACTCGGCAACCAGTGTCGACGCTCGGGTATGCGCGTCGAGGTGCCGCAAGAAACTGGCGTCCACGTCGAACTGCTCGACCAGCTGCGCGAGCACCTTCTCGCTCACCAAGTCGGCCGTGGCCGCTGTCGCCTCCATCAGCTGCGTGGCGACGGAGGTGACGACCAAGTCCAGACTGCGCCGCACGGTCTCCTCCGATACGGGCGCGCATCCCAACGTGTTGACGGTTGCCCGATCGTGGGACGTAATTGCTGGCGAATCCCGTCGACCGCGCGCCCATGCGCATCGGCGGGCCCTCTGGTTCGCTTCGTCGGATCTGTCCGGACCCTGGCAGGTCAGGATGGGTATTGGTCTGCAGAAGGTATCACGCAGGCGCCGCCGGATCCGGGCGAACAAGCAACTTGCGGCCCCAAGCCGCGGCAGGTCATTGACCGTTGGCCGCCGCGTCGCTGGCAATGTCCAGTGTTGCGATCGGATACAGGCCGGAACCGTCGCGGCCGTCGCGGGCCAGCGCCATCGGCGCGTAGTTCACCACGTGCGAGGCGCCCGGCTTGTGCTGCTGCCATTCCACGGACGCCCGCAGTGTGTAATGCCCCGGCGCCAGGCCCGTCACGTCGACGCGCACCGACTCCGTCGTGGACTCGGGAACGGCCTCCTCGCGTGCCGGGCTGGAGTCGTCGTGGACCAGCGACTTGAGATTGACCGTCCCCGCGATGGTGCGGACCACCGCTCCCGAGAAATCCACCAGCTTGTACCCGGGCGTCCACTGTTCGGTGGCCGCGGCGGAGCCGTAGTTGGTCCAGACGACGGAGATGGCAGCGACCTTGCCCTGGATCGACTGCGATCCCGGCTTGGCCTCGACCGAATATCGGTAACCGGCGGCGGTGTTCGCCTTGGCCCACAGGAGATACAGCTTGGGGTCCATCGCCGACGCCGCATCCCGGTCCGGGAAGTTCGCGCTCGATGTCATCGAGACGTGATACCTGACCACGTCGTGCAGGGCCTTCTCGTAGTAGGACCGGGGGTCGGTCCCGTTCGGCAGCCGGCACCACTGGCTGATCACCAGCGCCGAGGTGAGCCGCTGCTTGATCGCGTTGACGGCCGCGTCGTTGAACCGCACGTAGTGCGAGTCGCTGGACTCGGCCCATTCCGGCAGGGGGGACTGCACGCCAAGGCAGTCCGCGCGGATGCCGACCGGCGCGGACAGCTTCTTGGTCACGTCGTCGGCGAACAACTCGCGGACGATCTCCGGATTCTCGGCGGTGGTCACCAATTGGGTGTGCCCGAACGCGCCGACGTTGGCGGCCACCAGCTGCGCGATGGATGCCTTGGTGATGGTCTGATCGCGAAACTGGCTGTAGTAACCCAACTTCGGTTGACTGTCGTCCGGCGAGGGCCCCGGCGCACCGAGCGCGTCACGCAGGTACGCGAGGCTGTTCTCGCCGAAGTCGCCGTACCCGGAGAACTCGAAGACGCTGAGCCGCTCGTCGCCGTCGTAGCGCCGGCCGAGCGCGGCGAGCAGCTGGCCGAAGTTGTTGAGGTAGTCGCCGTCGTTCCAGTTCGGCACCACCTGCGTGACTCCCGGTGCGGAACTGTTGGGTGGCGCGGGATAGCTGGTGGCCGCCGAGCGGATCCAGTCCGGAAT
>NZ_LZJI01000224.1 GCF_001667775.1 Mycobacterium sp. E1747
CCGGCGCGGAAAACGTCGGCCCCGACGACGTCGGCGCGTCCCCGGCGCAGGCGGCGCTGGCCGCGATGCATCGCAGCATCGGTTTCGAATTCACCGACCAGGCCTTCGGACATCTTGACCTGCCGGACCGGAACCTCGACGCGCCGACGGCTGGCGCCGTCATCGACGTGTTGCTCGGTGCGGCCGCCGAGGTGGCAGTGCGCGGAAGTGCAGTGCCGCGACCCTACGTCCGAACTTTCCGGGACTGCCGCGATTCGGCGATTAAACGGCCCCTGGACGCCGCCGCGCTGGACAACGTGGTGATCACCGGCGGCAGCGGCGCCATCGGCCTGCGGTATGCGCGGTACTGCATTGAGCGCGGGGCACGAACGGTCACGCTGCTCAGCCGCAGCGGCCTCGACCCGACGGTGCTGCGCCGGCTCACCGAAGGCCACGACACCGCGGTACGCGCCCTGCGTTGCGACATCACCGATCCGGTCGCCGTGGCCGCAGCCGGCAGGCACGCCGGGGACGGGGCGTCGTTGCTGATCCATACCGCCGGCATCGCCGAGACGCGCTTCCGCGCCGACCTGACCGGCACCGATGTGGCGGCGGTATGTGCCGCCAAGGTGCGTGGTCTGGCGCTGCTGGCCGACATGTGGCCGCTGCGGCCGGACTCCCGCATCCTGGCCTGCTCGTCGGTGTTCGGAGTGTGGGGCGGTTACCACCACGCCGCTTATGCCGCCTCCAACCGGATGCTGGACGTGTTGGTTGCCCAGCTGCGATGCATCGCGGCCAGCGCCGCCTGCGCCGGGGACGCGCCGACGTCGTCGGGGCCGACGTTTTCCGCGCCGG
>NZ_LZJI01000225.1 GCF_001667775.1 Mycobacterium sp. E1747
CGAGCATGTCGATCTGCGGCCACCCGAAGCGCTGCACCAGCTTCCGTAGGACCACGGCCAATAACACCGCCGCGGTGCTCAGCGCCAGGGCGCGGTAGTTGATGTGGTCACCGTGGGTCAGCGTCAGCCACACGCGACGCAGGACCTGCATGTGGCCATTGCCCTTGTCCCGCACGCCGAGCGCGTTGCCCAGCTGACCGATGGCGAGCAGAAACGCCGCGGCCGCCATGAATCCGATGATCACCGACTCGGAGATGTAGCGGGTCAGGTTGCCCAGCCTGAACAGGCTGATCACGATCTGGAACGCCCCCACCAGCACGGCCAACAGGAACAGTCCCTCGAACAGTTCGGTCGCGTTCTCCGAGTCGGTGATCATCGGATTCATGGCGGCCGCGGCGTTTCTGCTCGCCATCGGTCAGCTGGGCAACGCGCTCGGCGTGCGGGACAAGGGCAATGGCCACATGCAGGTCCTGCGTCGCGTGTGGCTGACGCTGACCCACGGTGACCACATCAACTACCGCGCCCTGGCGCTGAGCACCGCGGCGGTGTTATTGGCCGTGGTCCTACGGAAGCTGGTGCAGCGCTTCGGGTGGCCGCAGATCGACATGCTCG
>NZ_LZJI01000226.1 GCF_001667775.1 Mycobacterium sp. E1747
GTCCCACCATGGCCCGGGCCCCTCGGCGAACGCGCCGACTGGTGGTGGTACGACCCCTTCCAACCCCAACCACCACCTAACACCAACTAGGTTGGGGCGTAAAGGTTTTCGTTCGCCGGAGCCGCTGACATCGCGCCTTGGGTTTGCGGCGACAACCAAACCCAAGTTGGGCTGCGTGACCAGCTCATGGCCGCCGGGCGTGCCGGATGATGCGCACCACCTCGGCGGGGCGTTCGAGGGCCGAGAAGTGACCCGCGTCGCTCACCGTGACGGGCCGGGCGCCCGGCAGGCGGGCTACGTGGTCGCGCTCCGCGGGCCGCGACCAATCATGCTCGCCGTAGACCAGCGTGACCGGCGTCTTCACCTGCGGGTAGCGGGTTTTCGCGTCGATGAGGCCGGGGAGGACGCGCATGATGGCCCGATTCACTCTGGGGTAGCCGCGACGGCGGCCGCTGCGACGGAGTTCGACGAGGAGGTCGCTTGGCAACGCGCCGCCGTCGGCCAAACCGCCCCGCAGTACGCCGCGCAGGATAAGGCGATTCTCGAGCGCGGCGAAGAGCGGTCCGGATCCGGGCAGCCGGACGCCCGTCCCGATCACACGGGCAAACCAGTTGCCGCGCTCGAGGCCGCCCGGGTAGTCGTAGGGGTTGAAGGCGATCACGCCGCTCACCCGGTCCGTCAGTTCGATCGAGGACAGCAGCGCCAGAGCGCCGCCCATTGACTCGCCCGCCAGCGTGACGTTGCGAAGGTCCAGAGTCCTGACGAATTCGACGACGGCGCCGCGTAATTCGGGTTTTCCGTACCGGGCGCTCGGCACGACGTCGGACCAGCCCATGCCGGGCAGGTCCAGCGCGTACACGGTGAAGTCATCCCACAGTGCCGGCACCACCCGCTGGAAGTAGTCCAGCTGCGTGCGGACGGTGTGCAGCAGCACGAGCGGTGGGCCGGTTCCCGCCGTGAAGTAGCGCAATCGGGAGCCGTCCGACCGCCGCAGGAACCTGACTTCGCCGCGGCCCCAGCTCCACGCCAGCGTGTAGCGTTTGTGCGGAATATCATTGAGCGCCATGGTTTTCACCGTTCGCACACCGCCTGGATGGCGCGCAGGCGCCCGTCG
Source organism: Mycobacterium sp. E1747 (assembly GCF_001667775.1). Taxonomy (GTDB): domain Bacteria; phylum Actinomycetota; class Actinomycetes; order Mycobacteriales; family Mycobacteriaceae; genus Mycobacterium. The sequence goes on from NZ_LZJI01000226.1 coordinate 1,115, forward strand.
GCCAGGGCCCGGGTCAGGTTTTCGGCCTTGCGGTCGAAGTCGGTGACAAAGGCGTGCAGGCCCAGCGGGCCGGCGGGCTGGGTCAGGATGGCCTGCATGACCGCGGCGGCCGGGTCGGTGAGGTCGTTCCAGCGGTCGACGGCGAAACCGGCGGATTCGACAGCGGCGCACAGTTCGTCGGGAGTAACCAGGTGGCTGTTCTCGGGTCGGTCCGCCCACGGCAGCGGATAGTCGAGCTTGCGGCCGTCTCCAACCGTGATGTCCCACAGGGCAAGCCGCCCGCCGTCCCTGAGCACGCGGCGCGCCTCGGCGTACAGGCGCGCCTTTGCGGCGATGTTCATCTGGACGTGCTGGCTGATGGCGACGTCGAAAATGGCGTCGGGAAAGGGCAGTTCGGTGACGTCTGCCCGGTGCACCGATATCAGGGCGTCGAGGCCGACCAGGCGGTTGAGCCAGCGGTTCGTTTCGCAGTATTCGTCGGTGAGGTCGACGGCCGTGACCTCGCAGCCGTAACGGTCGGCGACGTAGCGGGCGGTGCCGCCTACCCCGCTGCCGGCGTCGAGCACTCTGCTTTCATGGGCGACCCCGACGAGGTTTACCAGCTGTGCGGTGGCGATGCGGCCCATGGTGTGGAAGTCCTCCAGCATCGCCAGGCCGGCGGGCGCGAGGTGGTCGAGGTCCATCCCGGCGGAGCGCAGTGCACGCTCGATGTTGTCGCGCGACAGGCCGGTCGAATACTGCTGCTCGATCATGTCGGTCATTTCCGCACCCATGCCGTGATGATGGGCGGCATCGTGATGAGGGCATCGGCCGCGAGCGCCTGGTCGCGGAAGCGCGGCACGAAGTTATCGACGTCGGCGACCTCGTCAATGGCGAACCCACCCTGTTGGGCGATGGGGGAGACCAGCCGCCAGACTTCCGCGCCGTACGCCAGGATGTCGGCGTCGGCGGCCGTGCCGATCGGGGCGCCGACGGTCAGCCGCGGTGAGCCCAGTCCGGCGTCGGCGAAGATCGTGTGCAGCGTGGTGCCGAACCGCGCGGACAGGCCCATGGCCTCGAAGGCCCGCACGATGCCCGATATCACCTGACTGAACAGCGGAATCTCCGGTACGCTGCGCGCGGCTGCAATGTCGTTCTCGGAGAACGCGATCACGCCGCCGGGCCGCACGAACGAGCTGAGCCGGCGCAGCGCGGCCGCCGGATCGGGCAGGTGCATGAGGATCAACCGGCCGACGACCGCGTCGACGGGCTCGTCCAGCTCGATCGCGTCGATTGCCGAGTGGACGAAACGTACTGTGGACACACCCTGTTCGGCGGCGCGGGCGCGGGCGAGCTCGACCATCCCAGGCGCGACGTCCGCCCCGAGGACGCTGCCGGCCGGGCCGACCAGCCGGGCGGCGACGAACGAGACGTCACCGGGTCCGCTGCCGATATCGAGCACCCGCATGCCGGGGCGCAGGCCGGCGAGCCGCAATGCGTGCTCGGTGTGGTCGTTGTAAAGCCGGCTCTGCAGAATGAGCCGCCGCACCTCCGCGTCGGCGTGGCCGAGGACATACGTGCTGCCGTTCATGGCATCTCCCTCTCGGTTTGACGCGCCGGCAGGAGCCAGGCCACGACGATCGCGGCGCCCAGCGCGATGCCGGCGCATGCCAGCGAGCTCACCCGCAGACCGTCGAGGAATGCGCGATCGACGACGGCACGGACCGGGCCCGCCTGTTGGATAGGCAGCCGCCCGATCACGCTGTGCGCCACCGCCATCGAGCGCCGCATCGCCTCGACCGGCAATCCGGTCAACGCGGCCGCCTCAAGATGTCCGGAGTACACCGACGCGAAGATGCTGCCGGCGATGGCCACCCCGAGCGTGCCGCCGAGTTCGCGCGTCGTGTCGTTGACCGCCGAACCGACGCCGGCCTTGTCGACCGACAGCGAGCCCATGATCGCCTCGGTGGCCGGGGAAACGGTCAGGCCGAGGCCGCCGCCGAGCAACAGCATCTGCATGGCGATCTGGTCATAGGGTGTGGCGGCGTCCGCCGTGGACGCCCAGGCCAGTCCGGCGGCGAACACGGTCAGACCGGACGCGACGACGGCCGTGGTGCCGATTCGTTCCACCAGCCGGGGCGCGCCGACGCTGGCCAGCGCGATCGAGGCGGCGACCGGAAGCAGGCGCACCCCGCTCTGAAAGGCGGTGTAGTCCTTGATGAATTGGAAGTACTGGGTGATGACGAAGATGAACCCGAACAACGTCAGGAAGCCGGCGGTCACCGCCAGGCTGCCGCCGGAGAACCGGCGGTTGACGAACACCGAGACGTCAAGCATCGGATGGGTGGTGCGCCGCTCCCACAGCGCGAACGCGGCGAGCAGCGTTGCCGCAAAGGCGAATCCGGCCGCGGTGCGGCCGTTGGTCCATCCCCAGGTGGGCGCCTGGATGACCGTGTAGACCAGGGTTGTGATCCCAGCGGCGGACAGGACCAGCCCGGGGACGTCGATGCGCGGGGCGGCCGGGTCGCGCGAGGTCGGCACGAACAGGATTCCGCCAACGATGGCCACGGCGGCGATCGGGATGTTCACCATGAAGATCGAGCCCCACCAGAAGTGTTCGAGCAGCCAGCCCCCGCTGATCGGTCCCACGGCCACCCCCACGCCCACCATCGCCGCCCACAGCCCGATCGCCTTGGCGCGCGCCGTGGCGTCGGTGAAGATGTTGGTGATCAGCCCCAGCGTGGTCGGAAAGATCACCGCCGCACCCACGCCCATGGCGGCGCGGGCCGCGATCAGGGCGCCGGCCGAATCCGCCTGTGCCGCAACCGCGGAGGTGAGCGCAAACAGCGCGAGTCCGGAGTTGAGCCACCCGCGCCGGCCGTACCGGTCGGACAGGCTGCCCGCCGAGAGCAGCAGGCCGGACATCACCAGCGTGTAGGCGTCGACGATCCACTGCAGCTGGGCCGTGTCGGCGCCGAGTTCGCGCGACAACGTGGGTATCGCGACGTTGACAATGGTGGCGTCGACGCTGATCACGAAGACGCCGAGGCAGATGACGGCGAGCGCGGCGATCGGGTGGTTCCTGACACGGGTTGCGAGGCGCATAGACGTGACCATAAAGTCGCTAGACAATAAAATCAAGTATTAAATTGAAAAAGGCGTCTAACAGTGACTAGGCTGGCGTGGTGGCGACCCGCAGGACCTACAACCAGAACTGCCCGATTGCACTCGGGCTCGACGTGCTGGGCGAGCGGTGGACGCTGCTGATCCTGCGCGAGCTGGTCGGTGGAGCGCGCCGCTACAGTGACTTGCGCGCCGAATTGCCCGGTATCGCAACGAATTTGTTGGCCGAGCGGCTCAAGGAACTGCAGGACGCCGGGCTCGTCGATCGCTCCGATCTACCCGCCCCGATCGGGCGGACCGTCTACACCCTCAGTGACATGGGCTGGCAGCGGGTGTTGCCCGTGTTGCGGAGCGTCGCGTGGTTCGGACTGGATCGTCTGGGCCCGGTCGAGGGCGAGCCGGCATCGCCGCTCAACGGATTTCTGGCCGGGATCCTGCTCGGCTTCGACTCGGGTAGGGCCGCGGGTTTGGAGGCCACCTGCCGGGTCGAGATCGATGGCCGGCGCTTCGACTTCGCGGTGACGCAAGGGCGCCTGGCGGGGGCCCGCGGCGAACCGTCGGTGACGATCACCGCCGGCGCGGCGGACCTGGTGACCGCCCGCCTCGGCGCGAGCGAAGCCAAGCGCAAGGCGGCGTTGCGGCGCATCGCCTTCGAAGGCGACCCGCAGACCGTCAGCGCGGTGCGTCAGGTATTCGCGTTGTAGGGCTCACTCTTCGAGCAGGGCGTCGATCCATGCCCGCGCGATGAATTTGCCGTACCGGGCGGCCGACCAACCGCGTTCCAGGACGAGCAGCTCGTAAAGCTCCGGTGCGTGATATGTCCACAGGACGTCGCGCGCTTGATTGGCGCTGACGCGCAGCTGTCCCGTCTGCGCCAGAGCGGAAGCGAACATCGTCATGGCGTCCAGCGTTTCCTGCCGGATCTGCTTCCAGACGTCCGCGGCGTCCGGTGACACCGCGGCGCCATCGCGCGCCAGGAGCTGGATCGGCGCGCTGCGCGGCATGGTGGCGGCCAGGTGCTTGGCGTAGATCTCCAGCTTGCGGGCGGCATCGGGGGCGTCGCGGACCTTCTGGATCGCGTCGCGCTCGACCATCGGGATCGGCTCGTCGTCGCCGGCGACCGACACATCGAAGAGCGCTTTCAGCACGCCGGCCTTGGTAGCGAACGTCTTGTACACCGTTTCGACGGACACGGCGGCGTCGCGCGCGATCTCGGCGAGCGTCGTCGCCGCGTATCCCTGCGCCAGGAAGCGCCGACGGGCGGCCACCAGCACCGCGCGCCGGTTGTGCTGCGCCTGCTGTCTGCGACGCGTCGAGTCGTATCGGCGAGGCGGGGGCTGGCCCTTGACAGATTCCATAATTAAGTACATGCTCCTGTATCTATTACAGCTCACTGTATCAAAAGTGTGGAGCTCGACATGACAATTGCAACAGGCCACGCCGTCGGTCTTTCGGACGGCGCTCATCCAGCCGAGGTCGCCCGCGCGCTGGCGCCCGAAATCACGCGGCGCGCCGCCGAGGCCGAGGCGCTGGGCACGTTGCCGATCGACCTGGTCGAGCGGCTGCGTGCCGCCGGTGTCTTCCGTGCCGTGCAACCGCGCTCGCTCGGCGGATTCGAAGTGGCCCCAGTCGAGTTCATCGAGATGATCGAGGAGTTCGCGCGTGCCGACGGCTCGGCCGGTTGGGTCGCGGCCATCGGTGCCGGCGCGCCCGCGTTCACTGCCTGGCTCGAACCCGCCGCCGCCACAGCGCTGTTCGGCCCGGACGCCGACTTCCTCGCGGCGACGGTGTTCGCCCCCACCGGGCGCGCCGCCCCCGATGGCGACGGAAGGTTCGGCGTCGACGGCCGGTGGCCGTTCGCCAGCGGTTGCCGCCACGCCGAATGGATGCTGGCCGGGATGTTCGTCTTCGACGGCGACGCCCCGCGCATGATCTCCGATCGCGGGCCGGACTGGCGCCTGGGGTTCTTCCCGCGCGCGGACGCCGAAATCGTCGACGACTGGGACGTCCTGGGCTTGCGCGCCACCGGCAGCAACGACGTGGTCGCGCGCGGCATTCACATCGCCGAAGAACACACCATCAGCCCGTTCTTCGAGGCGGCCCGCCAGGACGGACCGTTGTGGAGGCTGGCGTTCTTCACACTCGTCGGTGTCGGGCTCGTCGGCGTCCCACTGGGCATTGCGCGACGCGCGCTCGACGAATTCGCCGACCTTGCGCCGACGAAGACGCGTGCCGGCACGTTTGAGCCCCTCGCCGCGGACCCCGCTGCGCAAGTCGAGTTCGCCAGTGCCGACGCGGGTTTGCGGGCCGCCCGCGCATTCGTCCTGGACGAGGCCGGCGCCCTGTGGGATACCGCGCGCGCCGGCGATTCACCGTCGCTTCAGCAGCGCGCCGGCTTCCAACTCGCCGCCCAACAGGCGATGCGTGCGGCGCGGCGGGCGGTCGATACGGCGTTCGGCCTGACCGGGGCGGGCGCGGTGCACGCGGGCCACCCCCTGCAACGCTGCTTCCGCGATCTGCACACCGCGCACCAGCACGTGTACTTCAGCCCGGCGGCCCTGAAGCGCTACGCCGGCATGCGATTCGGCGTTGTGCAACCGACCCACCTGATGTGATGGCGCAGCCACTAAGCTGGCTGCGTGGAAACCCCCTCGCCGCACCCCGTGTTGGTCATCGATTTCGGCGCTCAGTATGCGCAGCTGATCGCCCGGCGCGTCCGGGAGGCGCGGGTCTTCTCCGAGGTCATCCCGCATACCGCCTCGATCGACGAGATCAAGGCCCGGCAGCCGTCGGCGCTGGTGCTCTCGGGGGGGCCGTCCAGCGTCTACGAAGAGGGTGCCCCGCAGCTCGATCCGGCGGTGTTCGACCTCGGTGTGCCGGTGTTCGGCATCTGCTACGGATTCCAGGCCATGGCGCAGGCGCTGGGCGGGACGGTCGCCCACACCGGCACCAGCGAGTACGGCCGTACCGAGCTGAAAGTGGTTGGCGGCGAACTGCATTCGGGGCTGCCCAGCGTCCAGCCGGTGTGGATGAGTCACGGTGACGCGGTCACGGCCGCGCCGGAGGGGTTCGACGTGGTGGCCAGCAGCGCGGGCGCGACGGTGGCCGCCTTCGAAAACCGGAGCCGCCGCCTGGCCGGGGTGCAGTATCACCCCGAGGTCATGCACACCCCACACGGGCAGCAGGTGCTCAGCCGGTTCCTGCACGACTTCGCCGGGCTGGGCGCCCAGTGGACGCCCGCCAACATCGCCAGCGCGCTGGTCGAGCAGGTTCGCGAACAGATCGGCGGCGGGCACGCGATCTGCGGGCTGTCCGGCGGCGTGGACTCGGCGGTGGCCGCCGCACTGGTGCAGCGCGCCATCGGCGACCGGTTGACCTGCGTCTTCGTCGACCACGGGCTCCTTCGCGCCGGCGAACGCGCGCAGGTGCAGCGCGACTTCGTGGCCGCCACCGGGGCCAACCTGGTCACCGTCGACGCCGCGGACACCTTCCTGCGGGCGCTGTCGGGGGTGACCAACCCCGAGGGCAAGCGCAAGATCATCGGCCGCCAGTTCATCCGTGCGTTCGAGGGCGCGGTGCGGGACATCCTGAGCGACACCGGATCTGAGGTCGAGTTCCTCGTCCAGGGCACGCTGTATCCGGACGTGGTGGAATCCGGTGGGGGCAGCGGGACCGCCAACATCAAGAGCCACCACAACGTCGGCGGCCTGCCCGACGACCTGAAGTTCCGGCTCGTCGAGCCGTTGCGGCTGCTGTTCAAGGATGAGGTGCGCGCCGTCGGGCGCGAGCTGGGCCTGCCGGAGGAAATCGTTGCGCGCCAACCCTTTCCGGGGCCAGGTCTGGGCATCCGGATCGTCGGCGAGGTCACCGCGGCGCGGTTGGAGACCCTGCGGCGCGCCGACTCGATCGCGCGCGAGGAACTGACCGCTGCCGGCCTGGACAACCTGATCTGGCAGTGCCCGGTGGTGCTGCTGGCCGATGTCCGCTCGGTCGGTGTGCAGGGCGATGGCCGCACCTACGGGCATCCCATCGTGTTGCGGCCGGTGTCCAGCGAGGACGCCATGACCGCCGACTGGACCAGGGTGCCCTACGAGGTGCTGGAGCGCATCTCGACGCGGATCACCAACGAGGTCCGCGAGGTCAACCGCGTGGTGCTCGACATCACCAGCAAACCCCCCGGCACCATAGAGTGGGAGTAGGGCTGCGGATCACCGCGCTTTGTGTTTGTTTTTCCTGACCGGGTCCGCCGGCCATTGCAGCGCGGCGCTGGCGGCCTCGGTCAGCGCTTTACCGCTGGCATAGCGGTACTTCGGCTTCTTCACCATGCCGCGGGCGATGACCCCGTCGAACGCGGGTGGCACGGCGGGGTTCGCGTAGCTGGGTTCGGGCGGATCCTTGGTCAGATGCCCGATGACCTGCTGGCTGGCGTCGCCGGAGGGAAAAGGCGGCGCACCGGTCAGGCACTCGTATAGGACGCACGCCAGCGAATAGGTGGCGGCGCGGATGTGGTCATCGACCGTGCCCGTCAAGGCCTCGGGGGCGGCGGATCCTTCGGTGAGATGGAACGTGTGGTCAGGTTGACCCGTATGGTCCAGCGGTGGCGCGTACGGGCGACAAAGCAAGTAGGCGAAGCCATCTCGGTCGATGAGGATGTTCTCCGTCGCGATCTCCCGGCTCACCAGGCCCGCAGCGTGCGCGGTGTCGACGGCCGCGGCGACCTGGCCGAGCACGGCCACCGCGCGCGCCGGGGTGAGCGGTCCCTGCTGGGCCAACAGCGCGCGCAGATCGATGCCCTCGATGAGGGGCATCTGCAGGTATAGGCGCCCGTCGATCTCGCCGACGTCGTCGATCAACACCCAATGCGGCGCTGCCGCGTTCGTCAGCGCCCGCGTCGCCACGCCCGCCTCGCGTTGCATGCGCGTGGGGGTCGGGGGGACCGAATCCCGTCGCGGGAAGATCTTCAGTGCCACCCGCTGACGAGTGTTGTCTAGCTCCGCCTCGTAGACCTCGCATCGCCCTTGGGCGAGCAGTCGCAGCAATCGATACTTACCGAATTGCTCTGCTGCCATGGCTTGGTCCGGTCCTTGGGTTGGGCGCGTGGGATCGTTCCACCGATCGAACATTAGTCGAGTAGGCGTGGTCGGCGAATGCCTGTTTTCGCCGAAATTGCCGCCAGGGTCGTACTCGGGTTCAGAAGAACAGCCGTGGTGGCAATCTCGGCGTCCAGGGCTGCGCCGAAGCGAAATCCGTGTCACATCTCGACCACATGTCACACCAGTACCGAGCGCATAAAGCCGCCTCTTGTGTTGCTTGACGGTTGTCAGAGGGCGGGTGTTTACTGCGGAAGAGATCGAACATACTTTCGAAAATCAGGGGATCGGGAGGCTTGTCATGACCGCGGCTTTTGCCTCCGATCCGCGCTATGAAACCAGGTCTGAGCAGCTGGAATCGCTTCGGCGGCGGATCGCTGAGATGTCCGGTCGCACCATGATGTCCGGGGCCCGCACCGCAGCCCGCGCCGTGGCTCCGACGGACGACCTGCTGCCGGCGTCCGAGTCCCACCTGAACCTCCCGCAGTGGTTGGCGGACGCGCTACAGGTCCCGCTGCCGCGCGGAACGGTGGCGGTCCTCTCGGGCGCCCGGTCGCTGCTGCTGGCCATGGTGGCCGCGGTGACGGCGTCGGGCGGCAACGTGGCAATCGTCGGCCAGCCGGACATCGGGCTGCTGGCCGCCGCCGAGATGGGGGCGGATCTGAGCCGGGTCGCGGTGATACCGGATCCCGGCACCGACCCGGTGGAGGTGGCCGCGGTGCTCGTCGACGGCATGGATCTGGTGGTCCTCGGCCTGGGCGGGCGCCGGGTGCCGCAGACCCGGGCGCGCGCGGTGGTGGCGCGGGCCCGCAACAAGGGGTGCACCGTGCTGGTCACCGACGGCGACTGGCAGGGGGCGCCCACCCGGCTGGAGGCCCGGGTCTGCGGCTACGAGCTCACCCCGGGAGGCCGCCCTGGGTTCGGCCGGATCAGCCGGGTGCGGTTGCAGGT
>NZ_LZJI01000227.1 GCF_001667775.1 Mycobacterium sp. E1747
CTGCGCGCGCCGTCGGCGCAGGATGCGGGCCAAACGATGGGCGCAACTGAATCCGGTGAAGCCGCTGCCAACGATCACGATTGAGGTCACCAATCCGAGTGTAGGACGGCTTGCCGCCGAAGATCGGGTGCGTCGCGGCATGAAAGTCGGCGACCGCGACCAAAACTGTTTATTCCGAGCGCGTTACGTGTATCCAGTGGGACGGAAGATGATCCCGCGGTCGTCGCAGCGCCGCGACGGCCCTGGGGGCCGGCGGGTTGCGCTTCGTATTCTGGCCCGTAGACTTCGTTTTGTGGGTTGACGCACCGAAATGCCCTTCGCACGCTTGAATGAACGAGGCATGGCTCTCGGGAAGCAGCCTGCAGGGATTCGATGCCGGGGGCAGACCCTTCGAGAGGGGTGCCATGGACGACGGCAATGCGGTAGTAGTGACCCAGCTGGCCGAGCTGGTGTCCAACCTCGAGCGCGAGGAAACCGATATAGCTTCGGGGCTCAACCAACTCATCTGCAACGGTGTCGCGCACGTCGCCGGCTGCCAGTACGCCGGCATCACCCTAGCCTCGCGGACCAAGTCCGTCACCAACGTGGCCGCCACGCACCGCTATCCGATCCTGTTGGACGACGTCCAGAATCGTTGCGGCCAGGGGCCCTGCCTGGAGGCCGCTTGGCGGCACCACATCATGCACGTCGAAGACCTCGCCGAGGACGAACGATGGCCGCGGTACCGGCGATACGCGATCGAGCAGACCCCGATCCGGTCCATCCTGTCCTATGAACTGTTCACGGACCGCGACACCATGGCCGCACTCAACTTCTACGCCGACTCCCCGTACGCGTTTCCCGACGACTCGGTGGAGCTGGGTGCCGTTTTCGCGACGCACATCGCGCTGGCGTGGTCGATGTTGCGCCGTCAGGACCAATTCCGCAGCGCCCTGGCCTCGCGGGACATGATCGGTCAGGCCAAAGGAATCATCATGGAGCGGTTCAATCTCGACGCGGTCGAGGCGTTCGAGCTGCTCACCCGGCTCTCGCAGAAATCCAACACCAAGATCATCGACATCGCGAAGTCGCTGATCGACAACGAGCATCCCCTCAAGCGCCGGCACCGCTGACGCGGTTCGTCCCGTTTCGGCGGGCGCATGGCGGGTATGTGCCACGCACATGAAGGCTGTCACGTGGCACGGCAAGCGCGATGTGCGGGTGGAGTCGGTGCCCGATCCGAAGATCGAGAAGCCCTCCGACGCCATCATCGAAGTCACCTCCACCAACATCTGCGGGTCGGACCTGCATCTGTACGAGATTCTCGGCGCTTTCATGAAACCGGGGGACATCCTCGGGCACGAACCCATGGGGATCGTGCGTGAGGTCGGCGGCGAAACGGGCGACTTGCGGGTCGGGGACCGGGTCGTCATCCCGTTCCAAATCTCCTGCGGCAGTTGCTACATGTGCGACCAGCGCCTCTACACCCAGTGCGAGACCACCCAGGTGCGCGAGCAGGGCATGGGCGCCGCGCTGTTCGGCTACTCGGAGCTCTACGGTGAAATCCCCGGCGGGCAAGCCGAACTGCTGCGGGTACCGCAGGCTCAGTTCAGCCACATCAAAGTCCCGGTGGGGCCGCCGGATTCGCGATTCGTCTACCTATCAGACGTGCTGCCCACCGCCTGGCAGGCGGTGGCTTACGCCGATATCCCGGACGGCGGCACGGTCACCGTGCTCGGCCTGGGACCCATCGGTGACATGGCCGCACGCATCGCCGATCATCTGGGCTTTCGGGTGATCGCGGTCGACCTGGTGGCCGAGCGCCTGGGCCGCGCCGCGCAGCGCGGCATCCACACCATCGACCTGGGTCGGCTCGATGTTCCGCTTGGGGACGCGATCCGGGACCTGACCGACGGGCGGGGTTCCGACTCCGTCATCGACGCGGTGGGCATGGAAGCGCACGGCTCTCCGGCGGCCAAGTTCGCCCAACAGGCCACCGGCATGTTGCCGGACTTCATTGGCAAGCGGCTCATGCAGACCGCCGGCGTGGACCGGCTGCACGCCCTGTACTCCGCCATCGACGTCGTGCGCCGCGGCGGCACGATATCGCTGATCGGCGTCTACGGCGGGATGGCCGACCCGCTGCCGATGCTCACCCTGTTCGACAAGCAGGTGACCCTGCGGATGGGCCAGGCCAACGTCAAGAGGTGGGTCGACGACATCATGCCGCTGCTGACCGACGACGACCCGCTCGGGGTCGACACGTTCGCCTCGCATGTGCTGCCACTGGACCAGGCGCCGCACGCCTATGAAATTTTCCAGAAGAAGCAGGATGGCGCGGTCAAGGTCATGTTGCGGCCTTGAAAACCGTTTAACCGCAAGTCTTTCCGCACTGCCGTTTGGGCGAGGCCCCGGTAGGGTATTGATTGCGCCATGACATCCGCAGAAGCCGCAGGAGCGGTAGCCCCCACACCCACCGGAGAGGTGTGGCCGGGCCGCGCCTACCCCCTGGGCGCCACCTACGACGGGGCGGGCACCAATTTCGCCGTCTTCAGCGAAGTGGCCGAGCGGGTGGAGCTGTGCCTGTTCGACGCCGACGGCACCGAGAGCCGCGTCGCGCTGCCGGAGGTTGACGGGTTCGTCTGGCACGCCTACATCCCCAACATCGAACCTGGCCAGCGCTACGGCTACCGCGTGCACGGCCCGTACGACCCGCAGAACGGCTTGCGGTGCAATCCGAACAAACTGCTGGTCGACCCCTATTCGAAGGCCATCGACGGCTCGTTCGAATGGAACCAGGCCCTGTTCAGCTACAACTTCGGTGACCCGGACAGCCGCAACGACGAAGACTCGGCCGCGTTCATGCCCAAGTCGGTGGTGATCAACCCCTACTTCGACTGGGGCAATGACCGGCCGCCGGACCATCAATACGCCGACACGGTCATCTACGAGGCGCACGTCAAGGGCCTGACGCAAACCCACCCGGACATTCCCGAGCAACTGCGTGGCACCTACGCGGGCGTCGCACACCCAGTGATCATCGAGCACCTCAAGAGCATCGGCGTCACCGCCATCGAGCTCATGCCGGTGCACCACTTCGCAAACGACTCGACGTTGGTGGACAAGGGCCTGTCGAATTACTGGGGCTACAACACGATCGGGTTCTTCGCGCCCGACTTCAAGTACTCCAGCGCCACCTCGCCGGGCGGGCAGGTGCAGGAATTCAAGGCCATGGTGCGGACCCTGCACGAGGCGGGCATCGAGGTCATCCTCGACGTCGTCTACAACCACACCGCCGAGGGCAACCACATGGGGCCGACGCTGTCGATGCGCGGCATCGACAACCCCGCCTATTACCGGCTGGTCGACGACGACAAGCGCTACTACATGGACTACACCGGCACGGGCAACAGCCTCAACGTCGGGCACCCCCACGCGCTGCAACTGATCATGGACTCCCTGCGCTACTGGGTGATCGAGATGCACGTCGACGGCTTCCGGTTCGACCTGGCCGCGACGCTGGCTCGCGAATTCTTCGACGTGGACCGGCTGGCGGCGTTTTTCGAACTGGTGCAACAGGATCCGACGGTGAGCCAGGTCAAGCTGATCGCCGAGCCGTGGGACGTCGGCCCGGGCGGCTACCAGGTGGGCAATTTCCCGCCGCAGTGGACCGAGTGGAATGGCAAGTACCGCGACGCGGTCCGGGACTTCTGGCGCGGCGAGCCGTCGACCCTCGACGAGTTCGCCTACCGGCTATCGGGGTCGGCCGACCTCTACGAGCACACCGGTCGCCGCCCGGTCGCGTCGATCAACTTCGTCATCGCCCACGACGGGTTCACGTTGCGAGACCTGGTGTCCTACAACGAGAAACACAACGAGGCCAACGGCGAGGGCAACAACGACGGCGAGAGTCACAACCGGTCGTGGAATTGTGGCGCGGAGGGTCCCACCGATGACCCGGACGTCAACGCGCTGCGTGCCCGCCAACAGCGCAACTTCCTCACCACGCTCCTGCTCTCGCAGGGCGTGCCGATGATCTGCCACGGTGACGAGCTGGGCCGCACGCAAAACGGCAACAACAACGGGTACTGCCAGGACAACGAGATCACTTGGATCGACTGGTCGAAGGCGGACAACGGCCTGCTGGAGTTCACCCGTCTGGTGTCGGCGCTGCGCGCCAACCATCCGGTCTTCCGCCGGCGCC